>NZ_VDGG01000099.1 GCF_006861775.1 Psychrobacillus soli | reverse complement strand
AGTGAGACGACAATGATTACGACGCATTATTAATATACTGCGTGGTAGGGCGTTGAATAAAGTGTTCGCTGGGATTTTCGCTGTAGGCGACGACTCCTGCCGGATGAGTGAGCAAATGAGACATCCCTACGACGCCTAAGCGGCGGGGATGGCTCATCGCTCACCCGGCGTAAAGCGTTCGACTGCAGCGAAAATCCCAGCGAACACCTAATAGCTCTTTTACCACGCAGTATACCTATACTACGTTCCAAACAATAAATGCCAACCTTATGTTACTAAAAAAGTTATACACATATCAAAAACTTTTAAAGTTTCTTAAGCGGTAAAAACTTACATGACTTCTCAATCGAGTAGAGGGAAAATAATTTAATTATTTCCGCCCCTCTCACACCACCGTACATACGGTTCCGTATACGGCGGTTCAATTTATATTACAGTGTGTACCTTTAGATAATGTTCTAAAGCAGAGG
>NZ_VDGG01000098.1 GCF_006861775.1 Psychrobacillus soli | reverse complement strand
CGTCAAACTTAGATACTTTAACAGAACCCATCTTTTCTTCGTCATGAACAATTACTAGTTCTGGCGATATTTGTGCTGGATAAATCATAATCATTGGCTTGTTTTTATCATAGTATGCGTCTATGCGTTGCCCTTTTTGAAAGGATTCCTTTTGAACTGCTTTTGTAGTTCCGCTGTTAAATGCCAGTGTTTCGTTATTGATAGTAAAAATAGTCNGTAAAAATAGTCGTTTGTGGTTCTTTTTCTTCCGTTTCTACTGTGAGCGTTACTTTCCCATCTTTTGAAGCAACCTCTTTGATCTTCCCGGAGGATTTCATGAAATTCGTTGTGTCCTCTGTCGGAAATTCGCCAATTGTTATGATTTTACTTGGTGTTGTTTGTGCAGGAATACTTCTAGTGGAAACCGTATAAAATACAACTAGCTCTTTTCCATTTAAGTCGGCTTGTTCAAGTTCCTCGCCTTTTTCATTTA
>NZ_VDGG01000097.1 GCF_006861775.1 Psychrobacillus soli | reverse complement strand
CCTCTGATTAAAAGTCAGATGCTCTACCAACTGAGCTAATGGCTCGTACAATGGTGCCGGAGAAAGGACTTGAACCCTCAACCTACTGATTACAAGTCAGTTGCTCTACCAGTTGAGCTACTCCGGCGATGGATTAAATATGGTGGAGGATGACGGGCTCGAACCGCCGACCCTCTGCTTGTAAGGCAGATGCTCTCCCAGCTGAGCTAATCCTCCTGGGTATTTATGTATAGTTATTGCAAGCCCAGCGACGTCCTACTCTCACAGGGGGAAACCCCCAACTACCATCGGCGCTGAAGAGCTTAACTTCCGTGTTCGGTATGGGAACGGGTGTGACCTCTTCGCCTTCATCACTAGACTTGTATAATTATTTGAAAGACAAGTTTTATTATAACAGCTTTGTAGAAAATTTCAAGTGTTTTTTTATAAAAATTTATTCTTTCAAAACTGGATAAACGACATTTTCAAACAAATAAATACATTTGGTTAAGTCCTCGATCGATTAGTATTCGTCAGCTGCACGTGTCGCCACGCTTCCACCCCGAACCTATCTACCTCA
>NZ_VDGG01000096.1 GCF_006861775.1 Psychrobacillus soli | reverse complement strand
CCTCTGATTAAAAGTCAGATGCTCTACCAACTGAGCTAATGGCTCGTACAATGGTGCCGGAGAAAGGACTTGAACCCTCAACCTACTGATTACAAGTCAGTTGCTCTACCAGTTGAGCTACTCCGGCAATGGATTAAATATGGTGGAGGATGACGGGCTCGAACCGCCGACCCTCTGCTTGTAAGGCAGATGCTCTCCCAGCTGAGCTAATCCTCCTGGGTATTAATGTATGTTTATTGCAAGCCCAGCGACGTCCTACTCTCACAGGGGGAAACCCCCAACTACCATCGGCGCAAAAGAGCTTAACTTCCGTGTTCGGTATGGGAACGGGTGTGACCTCTTTGCCATCATCACTAGACTTGAATAATCTTTTGAAAGACAAGTTCTATTATAACACATATGTATAAAATTGCAAGTGTTTTTTTAATAAAATTTTATTCTTTCAAAACTGGATAAACGACATTTTCAACAGATAAATACATTTGGTTAAGTCCTCGATCGATTAGTATTCGTCAGCTGCACGTGTCGCCACGCTTCCACCCCGAACCTATCTACCTCATCGTCTTTGA
>NZ_VDGG01000095.1 GCF_006861775.1 Psychrobacillus soli | reverse complement strand
GCATGTATTAGGCACGCCGCCAGCGTTCGTCCTGAGCCAGGATCAAACTCTCCATAATAGAGAACTTAAAAAGCTCATTTTGTTTTGCTGGCATCATCATTAAATGATGTCAAAATTGTTTTGCTTGCTTAGATAACCGAAGTTAATCTTTCAAGCTATATTTCTTAACGTTTTGCATGTTCAGTTTTCAATGTTCATGGTGGAGCCTAGCGGGATCGAACCGCTGACCTCCTGCGTGCAAGGCAGGCGCTCTCCCAGCTGAGCTAAGGCCCCGAAATTTAATTAATGGTCGGGAAGACAGGATTCGAACCTGCGACCCCTTGGTCCCAAACCAAGTGCTCTACCAAGCTGAGCTACTTCCCGTAATATATGGCGCGCCCGGCAGGAGTCGAACCCACAACCTTCTGATCCGTAGTCAGACGCTCTATCCAATTGAGCTACGGGCGCTAATTTTTCATAAAAGTGGTGCCGAGGACCGGAATCGAACCGGTACGGTAGTCACCTACCGCAGGATTTTAAGTCCTGTGCGTCTGCCAGTTCCGCCACCCCGGCACTTTGATGAATCTTTGGAGCGGAAGACGAGGTTCGAACTCGCGACCCCCACCTTGGCAAGGTGGTGTTCTACCACTGAACTACTTCCGCTCGGTTATTAAATTAAATGGTGCGGGTGAAGGGAGTCGAACCCCCACGCCTTGCGGCGCTAGATCCTAAGTCTAGTGCGTCTGCCAGTTCCGCCACACCCGCATGCATAATTCACATAAAAGTGATGAGCCATGTAGGATTCGAACCTACGACCCTCTGATTAAAAGTCAGATGCTCTACCAACTGAGCTAATGGCTCGTACAATGGTGCCGGAGAAAGGACTTGAACCCTCAACCTACTGATTACAAGTCAGTTGCTCTACCAGTTGAGCTACTCCGGC
>NZ_VDGG01000094.1 GCF_006861775.1 Psychrobacillus soli | reverse complement strand
TAAAATGTACCCTATAGAGTAGACACTTAAAAAAAGGTCTACCTATAGGGTACTTTTTTGTATAATTAGAAAAAATAAAGAAAATACAGGGGAAGATTATGAGTAAAATAGTTTTTACAGAGAAAGAAATTGGACTATTAACAAAGAATCCTTATGTTCAATCAGTTAGTCCAAAAGGAATTACTTATACCGAAGAGTTTAAACGAATTTTTATTGTAGACTATGAAAACGGAAAGCTGCCAAGGCAAATATTTGAAGAATGTGGTTTTGACGCTGAGGTTATAGGTAAAAAGCGAATACAGTCATCTTCGGATAGATGGAGAAAAGCCTACCGAGAAAATGGTGTCTTGGGTCTAAAAGACACAAGAAGCGAAGCCTCAGGTAGACCACGTAAACATGAACTATCGATTGATGAGAAATATGCTCGAATGGAAGCCCAACTTAACTTACTAAAAGCAGAAAATGAATTACTAAAAAAGATCCGTTTTGTGGAAAGGGGGCTGAAGAAGTAGGAGTCCCACCTTACCAAAAATATATTCTTATCCGTTCAGTGCTTGAGAAGTTTCAACTTAAAGCTATGGTGAGTTACTTATGTGAAGTAGCTGGGGTTTCTCGAAGTGGATACTATAATTATTTCTCTGAGAAGTCAAAGAATCAAAGAAAGCAAAAAGATGAAAAGGATGAAACCGTAAAAGAGATCATATTAAAAGCCTTCCATTTCAAAGGTCGTAAGAAAGGGGCACGTCAAATTAAAATGACTTTGGCGGGTCAATTTAATGTTGTCTACAATTTGAAACGCATTCGACGTATCATGAAAAAGTACGCTATTACCTGCCCTATTAGAAAGGCAAATCCATATAGAAGGATGATGAAAGCCACACAAGAACACCGAGTCGTGCCAAATTTATTGAATAGAGAATTTAAGCAAGGTATTCCTGGAAAAGTACTTCTTACTGATATCACCTATTTATTTTACGGCAAAGGTCAGAAAGCCTACTTATCTGCGATTAAAGATAGTTCAACCAATGAAATTTTAGCCTATCATGTATCAGATCGTATTACTATGGACTTAGCTACAGACACCATTCTAAAGCTAAAAAAGAATCGAAACTTTAAGAAGGTACAAGATTCGATGATTCACTCAGATCAAGGGACACATTATACACACCCTGACTTCCAAAAGTTAGTGAAAAAGCTAGGGTTACGTCAATCTATGTCTAGACGAGGGAACTGTTGGGATAACGCTCCTCAAGAATCCTTCTTTGGTCATTTTAAAGATGAAGCCTCGATTAAGGCGTGTACGAATCTAGACGAACTAAAAAGTGAAATCAAACAATACATGACCTATTATAATCATTACAGATACCAATGGAATTTAAAAAGGATGACCCCTGTACAATACAGAGATCATCTTCTTAAAGCAGGCTAACCTTTTTTAAAAATGTCCTTTACAAAGGGTACACTTTA
>NZ_VDGG01000093.1:421-1474 GCF_006861775.1 Psychrobacillus soli | reverse complement strand
AGTCCACTGTGGGGGTACACATCGACCAACCACTAAGGAAGCGCAAGGTACTTATCGTGAGGTAAGGGCTGGAGGAAGCGTGGAATAAAATCTTGGCTCGACGAACAGAAATCTGATACTAAGGCTCTATAAAGGGATGAGACTCCAAGACAAGTCAAAGTCCAAAAGATGTGCGTAACTTGATAGGGTAAATCAGGCGAGTAAAAGAGGAAAGATAGTTGTCTTACCCTGGGAGGTCTTGCGGATGTACATAAATACAGTCGGAAAAGGTTAATCGCAAGAAGTCAGCAGAAGCCATAGTAATGAAGTAATTCATGAAGGGCTGAACAATTTATAGTGTTTCAACGCCACGAATGCGTAAGTGACGAACTCCGAATGTGTTAATGGTAAAAGTATGAGCGTAACTCAGAGGATAACCAAAATGGAGATATCATTTACTACGTGAGAGGAAAGGAGAAACGAGTGTGAAACTTTTAGAAAAGATTCTTAGTAATCAAAACATGAATGATGCCTACTTGCGTGTCTATAGAAATNAAGAAGTCAGCAGAAGCCATAGTAATGAAGTAATTCATGAAGGGCTGAACAATTTATAGTGTTTCAACGCCACGAATGCGTAAGTGACGAACTCCGAATGTGTTAATGGTAAAAGTATGAGCGTAACCCAGAGGATAACCAAAATGGAGATATCATTTACTACGTGAGAGGAAAGGAGAAACGAGTGTGAAACTTTTAGAAAAGATTCTTAGTAATCAAAACATGAATGATGCCTACTTGCGTGTCTATAGAAATAAGGGTGCAAGTGGTGTCGATGGAATAACGGTCGATGAACTGAAACAATATCTGAGAGAGAACAAGGATGAGCTACGGCAGCGCATCAGAACAAGAAAATACCAACCACAAGCTGCCTTACGAGTGGAAATCCCAAAAGAAAATGGGAAGATGCGCAAATTGGGAATACCAACAGTAGTGGATAGGGTAGTCCAACAAGCCATTCACCAAGTACTCAGTCCGATATTTGAAAAGCAGTTCAGTGAATTCAGTTACGGCTTTAGA
>NZ_VDGG01000093.1:0-411 GCF_006861775.1 Psychrobacillus soli | reverse complement strand
CCGAAAAGAAGTTGCGAGATGGCCATTATTAAAAGTCTGGAATTTCTGAACGATGGATACGAATGGGTCGTGGACATTGACCTTGAAAGGTTCTTCGATACAGTCCACCACGATAAGCTCATGCGAATCATATCTAATACAATAGATGATGGAGATGTCATTTCTCTAATGAGGAAATACTTAGTCAGTGGAGTCATGGTGAATGGGAAATATGAAGAAACGCCAGTTGGAACTCCGCAAGGAGGAAACCTCAGTCCGCTTTTGAGTAATATTATGTTAAATGAACTTGATAAAGAACTAGAAAGTAGAGGACTCCAATTCGTGAGATACGCTGATGACGCCTTAATCTTTGTGAAGAGTGAGAAAGCGGCAAATAGAGTGATGGAATCAATCGTGAGATTTATAGAAAAG
>NZ_VDGG01000092.1 GCF_006861775.1 Psychrobacillus soli | reverse complement strand
TGAACTGAGCCCTTTAAAGTAGACAGTTTAATAAAAAGAGAGTTTGCAGTTTAGGCTGCGATGAGATGGTTTCGGTATGCTTCCGGAGCCATCTTTTTTAAATCCCATTGCTTTCGTTCTGAGTTGTAATAGTCTATATAATTTCCAATCATCTGTTTCAATTCTTCGAGGTTTTGTGCATCTTTATAATCCACTTCATCTTTTAAATGACCAAAAAACGATTCCATTGGTGCGTTGTCTAAACAGTTTCCACGACGTGACATAGACTGTGCCAGTCCCATTTCCTTTACACGTTCTTGATAATCTGGATGTGTATAATGGAAGCCTTGATCTGAATGAATCATTGCTTCTGGATGGACGTTACCCACTAATGCTTCTTCAAGCTTTTGTAAGGTACGCTCGACAATCGCCATCTTCAAGCTGTTTGAGAGTTCATACGCCAAAATTTCACGCGTAGCCACATCTTTTACACAAGATAAATAAGCCATTTGCCCACTTCTGTGTGGTAAATACGTAATATCTGTTAAAAGAACTTTCCCTGGCTCATCTTGATCAAATTGGCGGTTGAGTACATTCGGTACCGTTTTATGAGCTTGGGTCGCTTTCGCCAATTGACGATATGGATTCGCACGGCGTACTTTGGCAAAGAAATTGTATTTGCGCATAATGCGGAGAATTTTCTTATGGTTAATCGGGACTTCTAACAGCTCTGCTAGTTCCATATAAAGCATACGGTAACCAGACTTTCCACGGTGTGCATCATACACGCACTTCACCAATAAATAGTCTTGATAATCTTGTTCCTCTGAAATCGCTCGCTTTTCCGTTGTTTGAAGCCATTTATAATAGCCACTGCGACTAACACCGGTTAACTCGCATAAATAGCTCGTTTTATTTTGAAGTTGATATTGACGAATCACTTCATTGATGGCTTGATATTTTTCGTGTGGTGCTAAAATTGTTTCTTCTTCGCCTGCCTTTCCAGTTCGTCGAGCTTTTTTAATAGCGTTAATTCAGCTTCTAAATACTTAATACGAGCTTCTGCTTTTTCTAATTTTTTATCCGCTGAGAGATTCTCCATCTTTGGACGCCCCGTGCTTGCTTTTCCTCGACGTTCCTCTAAAAAACCCTGTTCTCCCGTTGTTTGATAGGTTTTGCGCCAACGAGTCAGTGCACTTTGGGCTTTCTTTAATCCGATGATTTCTAAGTCAAAACCATTCTCTTCAAAAATTTGTTTAGGACCTTTTCCTGCTTGATTTTCCTTTACCGCATTAATTTTAAATTCCACTGTATATTGAATAGCTCGATCAGATACAGATGCGACATTTAGATTGGCTTCTAATAAGCGCTGTTGATGTTCGTTAAAAATTATTTTACTCATAATGATTTCTCCCGTTCAAAGTTCGTAAATTCTAGTATAACGGGGTTTTGAAAAAGAAAAAACCCCGAATAGCTACACTTTTTCTAAAGTGTCTACTATTCGGGGTTCAGTTCA
>NZ_VDGG01000091.1 GCF_006861775.1 Psychrobacillus soli | reverse complement strand
TCCCTACAATGTTAAATAGATAGATAACAAAGTTAAAAACCATTGTTTTCAGGGTAAACAAGAAGTACCAATCACAGAACTTCCATCAATACCCACCCACATCAAAAGGAGCTGAAAACAATGGTTATATCTACATTTAACCACATTCAGGGGAATAACGGAAGTCATTGGAATCGCCTTATGAGAGGAGAGAATGCGCATCAAATTTGTATCGTAGCGATTGACGCAGCGAAGTATGTACATTCAGCGATGATTAGTAATATTTACGGGGATATCTTAACGAAACCATTCGATTTTAGTGCATCTCATTTAGGTTTTCAGAAATTGATAGAGGCAATTGAACAGGTAAAAGAAGGGTATGACTTTCAGGAGATTGTCGTGGGGATTGAAACGACGGGACACTATTATGAAGATTTAGTACGTATGTGTACGGATCACCACTTTATTGTTCGCGTAATCAACGCCGCAACAACAGCTAAAGAAAGAGAAACGGAATTGAATTATTCAAAGACCGACTCCATTGATTTAATGGCAATCACTCAATCTATTTTACATGGGAGAGGGCAAACCAGTAGAGAGGCAATTCCGCTTTTAAAGCAATTACAAACCTTCTCACGTGCACATCGAACACTGATAAACGCAAGTTCAAAGGCCATTAATCATATCCGTCTTTATATGGACCATATTTTCAGGGAATATCAAGGAGTTATGATGGAGGTAGATGGGAAAATGAAAAAAGTGGAGGTATTTTCGACTTTTGTTTCGAAGGCTTCTCTTTACTTGATGCGCCATTATCCACATCCTTCGGATATTCTAACCTTAGGGAAAGAAGGTCTACGTCAAGTTTCGATCGAACAGAACCTGAAACTACGAGACATAAATATAGAACGATTAATTGGTTTTGCCAGTCAATCGGTTTCTAAACCCAAAGAAGATTTGAGAGCAGAGATCATTCTTTTGGGGTTGAAACTAGATGAATATGCGTTACTAAGTAACCAAATCGAGTATTTAAAAGTGGAGATGGAACAGGTACTTCTTCAAACGGATGGTGGAATTCTGTTGAGTATTCCAGGTGTAGGTATAACGACAGCGGCAGAACTAACAGCTGAAATGGGCGATCTTTCTAAGTTTACACGTCCAGAACAGCTAATTAAAATGGCCGGGACCAATCCGATTATTAAACAATCAGGCGGAAAACAAGCCTTTACGTATCAAATTTCCAGACAAGGAAGGGAGGACTTTAGAGGGGCACTTTATCGGGCAGGTAGGAGTATGATGCTTCAAAATCCAGCTATGCAGGAAAAGTATAAAGAAATGAAAGAAAGAGGAAAAAAACCTGGGCAGATGTATATCGCTTTGGGCAATCGTTTACTTCGACTTGCATACGCCATGATGACGAAGAAACAGCTGTATCATTCAACACAAGAAGATTATTGTCTCCAGTCTGTGATCGCCAGTAAGCTAAGAAATAAAGAAAAACAAGCGCTGTTTTACAATCGTTATGTACTAGTTTGACGTGTTTTTTCAACCGAAACAAGCATTAGAAAATGAGAAAAGACAAAGACATTTCTTCGGAACGGTAGATTATATTGATTAGCGTCCCTGAGGCGAAAAGACCTCGTAACACAGCGTAATAAGTCTTGTTCCACAAATACGAATAAAACGTAATTGCATTGATTTTGCATGAAGTAGGCTGTATCTCTGTGGACAACAAACACAAGACGTTGTACGTTGCGAAGAAATGTCCTTATATGGTTTTGTGATTGGTAGTTTCAATTTTTTTCCATCTAATATTGAGGCATTGGTTTTGTGCGGCCAAAAATCTATTTATTTAACGCTTGACTTATTTAACATTAAACGCTGTGT
>NZ_VDGG01000090.1 GCF_006861775.1 Psychrobacillus soli | reverse complement strand
CTCTAAACCATTTACTGGATTTATTTATTCGAAAAACTGTATAAAATTTTGTTTTTTACGAGTCGAAGCTGATAAGTTAGTCTTTATTGTTGATTTTCGCTGCAGACGCACGCGCAAGCGGCGGTGAAGGCTCATCGCTCACCCCACTAAAAAGCGTCCGCCCTGCAGCGGAAATCCTAGCGGTCATTATGACGCAGTATCCCCATTATGTGTGACACTCCATTCATCGTTCCCACTTGCCATATCGGTTAGAGACAGGCGCTTGTTCTTTTTACTAGAAGTTTTATAAAACTGAACGTTTGTCCGTATGCAAAGGGGAATGGATGAATCTAATAAATATATGATTGAATGAATACAAAAGGAGAAAATAAAATGACAATAATAGGAATGCTACATCATCGTAGAGACCCCAAAACCGTCATAAAGTCATATGCATATGCAGCAGTCGCTATGGCGGAGGGAGTGAAATTTTATTATTTTTCACCAGGGACAGTGAACTTTGTGAATCGCTTTATTAGAGGCCAAGTTTATGAAAACGGAAGCTGGCAAGAGAGAATTATGCCTTTTCCTGATGTTATTTACAACGCGGGGAGTCCGGAGAAATTAGCAAAATCGAAAGATATTATTGATAAATTGAGAAGTGAAATCCCCTTTACTACAAATTCTTTAGGGAATAAATGGAATATAAATGAACGGCTAATGGAAGCAAAAGAATTCACCAACTACTTAATCCCTTCAGAAGTTTTAAAGAGTGTGGAAAATTTTCATAAATTTATTTCTTCCTTTCAAAAAGTTGTTTTTAAACCGATTGATGGAAGAAAGGGAAAAGGGATATACTTCATTTCTAAAACTGATGAAGGTTATGAAGTAAGGAGGAACTCCGAAAATGTGAATTATTCTAAGGAGCAGTTAAATGAGTTTCTGAAAGAGAAGTTAGCAACGGGAACTTATATTATTCAGCCATATATACAATCAATCACTAAATCCGGCCAAGTATATGATTTTAGGCTTCATGTTCAAAAAAATGGAGAAGGAAAGTGGGTAATTACTACGATATACCCGCGAATCGCTCCAAGCGGTTCTATCATCCCCAATATTAATAATGGAGGCTACACTAACTACTTAGAACCATTTTTACAATTGGAATTTAAAGAAGAGGCATACGATATTAAACGGATGCTTGAACATTTTTCTTTGTCATTAGCTAATCATTTAGATCATATTCAAATGGTAAAGTACGGAGAGGTTATTGATGAGATAGGAATAGACGTTGGGTTAGATGAAAATTTGAAAATTTGGGTGTATGAAGTAAACTGGCGCCCGGGTTGTCCTCCAGCTTTTTATTTGGAATTAGATGTTGTAGTCCTGTCTATTCAATATGCCAAGTTTTTAGCAGAGAACCAAACCAAAGTAAAAAATGAAATAAAGACAATAAAGAAGAAAAAGATAGAAGAAAAAGGGGAAGTACCAATCATTGCGATAACAGGAAGTGCTGGTAAAACAACTTCTAAAGCATTTCTTGCATCGATATTGGCGAAAAAATGGAACATTTTTGAGTCCAAAGATTATTGGAATACAACAGAGCATACGAAAAAACACGCAGCAGAAATTAATGACGCACACGAGGCGGTTGTATTAGAGTACGGGATGGCTTATCCAGGGGTCATTACGGAACATTGTAGCATTATTAAACCAAATATCAGCATAGTGACCAATATCGGACTTGCACATGTGGGAAACTTTGATAGCGATATAAAAGGAGTTGCTCATGCAAAATCCGAACTAATCCACGGTATGGATCAAGAGGGCATTCTTATTATAAACAAGGATGATGAAAACTCTAAGCATTTGGAGACTAAGCAGTTCAAAGGAAAAATAATAACTGTCAGTACAAAATCACCAGCAAACTATAGAGCGTATAAGATTCAATATAAAGACAACGGTATGAGTTTCAAAATGAGGCTACAACGACAAGAAATTGAACTATTTATTCCTATTTTAGGTGAGCATCATGTATATAATGCCTTAAATGCCATTGCGGTGGCTGATTACTTAGGATTCACGCCAATGGAAATTAAAGCAGGGCTAATTTTCAAAAAACCACCAAGAAGGTTAACTATCTATAATTGTCGCGACAATATTACAGTAATTGATGACACCGTTCACTCCCATCCTCAAGGTGTACGTGCTGCACTGGACGTTCTATCCAATATAGGTAAAAAACGAAAAATAGCAATCATTGGACAGATGAGAGAGTTAGGGGAGTTAAGAGAGGAAGAATATCGTAAAGTCGGCGATTACGTGCATGAAAAAGGAATAGACATTTTAATAACCTATGGGTTTCGAACAGAAGAAATAGGTGCCCAGGCAAAAGAAAAAGGATTCTCTCCCAAAAATATATATCATTTCACCAAAAAAGAAGAATTACACGAGTTATTGGAAAAAATAGTGAATAAGGATGACACTATTTTAATCAAAGGAGCAAGTAAAACGAATATGTTTGATACAGTTAAGTTTTTAGATCAAACGTTTAAAGAATAATGCTACAAAATGCCTGAATAAGCCCCATATATTTAGTGGGATTATTCGGGCTTAACTATTTTAATAAATAGGTAAAAAAAAGAGCACCTATAAGGTGTTTGAACTGAGCCCTTTAAAGTAGACAGTTTAATAAAAAGAGAGTTTGCAGTTTAGGCTGCGATGAGATGGTTTCGGTATGCTTCCGGAGCCATCTTTTTTAAATCCCATTGCTTTCGTTCTGAGTTGT
>NZ_VDGG01000009.1 GCF_006861775.1 Psychrobacillus soli | reverse complement strand
CAACTTCGCGGTAAGAATAACGACCGGATAAATAGAGCAGAACAGCTTGATATTTTTCTTCTAAGCTAAATCGTTTTCTCATATTATGACATCCCATTCATGTGTCTAATAAATGGGGTGCAGTGCATAGCGGTGAAGGCTCATCGCTCACCCCACGGAAAGCGTCCACCCAGCAGCGGAAATCCCAGCGGACACTCATTTTCAACGCACTACCACGCAGTATCTCTATATTGCGCAAACTATTATTTACCGGAAGCCGCTGATAATAATATACACTTAATTGGCTTTCTATTTTTCATTGAAAATATTAAACTTAATATTTGTAATTGTTTCTTTAATCAGACATTATAGTATTGAGACTATTTTTTTATTTTAATAGTTTTGAAAGCGCATACGCGAATAGATGTCTGCATATATATTTGTGATGTGCAAAATGATACTTAGGGGAGGAATTACAAAATGGTTTACGCATTTCCGAATACAGAAGGTTCAAAGGTTTCGTTTAAGGACAAGTATGAAAACTATATTAACGGCGAATGGACACCCCCAGTAAAAGGACAATATTTTGATAACGTTACACCAGTAACAGGTCAAGTGTTTACACAAGTTGCCCGATCAACGGCAGAAGATATCGAACTTGCATTAGATGCGGCACATGCTGCAAAAGACGCATGGGGTAAAACTTCTGTTGCTGAAAGGTCTAATATATTAAATCAAATTGCAAATCGTATCGAAGAAAACTTAGAAACGCTCGCGGTAGCGGAAACATGGGATAACGGAAAGGCAGTTCGAGAAACATTAAATGCTGATTTACCACTTGCTATTGATCATTTCCGTTACTTTGCAGGGGCAATACGAGCACAAGAAGGCGGGTTAAGTCAAATTGATAATGATACAGTAGCGTATCATTTCCATGAACCGCTTGGCGTTGTGGGACAAATTATTCCTTGGAATTTCCCACTTTTAATGGCGGTTTGGAAGTTAGCACCGGCACTTGCAGCGGGTAACTGTGTCGTGTTAAAGCCGGCTGAACAAACACCGGCGTCCATTTTAGTACTAGCAGAGTTAATTGGAGATTTATTACCTCCTGGTGTTTTGAATATTGTAAATGGTTTTGGCTTAGAAGCTGGAAAACCACTAGCATCCAGTCCAAGAATTAGTAAAATTGCATTTACTGGGGAAACAACTACTGGTCGATTAATCATGCAGTATGCTTCTCAAAACTTAATCCCAGTAACGTTAGAGCTTGGAGGAAAATCACCAAATATTTTCTTCGAAGATATTATGGATGAAGACGATGCATTTTTAGATAAAGCGGTAGAAGGATTTGTTTTGTTTGCTCTAAACCAAGGGGAAGTATGTACATGTCCTTCACGTGCACTTATCCAAGAGTCTATTTATGATAAATTTATGGAACGTGTACTACAAAGAGTGGAAGCAATTAAAACGGGAAATCCGCTAGATCCAACTGTCATGATGGGGGCTCAAGCTTCTACAGAACAATTGGAAAAAATCTTGTCCTACTTGGACATTGGGAAACAAGAAGGCGCGGAATGCTTAATCGGTGGAGAGCGTAATACACTAGAAGGCGAACTTGCAGAAGGGTATTACATTAAGCCAACTGTGTTTAAAGGGAATAATAAAATGCGTATTTTCCAAGAGGAAATATTTGGACCAGTAGTATCTGTTACAACGTTCAAAACGAAAGAAGAAGCACTAGAGATTGCAAATGATACATTATACGGATTAGGATCTGGTATTTGGACACGTGATATGAATACAGCCTATCGTTTTGGACGTGATATTCAAGCAGGTCGTGTATGGACAAACTGTTATCACCAATATCCTGCACATGCTGCATTTGGTGGATACAAAATGTCCGGCGTAGGTCGTGAAAATCATTTAATGATGTTAAGCCACTATCAACAAACAAAGAATCTACTTGTAAGCTACAGCGAGAACAAATTAGGATTCTTTTGATTGAAGAAAGGGAGAGTGTAGATGGTTGAACGCGTAGTTGCAACAGACGCTGCACTGGAACTCATTGAATTATTGAGAAGTAAACATGGTCCTTTAATGTTTCACCAGTCAGGTGGTTGCTGTGATGGTTCTTCACCTATGTGTTATCCAGATGGCGACCTTATTATAGGCGATCAGGATGTATTATTAGGCTCCATTGGAAAAGTGCCGTTTTATATGCATAAAAACCAGTTCGATTACTGGAAGCATACGCAGTTAATCATTGATGTAGTGAGTGGTCGAGGCGGAATGTTTTCCCTTGAAGGAGTAGAAGGGAAACGTTTCCTCACAAGATCCCGTGCATTTACAGAGGAAGAAAATAAACAACTACAAGCATAGCTAAAGAGCGAATGGGAGGGGCCGTAAAAGACTTCCTCATTCGCTCTTTTGCATGAAAAAGGAATAAATCATTGTTCAATGAAAAAACATAAGTTTGAATATGTTTAGTTGGAAGGGAAGGTTATATATTAATCCCGTTCGTTCTTTTCTTTCGGTATACTATAGATAACTATTAAAATGAAAGAGGTTTTGCAAATGGTAGAAAAATTATTACGTTCCCATGCATCGGTTCGAAAGTATAAAGACTACACGCTTACGAAAGAAGAGGTCTCAGCGTTAGTTGAAACTGCTCAAAGTGCTGCAAGTTCTCACTTTGTGCAAGCGTATAGCGTCATTTGGGTAACAGACACAGCTAAAAAAGAGGAGCTAGGTAGGCTTTCACAAAACCCTAAACAATTTGAAACAGCGGGTGCAGCATTATTACTATGTGCTGATTTTCATCGACTTCAAGTTGCAGGTAGACTGCATGACACGGAGATTAAAATAGATACGATAGAAAATGCGTTAGTTGGGGCAGTAGATGTTGCTTTGTTTGCACAAAATTTAGTTATTGCTGCAGAATCGAAAGGATTTGGAATTTGCTTCATAGGAGGAGTGCGTAATGCACCAGCAGAGATTAGTCAATTAGTTGACTTGCCGGAAGGAGTATTTCCGTTGTTTGCGATAACGTTAGGGGTACCGGATCAGCAAAATGAAGTAAAACCTCGTCTTCCTGTTGCAGCAATATTACATGAAAATGGATATGATAGCGCAAAATACGAATCGCTATTAAAGGAATACGATCAAACGATGGAAGAATATTATGCAAGCCGTGGTTCCAACCAAAAAGTAGCGAATTGGACGGAACAAATGGCAGAATACCTGGAAAAACCACGTCGTCTACATATGGCAGAATTCCTTGCAAGTAAAGGATTCCACTTGAAATGATATGGTCAATAGAACTTGTAAAAAGCTATATGGAACCTCATCGAAAAGAGGAAAATGCATTGCCAATGGCTGCGTATATGAAAAATCATTTTCCGTTTTTAGGTATTAAAACACCAGAACGAAGAATGCTATTTCGTGCACTTATAAAGGAAAACGAACTTCCGAAAGTAGAATCTATACAAGAGGAAGTTTGGGCACTTTTTCAATTAGAAGAGCGAGAATATCATTACGTAGCAATTGAATTGCTTGCCAAATATCAAAAGCAATTAACAGTAGAAGATTTACCTTTTTGCTTAAAACTTATTGAAACTAACTCCTGGTGGGATAGTGTCGATGCAATTGCTCCCAAAATAGTTGGGGATATTGTAAAAAGGAATAGAGTAGAAGGGGAGGCAGTGATGATCGAATGGGCGAGGTCTTCTAATATGTGGACAAATCGTGCTTCCATTTTGCATCAGTTGAAGTATAAGGAAGAAACAAACGAAGAATTATTATTCGCAACTATTAAACGACATGCTGGTTCGAAAGAATTCTTTATCCAAAAAGCAATCGGTTGGGTACTTAGGGAATATGCAAAAACGAATTCAGAAGTCGTTCGTGCATTTGTCGAAAGTACACAGTTAGCACCATTAAGTAAAAGAGAAGCATTAAAACATATGAAATAATGAAAGGGGCTATCTTAAAAGGATAGCCCCAATTTGTTACTCTTAATCGATTTTTTCACTGTATTATTTCGAGAAAAAATTTTCGGTATAGTAAGGGGTAGCATCTTCGTTAAAAGCGGTTCCTACACCTAGATTTCGGTAATCAGTATTTAAAATATTTTTCCGGTGGCCCATAGAATTCATCAATCCTTCATGGGCAAAAATGCTACTAGTTTGTCCGTAAGCTAAGTTTTCTCCAGCGTGCGAAAAGGTTAAACCGTCATCTTCTAGTCGGTCAAAAGGGGATTTTCCTTTTAAATTTTCATGACTAAAGTAATTGTGAATCGCCATATCCTCGCTATGTTTACGAGCTGTGTTACTTACAGCTTCATCATAGGTAAGAATAGACAAACCTCTACTAACTCGGGCAGAATTTGTTAAGTCAAAAAGCTGAAATTCAAATCCGGTCTTTAGTTCTTCAGATGGTTCACCAAATGTCGTAGTATGATTTTTTTCCACGGATTCCTTCATAATTTGTATGGCGGTAATCGTGTTATTTTCATGTAAATCGTAAAAGAATGTCACATAGTTATGATCGATTAGGAAGAGATCATACTCCCCTGCATCGGGTAAGATGTAGATAATATTTCCCTTTTTTAATTTCTTAATAGGTTCACCTAACTTAGCAAGAACTTCTTCTCGTGTACTATCCATACTCAACCCTAAAAAAGACGAATCAGAAGGCTGATTTGTGAACATGGCATTTACTGTGTTTTTATTATCGTACGAAATCATCATAAAGTTTTGATAGTTTTCATGGTACGTATGCCACACTAAATTGTATTCATTTAAGCTTACCCGTTTTGCATTACCGTGAATTTTCTCAATATCACTTTTCTTCATCCCTATGGTGATTTGATCTAATTCAATTCCTTCTCCGGGAATTGTTTGTTGATTGGAAGAAATATCGGTGGCTGGTTCCTCTTTTATTTCTTTCCAGTATGCTTTTGCTTCATTTAAATAGTGCATGACCTCTATGGAATCGATCCATTCATCTACAGGTTCTAAAAAAGTAAGGTCTACATATTCTGTGGCATGTTCTTCCCATAAAGGTCTAGAGAAGAAAATGGCTAAAACTAAAAGTAGCAACCAGCCTATTGTTTTCATCCGATTCACCTTCCAACCTATTTCTTAATTTCCCCACAAACTATTCTATTTCCAGAATTGCCGGAAGGATCCGTTTTATAATCATCTGCATTTTCATGAATAATAATAGCGCTGCCGTCTGCGTCTAGTAAAGAGTTACTTTTTTCAGCGGTTAATACAACGGCTTGAGAAACAGTTTCCAATTCAACTGTGCCGTCTTTGTCTACTTCTATGTTTGGTAAATCTCCTGCATGATAGCCTTTTGGATTTTGAAAACCATGCTCTTTATGTGTAGGGTTAAAATGCGCTCCTGCAGTAGTGAACTCCGGTTTCTCACATATAGCTGTTTCATGGAAATGGATAGCTTTCACGCCCGGTGTTAGGTCCTTTGCTTGTAAAAGAATATGAACTCCTTTTGCGTGTTCTGTGAGAGTTGCTTGTCCTATTTCTTTCCCTTCTGTGTTTATCAATGAAACTTGTACTTGTTCATTTAAATCTGCGTCTGCTAACGGAAAACTACATCCGCTAAGCATGCTTATTATTAAAACGAATAAACCAATATATTGTTTCTTCATCGATTTCCCTCCTAAATATATGCTCCTTCAAGTCTCGCCAAATCGGGGGATAATATACATATATATACGAAAAAATGGAAAAGAAAAACCGTTCAGCGATTTACGCTAAACGGTCTTTTTTCTTTTGTAGTCCCATAAACAATATAAGGGCTACGATAACGAATACGCTAGAAAACAAGTATAAGTTTTGATAGCCAAAATGAGTAGCGATGATTCCTAGTATGAAAGATCCTACTGCTAATCCCGTATCAAATAGTGTAAAGAATGTAGCGGTTGCATACCCACTTCTTTCATGCGTAGTGGATTGAATGGCAATTGTTTGAAAGCTCGGTACAACTGCTCCGTAACCAAGACCGATAAATGCACCTGATAGTAAAAATAGGAAGGGTGAATGCATGAAAGCAAGGAAAATAAGACCGATAACGAAAGAAAGTAGACCAGGAATAATAATATATTTTGATCCCTTTTCATCAAAAATTCGTCCTGTAAATGGTCGAGTTACTAGCATTACTATAGCAAATACGGCAAAAAAGCTACTTGTTAAATGTAATACCCCTTTTTGTTGTGAATAAATAGACAAATAGGAGAGAACACTGGCATAGGAAAAAGCGAGTATACTAGCATTGAGTGCAATAGGCAGAGCCTTTTTCTCAAAAAGGTCATTCCAAGTCAATCTGTTTTTTGTAGGGGGAGTGGCTGGTTTCTTATCTGCTGGTATCATTAAGGCTGAAAGAGCACCAACAATTAGTAAGGAAGTCAATGTAAGAAACATTACATCATATGAGAAAGACTGAATAATGGTCAATGTAACGAAAGGACCTACAACAACTGCTAAGTTAGTGGACATAACGAAATATCCTAATCCTGCACCGCGTCTAGATACCGGAATATTATCGGCAGCCAAAGATCCACTTGCGGTCGTTGCAATACTAAAGAAAATTCCTTGCATAAGTCGTAAAACTAATAGTAGCTCATAAGGTTCAACAAAATAATAGAGTGCAGTACATATCAGATAGAGCACTAAAGCAGACCAAAGCACTTTCCGCTTCCCTATTAACTCTAATATCTTTCCAGAGAATGGTCGTACAATAATAGCAGAGATTAAAAAGATAGTCATTAATAAACCCGCATCTTCATCTGATCGAGACAAAATGTCCGTTGCATACAGGGGAAGTGCGGATACTAAACCATAAAATACAATAAATATAGAAAAGTTTGTTGCAAACAAACTGATAAATGATTTTGTCCATATAGGCTCTTTTTTTTCCAACGTATTACTCCTTACTTAATTTTGCGTAAAAGCTCGATGAATATAGCTTCTTCCTCTTTTGTAAGACCTGCTACCATTCTATTTTCAAATTCAAAGATAGAATCTTTAATGGTTTGGAAGTCTTGTGAAGCCTTTTCTGATAAATGTACGATTTTTTCGCGACGATCTTTTCCAGGACGGATGTCGACCCATCCAAGCTCCACTAAGCGATAAACTGTGCGAGTAATTGTTGGAGCTTCCACGTTTAAATACTTCCATATTTGTGTTAAAGACATCTCACCATGCTTTTGAATACAGTATAGTACTGTCCATTGCGAAGCGTATAGATTATGTTTTTTTAAAGTGAGATTTATTTCATTTGTTAAATAGCGGGATTTCTGAAAAAGTTCATGAAAAAGTGGGTTCATTGATCAAACGGCTCCTTTTTAAATACAGAAGAAATATATTTACTTAGCTAAATATATTTTACTATTGAAATTGCAATTTGTAAAGAAAAATAGAGGGAACTAGGTATTGACAAAAATTCTTGAATCGAATAATGAGGACTTGTCCAAACTAATTGGAAATGTGGTAGTGAGGAGGAAGGATGATATGACCAAGTTTCCTATAATACAAACAAATATTTGGGATTCTTTATGGGCGGCACCGATTATTATTGTTTTGACTGAAATTTTGAAAGTAATGTTACCTATTCGTTCGCAATACATATCGACTATTGCCACGGCAATTGGATTAATCATTTCTATTTTTATAAGCCATCCACATGATTTATCGGCAGGTATTTCTATGGGTTTTTTCTATAGTGGAGCTGCCATTGGATCCTATTCATCTATAAAAACGTCTCTTACGTCTTACCGTAATCGTGCATAAAAAAACCGAGCATCGTCGCCCGGTTTTACTTTAGAAGCATTGGAAAGATGAGATTCTATTTAAATCGGTTCCGTAATACGTCCACATACGTCCAGTCCATCTAAATCCAGCTACTGATCTTCTACCAACAAACGTTGGATAAAACCAGAAGGAATTTCCGTTTACAAGCCAGATGTACGTATTTCGGAATAAACACCCTCTTATAGCACCCGGATCAACCGCAAAAGTCCCTACAGACTGTTGCTGACGTTGGGGGGTGAATGACGGCGGTGGGCTTGTTGGTGGATTTCCTTCAGGATTTTGTTGTTGCCCTGGCGGTGGAAAACTAGGGGGTCCTGGCTGCCCCGGAAATTGACCAGGAAATTGACCAGGAAATTGCCCAGGGAAACGACCAGGGAACTGATCAATAGGTGGCATCATCGGCATCGTATTCCCCGGGAAATTTTGCCCGCCGGGTTGAAACTGATTTTGATCTTGGGAAAATGGAAATTGAAATTGATTGTTCAAAGTAAAAATCCTCCTTCCTTACATTGTCAAATTAGTATATGGAGGTAGGATTTTTATGGAACGGTGATTAACCTTATTGAATATAAAAAAGTGCTTTTTTTATTAATAGCTCACTAGATATCGTATTTTCCCCTCCGCCTTGAGCCATTTTTTCATTGCCTCCTCCTTTTCCATTTATGTAAGGAAGGACATTTGCGATTAATTCTTTCATGCTTCGTTCCACAGTTTCCCCTTTTGCAGCTACTATTTGAAGCTTGTTTTCATTTTCAGAAACGAGTAAACAAATTGTTTCAGACGATTCTGCTACTACCGCTTTTGCTAATTGTTGCAACTCCTGGATCGAACGGTTTTGAAAGGTGACGGTAATGACAGCTGTTTCTGTTTTCGATAATAATTCTTTCGCCTCATAGTGTATTAGCTTGTCTTTTAAATCGGTTATTTGTTTTTCAACTGATTTTCCATTGTCTAACAATGTCTTTGCTGCATCTATTAGCTTTTCTTCAGGCGCGTTTAGTGTGCTGATTAAATGTAAAAGGACTTGTTGTTTGCGATGTAAATGGGTAATGACTCTTTCTCCACATACAAATTCTAGTCGGGTATGTCTTTTTTGTTTTTCTGTCTGTAGTATTTTGATGAGTCCAACTTGTCCCGTTGCTTTCGGATGTGTGCCGCCACATGCGTTGTAGTCAAAATCGGGGATGATAACGAGTCGAATATTTTCTTTTAGAGTTGTTGCTTTTCGTAAGTTGTACTGGGCAAGCTCTTCTAATGTGACCCATTTCGTGTCGATTGGTCGATTTTCCAATATGATTTGATTGGCAAGTGCTTCTGCTTCTTTTAATTGCTCCTCGGAAATAGTAGTCGTGTCTAAATCGATGGTGGCGCTTTCCTTTCCTAAGTGAAAACTAATCGTTTGGAATTCAAATAAGCTTTCAAAAGCAGCAGATAAAATATGTTGTCCGGCGTGTTGCTGCATATGGTCAAACCGTCTATCCCAGTCAATCGAGCCTTCCACTACTTTTGTATTTATGGGTAGTGACTCTGCGAGGAAATGTCTTATTTCTCCGTCAATTGTTTCCACATTCGCAACAGGAATGCCGTTTAATGTACCGGTATCATGTGGTTGCCCACCGCCAGTAGGGTAGAATGCAGTTTCTGAAAGAACGACAAAGTCTTGTTCTTGTTTTAAAATATTTGCGGAAAACGTTTGTATGTAGGGGTTTTCATAATAAAGCTTTTTAGTCATTTGCAATCACTCCTTTACAAAAATATAGCATGATAAAGAAAAGACCGCATTATTAAGCGATCTCCTCTGGGCTAGATGATTTCTCGCATTCTTTAGTGGCAGAATGCTGACATCCAATACAATCTGGATGGTTAATCGTTTGTAAAGCATATTGGATTGCATCGTCTTTACTCGTGAAGAAATGATCCGAACCAATCAGGTCATAGGTACTTCCCCGTTTTAATCCATTTATAATCTTTTGGGGCGCTTCAGCAACGAATAGAATCCCATTATTTTTTTGCACGTATTTTATTACATTCAGTAAATTATCTTCTGCAGTAATATCGATGAAAGGAACGCTTTTCATATGAAGTATAAGTACGATTGCCTCTGAATGCATCGTTTCGATTACTCGTTGTTCAAATAGCGCGGCCGTTCCAAAAAACAAAGGACCATTAATCGTGAATATATCGATTTGTGGGCCACTATGGTCAGGTAATACTTTCGTAACGATTTGGATAGTGGTCATTTTTCGAATAAAAAGCACAACAGATAATAGTAATCCAACTAATACAGCAGTTGTAATACTAGTGAAAACGGTAAAGAAAAAAGTTGTCAATAAAACAAGAGACTCGCCATTTTTAAGTGTCAAAACTCGACTAAATGCTCTCCGTTCACTCATATTCCATGCTACCATCATAAGCACTGGTGCAATGCTTGCAAGCGGAATTTTGGATGCGAATGGAGCAAAAAGTAATAAAGTCATTAAAACGATTAATCCATGAATAACTCCCGACATTCTAGAAACAGCACCGGATTTAATATTGGTAGCAGTTCTAGCAATCGCTCCAGTAGCAGGGATACCACCGAAAAGGGGAGTGACGATATTAGCAATTCCTTGCCCGATTAATTCTTTATTACTATTATGTTTTGTACCAGATATTGTATCGGCAACAACTGCAGATAGGAGTGATTCTATCCCTCCAAGCACAGCAATTGCAAAGGCAGGAACGATTAATCGTTGTATCCTCTCCCAACTTAGCTCGGGAAGATGAAATGCTGGAAGTGAATTAGGAATACCTCCATATGCAGAACCAATTGTCGCTATTTGGTCCGTAAAAAAGAAGTAACCAATTAATGTAGATATGAAAAGACCAATAATGGGGCTAGGAACTTTAGGAAAGATTTTTGGTGTAACAAGTATGAAAAAGAAACAAATAGCGCTGATGGCAATACTATAAGCATTGAATGCAGGAAAATGAATGACAATTTCCTGCATATTTGCAATAAAGCTTTCATGTTTTTCAATGCCTTCCAGACCAAAAAAGTTTGCGATCTGTCCAGTAAAAATAATAATAGCGATACCTGCAGTAAAGCCAATCGTAACGGGTCGTGGGATAAACTTGATAAGCGAGCCAATTTTGAATATCCCCATGATGACTAAAATTATTCCTGCTAACAATCCAGCAAGAAGAAGGTCTTCGTAACCATATGCTATAACAATACCAAGCAGAATAGGTACGAAGGCACCCGTCGGACCGCCAATTTGAAACTTAGAGCCACCGAATATCGCAATAATGATCCCTGCAATAATTGTTGTGTAAATTCCATATTCCGGTTTAACTCCAGACGCAATAGCAAAAGCCATTGCTAGTGGAATAGCAATGACACCAACGATCAATCCAGAAAGTAAATCTTTCTGAAGATGATGTAAGGAATAATTTCCTTTATTTAACTGAAATGGCCCTTTCACATATACCCCTTCTTTTTCTCCCTATTTTTACTGCTCTTCTAATTCTTCATACATCGATAAAGTATCGATTAAATGATTGTTAAAAAGTTCTTTTGCTACGTTTAGCAAATCTACAATTGCTGGGTCGCGCAATGAATAGACAACCCGTTTTCCGTCTTTGATACCAAGGACGATGTTTTTTGCTCGAAGTACGCTTAATTGTTGAGAAACGGTAGAGCCCGAGCTTCCTATAATTTCTTGTATTTCATTGACACTTTTTTCTCCAGTCGAAAGAATTTCTAAAATTCGAATTCGCAATGGATGAGAAAGTGCTTTGAAGAAATCAGCTTTAAATTGTTGTAAATCACTCCACATAAAAACGCTCCTAAATTATACATATTTAAATATTTGAATATGTTGATATTATTATCATAAGATGAACTCAAGGAATTTGCAATAGTATTTAGACAATTGTTTTAATATACTAATAGTAAAGCAAGGAAGAATCGAGGAAAGCATCATGAATGAAAGAGCGCAAGAGTATTGGAAGACATTTTGGGCTGGAAAAGACGAACCCAAATCAGTTAGTGCATGGCAATTCGGAGCAAGTCCAGATGAATTAGCGCAGCTTGTAGTAGATGGAGTGAAATCTGCAACATGCTCGGGGCATCTATTTTATGAGATAGAAAAAGAACCACTGCCAAAGGTTGATGACTACAGTATTGTATTAAATAGTAAAGATGAACCTGTTTGCATCATTCGAACTTCTGAAGTGAACATCATGCCTATGAATGAAGTACCGGAAGAATTTGCGTATGCAGAAGGAGAGGGAGATCGTTCCTACAAGTATTGGAAAGATGTGCATATTGAATTTTTTACAAGTGCATTAAATGAAGTAGGATTAGAGTTTTCTGAGGATATGCTTTTAGTTTGTGAGCGTTTTGAATTGATAGACGTCAAATAATGGGGTGAGAAAATGTTTCAAGCAGTAAAGCTATATACAGATAAACTAAAGCAACTGAAGGGCTTCTACGGAAATGTATTAGGGCTTACTATTGTCGAGTCCGGCAATGAGTATTTCAAATTATCTATCGGTATGTCCACATTAACTTTTCAGCAATCGACTAAAAAGGCTTTATATCATTTCGCTATTAATATTCCTGGAAATCAATTTACACTTGCAAAACATTGGGCAAAAGAAAGAGTTACGCTAAATAGGGAAGACGCAGTAGATGAAACTTATTATTCTCGTTTTAATGCAGATGCATTTTACTTTGAAGATCCAGCGGGTAATGTTATTGAACTAATTGCAAGGAGGAATGTAGATAAGTGGAGTGGTTTCAGTATAGACTCACTATTAAATTTAAGTGAAGTTAGTATAACGACTCCTTTTGTCCAAGAAGTAGGAGAGCAAATACAAAATATTGGCGTGCATGTTTCAGGTCATGTGGATATAGAGCGGGATGAGCTTAACTTTCTAGGAAGTAAGGATACATTTATTTTATTAGTCCCACCTAACAGGAGATGGTACTTTTCAAAAAGAATGAGTGTAACATCACCTATTGAAATAGAACTTAATGATGGGCAAACGATTATAGTGTCGGAAGATGGAAAAATAGTAACAACATAATGAAAAGTGACTAAGCAACCTTTTAGAGAGGTTACATAGTCACTTTTTCTTATTAAGAGTTCTCCTTCAATGCTTGCATTAAGCTCGAATACGTTTTAATGCTCGTAAAATCGATATCGAGGGAAATAACCGATTGCGCTAGTTCGGGGCGAATACCTGAATAAATCGCTTCCACACCGATAAGATTAAGCGCTACTAGTAGTTGATATAAATGATTTACAACCATTGAATCTAATACATTAACTGCGGAGAAATCAATAAAAATAGTAGTAAGATTTTTGGTTGAGCATTGCGCTAAAGTAGATTCAAAAATTACTTTTGCTCGCTCTGGATCAATACTTCCAACAAGAGGTAGCACACCGATACCTTCTTTAATAGGAATGACAGGGCTACTAAGTTCTGTAATTAATGCTTGTTTAGCAATTAGAATTTTTTGTGAGTATTCGTGATGGTGTTTAGCAAAAATCTCAAGGATATAATCAATCGCTGTATTCATCAGATCGGACCAAATAGCCACTTCAATACCTGTAACTTTTTCATCTGTCTGTTCGATAAATTTTTCGACAAAATTCCAAAATATTTTCCGGACTTTGTTGAAGCCATGAATACTTTCGTAAAGAGGAAAAGACTCTTCCACTCGCATCTCTGCCACTTGGAATGCCCGATTTTCGATATATAATCGGTAGTCTTTTTTATCTTGGATGTAGACGGAGGAAATCGCCTCTAATAGCGAACTGTTTTCATTTCTCAGGAATCCTTCCGTGTCGGGTGTAGCATAGGATGGATTGTCCAAAAGTTTAGCTGCTAGCCACTCATCGGTTATATTGGATTTGTTTTCCATGAGAAAGTTATATAACTCCTTGTTCAAATCACTCATTCTTTATTCTCCTTCACCGTTCGTTCTAGTAAGTATATTGTAGAATACTACTGACTTATATTCTAGTCATGACTATGCGAAGACTATGAATAATAGTGTACAATGGAAGAAACAATAGACTTTGCAAAATGATAAAGCGGGTGATACGAATGAGAAATGGGTTAAGGGAGCATATTGAATATATTCAAACAGAAATTGGTTTTTCAGGATCTATCCTTGTAAATCAAAGAGGGCAAGTAATTGCTAATGGCAGTTATGGTTATGCCAACCGAGCAGATAAAATAGAAAATGAAACAAGAACCCGTTTTGGTATAGCTTCCGGATGCAAAATATTTACGGCAGTTGCTATTTGCCAACTTGTTGAGGAAGGTAAGCTTTCTTTCGATGCCAAGTTAAAGGAATGCTTAGATACCCCTTTCCCTAAATTTGATGAAAATATTACGGTCCATCATCTCTTAACTCATACTTCAGGCATTCCTGATTATTTCGATGAAGAGATAATGGATGATTTTGAGGAACTATGGATACAAAAGCCAATGTACCATATGAGACGACTTCAAGACTTTTTACCATTATTTCACCAGGCCGAAATGAAATTTAGCCCTGGTGAGAAGTTCCATTACAATAATGCTGGTTTTATCGTGCTTGGTTTAATCATTGAGAAAGTAAGTGGTCTCGAATTTAAGGATTATGTACAAAAACATATATTTGAAAAAGCAGAGATGACAGACTCGGGTTATTTCGCATTAGACTCTCTCCCTGAAAGAACAGCAATTGGCTATATAGAGCAGGAAGGTGGTACTTGGAAAACCAATATGTACTCTCTCCCTATTCAAGGTGGTTCAGATGGAGGAGCTTTTGTCACAGTGGAAGATATGCTAAAATTTTGGGATGCTCTTGTGAATCATGTTTTATTGAGTAAATCATTGACGAAAGAGTTATTGACACCCCATGTACAGGAAGAAGCGGATGATTTTTATGGGTACGGCGTCTGGATAAAGAAAAAAGGGGATACTATTTATAAGTACCATCTGATGGGTTATGATCCAGGGGTAAGCTTTCATTCGGCCTATTATCCAGAAATGGACGCTCAACTTGCAGTATGTGCAAATATTTCTAGTGGTGCATATAAAATAATGAATGAAATTGAGAAAAAATTTAGTTGATTTTTTCGGTCCTTGTTTTGTTTTCTGAAAAGTAGGATGTCTAAAAAGAACGTCGTAATACTAAGTACGATAGAAAGTATGGAGATATAATCTGTATTATTTTCTTTTCAAAACATGATAAACTGTATAGACGGAGGTGGACTTTGTGAAAATAACATCCTATGAGGTTGAAAAAATTAAAGATCCTACAGGTATCATTGCGGGCGATCGCTATGAGTTTTTATTGGGAATAGAAGTGCCGGAAGATGACGAACTATTTGATGAAGATAATTCTTTAGATTTACGCGTCATTTTAGCGGTAGTAGAAACAGAAGAACGTATCGTACAATACCATTTCTTAAATCGAAGTAATGGGAACGTGCTAGACTTCGCTTTGGAAGAGGAAGAAGAAGCAGAAGTTCTTGCTTTTTGTAAAGAACATTATAAAGAAGCAATTTAAAACCGAGAAGGGACTTCCTTCTCGGTTTTCTTCTTTTGTAATTTCGGGTAAACTGTAATATACAATGATTTCACAAAAAGGTGGCCACATTAATGGAAATAACTAAATTAATGGAATATGTCAACGTAATAGAAGTTAAAAATGCAAAACAAATAGATATAACTGGGCTTGCTTATAACTCACGAAAAATGGAACAAGGACAAGTCTTCGTTTGTGTAAAAGGATTTAAAGTAGATGGACATCAGTTCGCTGGACAAGCAGTCGAAAACGGAGCAGTAGCACTTGTTGTAGAGGACTTTATAGAAGATTTAGAAGTTCCTCAGTACAAAGTAGAAAACGGACGTATTGCACTTGCCACACTTGCAGATGCTTTCTATGATCACCCAACCCGAAAATTAAAAACGATTGGCATTACTGCGACGAATGGGAAAACATCTACATCGTTTATGACGAATGCTATATTAGAAAATCATGGGTTGAAAACTGGATTAATGGGCACGGTTGTCGTGAAAATTGGTGATTATGCAGAACCATCTGAACTGACGACGCCAGAATCACTGGATTTACAACGTTTTTATGCACAAATGGTGGATGAAGATGTGACACATGCAACGATGGAAGTCTCTTCGTCTGCGCTTGAATTGAACCGAGTAGGCTGCGTGGATTTTGACATTGTTACGTTGAATAATATTAGCCGAGAACATATTGACCTACATTCGTCGTTTGAAAACTATTTTGAACATAAGTCTAGTCTTATTCGTAATGCTGGAGAAGATAAAGTAGCAATCTTAAATTTAGATGATTCGTATTCGGCTTCACTTGTAGAACAAACAAAAGCAAAAGTCATTACTTACGGCGTAGAAGAGCAGTCCGCAGATGTTACTTGTAAAAACCTAGACTTATCAACAGGTCGTGCAAAATTTACAGTAGTAATTTCTAAAGATATAGTTACGAAAGATATCGTTATTCCGAAGCAGCAATTCCAAATTGAACTTTCTACACCAGGTTTCCATTCTGTTTATAATTCGATGGTTAGTATCGTTATTGGATTATTATGCGAAGTACCTGTTACAACGATTCAAAAAAGCTTGCGAGAATTTGTTGGCGTAGAACGTCGTTTTGAAATTATTTTTGAAGAAGACTTTAAAATTATCGATGATCACTTTGCAAATAGCGGAAACATTGATATTACGTTAGGTACATTAGAAAAAATGGATTTTAATCGTATTTCCCTAGTGTATGCTATACGAGGGGACAGAGGGGTAACGGTGAATAGAGAAAATGCCGAAACAATTGCTAAATGGGCGCCAAGATTAGGTATTCATGAAGTTATTGCTACATTAAGCCGCTCCCATGTAACGCAAAAGGACGTTGTTTCAGATAGCGAGCTTGCCGTATTTGAAGAAGTAATGGAAGAAGCGGGCATTAGCGTTCGTTTATACGAAGAACTACCAAGTGCAATTGAACAAGGCTTACATGACGTAGAAGAAGGCGATCTTGTATTACTTGCTGGTTGCCAAGGGATGGACTACGGTGCAAAAATAGCATTAGAGCGACTAGAAACAATTCGACCGAACGTAGATAAAAAGAAGTTATTCCAAGCACTTGAAAAGCGTGTAGCTGGAAATTCATGATATTGAAAAAAGACCGATGATATTTAATCGGTCTTTTTGTTATTTAAACTATCTTCGTCTTCATTTTCGACTACATGCTTCAATATAGACAATTTGTTATTCCAAAATTGTTCGTAGTAAGAAAGCCAATCTTTTAACTCTTGAAATGTTTCTGGTTGTAGACGGTATCTTTTTTCTCTACCGACTTTTTGTCCGCTCACTAAATTGGCTTCTGAAAGTATATGAAGATGCTTTGCGATTGCAGTTCGACTCATTGGAAAATGAGCAGTAATTTCGGCTATTGGCAGTTCCTGATGGGCAAGCAATTTTAAAACCTCTCTACGAGTTGGGTCAGCTATTGCTTGAAACACATCATACTTTTGTGCAGAAGAGGACAATTAGTTTTCAACAGCCTTTCGCAAGCCTTTTTGTACAATGCCCACCCAACCTTGAGACATTTTTTCATGAATATCAGCGCTTTTTTGATTTGCTTTTGAGATGATTGCATCTGGTTGTTTCCAGCCACCATGAATAAGTGTGAATTCTGTTTGATCCCCTAATTCTTTTAAAATAAAAGAAACGACCCAACCATCTGTATCCCATATAAATGAAAGCTTATTGGGAGGGTTTACTTCTGTTACTTTGCAAGGAGAAGGTCCAAAAGGTGATTGAATATGAAATTCATAACCTACTTCCAGTTTAAAGTCATTTGGCATAAACCATGATGCAATACCCTCGGATGTAGCAACAGTATCCCATACTTTTTGAATTGGAGCGTTTAAAATGACTGTTTGTGTAATATCTTGTAATGTATTTTCCATCGGATTCCCTACTTTCATTCATAAATACGAAACCTTTTAGTTTCACTTTATTTATTATATGAAACCATTTGGTGTTATGTCAAATGGATATAAAACAGTATGCTATGTTTGCACAATTATCGTTTTGGGGAATAGTTAAGTGTCGTGAATAGTTCTTTTTTCTCGATTTCTGTCAACTCTCTCCATTCTCCGATAGGGAGGCCTTCAATTGTAATATTCATGATTCGAATGCGTTGCAATCGTTTAACAGTAAAGCCAAGTGCAGAGCACATTCTTCTAATTTGTCTATTTAATCCTTGTGTTAATGTAATGTTGAACATATTTGGACCTAACTTTTTTACTTTACAAGGAAGTGTAGTTGTACCGAGTATGTTAACTCCGGCAGCCATTTTCGTTAAAAATGTATCCGTAATTTTTTCATTGACTGTGACGATATATTCTTTCTCATGCCCTTTTTCAGCACGGAGAATTTCATTGACGATATCGCCATCATTCGTTAATAGAATGAGACCATCTGAGTCTTTATCTAATCGACCGATATGGAAAATGCGAAGTGGATGATTCACATAGTCGACAATGTTTCCTTTAATGTGGCGTTCCGTGGTACTTGTGATGCCAACAGGCTTATTTAAGACGAGGTATACTAGCGGTTGTTCCACAACAATTGGTTTTCCGTCTACTTGTACATCATCGCCAGCTTCTACTTGGCTACCTAACTCCGCTTGCTTTCCATTTATCATAACTCTTCCATCTGTAATCCACTTGTCTGCACCTCGGCGAGAAACAATACCGGCTTCACTTAAAAATTTATTTATACGTATGATTGCCACCTACTTTTATTAGTTAAAATAATTATATCAAAGCGTGAAACCATTATAGTGCAAATTCCGTAAAAAAGAAAAGGAGTGAGCGAAGATGACGGTAAATGAAAAAATCGAACGAACGTATAATGCACTTAAAAAGGTTTTAGGGTGGACAGTAGATAAAAGAGTAGCATTATCACTTGCAGGGTATTATGTAACGTTAGAGAGAGAATTTAATGAAAAAAGATATAATGAAATTTCAACGCATATTAAAAACAGTGCTGGCATGTTTAGTCCATTGCGTTCTCACTTACATCCACTTTTCGTATCCACATTAGATGTAAGTGATTTGGGAGCGGAAGAAGCGGTAGAATTGCTTATAGAAAAAGCAGAAGCGTTAAAGGCAGCTTCTTTTAAGATGAATAGCTACACGTATTTAGCTGCGTTAATGATGGCTGATGACAAAGAGACATGGCCAGGGGAAATGAAGCGTGCAGAGCAATTGATGGCAGATATGAAAAAACATCACCGTTTTTTAACATCTACAGATGACTATCCTTATGCAATGTTTTTAGGAAAACTAGACGGTGACAGTGCTCTCCGTGCGGAAACGATGAACAAGTATTACAAAGAATTGAAGGATTATAAGTTTTACGGGGGAAATGAGTTACAATGGATGTCCCAAGTATTAACGTATACGAGTCCCAACTACGAAGATAGCTTAGTACAAAGAGCAGTTATTATTCGGGACGGGTTAAAAACCGTCAAAATAAAAACGACGGCGCCGCAATATCCGATTATTGGATTTATGGCTGCACTAAAATTAGGGGAAGATCAGTTAAGTGAAATCGTGACTACTTACGAATCAATCGCAAGTATGAAGTTGTTTTCTTGGTATAAAGAATCAGCATTGCCAATAGCGTTCGGACTTTCTTTAAGATCATCAAAAGACATATATGCAACTGCAGCAATTTCGATGGCAACTTCCCTGGAACTTATTTTGCAAGCGCAACAAGCGATGATGATTTCTACCATTGCAGCAACGAGCGTAGCAGCATCTTCCGGAACCAATTAAACATCATGGTATACTAACAAAGTATAGAAACAGACGATTAAAAGGAGCAATTAAATATGAAAACAAACCCGATGAGCCAATCTAGAACGATCCAGTCCCATTTAGTCCTCCCACCAGACACAAATCACCATCAAACGATTTTTGGTGGAAAAGTACTTGCTTATATCGACGAGATTGCAGCAATTACTGCAATGAAGCATGCAAAAGGTGCGGTTGTGACAGCATCAATCGATTCGGTGGATTTTGTTTCTTCTGCAAGGGTCGGGGATGTCATTGAACTAGATGCAATTGTTTCTTCAACTGGTCGTTCTTCGATGGAAGTATATGTACGCGTAACATCGATGAATGTTCTGACTGGAGAAGAAAAGCTAACAACCGAGTCTTTTGTAACAATGGTTGCAGTGGACGAAAATAATAAACCGATTCCTGTAAAAGGTATTCATCCGGAAACGAAAGATGAAATTCGCTTATTTGAAACGGGACCTGCAAGACGGTTACATCGTAAACAACGCATGGAGATGAGATACTAGAAGAGTAGGGAGTGATCGTATGCTCAAGCAAATCGACGAACTTTACAAATATGTCATGATTGTATTGCTCGTCGTTTATTTGATCAACTCAATTTATTTAAAGGAACTGTCGCTCACATTTACTATAATAGGACTTGTACTTGTATTGGAAGTTGTAAAACATCGACATCGCATAAAGCAGCTTACTTTCCCACAACTAGCTATTATCGGTGTCGTGTTGCTCGCAGGCGGTGCTGGAACCATTTATCTACTCGTGTTGTTTCAGATTTTCTTAGAGCCTTTTTCTTTACCCTCCACTTTGGAAACAATGTTATTAGTCCTTTTTGTACTTATTTGCTTATACGGATTAGGGCACTTTTTGAAAAGAATATTTGGGCGAGCACTCGAGAATCGATAAAATTCCCTTTAGAAGTTATGGAAACATAGCTTCTAAAGGTTTTTTTGTGAAACTATACGGAATGTTCAATCGTATGTATTTGTAGAGGTGTTGTAAATGAAGCATATATATGAACGGACAGCAAAGTATGCGAAGTTAGGTTCCTTATTAACGTTAGTTATTTATATTGCATTAGTTATTATTTTTCAAGATGTCATGTGGAAAGATTTCGAAACGCATATTACGATAGGATTTACAGTATTCATGCTGTTTGGTACTTCTTACTTTTTTCAACATGCAGCAGAAAAGCTACCAAATGAGAAGAAAATAGATAGCGATTATTATTCTATCGATTTTCCTGTTAATGAGCTTAACTTTCAAAATGATATATCGCTCATACCTCAAAGTAACTTAGTTTCCCATACAGGAGAACGGCTTTACACAATTACACCGACAGAAAAGGAACCACTCAAGCGTAAGTTAACTTCCTTTGCTATTTTTAAAAGCGGCTTGTTTTTTCCAATCACATATGATTTGAAGACGATGGATGGAAGGGTCGTTAGTCAATTTTCAATTAGGAACAAATTGAAATTTATGCAAATGAGCGTTTATGACCAAACGAAAACACTTATTACTACTATCGTTATGCCAATTGCTTCTGTGAAAAATAGAGCGATTATTTTCGATGCGAATAATGAAAAAATGCACGAAATGAAAGCCAAAAGTGCATACGGAGATATAGATGTAAATAACTTTGAGGGAAAACGCTTGGCAACGTACCGTTTTGGTATGTTTCCATATGCAACTCACCCAGCATTTGAAGCACAAGCGATGAACACGCACGTATCACTAGCTTCTAATTTATCACATATAGAAAGACTAACTTTTACCGCATTGTTTTACTACTGGACTGCTAATCAATAAGGAGCTGACATTGTATTGTCAGCTCCTTCATTAATGTGCTTTATAGTTGTAAATTGGTTTAATCACTTCCAACACATCTACAGTATCCTCAATATGTGCGAGTATGTCTTGCATATCTTTATAGGCAAAAGGCGATTCATCCACCGTACCCGCTACAACAGAAGTACTCCATACATCTTTCATAGAATCCTGAAAGTCTTCCAATGTAACTAGCTTTCTTGCCTGGGAGCGGCTCATAATACGGCCGGCACCATGTGGACCAGAATAATTCCAATCAGGATTTCCTTTTCCACGACAAATTAATGAACCATCTCGCATATTCATCGGAATAATGACAATTTCTCCATCTTGTGCAGAAATAGCACCTTTACGTAGAATCATATTATCTAAATCAATATAGTTATGAATCGTGTCGAACGCTGATTCTATCTTCCAGTTCATACCTCTACAAATGACATCGACCATCGTTTTTCGATTAAGTGCTGCGTACTTTTGTGCAATAGAAAGATCCCATAAATAATCTTTCATATTTTGACCTTCTACATACGCTAAATCTTTCGGAACAGCACTCCCTAGAGATTGGTGGGCAACTTGCTGATAATGTTCTGCAATTTGTTTTCCTAAATTTCTGCTACCTGAGTGGATAACTAAATAGATACTGCCATCATTTCCTTCATTCAGCTCAATAAAATGATTGCCGCCGCCAAGTGTTCCTAAGCTTAAGCGAGAGCGGCTTTCATTAATCGGAGCAGCTACTTCTGCAAATGGTATTTCTATCGTATGACGATGTTCTTTGTTTCTAACTCTTGTTCCGCTAGGGACGTTTTTCTTAATCGTTTTATCTAATTTTTCGAAGTTAACATCTTCTTTTTTAATGTCTAGTTTTGCACAAATCATACCGCACCCTAAATCGACACCAACAAAGTTAGGTACAACTTTGTCGGAAATTGTCATCGTCGTTCCCACAGTGCATCCTTTTCCCGCATGAAGATCTGGCATCATACGTATTTTCGAATCTTGTAGAAAGGAGAGACTACAAAGCTCCTCTACTTGATGCTTTGCTGTTTCCTCTATTGTATCCGTAAAAACAACTGCATGATTAAATATTCCTTTTATTTCTATCAAAATTTCACCTCAATAAGTTAGTTTTTAAATAAGTTAAACCAGCCTTTATATTTAAACCAAGCAAGCATCGATATGGCAATAAATAGCATAATACCGAGCACAATAAAGTAACTGTAGCGCCATTCAAGTTCCGGCATAAACGTGAAATTCATTCCGTACACACCTGCGATAAACGTTAAAGGGATGAAAACGGTAGAAACAATCGTTAAGATCATCATGATTCTATTCATATGGCTCGAGTTAATGGACATTTGACTATCTCGAATATCCGCAGTTAACTCTCTATTCGATTCCACCATATCTGCAAGTTTTAATAAATGATCGTAAATGTCACCAAAATACGCTTTTTCTGTTTGTTGCAGATTAACGCGTTCAGAATTCATCACTCGATACAATAAATCCCGCATTGGAAGAATTGTTCGACGTAGTCTGAGTAAATCACTTCGAAGATCAAAGACTTGATCTAGGGATAAGTGGTATACATCGGATGATAGCTTATCTTCTATATCGTTTAAATAATCTTCAATTTTATAGACAATGGGAAAATACGCATCCACCACTTTATCGACAATATGATACGTTGCATGCATCACCCCGCGGTCCCAACCTTTTGGATTTTGCACAATACGTTCGCGTGCCTGATCTAATTCGTGCATAGGAGGAAAGTGGAAAGACACGACAAAGTTTTGTCCAACAAATAAGTTCAGTTCCTCTGCTTCAAGCGTCTCTTCATTAATTGTATGTATCACAAAAAAAGAATGTCCTTCATAATGGTCCACTTTTGGACGTTGAAGTCGAAACAAACAGTCTTCAATTGCTAGTGGATGAAAATGAAAGAAAGAACTAAGTAATACCTCCTCTTCTTTTGTAGGTTCACCAATATCTACCCAATACCATTCAAATTTGTTTTCTGTAATATCCTCTAGTTGGAAATTACTTATTATTTCTTCGTTAATTGTTTTTCCAATTGTTTGAATCATACTAAAACCCCCCTGCAGCCTTTATTATCTCATAATCGGCTCTATGTATTCAAAAGCACGCTATTTTTTAGTGGGAAAATGTAAAACGCCAAGGAAACGTGGATAATCCTTGGCATTTTAACGTATTTATTTTTTGGTTTTCATCAGTTTTACTTCTTTTTTTAATCCCATTAGTAAAGACGCAATCATGAAAAGCATCACGAAAGAAAAAGGTAAAGCTGCAATAATAATAGTATTCTGCAAAGCATCGAGTCCGTTAACGGCTAACAAAATAATTGCAATGACTGACAACGTAATTCCCCAAGCAAGTTTCACTTTATTTGGCGGAGTCAATGAACCATTTGTGGATAGCATACCGAGAACAAAAGTTGCGGAATCGGCTGATGTGATAAAAAAGCATGCTATAAGTACCACGGCAAAAACTGATATAATCGTCGCCATCGGCATTGCATGGAACATTTCAAATATAGTCAATTCAGTAGACGCTTTCGCTAAATCGGCAATACCATCTTTTTGCATATTGATAGCAGTGGAACCGAAAGCAGAAAACCAAATTGCACCAAGTATTGTAGGTGCAACCAATACGGCAGAAACGAACTCTTTAATCGTTCTCCCTTTCGATACACGAGCAATAAACATACTGACAAATGGTGCCCATGAAATCCACCAAGCCCAGTAAAAGATTGTCCAATCTTCCAACCAATCGCGATCAGTTACACTGAGTGGTGCTGTACGTAAGCTCATCTGAACGATATTGGCTAAATATCCTCCGAAAGAGTCCGTGAACATATCAAAAATGAGTAATGTTGGACCAAGAAGAATAACAAAAACAAGTATTGCAAGCGCTAATACTAAGTTTGTATTCGATAAATATTTAATCCCTTTACTTAAACCGGACCATGCAGAAGCAATAAATAGAACCGTTACGATAGCAACAATAATAATTTGAGAAACGATTCCAATCTTCATGCCGAAAAGATAATTTAAACCTGCATTAATTTGAACAGCGCCGAAACCGAGTGAAGTAGCTACACCAAATGCGGTAGCAAAGATAGCAAGAACATCGATAAGAATACCCCATGGTCCTTCCATCTTTTTACCGAAAATCGGCTTCAATGTTGCCGATATTAACCCTGGTTCGTCCTTACGAAACTGGAAGAAAGCAAGGGATAACCCAACAACTCCGTACATAGCCCACACGTGAAATCCCCAGTGGAAAAAAGACTGACGGAGAGCTTCTTTAAAGGCGGAAGCTGTGTTTGGTTCTGCTGTTGCAGGATTGATTGCATAATGCGATAAAGGTTCGGCAGCGCCATAAAACACGAGACCAATGCCCATACCAGCAGAAAATAACATAGAAATCCATGTTATTGTTGAAAATTGTGGGCGATCGGTATCTTTTCCTAACCGGATTTTACCGTAAGGACTAAAGATAAAAAATATACTTAATGCTAACATGAATGTCATCAGTAGCATGTAGTACCAACCAAATGAAGATGCGACAAAGCTTTTAATAGTTGTGGTAATTGCTTCAAAACTATCGGGTCGGAGCGCTCCGTATCCCACTGCTAAAATGATTAAGGCCATTGTAATATAAAATGTTATAGATAGTTTCTTCATACTTCCCCCTCGTAGAATGAATAATTTAAAGGTTTAACCATACTAATAAAATAAAGCGAAATTAAATGATATCAAGGGTTCTGTTTCTTCAGAATCATTCCCGAAATTGGATGTTTTAAAACAACTAGAAGTAACTAAAATTGAATATATAAAATTCAGTATTGACAGAATAAACAAATATATGTAATCTAGTAATTAATCAAATAAAACAACTTTCTTATCAAGAGAGGTGGAGGGACTGGCCCTACGATACCTCAGCAACAGGCTTTTTGTACTGTGCTAATTCCAGAAGCGTTTCATGCTTGAAGATAAGAAGAGAATAATCACTCATGCCGTGTAAACCTCTTCTTTTCTAAGAAGGGGTTTTATTTGATTTCCAATTCAAATTTAGGGAGGAAGAAATCATCATGACAACAAAAACGGCAATCGAAGCACCATTCAGAGCGGATCACGTAGGAAGTTTACTAAGACCAGAAAGTTTACTAAAAGCAAGAAAAGACTTTAAAGAGGGAACAATTACAAAAGAACAACTAAAAGAAGTGGAAACAAAAGAAATTAAACGAATTGTGGACAAGCAAATCGAAGTTGGATTGGAACTTGTAACGGACGGTGAATTTAGACGTGACTGGTGGCATTTAGACTTTTTAGAACATCTAAATGGATTTGAAGGGTATGTACCGGAAAAAGGATATCAATTCGAAGGACTAGAAACAGACAAATACGAAGTTCGTAACATTGGTAAAATTTCTTTTAACTCGGATCATCCATTTATCCAAGACTTTATCGAGTTCAATAAAATTGTAGATGGACGTGCTGTTGCTAAACAAACGATTCCAAGTCCAAACCAATTATTCCATCCTGGTATACGTGACGAGAGTATTTACCCAGACGTAGAAGACTTTGCAAAAGATATTATTAAAGCATACCAAGATGCCATTCAAGCATTTTATGATGCGGGAGTAAGGTATTTACAAATAGATGATGTATACATTGCAGGTTTATCTTCACCAGATATTCCTTTTAAAGAAGGAGAAAGAGAGTTTTTAATTGACCTTGCACTTCGTGTCATGAATGGAGCATTGGAAAATAAGCCGGCAGATTTAGTCGTGACGACTCATTTATGCCGTGGAAATTACCAATCGACTTGGGCATTTGGGGGAAGTTATGCACTAATCGCTCCAACGTTTTTCGCGAAAGAAAATGTAGATGGCTTCTTTTTAGAGTATGATGATGATCGTTCTGGTGATTTCAAGCCACTTGAACACATTCCAAACGGCGGTGCAAAAGTAGTTTTAGGTGTTTTCACATCGAAAAATGGAGAATTAGAAGATAAAGAAAATATTATTGCACGTGTCAAAGAAGCATCTGAATATGTACCACTTGATCAACTAAGCATTAGTCCACAATGTGGATTTGCTTCTACCCATCACGGTAATAAGTTGACAGAAGAGCAACAATGGGAAAAACTAAAATACATCGTCGATATCTCGAAAGAAATTTGGAGTTAATGAACGGCAACATCTCGTTATAAGCCAATTACCCATTCGTAAGGTTAGAACGAGTAAATATAAAATGCTTTCTTTCCTAAAGGTCCCATTTGATCGATTGGGAAAGAAAGTTGAAAATTGCAAGACAACACCACACACATGAACATAGGAAGTATGAAAAGAACGCACTCTTATGAGGCGTTTTTTTACATTGAGCGTAATATGGGGATAATGCGTCGTACGGAATCCGCTGTGATTTTCACTGCAGTCGAACGCTTTCCGCCGGGTGAGCGATGAGCCACCCCCGCCGCTTAGGCGTACGTTGGGGTGTCTCATTAGCACCTAGAGGAACAAAGGCTAAGAGCGCCACATCGTGTGGCAACGCCTTCGTGACCAACGTCCTGTTGGCCTCCGGCAGGAGTCGTCGCCTGCAGTGAAAATCAAAAGAAATTGTTTGTTTATTTAGTATCGACTCACTAAAAAAATTTATACAGTTTTTCAACTGTGTGAAACCAATAAATGGAATAGGGCGAAAAATCGCTCATTTAAAACCAATAAATCAGTGTGAGAGCAACCAAAACCCCGGTCAAAGAAACTAATTCTTAAAATAGTATGTTTACTTCATGTGAAAAGACTATGACTACTACCTATTTTGGGAACAATATGTCTTAAAGCCATTAACTCGCCAACTAGCATCTTCCTTTTGTAGTGTTCGAGATGTATTTTGTCACATTAATAGTGGATATTGTATCGTTAAACAGTTTTGTTGATATTTAATTTAAATAAGTTAGTATTTTTCCATTGGATTTTTGTTGCAGGGAGGCGACTCCAGTGGGATCAAGTGAGTAAAATGAGACTTCACAACGTACGCGCGCAGGCGCGGCGGTGAAGGCTCATCGCTCACCCCACGGAAAGCGTCCGCCCTGCAGCGAAAATCCCTGCGGACACTTCTTTTTCAGGTCACTACGACGCATTATCCCTATATTGTGCAAACTACTTAAAAAAGGAAATTTTTTTATTTATAGTGAACTGAGATGTTTGTCTAGTTTATCGGCCGGTCTTTTGCATCTACTAGTATAAGTGCAAGAAGGAGGTGATTTAATCATGAACCAAAATCGTCATTCATGTAGTTCATGCGGGCAAATGCCACAATGGGGACAACAGCAATGTGGGTGTGGGCAAGTATCCCCTTGGCAGCAACCACCAGCTCAACCAATAGTATGTCCTCCACAATATCGGATGCGGGATTCATTTTTACCAAGAATGCAACCGGTGATCCATCCAATTGTGAATGTTAACAGAGAACATATTGTCAACGTGCCTCAACATTTCTGGACCGAAACAAATCGAAATGTAGTAGTTAATCCACCTCAGCAAGCTTTTCCGATGCAACAAGGAGGATTCCAGCAGCCTTTCGGTCAACAGTTCGGTCAACCATTTGGCCAACAACAGTTCGGTCAACAACAGTTTTTCCCAGGTCAACCAAGATAACAGAACTAAAGACTTTTAGTTTAGAAGAGCAAATGCCTTTACATTAAAGTGCATTTGCTTTTTAGATTGTATAAATTCTATTTTATTTCGAATATTAAAATATATTGTAATATTCTATATCTTTTGATAAAGTAGAAATTATTCTATATGGGAAGTTGTATGAAAAAAGTAAAAGTATGGAGGATGGAGATATGAAACTTTTTCTGTCGATTGATATGGAAGGAATTACAGGTTTGCCAGACCATACATTTGTAGACTCGGGAAAGCATAATTATGAACGGGCGCGACGTATAATGACGCAAGAAGCGAATGCGATTGTGGAAGGAGCTTTATCAAGCGGAGTAAAAGAAGTTCTAGTAAATGATAGTCATTCGAAGATGAATAATATTTTGATAGAGGAGTTGCATCCAGAAGCGTCTTTAATAACAGGTGATGTGAAACCTTTTTCAATGGTGCAATCGTTAGATGAATCATACATAGGCGCAGTATTTGCAGGTTATCATTCTAGGGCAGGACAACCAGGGGTGATGAGTCATTCGATGATATTTGGCGTAAGAAATATGTATATAAACGATGTAGAAGTTGGTGAACTGGGATTAAATGCATATGTAGCAGGTCATTTTGGTGTACCGGTTATCATGGTTGCGGGAGATGATGGAGCGTGTAGAGAAGCAGAGGCACTGATTCCTGGGGTTATTACTGCAGTTGTGAAAGAATCTATCTCTAGATCCGCGGTTAAGACATTGCATCCACAAAAAGCACATGCATTACTAAGAGAAAAGATTACACAAGCCATTAGTGAAAGAAATCAAATCAAACCGCTAACTCCTCCTAAAAATCCAACGTTACGTATTGAGTTTGTCAATTATGGTCAAGCAGAGTGGGCGGCACTTATGCCAGGTTGCGAAATCATAGAGGGAACAACAATCGTTAAGTTCGAGGCGAAAGATATATTAGAAGCATATCGAGCGATGCTTGTAATGGTAGAGCTAGCAATGCAAACGAAATTTTGTTAAGGGGGGAGTTTGCTCATGGCGAAGTATATTCTTAAACGTTTTATCATGATGATAGCAACAATTCTTATCATTTCCACTTTAACTTTCGTATTGATGCACTCCATCCCGGGTTCTCCATTCGATGAGGAGCGTACTTCTAATCCTACTATTCAAGCAAACTTAGAGAAGTTTTATAAACTAGATGAACCAATGCATGTTCAATATTTATATTATTTAAAGTCGATTGTGACTTTTGATTTTGGTCCTTCCATCAAAAAACCAAACGAATCCGTAAATGAACTACTTGCAAGAGGGTTTCCTATTTCATTCGAGCTCGGTATGGTCACCATACTAGTCGCATTATTGTCTGGAACTATTTTAGGGACTCTTGCAGCTCTCCGGCACAACGGTATTATAGATTACTTAGCGATGACCTTTGCGGTAGTTGGTATTTCCGTGCCTAACTTCGTATTAGCGACATTGCTCATCCAACAAGTTGCAGTAACTTGGGAGTTACTCCCGGCAGCTACATGGAGTAGTCCTTTGCATATGATTTTACCTATCCTTGCTCTTGCTACTGGACCTACTGCAATTATTGCCCGTTTAACAAGGTCTAGCATGCTAGAAGTACTCACACAGGATTATATTAAAATGGCTAATGCAAAAGGTCTTTCACCGATTCGAATTGTCATCCGGCACGCATTAAGGAATGCGCTTATGCCTGTCGTGACGATTATGGGAACAATGCTCGCGGGTATATTAACTGGAACTTTTGTTATCGAGAAGATTTTTGCGATTCCTGGAATGGGTAAATACTTTGTAGAAAGCATTAATAATCGTGATTACCCAGTAATAATGGGATCCACGGTATTTTATAGTGCCTTTCTCGTATTTATGCTTTTCTTAGTGGATATTGTGTACGGATTTTTAGATCCACGCATAAAATTACATCGAAAAGAGGGGGATGCATAATGACGAACACACAAAATCTAGTATCCCCACAGGCTATTAAAGATGAATGGTTCCGACCAAAACAGAAAGAACAAGGAAGGGCAGAGTCTGTCGTAAGACCCTCTTTATCTTATTGGAAAGATGCCTGGAGAAGACTCCGCAAAAATAAGCTTGCTATGGGTGGACTAGTATTCCTAGTGTTGCTTATGTTATTTGCAATATTTGGTCCGATTTTTTCTCCTTACTCAGTAACTGCAACAGATTATCCAAGTCAAAATCAGGCACCGTCTGCAACCCATTGGTTCGGTACTGATGAGGCAGGAAGAGATGTATTTACTAGAACATGGTATGGTGCACGAATTTCCTTATTTGTTGGAATTATGGCAGCACTCATTGATTTTTTTATCGGCATTATTTACGGCGGGGTTAGTGGTTATAAAGGTGGACGTACAGATACAGTAATGATGCGTGTAGTGGAAGTACTTTACGGATTGCCACATTTGTTAGTTGTTATTTTACTTATGGTCGTCATGGGAGCCAGTTTAACTACTATTATAGTAGCTCTCACAGTAACCGGATGGGTAGGTATGGCTCGTATTGTTCGAGGACAGGTACTGCAGATTAAAACGTATGAATTCGTGACTGCGTCCAAATCGTTTGGGGCAAAGACTTCTCGAATTATTCGGAAAAATCTACTGCCGAATACGATGGGGCCAATTATTGTTCAAATGACACTTACTGTTCCGAGTGCTATTTTTGCAGAAGCATTTTTAAGTTTCCTAGGTTTGGGCGTTGCAGCTCCTTTTGCAAGTTGGGGGGTAATGGCGAATGACGCATTACCAGTTATTTTATCTGGTCATTGGTGGCGTTTATTCTTTCCAGCACTTTTTATTTCCTTAACAATGTTTGCTTTTAACGTACTAGGAGATGGTTTACAAGATGCACTCGATCCGAAGCTTAGGAGGTAAGAAATGGTGAATGAACGGAAGAAAAAAGAAAAGAAAATGATGTCTAGCGAAAAAGTATTACAAGTGAATAACTTAAAAATTTCTTTTCGAACATACGGCGGCGAGGTAGAGGCTGTTAGAGGTGTCGACTTTGACTTGTATAAAGGCGAAACACTCGCAATTGTTGGGGAATCTGGCTGTGGGAAAAGTGTTACGTCTAATGCAATTATGGGTTTAATCCCACAACCACCTGGCATTATTAAAAACGGAAGCATTTTGTTTAAAGAAAAAGATTTAACGAAATTGTCTAAGACACAGTTGAGGAAAATTCAAGGTGTCGACATTTCAATGATATTCCAAGATCCAATGACTGCGTTAAACCCAACGTTAACAATTGGGGAGCAACTAACAGAAGGGCTCCGTACGCATAAGAAAATAGGGAAAAAAGAAGCAAAGGAAAAGGCAATTGACATGTTGAAGTTGGTAGGAATTCCGAACCCGGAAGAGCGATTAAAGCAATTTCCTCATCAATTTTCAGGCGGCATGCGCCAACGGATCGTTATAGCTATTGCACTCATTTGTGAGCCGCAAGTTTTAATAGCGGATGAACCAACTACTGCACTAGACGTTACGATACAAGCACAAATTTTAGAATTGTTCGAAGAAATTCAACTGAAAAAGGGAATTTCGATTATATTAATCACGCATGATCTTGGAGTTGTAGCAAAAATAGCGGACCGTATTGCGGTTATGTATGCTGGGAAAATTGTAGAGATTGGCGATAAAAGAGAGATTTTTTATACGCCTGAACACCCGTATACGAAGGGGTTACTTAACTCTGTGCCCCGACTAGACTTAATGGAAGAAGAATTGCAACCAATCGACGGGACACCGCCGGATTTATTTTCACCTCCGAAAGGATGTCCATTTACGGCGCGATGCGACTATGCAATGGAAGTTTGTGACTATGCATATCCGTTCTCAACTAAAATATCCGAAACGCATGAGGTAGATTGTTGGCTCCAAGACGAACGAGCTAATGTATTGCAAGCACAAAATAAAATTGGATGAGCGCGCGCAAGTGCATTCACATATACAATACAAGAGGGGGAACTAGGATGAAGAAGTGGTTATCGTTATTTGTAGTAGCATTATTTGTTCTTGTGTTAAGTGCTTGTACAGCTACGAAAGATGCTGGGGAAAAACCAAGTACAGAAACAGGAGGAGACAAAGAGGAAGCTGGAACAGAAACAGAGTCACTACCAACAGAAAAAGTACTCCATTTGAATAATGGAAATGAACCAACCTCTTTCGATCCATCTGTAGGGTTTGATGCAGTATCTTGGAATTCTTTAAATAATCTAATGGAAGGGTTAGTAAGACTTTCAAAGGACCATCTAGCAGAGCCTGCAACAGCCGAAAAAGTGGACGTGTCTGATGACGGTTTAACGTATACATTTACGATTCATGATGATGCAAAATGGTCTAATGGTGATCCAGTTTTAGCGAGTGATTTCGTGTATGGCTGGCTTCATATGCTTAATCCGGAAACTGCATCTCCAGCAGCATTTCTTGCATACTTCATCGAAGGAGCAGAAGCTTACAATAGCGGAACTGGGACTGCAGATGCAGTAGCAATCAAAGCAGTAGAAGATAAAGTATTGGAAGTAAAACTAAATACACCAACAGAAGCATTTTTAAATATCGTGACAAACCCAAGCTTCTTCCCAGTGAATGAAAAAGTAGCAACAGAAAATCCTACATGGTTTGCAGAAGCCGACTCATTTGTAGGGAATGGTCCATTTAAACTAGCGGCATGGGAGCATGATGTAAGCCTTACTTTCGAGAAAAATGAGCATTATTGGGATGCGGATACAGTTAAGCTAGATAAAGTTGAATGGGCAATGGTAGATGATACTAATACAGAATATCAAATGTATAAAACTGGGGAATTAGACGTTTCTGATGTTCCAGCAGAACTTGCAGATCAACTAATGAACGATCCAGAGCTTAAAAATGTGGATCAAGCAGGTTTATATTTTTATCGTTTCAACGTATCGCAAGAGCCTTTTACAAACAAAAAAATACGCCAAGCATTTGGCTTAGCGGTTAACCAACAAGAAATTGTTGAATTTGTGACGAAAAATGGTGAAAAACCTGCAGAAGGATTTGTACCTTATGGTTTTATCGGGCCTGATGGAAAAGAGTTTAGAGAAACTGCAGGTAAATTGACTGGATTTGATGCAGAAAAAGCTAAAACATTATTAGCTGAAGGTATGACCGAGGAAGGATACACGGAATTACCTGAAGTAGTCCTAACTTACTCTACAAATGAAGCTCATAAAAAAATTGCAGAAGCACTTCAAAGTAAGTTTAAAGAAGTATTAGGGGTAGATGTGGCACTACAAAATGTCGAGGCGAGTGTGTTCGGAGCAGAACAAAAAGAATTCAAATACCAATTATCTCGCTCTTCGTTCTTATTTGACTATGCTGATCCGGTGAATGCACTGGAAAGCTTCATTACAGGTTCATCGATGAACCGTACAACTTGGTCTAATCCGGACTTTGATAAATTAATTTCCGATATTAAAAATGAAACAGATGAAGCGAAACGCTGGGCTATGTTAATAGAAGCAGATGCATTACTGATGGAAGAAATGCCGATTTTCCCAATTTATTATTATAACCAAGTGACGCTTGAAAAGCCGTCGGTATCAGGTATAGTTAGACATCCAGTAGGCTATTTAGACTTAAAATGGGCTGACAAAAACTAGAAAGACGCGGCACTTTTCTTAGTGCCGCCCTTTTGTATTAAAAAGGAGAAAATAGAGATGAAAATTCGTCCAAAACGATTACAACAAGGAGATACGATTGGTATTATTGCACCTTCCAGTCCTCCAAACCTAGAACAACTAAAGCGTTCTTTAACATTTTTAGATGAGCTAGGCTTGACTTATAAAATAGGGAAACATGTAGAAAACGTATACGGTTACTTAGGTGGAACCGATGAAGAACGTTTAGAAGATTTACATGAAATGTTCGCAGATCCTAGTATCGCCGGAATTATTTGTGCAGGTGGGGGATACGGTTCTGCCCGATATGCCGATAAAATCGATTTTCAATTAATGCATGAACACCCAAAAATTTTCTGGGGCTACTCAGATATTACATTTTTACATACTGGTATGAATTTGTACTCCGATATCGTAACTTTTCACGGTCCGATGCTAGCTTCGGACGTAGGGAAAGATACATTTTCCGATTTATCGAAGAAATTGTTCGGACAGCTATTTGAACCGATGGAACTTCACTACACAGAAGCCATATCTCCCCTCGAAAGACTTTCAGGAGGAGTAGTGAGAGGTGAATTGACAGGAGGGAATTTATCGCTCCTTGCGAGTGGTATCGGAACAAAGTACGAAGTCGATACGAGAGGTAAGTTATTGTTAATAGAAGACATTGGGGAAGAACCATACCGAGTGGATGGAATGCTCAATCAGCTTAGACAAGCAGGTATATTGGAGGCTGCAGCAGGTTTTGTAATTGGAGATTTTAAAGACGCAGAACCAAAAAAACGTAAAGTTTCTCTATCATTAGATGAAGTACTACATCATTATTTAGGAAGTCTAGGGAAACCGGCTGTCAAAGGGTTCAAAATAGGGCACTGTGAACCGCATTTTGCCGTTCCACTTGGAGCAGATGCTGAGTTGGATGCGAATAACTTGTCCCTAGCTATTTTACCAGGAGTTGAATAAAGGAGGGGCAACCGAGTGATTATCCAATCCATTGAAACGTTTGATGTAGCTATTCCACTGACTAAACCGTTCAAAACTGCATTACGAACAGTCACTACCGCTTACTCAGTCTATGTGAAAGTTACAAGTAGCAACGGGGCTAAAGGATACGGGGAAGCCCCTCCGACTCATGTGATTACGGGAGAGTCAATGGCTAGTATTCGATATGCGATTAATGAAATAATTGCTCCGCAGCTTATAGGGTTAAATCTTTTAGAGAGTGAACGTGTCTTTCAAAAACTAAATGGTTCACTCGTGAGAAATACGAGTGCTAAAGCAGCGATTGATATGGCACTTTATGATTTACTTGCTCGTCAATCAAACCTACCTTTGTTTCAATTTCTTGGTGGGTATAGAGAGACACTTGACACCGATTTTACGGTTAGTGTAAATGATCCACAGGAAATGGCGGATGATGCAGAAACGTATATAAAAGACGGATTTACTATGCTGAAAGTGAAAGTCGGTATAGGGGATGTGAAGGAAGATATTGCCCGAATCTATGCAATTCGAAAACGGATAGGATATCAGCCAAAGCTTAGATTGGATGCGAACCAAGGTTGGCATGCGAAAGAAGCTGTGCGAGCTATTCGGACGATGGAGGATGCAGGGCTTGAAATTGAATTAGTCGAGCAACCTGTCCCGGCGCGCGACCTAGAAGGATTGAAGTATGTTACTGACCATACAGATACGCCAATTATGGCAGATGAAAGTGTATTTTCCGTTTATGATGCAAAGAAGGTTTTAGAAATGCGGGCTGCAGACTTGATCAATATTAAATTGATGAAATCGGGCGGTATATATAATGCAAATAAGATTAATGCACTCGCTGAAGCAAATGGAGTTGCATGTATGGTGGGAAGTATGATTGAAACGAAAATAGGAATTACAGCTGCAGCACATTTTGCTGCTAGTCAACCAAATATTCAATACTTCGATTTTGATGCACCACTGATGCTTGCAAAAGACCTTGTTTCTGGTGGAGTCGTCTATGAAGGAAGTAAGATGACGTTTTCAAAAGAACACGGTCTTGGTATTTCAAATTTTGAAATCATATAGGGGGTTTTTGGATGGAAACAGGAGCGAGTAAGTGGGTTTGTTCTGTAAAAGTAGCAACGGTTTGGACGGAGCCATCTTCAGCAAGAGAACTGGATTCCCCTGGAACATCGAACCCGGTTTTATTGGCAGAGTGGTTGGAAGCCTTGACGTATAAAGAGCGACTCGCACTTTGTGATGAAAACTGTATCCAAACCCAACTCCTTTACGGAGAACCTGTGCTTGTAGAAAAGATAGAAGGTGAATGGGCGAAAATCATAGCTGTGTGGCAACCATCTAAAAAAGATGCTCGTGGATATCCCGGATGGGTTCCAGTAGAACAATTACACCAAATGGGACACGCAGATTCTATTGGTGTTGCACGTGTATCTAACGTGAAAGTGCAACTATGGGATACAGAAAAAAAACCTTTACTTGTCGTTCCGTTTAATACAATATTGCCAGTTAGTTCAGAGGATGCAATCTATTTTACCGTTCAAACACCTCACGGGGAGGCATTTTTGCAAAAAGAGCATGCTGATTTCTCTGTATCGATCGAACAATATCCAAAACGTTCTGCAGAAAATGCAATAGCCTTAGGAGAACAGTACTTAGATTTGCCTTATTTATGGGGTGGAATGTCTCCATATGGCTATGACTGTTCTGGCTTTACGTACAATATGCTGAAGGCATGCGGATACTTAATCCCGCGCGATGCAAGTGATCAAGCAGTGAGCGGGGAAGAAGTGTCCCTACATGATCCATCCGCTTGGAAAAAAGGAGACTTGTTGTTTTTTGCAAATGATGAGGGAACTGGTAGGGTTCGTCATGTAGGGTTTTATTATGGAAATGGACTATTACTTCATTCACATTCAACAGGAAAAACAGTTGAAATTTTAGTGTTAGAAGGATCTAAGCTAGAGAAGGAAGTTTGTGCAGTGAGAAGATATGCCGTTTAGGGGGGATTTACATGGCAGAAAAAGTTCTTTTATCCGTACAAGATTTAAAGCGACATTTTGAACTCGGGCGCGGCGAAACGTTAAAAGCCGTAGATGGCATTAGCTTCGATATTGTCAAAGGGGAGACGTTTGGCCTTGTGGGAGAGTCCGGATGCGGAAAGTCTACTGCAGGTCGGACGATTTTGGGATTGTACAACAAAACGGAAGGTAATGTTCTGTTTGAAAATAAAAATGTACATGAAATGAACGATAAAGAACGAAAAAAATACCTTAAAAAGATGCAAATGATCTTCCAAGATCCGTATGCTTCACTAAACCCAAGATCAACCGTACTAGAAATTATTGCAGAACCAATGGAAGTACATAAGTTGTATAAAACGAAAGAAGCGTTAAAAAGTAGAGTTTATGAGTTACTAGAAGACGTAGGGCTTAATAGAGATCACGCTAATCGCTATCCCCATGAATTTTCTGGTGGACAAAGACAACGTATAGGAATTGCACGTGCACTTGCATTAGACCCAGAATTCATCATTGCAGATGAACCGATCTCAGCTTTAGACGTTTCCGTTCAAGCGCAAGTTGTGAAGCTATTGCAACGGTTGCAAAAAGAAAAGGGTCTAACGTACTTATTTATTGCGCATGATTTATCTATGGTAAAATACATTTCCGATCGGATTGGCGTAATGTATTTAGGGCATATGGTGGAACTAACAACGAGCAATCAGTTATACGATGATCCATTGCATCCATATACACAGGCATTATTATCGGCTATTCCAATTCCAGACCCAGATATCGAGGAATCTCGTGAACGTATTTTGTTGCATGGCGAGCTGCCGAGTCCAATCAATCCTCCATCGGGTTGTGTTTTTAGAACGCGCTGTGCACATGCCATGTCTATTTGTGCAGAAAAAAAACCTGCTTGGAAAGAGCAAGAAACAGGACATTTTGTTGCTTGTCATTTATATAATTGACAAGTCGCTGAATTTGTTGTATTCTGAAAACAACTTAAAGAAAAAGGAGTGAGGCATTATGGCAAATTTAATTTTAAATACACAAATCAGTAAGTTCATGATGTCCCACTCTCAATATATCTAAGACTGCGTAGTTTTATATGCTTTTCTTTTGATATGCTTCTTTTCTAATGACCGGGGAAACCATGATTGCTGATTTGTGCAATCATGGTTTTTTATTGTCTAAAATTAGGAGGAAGTAAATTTGAAATTAATCGAACAATATGGTTGGAATAATAAATGGGAAGAACAAATGCAAGGTAGTGGAATAGCAGGTCGCGTCCTGTTAGAGCATAAACATTTATATCGCGTTATAACAAATGAAGGAGAATGGCTATGCTCCCTTTCCGGAAAGTTTAAATTTGATCATGGTCGTGAAGCATTTCCTGCGGTTGGAGATTGGGTTGTGCTTGAGCAAATGCCTGGTGAAGAAAAAGGAATTATTAAAGAAGTATTGCCTCGTAGCTCTCAGTTTTCAAGAAAAGTGGCTGGTTCGACGGTTGAAATTCAGTTAATTGCCGTGAATGTTGACTATGTATTTCTTGTGATGTCCCTCAATGACGACTTCAATGTACGCAGATTAGAGAGATATTTATTAGCGGCATGGGATTCTGGAGCAACGCCTGTAGTTGTTCTAACAAAAAAAGATGCATGTGAGGACTTGGCGTATTATATAAGTGAAGTAGAATCGGTTGCTTTTGGTGTCGATATATTTGCGGTCAGCAGTGTAACAGGGGAAGGGATCGATAGCCTGGCGAGTCTTTTGTCTGCAGGTAAAACAGGTGCACTTTTAGGGTCTTCGGGAGTAGGGAAGTCTTCCTTGATCAATGCATTGTCTGGTGAAGAGGTAATGGCTGTTAATGATATTCGAGAAGATGACAGCAAAGGTCGCCATACAACGACACATAGAGAGCTTACATTATTGCCGGGCGGAGGTTTATTAATAGATACGCCGGGGATGCGAGAATTTCAACTTTGGGATACAAGTGAGGGAGTAAGTGCAAGCTTCAAAGATATTGAGGAACTTGCCGAAGGGTGTCGTTTCCGAGACTGTATGCATGAAAAAGAACCAGGGTGTGCCATACAAGAAGCTATATACACGGGCACGCTTAAAGAAGAGCGGTATAGAAGCTATGTAAAACTAATGAGAGAACTCGCACATATCGAACGAAAAAATGATGTTGCTGCTCGAAAAGTAGAACGTGATAAGTGGAAACAAATAACGAAAACGCAAAGAAGTAATTACAAAAAGAAAAGCTAAATATTGTAACAAAACAAAAGAAGATTTCTTAACTACTAATCCGTGTGATTAGTAGTTTTTTTATCGTTTGGAAATTATAAAGTAGATTGTGTTCAAGGAAAGTGCGTCCTACGGCAATTATATCTGCTCCATTTATCTGGAGATGATTGTTCATTATAAATGCGCAACGTTACTAGTTGTTACTCGCAACATTCCCCTTCAAACGCGCAATGTTTATGAATAATGCGTCATCGTCATCTCAATCTAAGTGAACTTTTTATTTTGAGGAATGGTTGCTTTCATCAGCAATTTGGTTGCCTTCATGCTGATTTGGTTGCTTTCGGAAAAGAATTAGTTGCTTTCAATGACCGATTGGTTGCCCTAATCCATTTATTGGATTCACACAGTTGAAAAACTGCAAAATAAATTTGTTTTTAGCAAGACGTTGCTTAGTAAGTTAGCAATTCCGACCGAGGCCAACAGGATGTTGGTCATTAAAGCGTCCCATGCAGCGAAAATCACAGCGGTCACCTGATCAGCTTTTTACGACGCTTTATCCCTATACTGTATATCTTCCTGAGGCTTTGAAAAATAAGATATTTATAAAGACTATTCATGTTTTTTTATTCGAAAATTCGGGAACACTGAAAGAAAATCGTATCAATTGCACATCCATAATTTTCTCGTTATAATATAGTCAAAGTTAGTCAAAGTCAGTTTGCGAGAAGAGGTGAGAAGGTGAAAAATATATCTGACATTATTGAAGGGTATTTGAAGTCAATTATCGAAGAAGAGAGTAGGGGACAAATTGAAATAAAAAGAAGTGAAATTGCAGAGAAGTTTCAGTGTGTCCCATCACAGATAAATTATGTGATTAATACTCGATTTACCCAAGATCGTGGATACTTAGTGGAAAGTAAACGCGGTGGCGGTGGATATATTCGAATCCTCCGCGTTCGGGCGCATACGAAAGCTGATTTGATTGAGCATATAATACAAAGTCTAGAAAATGGCGCATCTGAATCCGTAACGGAGGATATTGTTTTCCGATTAATCGATGAAGATGTTGTTTCTAACCGAGAGGCCAAACTCATTTTAGCGGCGCTTAATCGGACGACACTTGCTATTCCACTACCAGCAAGAGACGAATTGCGGGCACGTATACTATGCGCGATGTTACTGACATTAAAATATGAAAAAAAGTGATAACGAACGGGGTGTTGAAAAGTGATTTGTGAAAATTGTAAGCAAAGACCAGCAAAAGTAACGGTTACGCAAGTGCATAACGGTGAACACTTTGAAAGACATTATTGTGAGGTCTGTGCAAATAGTCTTCACCCGTTTTATGTTGAATACAAACAAGATCCATTATCGCTCCATCAACTATTATCGAATTGGTTCAATCATACAGATCAGCAACCAATGCAGCAAGTACAGAAGAAACCTCCGTTAGAATGCGAAGCGTGTGGTTGGTCTATTCAACGATTTTTAGATGAAGGAAAATTTGGTTGTGCATCTTGTTACAATAGTTTTCGCGGGCAACTGCCTACCGTGTTTAAACGTTTACATAACGGGAATGTGGCACATGTAGGGAAAGCCCCTGGTGCATTCGGCGAAAAGTTAGCGTTGAAAAAGCGCATTGAAACAATTCGATTGCAAATGAAAGAAGCGATTGAAACAGAACAATTCGAACAAGCTGCAACGTTAAGAGATGAGGCAAGAGAACTCGAAGATAAGCTTGCTACTGGAGGTGAAGAAACGCATGTCGATTGAACGCTTTTTAGATAACTCTATTTCCAGTTGGATGGCAGGAGATGGAGAACATTCTGATATTGTCATGAGTACAAGAATTCGACTAGCAAGAAACTTAAATGGTTATCGTTTTCCACTTGCATTTACAGAAGACGAAGCGCATAAAATTGACCAATCCGTTTCGGCTACACTATTAGATGCCAATGAGGATCTACAGATGAACTTTTCCTCCATTCAAATAAAGGACTTGTCTGAGTTGAGTCGCCAAGTGCTTGTAGAAAAACACTTAATCAGTCCTAAATTAGCAAATTCACCTATGACTGGTTCCTCTCTAATCTCCGATGATGAGGCTGTCAGTGTAATGGTAAATGAAGAAGATCATATTCGTATTCAATGCTTATTTCCCGGCCTTCAAATTCAAGAAGCATATATGCAGGCCGACGCGATTGATCGAGTTTTAGAAAAAGAGCTATCTTATGCGTTTGATGAACAATTCGGTTATTTAACAAGTTGTCCTACTAACACCGGGACCGGTTTACGTGCATCTGTCATGATGCATTTACCCGCTTTAACAATCACGAAACAAATGAACCGTATCATCACCATTATCTCTAGATTAGGGATGGTTGTAAGAGGGATTTACGGGGAAGGTAGTGAAGCGCTCGGGAATGTGTACCAAGTATCCAATCAAACAACGCTTGGGAAATCAGAGGAAGATATAATTGCCGATCTTCAAAGTATTACCGAACAAATTATTCAAAAAGAAAGAGAAGCAAGGGATGCACTCTTAAAGCATTCAGCCAATACACTAGAGGATCGGTTGTATCGTTCTTTAGGAACATTGTCATACGCACGTATTATGACGACGGAAGAGGCAGCGAAGTGTCTGTCCGATGTACGTTTAGGGATAGATATGGGACTCATTGAAGATGTAGATGTAACTATTTTGAATGAATGTATGGTCTTTATGCAGCCAGGTTTTTTACAGCAATATGCTGGAACTACTTTAAATACTTCGGAGCGAGATTTGTTTCGAGCAAAGTTACTAAGAGAACGGTTGCAAAAGGGAGAAAAAATGAAAACAAAAGGAGAGAACTCGTATGATGTTTAATCGTTTCACACAAAGATCACAAAAAGTTTTACAATTAGCACAAGAAGAAGCAATTCGTTTGAAGCACGAATCTATCGGCACAGAACATATATTGCTTGGTTTAATCCGTGAAGGCAGTGGAATAGCTGCAAAAGCATTAGAAGCAATTGAAGTAGATACGAAAGTGATTGAAGTGGGAATTGAAGAGTTGGTAGGAACTGGAGCAGAAGAAGTTGGACCAATCGTCAATTATACACCACGTGCGAAAAAAGTGATTGAACTTTCCGTAGACGAATCTCGCAAACTAGGGCATTCCTATATAGGTACGGAGCACTTATTACTAGCATTAATCCGTGAAGGAGAAGGGGTAGCGGCAAGAGTTTTAAATAATGCTGGTGTTAGTCTAAATAAGGCTCGCCAACAAGTACTTCAATTACTAGGAAGTAATGACCAATCGCATGGCAATGCTAATAATAGTGCAGCTCCAGCGAGTACCCCTACGCTCGATGGGTTAGCTCGTGATTTAACTCAAATTGCTAGAGAAGGTACACTAGATCCAGTAGTTGGGCGTAGTAAAGAAATTACACGTGTCATTGAGATTTTAGCGCGCCGGACAAAAAATAATCCTGTTCTAATAGGAGAGCCGGGTGTTGGTAAAACAGCTATTGCAGAAGGTCTTGCACAGCAAATTATACAAAATGAAGTACCAGAAATATTGCGTGATAAACGAGTAATGACGCTTGATATGGGTACAGTAGTTGCTGGTACTAAATATCGTGGAGAATTTGAAGATCGTTTGAAAAAGGTAATGGATGAAATTCGCCAAGCTGGAAACGTTATTTTATTCATCGACGAGCTTCATACATTGATAGGAGCAGGTGGAGCGGAAGGTGCAATTGATGCATCGAACATTCTAAAACCAGCTCTTGCAAGAGGAGAAATTCAGTGTATTGGTGCGACAACATTAGATGAATATCGAAAATACATTGAAAAAGATGCAGCATTAGAGCGTCGTTTCCAACCGATCCAAGTAGATGAACCTTCAGTCGCTGAAGCAATTCAAATTATATATGGTTTACGCGATCGTTATGAAGCACATCACCGTGTGAAAATTACAGATGAAGCCGTAGAAGCGGCAGTTAAAATGTCCGATCGCTATATTTCCGATCGTTTTTTACCGGATAAAGCAATAGATTTAATCGATGAAGCAGGTTCAAAAGTAAGACTACGTTCTTATACAACACCTCCTAATTTAAAAGAATTAGAGGCAAAGCTAGAAGCGATTCGTTCGGAGAAAAATGCTTCCGTTCAAAGTCAAGAATTTGAAAAAGCTGCATCTTTCCGTGACAAAGAACAGAAGCTTAAAGACGAACTTGAAAAAATGAAGAATGACTGGAAAGAGAAACAAGGAAAAGAAGAGTCAGAAGTTACGGTAGAAGATATTGCAGCGGTTGTTTCCATGTGGACGGGAGTACCGGTATCTAAACTAGCACAAACTGAATCTGAAAAGTTATTAAAACTAGAAGAAAAACTGCATGAACGTGTAATTGGTCAAGCAGAAGCTGTGGATGCAATCTCTCGCGCAATTCGTCGTGCCCGTGCAGGGTTAAAAGATCCTAAACGTCCGATTGGTTCCTTTATTTTCCTTGGGCCAACAGGTGTTGGTAAAACAGAACTTGCTCGTGCGCTTGCAGAAGTAATGTTTGGCGACGAAGATGCAATGATAAGAGTAGATATGTCTGAGTATATGGAAAAACACTCAACATCACGCCTTGTAGGTTCTCCTCCAGGTTACGTTGGATTTGAAGATGGCGGACAGTTAACGGAAAAAGTACGTCGTAAACCATACTCTGTTATTTTGTTAGATGAAATTGAGAAAGCACATCCAGATGTGTTTAATATTCTTCTTCAAGTTTTAGAAGATGGTCGACTAACAGATTCGAAAGGACGTACAGTCGACTTCCGCAATACGGTTGTTATTATGACATCTAACGTAGGAGCAGATGCACTTAGATACAACAAACATGTTGGATTTAATCTACATGAAGGTGGAAAAACGGATTATAAAGACATGAAAGGTAAAATGCTAGAAGAATTGAAAAAAGCATTCCGTCCTGAATTTTTAAACCGTTTAGATGAAATGATCGTGTTCCACTCGCTTGAAAGAGAACATTTAAAACAAATTGTTTCACTTATGACAGAACAACTGGCTAAACGTTTGAAAGAACAAGGTATTGATCTTGAACTAACAGAAGCGGCTCAAGAGAAAATTACGACAGAAGGATACGATCCTGCATATGGTGCACGTCCATTGCGTCGAGCATTACAAAAACATGTGGAAGATCGATTATCGGAAGAATTACTTAAAGGTGAAGTTTTGGCTGGCCAACATGTAGTATTTGATGTGGAGAACGGTGAATTTATTGTTCGCACAACTGCTGCGGTAGCAGCGGAAAGCTAATATTGCGGGCATTCCGAACCTTATGGACGGAATGCCCTTTTTACATAGGGAGGCACCATGGCAAAGAGAAAAACGAAATTTATGTGTAATTCTTGCGGATACGAGGCCGCTAAATGGATGGGAAGATGTCCAGGGTGCGGAGAATGGAATACGATGGTGGAAGAGGTAGAAATCGTATCGAAAGGGCCAAAACGTTCTTTTCAGCATTCTACAGGAGTGGCGCAAAAAGCAACACCCATTATTGCAATAGAGACGAAAGAAGAACCGCGAGTTGAAACTGATTTTGGAGAGTTAAATCGTGTTCTTGGGGGCGGAATAGTACCGGGTTCACTTGTGTTAATAGGAGGAGATCCGGGTATTGGAAAGTCTACGCTTCTTTTACAAGTTTCAGCATTACTTGCGAATAAGGGAGAGCGGGTTTTATATATTTCTGGGGAAGAATCTATCCGCCAAACAAAGCTTCGTGCGGAGCGTTTAGGTGTTACCTCTGCGGAATTGTATATTTATTCGGAAACAAATTTAGAATTGATTAATGAAACAATTGATAGTGTTGAACCGAAATTTGTCATTGTGGATTCTATTCAAACAGTACACCATCCAGAAGTAACGAGTGCTCCAGGGAGTGTGTCTCAAGTACGGGAATGTACAGCTGAACTAATGCGTATCGCTAAGACGAAAAATGTGGCTATCTTTTTAGTAGGACATGTAACGAAAGAAGGGCAAATTGCGGGTCCCCGTATACTAGAACATATGGTGGATACCGTTTTATACTTTGAAGGAGAACGTCATCATACGTATCGGATTTTGAGATCTCAAAAGAATCGATTTGGTTCAACAAATGAAATTGCCATTTTTGAAATGGTGCAACAAGGATTAAAAGAAGTGTTAAATCCTTCCGAACTATTTTTACAAGAACGTTCTCATGGTGCAGCTGGTTCCGCGATCGTTGCTTCTATGGAAGGTACAAGACCCATCTTGGTTGAAATTCAAGCACTTGTTACGCAATCCAGTTTTAACTATCCGAAACGAATGGCTACGGGAATCGATCAAAATCGCGTGTCTTTGCTCATGGCAGTGTTAGAAAAGCGTATGGGATTACTTCTTCAGACACAAGATGCATATATAAAAGTTGCGGGTGGAGTGAAGCTAGACGAACCTGCGATCGATTTAGCCGTCCTAGTAAGTATCGTATCTAGTTTTCGCGATACAGGTGCAGCTCCTAGCGATTGTTTTATAGGAGAAGTTGGGCTAACTGGAGAAGTGCGAAGAGTCTCTAGAATAGAACAACGTGTGCAGGAAGCGGCAAAGTTAGGTTTCAAACGTGTGATCGTTCCAGCTTCTAATATTGGAGGATGGGATTATCCAAAAGGAATTCAAGTTATCGGTGTAGAATCTGTAAACGAAGTAATGAAAGAAGCTTTTTCTTAAGGAAAAGCATAAAAGACTTACTGCTTGTGGTCTGAATAGACGTATGAAGGCTACAAGCAGTATAATTAATAATTAAGTGGAGGTGGCATTTTGTTGAAATGGATTATACAAATCGCATTTGTTTTAATTGGTGGTACGTTGGGTTTACTATTATTACCGCATTTATACGAACTCATTAATTTATCTAATAACCCATGGATTCACAATCCTTACGTATCAATTTTAATCGGAGCGGTTTTTCTTTATGTAGTAGCCTTGTTTTTAACCGATTACTTAATCAATTTTATTAAGTGGATGGAGGAACGTCTGTTAAAGGCACCGATTGGAGATTTACTTTTTGGTACGCTTGGGTTAGTCATTGGATTAATCGTCGCATTTTTACTTGGATCTGCTATTAATAATATTGCCATTCTAGGCATTGACTCTGTAGTACCGGTTTTATTATCGATTGTTTTAGGTTATTTAGGATTCCAAGTAGGGTTTAAAAAACGAGATGAATTAATTCACGTTTTTACTTCAACTAAGCAACAAACTAGCAAAAAGAAAGTTGCGGATGAAGAGGGGGCACAAAGTTTAGGTTTAGGTACGTATAAGCTGCTAGATACGAGTGTCATTATCGATGGTCGTATTACGGATATTTCCGAAACGGGATTTATCGAAGGGGTATTGGTTGTTCCTCAGTTTGTCCTAACGGAACTGCAACATATCGCAGATTCTTCTGACACACTTAAAAGAACAAGAGGTCGCCGTGGTTTAGATGTGCTAAAAAAATTACAAACGGAGCGTGCTTCTGCTGTTTTAATAGTGGAACAAGATTTTGAGGATATACAAGAAGTAGATTTAAAACTTGTTCGTCTTGCGAAGAAAATGAATGGAATCGTCGTAACAAATGACTTTAATTTGAACAAAGTATGTGATTTACATCAAGTGCGGGTTCTTAATATTAATGATTTAGCAAATGCAGTGAAACCAGTTGTTATTCCGGGGGAAATAATGCATGTAGTCGTCATTAAAGATGGAAAAGAACATAATCAAGGTGTTGCATACTTAGATGATGGTACGATGATCGTTGTAGAAGGTGGGAAAGCATATATCAGTCAGGCGATAAATGTGGAAGTGACAAGTGTTTTGCAAACTTCGGCAGGCCGTATGATTTTTGCCAAGCCACAAGAGTCGAAATAATGGAGAGGGTTGTTTCCTATTATGAATGTAGGAAAAGGCCCTTTTTCTATGTAATATAGGAGGGAAGCTAATGGTATATACGGTATTATTACCCGCTGCTGGAAGTGGAAAACGAATGGGAGCAGGGCAAAATAAACTTTTTTTAGAACTAAGAAAAGTCCCGATTTTAATACATACTTTACGCGCTTTTGAACAAGACCAGAAATGTCAAGAAATTGTATTAGCGGTGAAAAAAGAAGAACAAGCTTTTATCGAAAAGTTGCTAGCAGAACATCAAATAACAAAGGTTGTTGCGATTACGGAAGGGGGAGCAGAACGTCAACATAGTGTATATGCTTGTTTAAAGGCTTCTCCTTCAAAAGGGATTTTACTCGTGCACGATGCGGCAAGGCCTTTTATTAGACAAGAGGTTATCCACCGACTGGTGCAGGTGGCAGAGGAATTTGGGGCAGCAGTAGCGGCGGTCCGTGCAAAGGACACGATGAAAAAAGTAGAAAATGGTATAATCCAAGAAACAGTAGATCGAGATAGTCTATGGATTATTCAAACACCGCAAGCATTCAAGTATGATGTATTAGAACAAGCCGAAAGACTAGCAGAAAAAGAAGGTTTTTTAGGTACAGATGAAGCAATGCTTGTGGAACGACTAGGTGAGCATGTTCATATTGTGGAAAGTACATATGATAATGTGAAAATGACAACACAAGAAGATCTTCTTTTTGGAGAAGTAATTTTAACTAAACGAGAGCAGGAGGAACAATAAAATGATGCGAATTGGTCAAGGATTTGATGTACATGAGTTTGCGGATAATCGTCCGTTAATAATAGGGGGAGTTACGATTCCTTACGAAAGAGGGCTTATCGGACATTCCGATGCAGACGTATTACTCCACACGGTTACAGATGCGGCACTTGGAGCGATTGGAGAAGGGGATATAGGAAGACATTTCCCAGATACCGATCCTGACTTTAAAGATGCTGATTCCGCAAAATTACTGGAACATATTTGGAAACTAGTAGATGCAAGAGGATATAAATTAGGGAACATCGATTGCACAATTATTGCACAAAAACCAAAAATGGCGCCTCATATTGAAACGATTCGTGCACGAGTTGCCGAACTTCTTCAAGCGGATGTAAGTCAGGTAAATGTAAAAGCAACAACAACCGAAAAATTAGGTTTTACAGGACGCGAAGAAGGAATTGCTTCGATGGCGACTATATTACTTATAAAGAAGGACGAACTTTAAAAAACACCTCAGCAGTGGTAAAATGATAAAAGTTTAACTTCATTCAGCGCATGTCCACCACTTCTTAAAGTGGAGTGATGAACATTAATGGAATTGTCTATTTCAGCAGTGCAGTGAAACGCCTGCTGAATAAAGTTAAAGCCTCCGGCGGATGTCACAGATTTTGTGAGGTATTAGAATGATGTTAGCCTAAAATCGTCGCTTCCATGCGACAACGGCTAACTGACCTGCGTCATGCAGGCCTAAGCTCAATTCAAAATCTGGACACAAATACGCCAAGGCGGATTTGATTTGAACGAAAACTAGGAGGATATAACAATGACACAAGAAGTTCGCGTACGCTACGCACCAAGTCCAACAGGGAACTTACATATTGGAGGAGCACGTACAGCATTATTTAACTATTTATATGCACGCCATCATAACGGGAAGTTTATCGTCCGTATAGAAGACACGGATATCGAGCGAAATATCGAAGGTGGCGAACTATCGCAACTGGATAACTTAAAATGGTTAGGTATTGACTACGATGAGTCTGTTGATATCGGCGGTCCTTATGCACCATATCGTCAAATGGAGCGTCTAGACATTTATACGAAACATGCAGAAGAAATGTTAGAAAAAGGGCATGCTTATAAATGTTTCTGTACATCGGAAGAATTAGAAGCTGACCGTGAAGTACAAAAAGCAAATGGGGTAGCTGCTCCTATGTATAATGGTAAATGCCGTCATTTATCAGCAGAGGAAGTACAAGCAAAAGAAGCATCGGGTCTTCCTTACACTATTCGCATGCGCGTTCCAGAAAATGTGACATATACATTTGAAGATTTAGTTCGTGGGGCTGTAACATTCGAATCAAAAGATGTTGGTGATTGGGTTCTTGTGAAAGCAAATGGAATTCCGACGTATAACTACGCCGTTGTATTAGATGATCATTTCATGAAAATCTCCCATGTATTCCGCGGAGAAGAGCATTTATCTAATACACCAAAACAATTAATGGTATTTGATGCATTTGGATGGGAATATCCTAAATACGGTCATATGACATTAATTATTAATGAAAATCGTAAAAAACTTTCCAAACGTGACGAATCGATTATTCAATTCGTTGCTCAATATAAAGATCTTGGCTACTTGCCGGAAGCAATGTTCAATTTCTTCGCTCTTTTAGGGTGGTCTCCAGAAGGGGAAGAAGAAATTTTCTCGAAAGAAGAGTTTATCAAAATGTTTGATGTAAACCGTTTATCCAAATCTCCATCTATGTTCGATAAACAAAAACTAACATGGATGAATAACCAATACATCAAGCAGTTACCATTAGAAAAAGTAATTGAACTTGCGTTACCACATTTGCAAAAAGCAGAACTTCTTCCGACCGAGTTAACAGAAGAGCAACAAGAATGGGCAAATAATTTAATCGCACTTTACCATGATCAAATGAGTTATGGAGCAGAAATTGTAGAATTATCTTCATTATTCTTTAACGATGAACTTGCATATAATGAAGAAGCAACAGAAGTATTAACAGGAGAACAAGTTCCAGAAGTAATGGCTGCATTTAAAGTGCAATTAGAGAACTTAGAAACTTTTGAAGCGCCAGAAATTAAAGCTGCAATTAAAGCGGTGCAAAAAGAAACGGGACATAAAGGAAAAAATCTATTTATGCCAATTCGTGTCGTAACGACTGGTCAAACACATGGTCCTGAATTAGCAGATGCTATTAGCTTAATCGGAAAAGAAAAAGTAATCGCACGTGTTGCTAAATACGCAAAACAATAAGATTGACTTTCCGCATCTAAGGTGTGAAAATGAGGGTACAAATACAGGAACGATAAAAATAGAAAGCTAAGACGAGGAGAAGTAAGTAACGCATGTTCTTTAGAGAGGACCATCACCGGCTGAAAGTGGTCTGAACGGGTGAGTTACTGAAATGCACCTCAGAGTGCCATGCCGAACATTTGTAGTAGGCTGGACGTAGCATCTGCGTTAAAGATGTCGAGTGGGAAAGAGATGTATGTTTTTCCAATCAGAGTGGAACCGCGCTTATTTGCGTCTCTGTCTATTTATAGACAGAGACGTTTTTATTTGTCAAAAAAGAGGGAGGAATCGAAATGTTGGGACGTATGAAAGAAGACATTGCTGTTGTTTTTGAACAAGACCCCGCGGCGACTAGCAAACTGGAAGTAATATTAACATACGCAGGATTACATGCCATTTGGTGTCATCGAATTGCGCATGCTTTATATAAAAAGCACTTTTTTTTCCTTGCTCGAGCAATCTCTCAAATAAGTCGCTTTTTTACTGGTATCGAAATTCATCCAGGAGCCACAATTGGTAGACGTTTTTTTATAGACCACGGCTCAGGTGTTGTAATTGGAGAGACTTGTGAAATTGGGAATGACTGTACCATTTATCAAGGTGTCACCCTAGGGGGAACGGGAAAAGAAAAGGGAAAGAGACACCCTACTCTTGCGGATAATGTTCTTGTTGCAACGGGAGCAAAAGTATTAGGATCCATTACAATTGGGGAAAATAGCAAAGTAGGTGCGGGTTCAGTTGTATTGAAAGATGTACCGGAGAACTCTACGGTTGTTGGTATACCAGGAGTGGTCGTCATACAAGATGGAGTGAAGGTGAAACGTAACTTGGATCATCAAGATTTACCGGATCCATTCGCTGACCGATGCAAAAAGATGGAAGAGGAAATTGCAGCGCTGCAACAGGAAATTAGGCGACTAGAAATTGAAAGGGAGAAACATTTATTATGACAATTCAAATTTTTAATACATTAAAGCGTGAAAAAGAACCGTTTGTGCCGATGGAAGAAGGAAAAGTAAAAATGTACGTTTGTGGTCCAACTGTCTACAACTACATTCATATCGGGAATGCACGTCCTGTTATTGTATACGATACAGTAAGAAAATATTTGCAATACCGAGGATACGACGTAACGTATGTATCGAACTTTACAGATGTCGATGACAAAATAATTAAAGCGGCAAACGAGTTAGGAGAAGATGTATCGGAGCTGACTGCCCGTTTTATAAAAGCTTATTTTGCTGATGTGGAGGCACTTGGTTGCAGTAAAGCAGACTCACATCCCCGTGTAACGGATCATATGGATGGAATCATTGAATTTATTCAAGTGTTAGAAGAAAAAGGGTATGCGTACGAATCGCAAGGCGATGTGTATTATCGTACGAGAAAGTTTGATGGCTACGGCAAACTATCACATCAATCGGTAGACGATTTGAAAGTTGGAGCACGTATTGAAACAGGAGAAAAGAAAGAAGATGCTTTAGATTTTGCTCTTTGGAAAGCGGCGAAACCTGGTGAAATTTTCTGGGAAAGTCCATGGGGGCAAGGGCGTCCTGGATGGCATATCGAATGTTCCGTAATGGCACGTGAAATACTAGGGGATACAATTGATATCCATGCTGGAGGGCAAGATTTAACTTTCCCTCATCACGAAAATGAAATTGCTCAGTCTGAGGCTAGAACGGGTAAAACATTTGCGCGATATTGGATGCATAATGGGTATATTAATATTGATAACGAAAAAATGTCTAAATCCCTTGGTAATTTTGTGCTAGTAAATGACATTCGCAAGCAAATTGATCCGCAAGTTTTGCGTCTATTTATGTTAAGTGTACATTACCGCCATCCGATCAACTATTCCGTAGAATTAGTAGAGCAAGCAGAAGCTGGTCTTGAACGTATTCGTACTGCCTATGCAAATGTATTGCATCGACTGAATGCAACAGCGAATTTAGGAGATCATCACGATATTTGGTTACACAAAATTACAGAAGTACAAAAGCAGTTTGAAACGGCGATGGACGATGATTTTAATACAGCAAATGGAATAGCGGCAGTTTTTGAATTATCAAAGCTTGCTAATACGTATCTACTTGAAAAACAAACAGCTGAACAAGTGTTAAAGCAGTTCATTGTTACTTTTGATAACCTAACGGCAGTGTTAGGTCTAACGCTTCAACGAGAAAATGAAGTGCTGGACGAAGAAATTGATGCGTTAATTGAGGAACGAAACCAAGCGAGAAAAGATCGTAACTTCGCGCGGGCAGATGAGATAAGAGATCAATTAAAAGAAATGAATATTATTTTGGAAGATACTGCACAAGGTATCCGATGGAAACGAGGATAAACTTGTGGAAAACTTTAAGTTATCAGATGTAAAACAACTAAACGCTTTGGCTTTAGCATATATGGGAGATGCTGTATTCGAACAAATAGTTCGTAAGCATCTCATCCATTCTGGGCGTGTGAAGCCTAATACATTGCATAAAGAAGCGACACATTATGTATCTGCCAAAGCACAAGCAACGATTGTGCGAGAAATGCTAAATACCGGGTTTCTTACGGAGGAAGAGGAAGCCGTACTTCGTAGAGGGCGAAATGCGAAGTCCGGTACAGTTCCGAAAAATACAGATGTCCAAACGTATCACTACAGTTCTGCGTTTGAAGCAGTTGTAGGAAGTTTATACTTAAGTGAGCAAGAAGAGCGTTTACAAGAAGTGCTGCAATTTGCAATCGATTTTATAGATGGACAGAAAGGGGAGAAAAAGTAAATGACAGAACAAACAGAGCAAACAGGAGAAATTATTGCAGGGAAAAATCCTGTAGTGGAAGCATTACGTTCAGGTAGAGATATGAATAAAGTATGGCTAGCAGAAGGTATCCAAAAAAGTGGAGTTTCTGAAATCATTCAATTAGCAAAAGAAGCTGGAATCATTGTTCAATTTGTGCCGAAAAAGAAATTGGATGGTTTAACAGATGCGAACCACCAAGGGATTGTCGCTTCTGTTGCAGCCTATCGATATGCCGAGTTAGACGATTTGTTTGCATTGGCAGCAAGTAAGCAAGAGGATCCACTTTTTATTATTTTGGATGAAATAGAAGACCCGCATAATCTTGGTTCGATTATGCGAACGGCTGATGCAGTAGGTGCGCATGGTATCATCATTCCAAAAAGGAGAGCGGTTGGATTGACTGCTGTCGTTGCAAAAGCATCAACAGGTGCAATTGAACATATTCCGGTATACCGCGCAGGTAATTTGGCACAAACAGTCGATGAGTTAAAAGAACGTGGTGTGTGGGTTGCTGGAACAGATGCTCAAAAATCAACGGATTATCGTAATATGGATGCCACGCTTCCGCTTGCATTAATCATTGGTAGTGAAGGAAAAGGTATGAGTCGTTTGTTAAAAGAAAAATGTGATTTTCTTTATCACTTGCCAATGGTCGGTCATGTAACTAGTTTAAATGCGTCAGTGGCTGCGTCTATACTTTTATACGAAGTATTACGCGTCAGAAATCCGCTTAAAGGATAAAAGGATGCAAATTCTACTTGTCGATGGATATAACATCATCGGCGCATGGAGCGAGTTAAGAAAACTAAAAAACGACAAATTACTAGATGCTAGAGACCGATTGATCGAGCTAATGGCGGAATATAAAGCATTTACGGGTATTCGAGTGATTGTTGTTTTTGATGCGCATTTAGTGCCGGGTATAGAACATAAGAAAAAAGAATATGACGTAGAAATCATTTATACGAGAAAAAATGAAACAGCAGATGAACGTATTGAAAAACTTACTTTAGAACTAAGTAGTAGAAGAGTGCAAATATACGTAGCGACTTCTGATATGACTGAACAGAGAGTTATATTTGGGCAAGGGGCTCTAAGGAAGTCGGCAAGGGAATTTGAAATTGAAATGATTGCGATTTCCTCCAATATCACGAAAAAGATGAAGCATATACAAGAAAATAAACCGGCTTCTACCATTCCATTAACAGAGGAAGTTGCAGGAATTTTCGAAAAATGGCGAAGAGGAATGAAATGATTCATTGACGCTATAAATTTCCATCCTGTATACTTGTGGTAACTATTAGTAATTTGGCTGAGGTGACTTCATTGGAAAAGACAGAACGGAATCTACAACAATTGGATAGTTTACTAGATGAGGAACTTGTAGAGCTAGTTCATCAAGGGAACACTGAAGCGCTAGATTTTTTAATAACCAAGTACCGTTCGTTCGTTCGAATGAAGGGAAGATCCTATTTTTTAATAGGTGCGGATAAAGAAGATATACTCCAAGAAGGAATGATTGGATTATATAAAGCAATACGAGATTTCAAAGAGGAGAAACTTGCTTCTTTTCGTGCCTTTGCAGAGTTATGTATTACTAGGCAAATAATTACTGCGATTAAAACTGCAACTCGCCAAAAGCATATCCCGCTGAATTCTTATGTGTCATTGGACAAGCCTATATATGATGAAGAATCAGATCGAACGCTAATGGATATGATTGCTGGTTCGGTCGTGGATGATCCTGAGGAGTTAATTATTAATCGAGAAGATTATAATTACATGGAGGGAAAGATGGCTGAAATTTTAAGTGAGCTGGAGCAACAAGTACTCGCACTATATTTGGATGGACAGTCTTATCAAGAAATTTCAGAAGAACTAAACCGGCACGTAAAGTCAATTGACAATGCTTTACAACGCGTAAAAAGGAAACTAGAGCGTTATATGGAGATTGATAGTAATTATGTATAAACGCTTGTGCTTGGTTGACACAGTTTCTGTAAGATGATAATCTTGAAAAAGAATTATACGCCAAAAGGTGATACAATGACAAAGAAAATTGTCTTGAGTTGTGTGCAATGTGGTAATCGGAATTATACAGTTCCCGCGTCGAAAGAGAGTACAACGATACGTACAGAACGAAAAAAATACTGTGCGCATTGTAATGCACATACACTTCATAAACAAACGTTATAAGTATGAAAGTAAGATAGATTTTCCATGTGGAGGTTTAGCTAGAATGGCTAATGTAGGTGGATTTTTTAAAAATGTAATGTCTGAAATGAGAAAAGTAAGTTGGCCTAAACGCAAAGAACTAACACGTTATACAGTAATTGTTCTTGCTACGGTTGTATTAATGGCTGTGTTTTTTGCTATAGTAGACTTAGGGATTTCAGAACTATTCCGTTTGTATTTAGATTTATAAAATGTAGTATGTAAATATTTTTTGAAAATAGCCCGTCTTTGAAAACGAACGGGTTTTTTCATTTGTCTAAAGAAAAGGAGGGAAAGGACACTAGGTCCTGAAATTTATGGAGAAAAATTGGTATGTTGTTCATACTTACTCTGGGTATGAAAATAAAGTCAAAGCAAATTTAGAAAAGCGTGTAGAAACAATGGGGATGTCAGATAAAATTTTCCGAGTGTTTATCCCTGAGCAAGAAGAAGTTGATTTTAAAGATGGGAAGAAACGTGTCGTTTTAAGAAAAACTTTCCCAGGATATGTTTTTGTAGAACTAATTATGACAGATGATGCATGGTATGTTGTACGAAACACACCTGGAGTAACAGGGTTCCTCGGTTCTTCAGGTGGAGGGACGAAACCAACACCTTTAGCTCCTGAAGAAGTGCAATCCATGTTGAAACAAATGGGCACGGATGATCGCAAAATAGAGGTCGATTTCTCAGTGGGAGAAATGGTAGAAGTTTTAGAAGGACCATTTGCTCACTTCCAAGGAAAAGTAGAGGAAATCGATTCTGAAAAAGCAAAAGTAACAGTTTCAGTAGATATGTTTGGTCGAGAAACAAACATGGAATTAGACTTTGATCAAGTGATTAAAATATAATTAAGTATAGATACTTGCAGAAGTAACAAAAAAATGGTATCATTTCAAAGGTCAGACTGAAAATACGTCTGCATTAATTTTCTAATGTTATCAGCGCAGAGCTGAGAGACAGATATTTGAGTGGGAGGGGCAACCCAATTACCACATCACGGACTTAAGGAGGTGTGTCTCGTGGCTAAAAAAGTGATTAAAGTTGTTAAATTACAAATTCCTGCTGGTAAAGCAAACCCAGCGCCACCGGTTGGTCCTGCATTAGGACAAGCGGGTGTTAATATCATGGGATTCTGTAAGGAGTTCAACGCACGTACTGCTGATCAAGCAGGTCTAATCATTCCGGTTGAAATTTCTGTATTTGAAGACCGTTCATTTACTTTCATTACAAAAACTCCGCCGGCAGCAGTGTTACTTAAAGTAGCAGCAGGTATTCAATCTGGATCAGGTGAACCGAACCGCGTAAAAGTGGCGACAGTGAAACGTGATAAAGTTCGCGAAATCGCAGAACAAAAAATGCCAGATTTAAATGCAGCATCTGTTGAAGCAGCTATTTTGATGGTTGAAGGTACTGCACGTAGCATGGGTATTACGATCGAAGACTAATACTTGATGTGCATTTTGATATGACGCATTTGTTTTTTGAGAGGTTGTAGTTGTTCTTTAGGATAACTGCAACCTTTACACGTGGGAGGTTTATTCCGCTAAAACCACTATCAAGGAGGACGTTTTAAATGGCTAACAAAGGTAAAAAGTTACAAGAAGCAGCTAAATTAGTTGATAACAATACATTATACTCAGCTAAAGAAGCTATCGAGCTTGCGAAAAAAACAAGCACAGTTAATTTCGATGCAACAGTAGAAGTTGCTTTCCGTCTAGGAATCGACACTCGTAAAAATGATCAACAAATCCGTGGAGCAGTTGTACTTCCAAACGGTACTGGTAAAACACAACGCGTATTAGTATTCGCTAAAGGTGAAAAACTTAAAGAAGCTGAAGCTGCTGGTGCAGACTACGCAGGCGATGCAGAATACATCAACAAAATCCAACAAGGATGGTTTGACTTCGATGTTATCGTTGCTACTCCAGACATGATGGGTGAAGTTGGTAAAATCGGTCGTGTTCTTGGGCCAAAAGGTTTAATGCCAAACCCGAAAACAGGTACTGTTACATTTGACGTAACAAAAGCAATCGAAGAAATTAAAGCAGGTAAAGTTGAATACCGTGCTGATAAAGCTGGAATTATCCACGCTCCTATCGGTAAAGTTTCTTTCGAAGACGACAAATTAGTAGAAAACTTCATGGCAGTATTTGAAGTGATTCAAAAAGCTAAACCAGCTGCTTCAAAAGGTATTTACATGAAGTCTGTAAATGTTACAACTACTATGGGTCCAGCTGTAAAAGTTGACGCTCAATCAATTAAATAATAATTGACAACGGAAAGTTTATCTGTTAAGATGACTTTTGTTGTGAAATATACATTTGTACCGAAGACAGTAGGAGTGACTTGTCACTTAATATCCTACCGAGGACAAGCAAATTCAGATTCTTATTAGATGATGACTTTCTGCCTCTGTGTCTATCCGTAGATCAGAGGCTTTTCTTTTTTCGGTATAAATGGCCAATTCTTATAGGAGGTGCCAAGATGAGCAAAGCAATTGAAACAAAAAAAGTGCAAGTTCAAGACATTGCAGAAAAATTTAAAGCTGCCGCTTCTGTAGTAGTAGTTGATTACCGTGGTTTAAACGTTGCGCAAGTAACAGAATTACGTAAACAACTTCGTGAAGCTGGTGTGGAATTCAAAGTTTACAAAAACTCACTTACACGCCGTGCTACTGAAGTAGTTGGAGTTGACGGGATTAATGAACATCTTGTTGGTCCAAACGCAGTTGCATTTTCTAACGAAGATGTAATCGCTCCTGCAAAAATCATTAATGATTTTGCTAAAAAGAACGAACATCTAGAAATTAAAGCTGGTATCATCGAAGGAACTGTAGCATCTGCTGAAGATGTGAAAGCATTAGCGGAACTTCCATCACGCGACGGACTTCTTTCTATGCTTCTTTCAGTACTTCAAGCTCCAGTGCGCAATTTTGCACTTGCAACAAAAGCTGTTGCAGAACAAAAAGAAGAACAAGGCGCATAATTCATTACGCGGCTTAACAAGAAAAAAACGGCGAATAGCCTAAAAATTATCCAATTATAGGAGGAAATTAAAATGAACAACGAGCAAATCTTAGAAGCTATCAAAACAATGACAGTTCTTGAATTAAACGACTTAGTAAAAGCAATTGAAGAAGAATTCGGTGTAACAGCTGCTGCACCAGTAGCGGTAGCTGCTGGTGGCGGAGCTGCTGCTGAAGAAGAAAAAACTGATTTTGACGTAATCCTTGCATCTGCTGGAGCTCAAAAAATCAAAGTAATCAAAGTAGTTCGCGAAATCACTGGTCTTGGCTTGAAAGAAGCTAAAGAATTAGTTGACAACGCTCCAAAAGCACTTAAAGAAGGCGTTTCTAAAGATGAAGCAGAAGCTTTCAAAGCTCAACTTGAAGAAGTTGGCGCAGGCGTAGAAGTTAAGTAATTTTTGTACAGTCCGAAGAAAAAAGCTCGTCAGTAAACGACGGGCTTTTCTTCGTATGTATTGTGGAGGGTTATTCGGTGTCTGATCATTATTATTCTAGAAAACCTCAAACGGAAAGTAAACCACGCCATTGGAATTTTACATTGCTCGGTCATAATTTTCGATTTGAAACAGATGCTGGTGTATTTAGTAAGAGCGAAGTAGATTTTGGCTCCCGTGTATTAATCGATGCTTTTGAAGTACCTAATCTGGAAGGTGACTTTTTAGATGTGGGTTGTGGATATGGGCCTATAGGTCTTTCCATTGCAAAAGCAAATGAAGGAAGAACAGTTCATTTAGTAGATGTAAACACACGTGCAATCCAGCTTGCAGAAAAAAACGCTGCTGCTAACGGGATACAAAATGTACGAATCTATGAAAGTGATGGGTTGTCAGCAGTTCCTACTGCAAACTTTGCGGCTATTATAACTAATCCACCGATTCGCGCTGGAAAAGAAACTATTTTTCGTTTTTACAAAGAGTCCTATGAGAAGTTGGTTTCAAAGGGAGAATTGTGGGTTGTGATTCAAAAGAAACAAGGGGCACCATCTACTTTTAGCTATTTAGAAGAGATTTTTGGTCAAGTAGAAGTTGTAGATAAAGCAAAAGGCTATTGGATTATAAAAGCTACAAAAGATTGACTTGACAAAATCGCTATGATATTATAATAAAATGCAAAAATATTATTTTGAGGACGTATGCCCTTTTGAATAAAATTTATGAAAATGGGTATACTGGCCGAGAAAAAGTTTGGTTAATCGAAAAATGAGCTCTTATTAAGAACTCGTTTTCTTTTTGTCTTTCGATATCATACACTAAAATGTTCATATCGAAAAGACCTATTATCGCTTTATTGAGGGGTGAATGAGTTGACAGGTCAACTAGTTCAGTACGGACAACACCGCCACCGCAGAAGTTTTGCGCGTATTAGTGAGGTGCTTGAACTTCCGAATCTAATCGAAATTCAAACAGCATCTTACGAATGGTTCCTTGAAGAAGGTTTACGTGAAATGTTCAAAGATATTTCACCAATCGAGGACTTTACAGGCAATCTATCACTTGAATTTGTCGACTATAGTTTAAATGAACCGAAATATTCCGTCGACGAATCGAAAGAACGTGACGCAACATATGCGGCTCCATTGCGCGTAAAAGTGCGTCTCCACAACAAAGAAACGGACGAAGTGAAAGAACAAGATGTCTTCATGGGTGATTTCCCATTGATGACAGAAACAGGTACTTTCGTAATTAATGGTGCTGAGCGCGTTATCGTATCTCAGTTAGTCCGTTCACCAAGTGTTTACTTCCATGACAAAACAGACAAAAATGGTAAAAAAGGCTTTGGGGCAACTGTAATCCCAAACCGCGGTGCATGGTTAGAATATGAAATTGATGCAAAAGACGTAGTGTACGTCCGTATCGATCGCACTCGTAAATTACCAGTGACTGTTTTACTTCGCGCATTAGGCTTTGGATCCGATCAAGAAATCATCGATTTAATCGGTGACAATGAATATTTACGTAATACGCTTGAAAAAGATAATACGGAAACGCCTGAAAAAGCGTTACTTGAAATCTATGAGCGTTTACGTCCAGGTGAACCACCAACAGTGGAAAGTGCAAAGAGCTTATTATATTCTCGCTTCTTTGACCCAAAACGCTATGATCTTGCAAATGTTGGTCGTTATAAAATGAATAAAAAACTGCATATAAAAAATCGTTTATTTAATCAAACGGTAGCAGAAACATTAGTGGATCCAGAAACGGGCGAGATATTAGTAGAAGCTGGTACACTTATTGATCGTCGTGTACTAGATAAACTGATTCCCCATTTAGAAAATGGAATTGGCTTCAAAACATTATCGCAAGTTGGTGGCGTTTTAGAAGACGACATTACCATTCAATCGATTAAAATATTTGCTCCAAATGATGAAGAACAAAAAGAAATTAATGTTATTAGTAATGCGTATGTTGAAAATGAAGTGAAAAATATTACGCCAGCTGATATCGTGTCTTCTATTGGTTATTTCTTTAATCTTTTATTTAATGTTGGAAACACGGATGATATTGATCATCTTGGTAATCGACGTTTACGTTCAGTGGGAGAATTACTACAAAACCAATTCCGAATTGGTCTTTCTCGTATGGAACGTGTAGTACGTGAGCGTATGTCTATTAACGATACACAGTCCATCGTACCTCAACAATTGATTAATATTCGACCAGTTATTGCATCTATTAAAGAATTCTTTGGTAGCTCGCAATTATCCCAATTCATGGACCAAACAAACCCACTTGCTGAACTTACGCACAAACGTCGTCTATCAGCGCTTGGACCGGGTGGTTTAACACGTGAGCGTGCTGGTTTCGAAGTGCGTGACGTTCACTACTCTCACTATGGTCGTATGTGTCCAATCGAAACACCAGAGGGTCCGAACATTGGACTTATAAACTCACTTTCAAGCTTTGCAAAAGTGAATAAATTTGGCTTTATCGAAACACCGTATCGCCGGGTAGACCCAGAAACAGGCTTAGTAACGATGCGCATTGACTATCTAACTGCAGATGAAGAGGATAACTATGTGGTAGCACAAGCAAACTCTCTATTATCAGATGAAGGTGCGTTCTTAAATGAAGAAGTAGTAGGACGTTTCCGAGGGGATAACACGGTATTTAGAAAAGAACAAGTGGATTATATGGACGTTTCTCCAAAACAAGTTGTTTCCGCAGCAACGGCGTGTATCCCATTCTTAGAAAACGATGACTCGAACCGTGCGTTAATGGGAGCGAACATGCAACGTCAAGCCGTTCCATTATTAAACCCGGAAGCTCCGTTTGTTGGAACTGGTATGGAACATGTAAATGCACGTGATTCTGGTGCTGCTGTTATTGCCAAGTATCACGGAATCGTAGAGCATGTCGAAGCGAAAGAAATTCGAGTTCGACGCATCGAAGAAGTAGATGGAAAAGAAGTTAAAGGTGATTTAACTTCGTATAAAATCCATAAATTCGAGCGATCTAACCACGGAACTTCTATAAATCAACGTCCAATTGTTAAAGTGGGAGATCGAGTAAAACCACTTGATATTCTTGCAGATGGACCTTCTATGGAACAAGGGGAGCTTGCTTTAGGACGTAACGTGCTAGTAGCCTTCATGACATGGGATGGATACAACTACGAGGATGCTGTTATTATGAGCGAGCGTCTCGTGAAAGATGATGTATATACTTCTGTGCATATTGAAGAATACGAATCAGAATCACGTGATACGAAGCTCGGACCAGAAGAAATCACAAGAGATATTCCAAACGTCGGAGAAGATGCACTTCGCAACTTAGATGATCGTGGAATTATCCGTGTAGGTGCGGAAGTTCGTGATGGTGATATTTTAGTTGGGAAAGTAACGCCTAAAGGGGTTACAGAACTAACGGCAGAAGAACGTCTCCTTCATGCTATTTTCGGTGAAAAAGCTCGTGAAGTTCGTGATACATCTTTACGTGTACCTCATGGTGCTGGTGGGATTGTATTAGATGTAAAAGTCTTTAACCGTGAAGATGGGGATGAATTATCTCCAGGTGTTAACCAATTAGTTCGTGCTTATATCGTTCAAAAACGTAAAATCTCCGTTGGGGATAAAATGGCCGGACGTCATGGTAACAAAGGGGTTATCTCACGTATCCTTCCGGAAGAAGACATGCCATTCCTTCCAGACGGCACACCAGTTGACATCATGTTAAACCCACTTGGTGTACCTTCTCGTATGAACATTGGGCAAGTATTAGAGCTACACTTAGGTATGGCTTCAAGACTGCTAGGAGTTCATATGGCTTCACCAGTATTCGATGGTGCCAACGAAGAAGACGTTTGGTCCACAATGGAAGAAGCGGGTCTAAACCGAGATGGTAAAACAACTTTATATGATGGGCGTTCAGGTGAACCATTTGATAACCGCGTTTCTGTTGGGGTTATGTACATGATTAAACTTGCCCACATGGTAGATGATAAGTTACATGCTCGCTCTACTGGACCGTACTCACTTGTTACGCAACAGCCTCTTGGAGGGAAAGCGCAATTTGGTGGACAACGTTTTGGAGAGATGGAAGTATGGGCACTTGAAGCATACGGTGCGGCTTATACATTACAAGAAATTTTAACTGTTAAATCCGATGACGTTGTAGGGCGTGTAAAAACGTACGAAGCAATTGTTAAAGGTGAAAGTGTACCAGAACCTGGTGTTCCGGAATCATTCAAAGTATTGATCAAGGAATTACAAAGTTTAGGTATGGACGTTAAGATGTTAACAATTGACGAAGAAGAAATTGAACTTCGTGATTTAGATGAAGATGATGATATTCCTGCAGCTGATGCCCTTGGAATTTTGCCACTTGCAACTGAAGAGGAACCAGTAGAAATCGGGGAATAAATAATAGAGATAGAAAATGATTCAACGGCGACTTGCAACTGTTTTTTGCGACGGCAGGATTAAGTAAAGAAGAGCCAGTTGGAACTGTGAAATAATCAATAAAAATCGGACAGGTGATACCTGTCCGTATTTCCGTATAAAATTGCATAATGCAGAGCTACTTGGAAAGTCTTTTTAAAAGACACAAGACTAAAGGGAGGTAGGCTCCTTGATAGACGTTAATAATTTTGAGTATATGAAAATTGGTTTAGCTTCACCTGATAAAATCCGTTCATGGTCTTATGGGGAAGTAAAAAAGCCTGAGACGATTAACTATCGTACATTAAAACCTGAAAAAGACGGTTTGTTCTGTGAGCGTATTTTCGGTCCAACAAAAGACTGGGAATGTCACTGTGGTAAATACAAACGAGTTCGTTATAAAGGTGTCGTATGTGATCGTTGTGGAGTAGAAGTTACACGTTCGAAAGTTCGTCGTGAACGCATGGGGCACATCGAATTAGCTGCACCAGTATCACATATTTGGTATTTTAAAGGTATTCCAAGTCGTATGGGTCTACTGCTGGATATGTCACCAAGATCACTTGAAGAAGTAATTTATTTTGCTTCATATGTAGTAATCGAACCGGCAGATACACCACTTGAAAAGAAACAATTACTTTCTGAAAAAGAATACCGAGCATACCGTGACAAGTTTGGTACTAAGTTCCAAGCTGCTATGGGTGCGGAGGCTATAAAACGTCTACTTCAAGAAATTGATTTAGAAAATGAAACAGAAAGTTTAAAAGAAGAGTTGAAAACAGCACAAGGCCAACGCCGTACACGTGCGATTAAACGTTTAGAAGTAGTAGAATCATTCCGTAACTCAGGAAACAAACCTGATTGGATGATCCTAGATGTGCTTCCGGTAATTCCACCAGAATTACGTCCAATGGTTCAATTAGACGGTGGACGTTTTGCTACGTCTGATTTAAACGATTTGTATCGTCGTGTTATTAACCGTAACAACCGTTTAAAACGTTTACTAGATCTTGGTGCTCCTAGCATCATTGTTCAAAATGAAAAACGTATGTTACAAGAAGCTGTAGATGCTTTGATTGACAATGGTCGTCGTGGCCGTCCGGTAACAGGACCAGGTAACCGTCCATTGAAATCACTTTCACATATGCTTAAAGGGAAACAAGGTCGTTTCCGTCAAAACTTACTTGGTAAACGTGTAGACTATTCTGGTCGTTCGGTTATCGTAGTAGGACCAAACTTAAAAATGTATCAATGTGGTCTTCCAAAAGAAATGGCAATTGAATTATTCAAACCATTTGTGATGAAAGAACTTGTTGAACGTGGGTTAGCTCATAACATTAAAAGTGCAAAACGTAAAATTGAGCGTATGCATGCAGAAGTTTGGGATGTATTAGAAGATGTAATTAAGGAGCATCCGGTTTTATTAAACCGTGCACCTACTCTTCACCGCCTAGGTATTCAAGCATTCGAACCAACATTAGTAGAAGGTCGTGCAATTCGTCTTCACCCATTAGTATGTACAGCTTATAACGCTGACTTTGATGGTGACCAAATGGCTGTTCACGTTCCATTGTCTGCAGAAGCACAAGCGGAAGCGCGTCTACTAATGCTGGCAGCACAAAACATTCTAAACCCGAAAGACGGAAAACCAGTTGTTACACCTTCTCAAGATATGGTTTTAGGAAACTATTACTTAACACTTGAGCGAAAAGGTGCAACAGGAGAAGGTTCTTCATTCTACGGTCCGGAAGAAGTGCTGATTGCGTATAATACTGGTCATGTACATTTGCATACACGTATCGCAATTGCTGCATCATCATTAAATAACCAAACATTTACGGAAGAACAAAACAAGTTGTTCTTGTTAACGACTGTAGGTAAAGTAATTTTCAATGAAATACTTCCCGAAACGTTCCCGTACATTAATGAACCGACGGATTTCAACTTACAAGTTGAAACTCCTGAAAAATATTTTGTTGCTACAACGACAGATGTGAAGAAACATATTGAATCTATGGATCTTGTACAGCCATTCAAGAAAAAAATTCTTGGTAATATCATTGCAGAAGTATTTAAGAACTTCCACATCACGGAAACTTCTAAAATGCTTGACCGCATGAAGGCACTTGGATTTAAATATTCTACTAAAGCAGGTATTACAATTGGTATTTCGGATATCGTCGTACTTCCTGATAAAGGTGAAATTCTAGAAGAGGCACAAGGTAAAGTAGATAAAGTAATAAAACAATTCCGCCGTGGTTTAATTACGGAAGAAGAGCGTTATGCGAGCGTAATCGGACATTGGAGTAAAGCGAAAGAAGTAATTCAAGATAAGCTGATGAAAACCCTTGATAACATGAACCCAATCTTCATGATGAGTGACTCTGGTGCCCGTGGTAACGCATCTAACTTTACTCAACTTGCTGGTATGCGTGGACTGATGGCCAACCCGGCAGGACGAATTATCGAACTTCCGATCAAGTCATCATTCCGTGAAGGGTTAACTGTACTCGAGTACTTCATTTCTACACATGGTGCTCGTAAAGGTCTTGCCGATACAGCACTTAAAACAGCCGATTCAGGTTACTTAACTCGTCGTCTAGTAGACGTTGCTCAAGACGTTATTGTTCGTGAGGATGATTGTGGAACCGACCGTGGCTTACTAATTGGCTCTCTTATGGAAGGTACGGAAGTTATTGAAGAGTTTGGTGAGCGTATTGTTGGTCGCCATACGAAGAAAACAATTTTCCATCCTACTACAAATGAGGTCATCTTAGAAAAAGACGGACTCATTACACAAGATGTTGCTCGTGTTATTGAAGAAGCAGGTATCGAAGAGTTAACGATTCGTTCTGCATTCACATGTAATACAAAACATGGTGTATGTAAAAAATGTTACGGTCTAAACTTGGCGACTGGCGACACAGTAGAGGTTGGAGAAGCGGTTGGTATTATTGCTGCTCAATCAATCGGTGAACCTGGTACACAGTTAACGATGCGTACATTCCATACAGGTGGGGTTGCGGGAGACGATATTACACAAGGTCTTCCACGTATCCAAGAGATTTTCGAAGCTCGTAATCCAAAAGGGCAAGCTGTTATTTCAGAAATTACGGGTATTGTTACGGAAATTGATGAAATTAGAGAAGGTCAAAAAGAAATCACTATTCAAGGTACTGTAGAAACACGTAAATACTTAGCACCTTATAATGCACGTTTAAAAGTTCAATTAAACGATGTTATTAACCGTGGCCAAGTATTAACAGAGGGTTCTACAGATCCAAAAGAATTGTTGAAAGTAAAAGACGTTTCTACGGTTCAAGAGTACTTATTAAAAGAAGTACAAAAAGTTTATCGTATGCAAGGGGTAGAAATTGGGGATAAACACATCGAAGTAATGGTGCGCCAAATGCTTCGTAAAGTTCGTATTATTGAAGCGGGCGAAACGGATTTACTTCCTGGTTCACTGCTAGATATTCATCAATTTGCTGAAGCGAACAAAGATGCTGTTTTACAAGGTAAAATACCTGCAACTTGTCGCCCAGTTATCCTTGGTATTACAAAAGCTTCTCTTGAAACGGAATCATTCTTGTCTGCTGCGTCATTCCAAGAAACGACTCGTGTCTTAACGGATGCGGCGATTAAAGGAAAACGTGATGAATTGTTAGGATTGAAAGAGAATGTAATTATTGGTAAGTTAGTTCCTGCAGGTACAGGAATGCAACGTTATCGTCAAATTCAAATCTCACCTAACGAGGCAGATGCGGATAAAGAAGCAGTAAACGCTGAGTAAAATTATCATTATTAGGGAGAAAGAGAAAAATGTTCTCCCTAATAATTTTTAAGATAAGTGTTGACACTTTTTTCAAGGAATGATAATATACTTAAGGTTGATAGTTATCGGACTTGTAGCTTTGGAGGATATGAAAATGTCTTATGAAAAAGTAAAGCAAGCGAAAGAAACAATCATTGGTACAAAGCAAGCAGTAAAAGCAATGAAAAAAGGGCTTGTCAAAGAAGTTTATATTGCGCTTGATGTAGAAGAAAAAATCATTGAACTAGCACGACTAACAGCACAAGAAAACAATGTATTTATTCGCTATGTTGAGTCTAAAGTAGATCTTGGTAAAGCTTGTGGATTGCGCATTAGCGCATCGGTAGTAGCTATTACTGTGTAACAGTTTTTGTGTAAAACACAAAAGCTTTGTTTTTACCCAAAAAATGAACCACCTGGATGTGTGGTATTAACAAGATGAAATGAAGGGAGGAATAATCGATGCCTACAGTTAACCAATTGGTCCGTAAGCCTCGTCAATCCAAAAGCACGAAATCTAAATCTCCAGCGTTAGGAAAAGGCTATAACAGCTTTAAAAAATCAGCTACGAATCTGAACTCACCTCAAAAGCGTGGAGTTTGTACTCGTGTTGGTACAATGACGCCGAAAAAACCAAACTCAGCACTTCGTAAATATGCACGTGTACGTTTAACTAACACGTTAGAGGTAAATGCATATATCCCGGGTGAAGGTCACAACCTTCAAGAACACAGTGTTGTTCTTCTTCGCGGCGGACGTGTAAAAGACTTACCAGGGGTACGTTATCATATCGTACGTGGTGCTCTTGATACAGCTGCAGTTAATGGTCGTATGCAAAGCCGTTCACTTTACGGTGCAAAACGCCCGAAAGAAAAGAAATAATTTAATCTATAATTAGACAATAGTCGAAAGGAGGAAAACACATGCCTCGTAAAGGTCCTGTTTCCAAACGTGACGTGTTACCAGATCCAATTTATAATTCGAAACTAGTAACTCGTTTAATCAATAAAATGATGGTTGATGGTAAAAGAGGTACTTCTCAAAAAATTCTATACGGAGCGTTTGATCTTGTAAAAGAACGTTCTGGTAAAGATGCATTAGAAGTATTCGAAGCTGCATTAAACAATGTAATGCCAGTTTTAGAAGTACGTGCTCGTCGTGTTGGTGGTGCAAACTACCAAGTACCGGTTGAAGTACGCCCTGATCGCCGTTCAACTTTAGGTCTTCGCTACTTAGTTAACTATTCACGTCTTCGTGGAGAAAAAACTATGGAAGAGCGTTTAGCTAACGAAATTCTTGATGCTTCTAACAATACTGGTGCTTCAGTTAAGAAACGTGAAGATATGCACAAAATGGCGGAAGCTAACAAAGCATTCGCACACTATCGTTGGTAAGATTTACTTCAAATTGATACCCTAATCCGAAATTGGAAGGAGAAATACAATATGGCTAGAGAGTTCTCCTTAGAAAAAACACGTAATATCGGGATCATGGCTCACATCGATGCTGGTAAAACGACTACTACGGAGCGTATTCTTTATTACACTGGTAAAATCCACAAAATTGGGGAAACTCATGAAGGTGCATCACAAATGGACTGGATGGAGCAAGAACAAGAACGTGGTATTACAATCACTTCAGCTGCAACAACAGCTGCTTGGGATAACCACCGTGTAAATATCATCGATACACCTGGACACGTAGACTTCACAGTTGAAGTTGAACGTTCACTTCGTGTACTTGATGGTGCGGTTACAGTACTAGATGCACAATCTGGTGTTGAACCACAAACTGAAACAGTATGGCGCCAAGCTACAACTTACGGCGTACCACGTATTGTATTCGTTAACAAAATGGATAAAACGGGTGCAGACTTCCTATATTCTGTAGGAACACTTCATGACCGTTTACAAGCAAATGCTCATCCAATTCAGTTACCAATTGGTGCTGAAGATCAGTTCAACGGAATTATCGACTTAGTAACGATGAAAGCTACTTTGTATGGTAATGACTTAGGAACAGATATCCAAGAAGTAGAAATTCCAGAAGAATACAAAGCGCAAGCTGAAGAATACCGTGAAAAACTAGTTGAAGCGGTAGCTGAACTTGACGAAGATTTAATGGAAAAATATCTTGGTGGAGAAGAAATTACGAACGAAGAATTAGTTGCTGGTATCCGTAAAGGTACTTTAAACGTAGAATTCTATCCAGTAGTATGTGGTACTGCATTTAAAAACAAAGGTGTTCAAAAAGTTTTGGACGCAGTTGTTGCATACCTCCCATCACCACTTGATATTCCTGCTATGAAAGGCATCGACCCAGATACTGAAGAAGAAATTGAACGTCATTCAGATGACTCAGAACCATTCTCTGCTTTAGCGTTTAAAGTAATGACTGACCCTTATGTTGGTAAGTTAACATTCTTCCGTGTGTATTCTGGTACTCTACAAGCGGGTTCATATGTACAAAACTCTACAAAAGGTAAGCGTGAGCGTGTAGGACGTATTCTACAAATGCATGCTAACTCTCGTGAAGAAATCTCAGAAGTGCACTCTGGAGATATCGCAGCGGCTGTAGGTTTAAAAGATACAACTACTGGTGATACACTATGTGATGAAAAAGCTCTAGTAATTCTAGAATCTATGGAATTCCCAGAACCAGTTATCTCATTATCTGTAGAACCAAAAACAAAAGCAGACCAAGATAAAATGGGTCAAGCTTTACAAAAACTTTCAGAAGAAGATCCAACATTCCGCGTTCATACTGACCAAGAAACTGGTCAAGTAATCATCGCTGGTATGGGTGAGCTTCACCTGGATATCTTAGTTGACCGTATGCGTCGTGAATTTAAAGTAGATGCTAACGTGGGTGCTCCACAAGTATCTTACCGTGAAACTTTCCGTTCAGCTGCTCAAGTTGAAGGTAAATTTGTTCGCCAATCTGGTGGACGCGGTCAATTCGGACACGTTTGGATTGAGTTCTCTCCAAACGAAGAAGGAAAAGGCTTTGAATTTGAAAATGCAATCGTTGGTGGGGTAGTTCCACGTGAATACATTCCAGCTGTTGAAGCAGGTCTTCGTGACTCTCTTGACAATGGTGTAATCGCAGGTTTCCCATTAATCGATATTAAAGCTAAATTATTCGACGGATCATACCACGATGTTGACTCGAATGAGATGGCATTTAAAATTGCTGCATCTATGGCATTGAAAAATGCTGTATCTAAAGTAAACCCTGTACTTCTTGAGCCAATCATGAAAGTAGAAGTTGTTATTCCTGAAGAATATTTAGGAGACATCATGGGTGATATCACGTCTCGTCGTGGTCGCGTTGAAGGTATGGACGCTCGTGGTAATGCACAAGTTGTACGTGCAATGGTTCCACTTGCTGAAATGTTCGGATATGCAACGTCTTTACGTTCAAATACGCAAGGACGCGGAGTATTCTCTATGGTATTTGATCACTATGAAGATGTTCCAAAATCAATTTCAGAAGAAATTATTAAGAAACACAAAGGTGAATAATTGAAATTTCACCAAAATTAAAGTATAACTAATTTATAGTGTATAAAAGATAGGGGGACGTACGCCCTCTACCTTTTATCATAAAAAAACATACAATTACTGAGGAGGATCTCTCTAATGGCTAAAGAAAAATTTGACCGTTCAAAAACGCATGCTAATATTGGTACAATCGGACACGTTGACCATGGTAAAACAACTTTAACTGCTGCTATCGCAACAGTTCTTTCTAAAAAAATGGGTGGTACAGCTAGATCATACGCTGATATCGATAACGCACCAGAAGAAAAAGAACGCGGAATCACAATCAATACTTCACACGTTGAGTATGAAACAGCATCTCGTCACTATGCGCACGTAGACTGCCCAGGACATGCTGACTATGTTAAAAACATGATCACAGGTGCAGCTCAAATGGACGGCGGTATCTTAGTAGTATCTGCTGCTGATGGTCCAATGCCACAAACTCGTGAGCATATCCTTCTTTCACGTCAAGTAGGTGTTCCATACCTAGTTGTATTCATGAACAAATGTGATATGGTTGACGACGAAGAACTTCTTGAATTAGTTGAAATGGAAATTCGTGACCTTCTTTCTGAATACGATTTCCCAGGCGACGACATTCCAGTAATTAAAGGTTCTGCTCTTAAAGCTCTTGAAGGCGAAGCAGATTGGGAAGAAAAAATCGTTGAATTAATGGACGCTGTTGATAGCTATATCCCAACACCAGAACGTCAAACTGACAAACCTTTCATGATGCCAGTTGAGGATGTATTCTCAATCACTGGTCGTGGAACAGTTGCTACTGGACGTGTTGAACGTGGTCAAGTTAAAATTGGTGACGTTGTAGACATTATCGGTATCACTGAAGAAGCAAAATCAACTACTGTAACAGGTGTTGAAATGTTCCGTAAACTTCTTGACTATGCAGAAGCTGGAGATAACATCGGAGCTCTTCTTCGTGGGGTTGCTCGTGAAGAAATCCAACGTGGTCAAGTATTAGCTAAACCAGGTTCAATTACACCACACACAGACTTCAAAGCTGAAGTTTATGTTCTTTCAAAAGAAGAGGGTGGACGTCATACTCCATTCTTCACTAACTACCGCCCACAGTTCTACTTCCGTACAACTGACGTAACAGGCGTTTGTAACTTACCAGAAGGCGTAGAAATGGTTATGCCTGGAGACAACATCGAAATGACTGTTTCTCTAATCTCTCCAATCGCTCTTGAAGAAGGTACTAAATTCTCTATCCGTGAGGGTGGACGTACTGTAGGCGCTGGTGTAGTTGCTACTATTACTAAGTAATTTATAATTTAAAAGCTAGAATCCATCTCGTGACGACGAGATGGATTTTTTTTGCGTCTATAAATAGTGTAGACTGGTAGTAAGAGGTGATGGCTGATGAATGCACAAATCTTATTAATAGAAGACGATCAAATAATATTTGAAATGGTCAAAGAGCGTTTTATCCAGTGGTCGTTTGATGTAACTCGCCCAGATGATTTTCAAAAAGTGATGGATGTTTTTATTGAGCAAAAACCACAATTAGTTATTATTGATATACAATTGCCGTCCTATGATGGATTTCATTGGTGTAGAGAAATTCGTCATATTTCTAAAGTACCGATTATTTTTCTGTCTTCCCGAGATCATCCTATGGATATGATTATGGCGATGCAAATGGGTGCAGATGACTTTGTGCAAAAACCATTCCATATGGAAGTGTTGCTTGCAAAAGTACAAGCGTTATTACGACGAACGTATGATTACCAGGAAGAAAAACTGGACGTTAGTAATTGGAATGGTGCAATCATTGACTTTGCAAAAAGTGAAGTGAAGAAGCAAGATAAATTGGTTGAACTTACGAAAAACGAGCTTTTTGTATTGCGTATTCTATTAAAATCTGTGGATGTCATCGTTTCCCGTGATAAGTTAATGCGAGAGCTTTGGGATGATGCACGATTTGTAAACGATAATACGTTGTCTGTTAATGTGAATAGACTACGCATTAAATTAGAAGAGATTGGATTAAAAGAAGTTATTATAACGAAAAAAGGATTGGGATATATGGCAATTACAAAAGGGGAGTAGAATCATTTGTTCAAAGCGTATATAAAAGAAAGAAAAGCTTGGATTCTCTTTTTTCTAGGCTTGCAAATCTGGTTGAACATCATATTGACTTTAGATATCGCTTTCCAAGATGTTGCTATTCTTTATATCAACCTGGTGTATATAATTACTTTCTTACTATTTATTTGGTGGAGGTATAGGAAAGAGACAACTTATTATAAAGAATTAGGAGAAAGTGCAACGTTTGATTCTCTTCCAGAGGGTGAGTCTAGTTTTGAAAAGAGAATTACAAGTATTATGGAAGAATTAATATTAGTAAATAACGAGGAATTAAATCAATTGAAGGTGGAGCATTTAGAAGAGAATGATCGGATTTTAGCATGGATTCATGAAGTGAAAACTCCATTGACTGGCATGAGACTCATAATCGATGCTGTACAGGAACCTTCATTACGGGAAAAACTGGAGGTCGAGTGGTTAAGAATTCATTTATTATTAGATCAGCAACTTCACCATACAAGATTGCCTTCTTTGGAAAAGGATTATGTAGTAGAGTCTGTTCCACTTCAAAAATTAATACATAAAGAAATTAAAGAACTGCAAGCATGGTGCATGCAAAAAGGGATTGGCTTTGAAATTAACCTTCTGCAAGAAGAAGTGCTAACCGATCAAAAATGGTTAGCATTTATCCTTCGCCAGTTGTTATCAAATGCTGTGAAGTACAGCAATCCAGAGAAAGAAATTCATATTTTTTCTAGAAAAGACGAAGCAGGACATACAATTTTGACGGTAAAAGACTTTGGAAGTGGAATAACGAAGGCAGACCTACCACGTATATTTGAAAAGTCATTTACGGGTACAACGGGAAGAAATACCGCTGCTTCAACTGGAATGGGGCTGTATTTAACGAAAAAAGCCGCTGATAAATTGGGAATACGAATAATAGTGGAATCTAAATTGGAAGAAGGTTCTTCATTTTTGTTACAATTTCCTTTAAAAAATGAAATGAGCAAAATAACGAGTAGGTGACAAAAATGTCATCTACTTTATTCGTTTGTCATGTAAATCGAACGATTAACAGAATAAAAAGCCTTACACTAGGGTTAATACTATGTAGGAGGTCAATACATGACTATTTTGAGCGGACGTAAAATAAGAAAAGTGTATGGGAAAAAGTCAACGGCACAAGAAGTATTGAAAGGTATAGATATGGAAGTGCAAGAAGGAGAATTTGTAGGTATCATGGGGCCGTCGGGTTCCGGGAAGACGACGTTGCTAAATGTACTAGCTTCTATTGATAAAGCGACGGAGGGTGTCATCGAGATTAGTGGTCATAATTTACGGACGATGAAAGAACGCGAGCTATCTAATTTCCGTCGGGAGCAATTAGGTTTCATATTCCAAGACTACAATCTGATAGATACATTAACGGTGAAAGAAAATATACTATTGCCACTTTCCATTAGTAATATTTCCAAAAAAGAAGCGGAAGCACGTTTTAAAGATCTTACGAAGACGTTAGGAATTGATGATCTTGCAAATAAATATCCAAACGAAATATCTGGAGGACAAAAACAAAGAACATCGGCTGCCCGTGCATTGATCAGTAATCCTACGGTAGTGTTTGCCGATGAGCCGACAGGAGCGCTAGATTCTAAAGCAGCTACTGCACTGCTCAGTAACCTAGAGAAGATAAATCTCGATAAAAAAGTAACGATTATGATGGTTACGCATGATGCGGTTGCTGCAAGTTTCTGTTCGCGCGTGTTATTTCTAAAGGATGGGCAATTATATACGGAACTATATAAAGGCGAGAAAGATCGGATGCGCTTTTATCAAGAGATTATGAGTACGCAAAGTGTGCTTAGTGGTGATGGCTATGACGCTTAGTCAGTTAGTTTTCCGAAGCATGAAGAAAAATATTAAGCATTATTATTTATATTTCTTTGCACTTATTTTCAGTGTAACGCTTTACTTTTCTTTTGTTACTTTGCAATACAATCCTAGTGTAGTAGATGTATCGCAAGGGGTAAAGATTGCTGCTGGTTTAAAGGCTGCTTCGTATATATTATTATTTGTAGTAGTGTTTTTTGTTCTGTATGCCAATCTTTTGTTTATGAAACGAAGAAGTAAAGAAATTGGACTCTATCAGTTAATAGGGATGTCGAAAGGGCTTGTGACAAGGTTACTAGTGCTTGAGAATACGATTTTATGGGTTGGTGCACTCACGATAGGTGTCGGAATTGGTTTTTTAACTTCTAGAATTTTTGGGATGGTTTTACTGCGGATTTTAGAAAAAGATGTGTTGGTTCAGTTAATATTTTCGGTTGAAGCATTGCAAATGACGATTTTCGTGTTTCTAGTGTTATTGATTGTAGTATTGATACAGACTGCAATTGGTATTCGACGGGTGTCGTTACTTGCGTTGTTTACAGCAAATGCGACAGCGGATGTAAAAGTGAAGCGATTTAGTGGACTTCAAATGTTACTTGGCTTAATAGGTCTTTTATTAATTGGTTATGGGTATTACTTGTCTACTACATTGTTCGAACTAGATAGTGATAATCCCAATATGCTTTTTTATAAAATGCTCGCTATTTTAGGTTCAACAATTGGAGGAACATTTTTTGTTTTTCGATTTTCAGTAGCATTCATATTGAATTTTATTCGAAAACAGAAAAGGGGCCATTTGTCTATACAGGATGTATTATCTTTATCGCCAATCATGCATCGAATGAAATCGAATGCAATGTCACTAACTGTAATTACAGTTATATCTGCTACAGCTTTAGGTATTCTTTGTTTGTCGTATATCTCCTATTACTCGGCAGGTTCATCGGCAAAACAAAATATACCTTTTGATTATATTCTTATGAATGACCAAGGCGAGGCATTTATAGAGCGATTGAATGAGGAAAAAATTGAGTTTACACAAACGGATATCGAATTATTGAATGTGGAAGTCGATACGGCGGATATATATACTAGTGACATGCCGGCGGGATTAAGTATGGTTTCTAAAGGGCCGATGATTATCTCAAAGCTAAGTGATATGCAAAAGGTAATGCCGGAGCTCTCATTAAAAGCAGGGGAAGGGTATATCACGGGATATAGTAATATGATGTCAGAAATAGTGAAACTGGAAGAAAATAAACCAGTACAGCTAACGACATCAGACGGAGAAGAAGCTATTACAATTAAAGAAATCAAACCGGATTCATTACTCGTCTATTATGTAACAGGTGCCGGCATGTCAATAGTTGTAACGGATGATCAATTTGAAAAACTTGCGGAAGATCCTATGATCAGCGAGCAAACTAGATGGGAAAAACAAGTTGGTATTGATTTGGCAGAAAGAGCACAGTTAAAAGAAGTGCAAGCGATATACGAGGAAACAACCAATAATGGTCATTTTGAAGTGACTAAAGATGACGGCGTAATTGATAGTGTGAATATGGATTCGCAAGAAGCATATAGATTGTCGATGCTAGATATGTTTGGACTAGTGATCTTCGTAACTGGCTTCTTAGGCTTAGCATTTTTGATGACTACAGGAAGTATTCTCTACTTTAAACAAATGACGGAAGCGGAAGAAGAGAAAGCTTCCTATACGGTGCTTCGTAAAATTGGTTTTACTACGAATGAACTGATGAAAGGAATTTATATAAAGCAATTGTATAACTTCGGCGTTCCATTAGTCATTGGCTTAGCACATAGTTACTTTGCTGTAAAATCAGGGTGGATGCTATTTGGTACGGAACTAGTAGCACCCTTAATAATTACGATGGGAATTTATGTGGTTTTATATTCGATCTTTGCATTTTTCTCTATTGGATACTACCGAAAAGTGGTAAATGAATCATTGTAAATAAGAAGATTATTTGAAGGAAAGCCACTTTGTTTTTAAAGCGAAGTGGCTTTTTTATATTGACATTTTGTCCAAGAACATTTAAACTTTCATTTATTAGTAATCTAGTGTGTGAAAGTGAGTGTTTTTATGAATGCAGTATTAGTTGCAGTATGTGTCATGTTAATTTTGAGTTTACTACGTATTAATGTTGTATTCTCGTTAATAATAGGTGCCCTGGTAGGAGGGCTTACAGCGGGTTTATCCGTGGCAGAAACGATTGATGCTTTTACAGGTGGGTTAGGTGCTGGAGCAACTATAGCTTTAAGTTATGGATTGCTAGGAGGATTTGCTGTTGCTATCTCCAAAACGGGGATACCAGACCTATTAGTAATAGCAATTTTAAAGCTAGTAAAAAGCAAGGGAGATTCAAATAGAACGGGTTTTGTAAAAGCGCTAGTCTTCTTATTACTATTATTAATGGCTGTGTTTTCACAGAACTTAATCCCAATCCATATCGCATTTATTCCTTTGTTAGTACCACCAATCTTAAAAGTATTGAACATGTTACGGGTGGACCGAAGATTGATTGCCTGTATATTAGCATTCGGTTTAATAACCCCGTATATGTTCCTCCCATATGGCTTTGGTGCGATTTATCAAGATATCGTTGCTACACAGGTAGGGCTATCTGGTCTAGAGGTATCATTAAGTGATATTCCTAAAGCGATGGCTTTTCCTGCACTGGGAATGGTGTTTGGATTGATGTCTGCCTTTGTTTTATTCCGTAAGCCAAGAAACTATAAACAAGAGGAAGTAGAGGTAAGTGAATTAGAAGTAGAAGTAAAAGGGAGCAGTATCCTCTTCACCATTATTTCTTTATTGGCGGCACTATTTGTTCAAGTGAATACTGACTCGATGATTGCGGGTGCACTTGCTGGTATCGTGGTTCTTTATATTAGTGGGGCACTAAAAAGGAAAGAAGCAGATGTCCTATTAACGGAAGGTATGCGCATGATGGCTTTTGTTGGGTTCGTGATGATTACAGCAAATGGCTTTGCGTCAGTTATCAATGCAACAGGACATATCGAGAGCTTGGTTGAAGCTTCTTCAAAGCTGTTAGCAGGTAATGTGAGTATAGCAGTATTAATCATGCTAGTTATTGGCTTAGTTGTGACAATGGGAATAGGATCTTCTTTTGCAACTATCCCTATTATCGCCGCTATCTTTGTACCGCTTGCAATGGAACTTGGGCTAAGTCCTTTAGCAACAATTGCTTTAATAGGTACTGCAGGTGCTTTAGGTGATGCCGGTTCACCAGCTTCCGACTCGACACTTGGACCCACCGCGGGATTAAATGTAGATGGACAGCATAATCATATTTGGGATACTTGTGTCCCGACTTTTCTTTGTTACAACATTCCTCTCGTCCTCTTTGGGTGGATAGCGATTGTATTTATTCTATAATGTTTAGTGGAAGGATGTCTCTATAGAAGAGATGTCCTTTTTTATATCGTAGATGGAAGGATATATTCCAAGAATTTCATTAACCTTATCAGTTGCCATTCTCACTAGAATTTTATATACTAGACATCGGCTTAGAAAAAACATATATATATAATAAAAAAGTAATGCTGTTAAAACAATTTAAAAGAATTTCGCTAAAACACTTGCGAAATCTTTTTTTATTGTATATAATGTTGTAGTTGGTCTTTGACTGCGATGAAGCGAGAGGTTACCGACACACCCGGCCGCTTTGCCATGGCGAGTGATTGGAAAATTTTCGTGGAGAATGTCTAGAAAATAGGCGAGAAGGAGGGAAAATAATGGCAAAACAAAAAATTCGTATCCGTTTGAAAGCGTATGATCACAGAATCCTTGATCAATCTGCTGAGAAAATTGTGGAAACTGCTAAACGTTCAGGTGCAAGTGTATCAGGTCCGATTCCACTTCCAACTGAGAAGTCGACGTACACAATTCTTCGTGCTGTTCACAAGTACAAAGATTCTCGTGAACAATTCGAAATGCGTACGCATAAACGTCTGATCGATATCGTTAACCCAACACCACAAACTGTTGATGCGTTAATGAAGCTTGATTTACCATCTGGCGTTGATATTGAAATCAAACTTTAATGGTAAAAAAATAAAACAACAAATTATATAGGAGGTGTGACGGATGACCAAAGGAATCTTAGGTAGAAAAATCGGTATGACGCAAGTATTTGCTGAGAACGGTGACTTAATCCCTGTAACTGTAATTGAAGCTACTCCAAACGTAGTACTTCAAAAGAAAACAGTTGAAACAGACGGTTACGAAGCTATTCAGTTAGGTTTTGAAGATAAGAGAGAAAAGCTTTCTAACAAACCAGCTAAAGGCCACGTAGCGAAAGCGAGCACTGCTCCTAAGCGCTTCATCCGCGAATTCCGCGGCTTGGATACAGCTAATTACGAAGTTGGTCAAGAAGTCAACGTAGAAAGTTTTGCAGAAGGCGATGTAATTGATGTAACAGGTGTTACTAAAGGTAAAGGTTTCCAAGGTGTTATTAAACGCCACGGACAATCTCGTGGACCAATGGCCCACGGATCTCGTTACCACCGTCGTCCAGGTTCAATGGGGCCAGTTGCTCCGAACCGTGTATTTAAACAAAAGAAATTACCTGGTCAAATGGGTGGGCATGTAGTGACGATCCAAAACTTACATATCGTAAGAGTGGATGCTGAACGTAACCTACTACTTGTAAAAGGTAATGTTCCTGGTTCTCGTAAATCATTAGTAGTTGTAAAAGCTGCTATTAAATCGAAATAATCTCTTAAAGAAAGGAGGAAACAGGAATGGCAAAAGTATCTTTATTGAATCAAGCAGGGTCTTCTGTTGGTGAAATCGAGTTAAACGATAAAGTTTTCGGTATCGAACCAAACGAAGCTGTTTTATTTGAAGCTATCATTGCTCAACGCGCATCACTTCGTCAAGGTAATCACAAAGTGAAAAACCGTTCTGAAGTAGCTGGTGGTGGACGTAAACCATGGCGTCAAAAAGGAACAGGTCGTGCTCGTCAAGGGTCGATCCGCTCTCCACAATGGCGTGGCGGTGGTGTTGTATTCGGTCCAACTCCACGTAGCTATAGCTATAAATTACCTAAAAAAGTACGTCGTTTAGCTCTTCTTTCAGCTCTTTCATCTAAAGTGCGTGAAGAAAGCATCGTAGTACTAGAAGGTTTAGCTTTTGATGCACCAAAAACAAAAGAATTCGTGAAAGTGTTAGCTAACCTTTCTATCGATAAAAAAGCGTTATTCGTAACTGCTGATTTAGATGAAAACGTAGCATTAGCTGCACGTAACATCCCTGGAATCACAGTTGTGTCTGCAACAGGCATTAACGTATTAGATTTAGTAGGACACGAGAAATTAGTGTTAACTAAATCTGCAGTAGAAAAAGTTGAGGAGGTGCTTGGATAATGGAAGCACGTGATATTATTAAACGTCCGGTCATTACCGAGCGTTCTTCTGAAATAATGGCAGATAAAAAGTACACTTTCGAAGTGGACACTCGCGCTAACAAAACACAAGTTAAATACGCTGTTGAAGAAATCTTTGGAGTAAATGTTGAAAAAGTGAACATTATGAACTACAAAGGGAAATACAAACGTGTAGGTAAATTTGGTGGATATACAAACAAACGCCGTAAAGCGATTGTTACTTTAACTCAAGAGAGCAATGAAATCGAATTATTCGAGATCTAATCTTATAAAAACAAATCAATACTCAAGAAGGAGGGAATACAATGGCGATTAGAAAGTATAAACCAACGACAAACGGACGTCGTAACATGACATCGTTAGATTACGCTGAAATCACAACGGACAAACCAGAGAAATCACTTCTTGCTCCTGTGAAACGTAAAGGCGGCCGTAACAACCAAGGTAAAATTACTGTTCGTCATCATGGTGGTGGACACAAACGCCAATACCGTATCATTGATTTCAAACGAAACAAAGATGGTATTGAAGGACGTGTAGCTACTATTGAATATGATCCAAACCGCACTGCGAATATCGCATTGATTAACTATGTGGATGGAGAAAAACGTTATATCCTAGCTCCTAAAGGCTTAGAAGTTGGAATGACAGTTGTGTCAGGTCCAGAAGCTGATATTAAAGTAGGGAACGCTCTTCCATTAGAAAACATTCCAATGGGTTCTACAATCCATAACATTGAAATGAAACCTGGTAAAGGTGGTCAGCTAGTACGTTCTGCTGGTACATCTGCTCAATTACTTGGTAAAGAAGGTAAATACGTAATCGTACGTTTACAGTCTGGTGAAGTTCGTTTAATCCTTGGTGTTTGCCGTGCAACTATCGGTGAAGTAGGAAATGAACAACATGAACTAGTAAACATTGGTAAAGCAGGACGTTCTCGTTGGTTAGGTAAACGCCCAACTGTACGTGGATCTGTTATGAACCCGAACGATCACCCACACGGTGGTGGTGAAGGACGTACGCCAATCGGTCGTAAGTCACCTATGTCTCCATGGGGTAAACCAACTCTTGGATACAAAACTCGTAGCAAGAAAAACAAATCCGACAAACTTATCATTCGTCGTCGTAAAAAATAATGTGATTTACTACGGTTCAAAGAACGGACCGTGGTGTAGTCACGAAAGGGAGGATTCAGCATGGGTCGTAGCTTGAAAAAAGGACCTTTCGCAGACGATCATTTACTTAAAAAGGTCGATGCACAAAAGGATTCTGAGAAAAAACAAGTGATTAAGACTTGGTCTCGCCGTTCGACAATTTTCCCTACTTTTATCGGATTAACAATCGCGGTATATGACGGACGTAAACACGTTCCAGTATACGTGACTGAAGATATGGTAGGTCATAAACTAGGCGAGTTTGCACCAACACGCGCTTATAAAAGTCATGGTGCAGATGATAAGAAAACAAGACGCTAATTTGAGAGGAGGTCATTCAAATGTCACAAGCAAAAGCTATTGCTAAAACGGTGCGCATTGCTCCTCGTAAAGTAAGATTAGTCGTTGATTTAATCAGAGGTAAGCAAGTCGGTGAAGCAGTTGCGATTTTACAACTTACTCCTAAAACAGCATCTCCTGTTGTTGAGAAAGTATTGAAATCTGCAGTTGCGAACGCTGAGCACAATTATGATTTAGATATTAACAACCTAGTTGTTTCTGAAATTTTTGTTGACGAAGGTCCAACACTAAAACGTTTCCGTCCACGTGCACAAGGTCGTGCAAGTGCGATTAACAAACGTACTAGCCACATCACTGTAGTGGTATCTGAGAAGAAGGAGGGATAATTCGTGGGTCAAAAAGTACATCCGATAGGATTACGAGTAGGTATTATTCGTGACTGGGAGTCAAAATGGTACGCTGGTAAAGACTATGCAACTCTACTTCACGAAGACTTAAAAATTCGTAAGCACATTGAAACTCGTTTGAAAGACGCATCTGTTTCTACTGTTGAAATCGAACGCGCTGCTAAACGTGTTAACATTACAATTCACACTGCGAAGCCAGGTATGGTAATCGGTAAAGGTGGTACTGAAGTCGAAGCACTTCGTAAACACTTAAACGATCTTACTGGCAAGCGTGTACACATTAACATCGTAGAAATTAAAAGAGCAGACCTTGATGCTAAATTAGTAGCTGAAAGTATCGCACGTCAATTAGAAGGCCGCGTATCTTTCCGTCGTGCTCAAAAACAAGTAATTCAACGCACAATGCGTGCTGGCGCTAAAGGTATTAAAACTCAAGTATCTGGACGTCTAGGCGGCGCTGACATTGCGCGTGCTGAACACTATAGTGAAGGAACTGTACCACTTCATACATTACGTGCTGACATTGATTATGCACATGCTGAAGCTGACACTACTTATGGTAAGCTAGGCGTTAAAGTATGGATTTATCGTGGTGAAGTCCTTCCAGTGAAGAAGAACTCTGAGGAAGGAGGCAAATAATATGTTAATGCCTAAACGCGTTAAATATCGTCGTGAACACCGCGGGAAAATGCGTGGTGAAGCGAAAGGCGGTAAAGAAGTATCATTCGGTGAATTTGGTTTACAAGCAACTGAAGCAAGCTGGATTACAAGCCGTCAAATTGAAGCATCTCGTATTGCAATGACACGTTACATGAAACGTGGCGGTAAAGTTTGGATTAAAATTTTCCCACATAAACCTTACACGAAAAAGCCTCTTGAGGTTCGTATGGGTTCCGGTAAAGGTGCTCCTGAAGGTTGGGTAGCTGTAGTAAAACCAGGAAAAGTTATGTTTGAAATCGCTGGTGTATCTGAAGAGATCGCTCGTGAAGCGCTACGCTTAGCAGCACATAAGCTTCCTGTAAAATGTAAAGTAGTTAAACGTCAAGAAATTGGTGGTGAATCTAATGAAAGCTAATGACATCCGTGAACTTACTACTGCAGAAATAGAACAAAAGGTAAAATCACTGAAAGAAGAGCTTTTCAACCTGCGCTTCCAATTGGCGACTGGTCAATTAGAAAACACAGCTCGCATTCGTGAAGTACGTAAAGCGATTGCGCGTATGAAAACTGTGGTTCGCGAAAGAGAAATCAGTGCAAACAACTGATAAAGGAGGTTTTCAGGCATGACTGAGCGTAATCAACGCAAAGTATACACAGGCCGTGTAGTTTCGGACAAAATGGACAAAACAATTACTGTTTTAGTTGAAACTCATAAAAAGCATAAGTTATACGGTAAACGTGTTAAGTATTCTAAAAAATTCAAAACTCATGATGAGCAAAACGTAGCCCAAATCGGTGATATCGTGCGTATCATGGAAACTCGTCCGTTATCTGCTACAAAACGTTTCCGCCTATTGGAAGTTGTAGAAAAAGCGGTTATTATCTAATAATAAATTTCGGAACTCATTAATTCCGAAGGGAGGTTACCTAAGTGATCCAACAAGAAACTCGTATGAAAGTTGCAGACAACTCAGGTGCACGTGAAGTTTTAACTATTAAAGTACTTGGTGGTACTGGACGTAAGACTGCTAACATCGGCGATATCGTCGTATGTACAGTTAAGAAAGCAACACCAGGTGGCGTTGTCAAGAAAGGTGACGTCGTTAAAGCTGTAATCGTTCGCACTAAAAGCGGCGTACGCCGTAAAGACGGTACTTATATCAAATTTGATGAAAACGCATGTGTTATTATCAAAGATGATAAAGGACCGCGTGGAACTCGTATTTTCGGACCTGTTGCGCGTGAACTACGTGACAGCAACTTCATGAAAATCGTATCTTTAGCTCCAGAAGTTCTTTAATTTACATGAAAGTGCCAATCAAGGAGGTGCGACAGAATGCATGTTAAAAAAGGCGACAAAGTAATGGTAATCTCAGGTAAAGACAAAGGGAAAACAGGTGTTATCCTAGCTTCTTTTCCTAAGAAAGACCGTGTGTTAGTTGAAGGTGTAAACATCATCAAAAAACATATGAAGCCAAATCAAGTAAATCCGCAAGGTGGGATTGTAAGCCAAGAGGCTGCAATTCACGTATCGAATGTTATGTTAATCGACCCTAAAACTGGCGAGCCGACTCGCGTAGGTTATAAAGTAGAAGATGGCAAAAAAGTTCGTGTTGCGAAAAAATCTGGTGAAATCATTAAATAAGTAAATAGAAGGGAGGTACACACATGAACCGCCTAAAAGAAAAATATCTTAAGGAAGTTTCTCCTGCTCTAATGAGCAAGTTTGAATATAAATCGGTAATGCAAGTACCTAAAGTTGATAAGATTGTTATCAACATGGGTGTGGGTGATGCTGTATCTAATACAAAAGCACTTGACGCTGCTGTTGAAGAATTACAAATTATCTCAGGTCAAAAACCTGTAGTTACGAAAGCTAAAAAATCGATCGCTGGTTTCCGTCTTCGTGAAGGTATGCCAATCGGAGCAAAAGTTACACTACGCGGAGAGCGTATGTATGACTTTTTGGATAAATTAATCGCAATCTCTCTTCCACGTGTACGTGACTTCCGTGGTGTTTCTAAAAAAGCATTTGATGGTCGCGGTAACTACACACTTGGAGTTAAAGAGCAATTAATCTTCCCTGAAATCGATTATGATAAAGTTTCGAAAGTACGCGGTATGGACATCGTAATTGTAACAACTGCGAACTCTGACGAAGAAGCTCGTGAGTTATTAACACAATTCGGTATGCCATTCCAAAAGTAAAATAAGGGAGGCGAAAACGTGGCTAAAAAATCAATGATCGTTAAACAACAACGTACGCCAAAGTTCCAAGTGCAAGGCTACACACGCTGTGAGCGTTGTGGACGTCCGCACTCTGTATTACGTAAATTTAAGCTTTGCCGTATTTGTTTCCGTGAACTTGCATATAAGGGACAAATTCCTGGCGTTAAAAAAGCAAGCTGGTAAACCCCTATAAATGGGAAGGAGGTAAATGTAATGACAATGTCAGATCCAATTGCAGATATGCTTACACGCATTCGTAATGCTAACATGGTTCGTCACGAGAAATTGGAAGTTCCTGCTTCAAACATGAAAAAGGAAATCGCTGAAATTTTAAAGCGTGAAGGTTTCGTACGTGATGTTGAATTAGTAGAAGATAGCAAACAAGGTATCATCCGTATCTTCTTAAAATATGGTCAAAACGACGAGCGCGTTATTACTGGTTTGAAACGTATTTCAAAACCTGGTCTACGCGTTTACGCTAAAACAAACGAAGTGCCTAAAGTTCTTAACGGTTTAGGAATTGCTTTAGTTTCTACTTCAAATGGTTTATTAACAGATAAAGAAGCTCGCGCTAAACAAGTTGGCGGAGAAATCGTAGCTTACGTTTGGTAATAATCAACAAACGAATGGAGGTGCAACACAATGTCTCGAGTAGGTAAAAAACCAATAGAGGTTCCTGCAGACGTTACTGTTACAGTTAACGCTGACAACACAGTAGTAGTAAAAGGACCAAAAGGTGAATTAACAAATTCATTTAACCAAGATATTAAAATTGAGCAAGAAGGTAATGTGATTACTTTAGTACGTCCTTCAGAGTCTAAAGAACACCGTACGATCCACGGTACAACACGTGCACTATTAGCAAATATGGTCACTGGTGTATCACAAGGATTCGAACGTGGACTTGAATTAGTTGGGGTTGGTTACCGTGCACAACTACAAGGTACTAAACTTGTACTTAATGTAGGGTACTCTCACCCAGTAGAATTCACTCCTGAAGACGGAGTAGTAGTTGAAGTTCCTTCTAATACAAAAATTATCGTTCGCGGTATTAACAAAGAACGTGTTGGTGCTTTAGCATCTAATATTCGTCAAGTTCGTCCACCAGAGCCTTACAAAGGTAAAGGTATTCGTTATGAAGGCGAAGTTGTACGCCGCAAAGAAGGTAAAACAGGTAAATAATGCATTTCGCATTAGAAAGGAGTGACCACTGTGATTACGAAACAAGACAAAAATCAAGTTCGTAAAAAACGTCATGCACGTGTTCGTACTAAAATCACGGGTACTACTGAACGTCCTCGTTTAAATGTATTCCGTTCTAATAAACATATTTACGCACAACTTATCGATGATTCACAAGGTGTAACAATCGTAAGTGCGTCTTCTATGGATAAAGATTTTACTGGTACAGCTGGAAACGTTGAAGCTGCTACATTAATCGGTGAAACAATCGCAAAACGCGCTGTTGAAAAAAACATCAAATCTGTTGTATTCGACCGTGGCGGTTACTTATATCATGGACGTGTTAAAGCGTTAGCTGAAGCTGCACGTGAAAACGGCTTAGAATTTTAAGAAGAAGGAGGGACATATTTCATGCGTGGTATTGACCCAAACAAACTTGAACTTGAAGAACGCGTAGTAACGATTAACCGTGTTGCTAAAGTTGTAAAAGGTGGACGTCGTTTCCGTTTTACTGCATTAGTAGTAGTTGGAGATAAAAACGGACATGTTGGATTTGGTACTGGGAAAGCTCAAGAAGTTCCAGATGCAATCCGTAAAGCAGTTGAAGATGCTAAGAAAAACCTAGTTGAAGTAGCAAGAGTTGGAGGAACTACTCCTCACCAAGTTATTGGTCGCTTTGGCGCTGGTTCAGTTCTAGTTAAACCTGCTGCACCAGGTACTGGTGTTATCGCTGGTGGACCGGTTCGTGCGGTTCTAGAATTAGCTGGTATTACAGACATTCTTTCTAAATCACTTGGATCTAACACACCAATCAACATGGTTCGTGCTACAGTTCAAGGTTTAACTGAACTAAAACGTGCTGAGGACGTTGCTAAATTACGTGGTAAATCAGTAGAAGAACTGTTAGGATAAGGGGGGAAATGACAATGGCAACTAAATTAGAAATCACCCTTACTAAAAGCTTGATTGGTACAAAACCAAATCAACGCAAAACAGCTGAAGCCCTTGGATTACGTAAAATGCATCAAACAGTTGAGCACCAAGACAATGTTGCTATCCGCGGGATGGTTGGCAAAGTAGCTCACTTAGTAACTGTCAAAGAAATTTAAGGTTTATTTTAAGAATAAGGAGGTGCCACCATATGAAACTTCATGAGTTAAAACCAGCAGAAGGATCTCGTTCTACACGTAACCGCGTAGGTCGTGGTACCGGTTCTGGTAATGGTAAAACTGCAGGTAGAGGTCATAAAGGTCAAAATTCTCGTTCGGGCGGTGGAGTTCGTCCAGGATTTGAGGGCGGTCAAAACCCATTGTTCCGTCGTCTACCAAAACGTGGATTCACGAACATTAACCGTAAAGAATTTGCAATTGTGAACCTTGATACATTAAATCGTTTCGAAGAAGGCACAGAAATAACACCTGCTCTATTAATTGAAACAGGTGTTGTGAGCAATGAGAAATCTGGTATTAAGATTCTAGGTAATGGAACTCTTGACAAGAAACTATCTGTTAAAGCTCACAAATTTTCTGCGTCAGCTAAAGAAGCAATTGAGAATGCTGGCGGACAAACTGAGGTGGTTTAATGTTTCAGACGATCTCCAACTTTATGCGTGTGCGAGATATTCGAAATAAAATCATTTTTACCTTATTGATGTTGATCGTATTTCGTATCGGAACATTTGTACCGGTACCATACGTTGATGCAAATGTATTAAAGCAAACGGATCAATTAGGTTTGATAGGTTTCTTAAATACATTTGGTGGGGGTGCACTAGCTAACTTCTCTATTTTAGCGATGGGTATTATGCCATACATCACTGCTTCCATCATTGTACAATTGTTACAAATGGATGTTGTACCGAAATTTACAGAGTGGGCTAAGCAAGGAGAAGTTGGAAGACGTAAACTTGCTCAATTCACTCGTTATTTCACCATTGTGCTAGCTTTTATTCAAGCAATTGCCATGTCATATGGTTTTAACCGTATGTACGGCGGTTCTTTAATAAAAGAAGAAGGCATTCTAAATTATGTTGTTATTGCAATTGTATTAACTGCTGGTACTGCATTTTTAATGTGGTTAGGCGAACAGATTACTGCCAAAGGTGTTGGTAATGGTATTTCTATTATTATCTTCGCTGGTATCGTGGCAGCTATTCCAAACGCAGTTAACCAAATGTATGCGCAATTTATTGATGGTGCTGGAGAAGCATTATTTATCAATATCGTCATTGTCGTATTACTATTATTAGCAATTATTGCTGTTACAGTTGGAGTAATTTACGTTCAACAAGCGTTGCGTAAAATTCCAATTCAATATGCAAAACGCGTTGCTGGTACAGCCCAAACGGGTGGTCAACAAACGCACTTGCCTTTAAAAGTAAATGCTGCGGGAGTAATTCCGGTAATCTTTGCCTCGGCTTTTCTTATGGCACCTCAATCACTTGTTCTGTTTTTTGGACAGAATAGTACGACTGAGTTCATAACGAGAGCATTAGATTATACACAACCTATTGGTATGATTATTTACATTGCTTTAATTGTTGCGTTTACTTACTTCTATGCATTCATTCAAGTGAATCCAGAAAATGTAGCGGACAATTTGAAAAAGCAAGGTGCGTATATTCCAGGAATTCGTCCTGGTATAAACACACAAAATTATTTGACTAGCGTATTATATCGATTAACTTTTGTAGGTTCTATTTTCTTAGCTTTGATCGCAATAATGCCATTACTATTTGTTAAGTTTGCAGGATTACCGCAAACAGCACAAATTGGTGGTACCAGCTTACTTATTGTTGTTGGTGTTGCATTAGAGTCCATGAAACAATTGGAATCACAACTAGTTAAACGTCACTATAAAGGCTTTATGAAATAATATGGTTTTTAGGAACGGTTAAGTTCCTAAAAATCTACAAATAGTCCTGAGGGGGTATTACCGTATGAATATCGTTTTAATGGGTCTGCCAGGTGCTGGAAAAGGCACGCAAGCAGATAAAATTGTTGAGAAGTACGCAATCCCTCATATTTCTACAGGCGATATGTTTCGTGCAGCTATTAAAGACGGCACGGAGCTTGGTTTAAAAGCAAAATCGTTTATGGACCAAGGTGCATTAGTACCGGATGAAGTAACGATTGGTATTGTTCGCGATAGATTAAGCAAACCAGACTGCGAAAAAGGATTCTTACTTGATGGTTTCCCACGTACTGTACCGCAAGCAGAAGCACTTGATGCTTTACTTACGGATCTTGGAAAGTCAATTGAGCATGTGCTTAATATTCAAGTGGAACAAGATGAATTGATTAGACGTCTAACTGGCCGCCGTATTTGTAAAGTATGCGGCACTGCTTATCATTTAGTTTTTAACCCTCCTGCTACAGAAGGGGTATGTGACAAAGATGGTGGAGAGCTTTATCAACGTGCGGATGATAATCCGGAAACGGTAACTAACCGTCTGGAAGTAAATATGAAGCAAACACAACCTTTGCTTGACTTTTATGACAACAAAGGCGTTTTAACAAATATAGATGGACAGCAGGATATTACAAAAGTATTTGCTGATCTTGATGCTCTGTTACAGGGCAACCGCATCTAAAAGCCCGGTGCCTGTCGCAGACGACTGAATACCCGGGCACTATGCATAAAGAACGAAAACGTTTTTTTCGAGAGCTGCAAAAGCATATTGCGCCCGGTATACGAACTGGATGAAAAGAAATGCGTTAATAGCGAGGACCCCCTAGTCCACGTGCATTTTGACTTCTGAAAGGGTATAATGGGTTTCGTGGAAGCATCTATGTAACGAACGGGTACTATGGAACTCATCCAACACATTCGTGCGAACATGTTGACATGAGGGAGACGGGTTTCTACCAGTCAGTCTACTCCGTGGATTGCAAAAAGCGAAACCTTACGAGTGTCTTTCGAACATCTCTCATGATTTCCAAACATATGCTTGAAACGAATAGTTTCGTTCCTTTTGAGGCTATACTAAAGCAAATTACGTTTGAGTAGTGATGAGAACCTGATTTGTATATAGAAGGGAGACAGGGTTGATGGCGAAAGATGATGTAATTGAAGTCGAAGGAACAGTTGTTGAGACTTTGCCAAACGCGATGTTTAAGGTAGAATTAGAAAACGGTCATACGATACTTGCGCATGTATCGGGTAAAATTCGTATGCACTTTATCCGCATTTTACCTGGAGATAAAGTCACAATTGAACTTTCTCCTTACGATTTAACTCGCGGTCGTATCACGTACCGTTTTAAATAATCTTTTGCACTCCGGACTACTAAGGAGGTTGGGTTAGATGAAAGTGAGACCATCTGTGAAACCGATCTGCGAAAAATGTAAAGTAATTCGCCGACGCGGTAAAGTAATGGTAATCTGTGAAAATCCTAAACACAAACAAAGACAAGGATAATTAGAAGGAGGTGCACGACACATATGGCACGTATTGCTGGTGTTGACATTCCACGCGATAAACGCGTTGTTATTGCATTAACATACATTTTCGGAATTGGTAAAACTACTGCACAAAAAGTACTAGTTGGAGCTGGTATTTCTGAATCGACACGAGTTCGTGATCTTACAGAAGACGAGTTAAACAAAATCCGTGAACAAATCGGTGCATACAAAGTAGAAGGTGACCTTCGTCGTGAAGTATCACTAAACATTAAACGTTTGATGGAAATCGGATCTTTCCGTGGTATCCGTCACCGTCGCGGCTTACCTGTACGCGGACAAAATACGAAGAACAATGCACGTACTCGTAAAGGTCCACGTAAAACAGTCGCTAACAAGAAAAAATAATCGGTAAAGGAGGTTTCTTCTTAACATGGCACGTAAACAACAAACACGTAAGCGTCGTGTGAAAAAGAATATCGAATCCGGTATTGCTCACATTCGCTCAACATTTAATAACACAATTGTGACTATCACAGACATGCAAGGTAATGCACTTTCTTGGTCAAGTGCTGGAGCTCTTGGATTCAGAGGTTCTCGTAAATCTACTCCATTCGCTGCACAAATGGCTGCAGAAACAGCTGCAAAAACGTCTATGGAACATGGTCTTAAAACTTTAGAAGTAACTGTAAAAGGTCCTGGTGCTGGACGTGAAGCGGCTATCCGCGCACTTCAAGCTGCAGGTCTAGAAGTTACAGCAATTAAAGACGTAACACCAGTACCACATAATGGTTGCCGTCCACCAAAACGTCGTCGCGTGTAAAAGGTGCTACTCAACTTGTTTGAGAACATCATTTATTGTACAGACTGAGGTTGTTCAAATAAAGCAACCAGTTAAACGATCGAATTCATGATGGAAAGAACCTATACATTCGATGTTTTGAGGGAGGGTAAATTGGAATGATCGAAATTGAAAAACCAAAGATTGAAAGTGTAGAAATCAGCGAAAATACCAAGTTTGGTAAATTTGTTGTAGAACCGCTAGAACGTGGTTATGGAAATACTTTGGGTAATTCTTTACGTCGTATCCTTCTGTCTTCTTTACCAGGAGCTGCAGTTACTTCTATTCAAATTGATGGCGTTTTACATGAGTTTTCAACTATTGAAGGCGTAGTGGAAGATGTTGCATCTATTATTATGAATGTGAAGAAACTAGCTTTAAAAATCTACTCTGATGAAGAAAAAGTCATTGAGATTGATGTAAAAGGAGAGGGAACGATTACAGCTGCTGACATTACACATGACAGTGATGTTGAGATATTAAACCCAGAACTCTATATTGCAACAATCGGCAAAAATGGTCATTTCCGTATGCGTATGTACGCAGGTCGAGGCCGTGGCTACACTCCTGCTGATCAAAACAAACGTGAGGATCTTCCTATCGGCGTAATCCCGATCGACTCTATTTATACTCCAGTTTCACGCGTTAATTTTCAAGTGGAAAATACTCGTGTTGGTCAGTCGGCTAACTACGATAAATTAACTCTTGATGTGTGGACAGATGGCAGCACCGGTCCTAAAGAGGCGATTTCGCTTGGAGCAAAAATTTTAACAGAGCACTTAAACATTTTTGTAGGGATGACAGACGAGGCACAAACTGCTGAAATCATGGTCGAAAAAGAAGAAGATCAAAAAGAAAAAGTATTAGAGATGACTATCGAAGAACTTGATCTTTCTGTTCGTTCTTATAATTGCTTAAAACGCGCTGGTATCAATACGGTACTTGAGCTTGCAAGCAAATCAGAAGATGACATGATGAAAGTAAGAAACCTTGGACGAAAATCTTTAGAAGAAGTAAGAGCGAAGTTAGATGAGCTTGGCTTAGGATTACGTAAAGAAGACTAAGCGAATTTTGATATAGCTAGATTTGAACTATTCACCAAAGGAGGGAAACATCCATGGGTTACAGAAAACTTGGACGTACAAGTTCTCAACGTAAAGCGATGTTACGTGACTTAACTACAGACTTAATCATTAACGAGCGTATTCAAACAACTGAAGCACGCGCGAAAGAATTACGTTCTGTCGTTGAAAAAATGATCACTTTAGGTAAACGCGGAGATTTGCATGCACGTCGTTTAGCTGCGTCTTACATTCGTCGTGAAGTAGCAACTTCTACTGACGAAGAAGGCAATGAAACAACTGTTTTTGCTTTGCAAAAGTTGTTTGATGATGTAGCACCACGTTATGCTGATCGTCAAGGCGGTTATACTCGTATTATGAAAGTTGGACCTCGTCGCGGAGACGGAGCACCAGTTGTAGTAATTGAGTTAGTTTAATTAGATTGGTGTTTATACGCCTACCCAATTAAACTTGAAAAGTTGAAGAGGGATGTTGGTATTTCTGACCTCCCTCTTCTTTTTTCAAACAGATTTATACGACATTATAAAAGCAGAGTGTTACGATGAGCGGACTTTATACATTGAAGTTGCGTCTCGTCTAGCTCTACGCACCTCATTTTCAGATCGGTCTTGAGCAACCGGTCTAGAAATAAGTTATAGAAGAGCGCATTTCTCTAAATGAGGTGCGCGCTTTTTTAATTTATCGTAATATAGGGTAAAGGCAATTAGTGTAGCTGAGATGAGCTAGGGGAGGTAAAGGATGAAACGCGAGATTATTTCTTTACAAGAAGTAACTTTTACATATGCAGAAGAAGATGAAAACGTGAGACCTGCTGTGAATAATGTTTCCTATACAGTTTACGAGGGTGAATGGGTAGCGATTGTCGGCCATAACGGTTCGGGAAAATCGACGCTTGCGCGTTTAATGAATGGTCTTCTATTTCCTCAGACGGGACAAGTACGAGTTTTTGGAGAAGCGTTAAACGAACAAAGTTTATGGGAAACACGCTCACAAATGGGGATGGTTTTTCAAAATCCAGATAACCAATTTGTAGGGGCAACTGTGCAAGATGATGTTGCATTTGCTTTAGAAAATAACGGGATCCCTTTTGAGGAAATGGTAGAACGAGTGAAACAGTCTTTAGTAAAAGTAAAGATGAGCGATTTTATGAATAGTGAGCCGCATCATTTATCAGGAGGTCAAAAACAGCGTGTTGCGATTGCTGGTGCCATTGCTTTACAGCCCAAAATATTATTATTAGATGAAGCGACCTCCATGCTAGATCCACAAGGTAGAGAAGAAGTACTTTCTACGGTACGACAACTTCGAGAAGAAACAGATTTGACTGTTATATCGATTACACATGATTTAGAAGAAGCATTGCTTGCAGATCGTGTTATTATGATGAATCAAGGGAGCAAATATGCAGAAGGATCGCCGGAAGAGATTTTCCAACGAGGTCAAGAGCTAGTAGATTTAGGGTTAGATCTTCCTTTTGCGATGAACATTTCTAGATTATTAAAAACACAAGGAATTACATTAGTAGCAGAACATATGTCAGAAGAAGAGTTGGTGAATGATTTATGGACATCACACTTCAACAAGTAAGTTACGCCTATGCGAAAAATACACCATTTGAAAAAAGAGCGCTTTTTGATGTAGATTTACATATCCCTTCCGGTTCGTATCAAGCAATTATTGGACATACTGGTTCCGGGAAGTCGACGGTTTTGCAGCATTTGAATGCTTTATTAAAACCAACGGATGGTTCTATCCAAATTGGGGATGTGGAAGTAAGTGCTGGGAAAAAAAATAAGCAGCTCCGAAAGGTAAGACAAAAAGTGGGCATCGTGTTTCAATTTCCAGAGCATCAATTATTTGATGAAACGGTGTTGAAAGATATAATGTTTGGCCCTATGAATTTTGGTGTGCCTGAGCAAGAAGCAAAACGCCGGGCCATTGAACTAGTAAGTTTGCTAGGCTTACCAGATGAAGTATTGGAAAAATCACCTTTCGATTTATCAGGAGGGCAAATGAGACGTGTGGCAATTGCAGGAGTACTTGCGATGAATCCGGAAGTGTTAGTACTAGATGAGCCTACAGCAGGTCTAGATCCAAAAGGAAGAAAAGAAATAATGGATTTGTTTTACCGACTTCACAAAGAAAAAGGATTAACGACCATACTAGTAACACATAGTATGGAGGATGCCGCGAGATATGCAGATCGCATTGCTATTATGCATGATGGTAAATGTGTCTTAGCGGGAACGCCACAAGAGATTTTTTCGGATGAAGGTCGTTTAATGGATTTTCGTTTAGAACTTCCCCAAAGCATGAAGTTCCAAAAAAAAGTGGAACAAATGATGGGGAAGAAGTTACCTGCTCTTTGTTTAACAGAAGAGATGTTAGCGGAAGAACTTGCGCGTTTTTTGAAGAAGGAGCGTGAGTTATAATGCTAGAAAAAATGATATTTGGTCGATATATACCCGGGGATTCGTTTATTCATAGGTTAGATGCACGTGCAAAATTGATTTTTGTGTTTTTATTTATTGCGGTTGTATTCATCGCAAATAACTGGATTACATACGGAATTTTAGTTGCGTTTACATTTTTGATCATTCGAATGTCTAAGATTAGACTTTATTTTTTAATTAATGGGTTGAAACCTGTTGTAATTTTGATTATTTTTACGTTTTTATTGCATTTATTTTTCACACGGGAAGGCGCAGTCATATTTGAGTGGAAGTTTATAAAGATATATGAGGAAGGTTTGCGACAAGGGATATTCATTTCCATACGTTTTTTTGTCCTTGTTATTTTAACGTCTATTTTAACGCTCACTACGACCCCTATTTCGATTACGGATGCATTGGAGACATTATTGAACCCGCTGAAGAAATGGAAGCTTCCAGTGCATGAATTAGCGCTTATGATGTCTATTTCCTTAAGATTTATCCCTACTTTAATGGATGAAACGGATAAAATTATGAAAGCGCAAATGGCAAGAGGTTCGGATATGACAACCGGTAGTATGAAAGAAAGAGTGAATGCCATTGTTCCACTTCTGATTCCATTGTTTGTTAGTGCATTTAAGCGAGCAGAAGATTTAGCGACCGCGATGGAAGTACGAGGATACAAAGGCGGAGAAGGAAGAACTAGATATCGTAAGCTGGAGTGGGCGGCGAAAGATACGATAATTATCTTATCACTAGTAGTGCTAGCTGCAGTACTTGTATATTTTAGATCGTAAATGGAGGTGTATGCATGCGTCTACGAGCGATTATTAGCTATGATGGTAGTGCGTTTTCAGGTTATCAAGTACAACCAGGGAAACGAACTGTTCAGGCAGAAATAGAGCGTGTATTGCAGATTATGCATAAAGGGACAGTCGTAAAAGTGGTTGCTAGTGGGAGAACAGATGCTGGTGTTCATGCCACGGGACAAGTGATCCACTATGATAGTCCGCTTACATTACCGATGGATCGTTGGAGAACTGCCTTAAATGTACAATTGCCAGGGGATATTCGTGTTTTGTCGGTTGAACAAGTACAGGATGATTTTCATGCAAGGTATGACGCGGTCGGAAAAACATATCGTTATATTTGGTCATTGAAGGAAGTCCATAGCCCATTTGAACGTAACTATAGTGTACATGTGGAACGGTATAAACCAAATATAGAATGGATGAAAGAGGCATCTGTTCATTTGCTTGGAACGCATGACTTTTCAAGTTTTTGCGCATCCAACACGAGTGTGAAGGATTTTGTGAGAACGGTCCATTCGATTCGTTTAGAAGTGCATGAAGAATTGAATCAGCTTCATATGGAGATTAGTGGTAATGGTTTTCTCTACAATATGGTTCGAATTATTGCAGGAACTTTATGGGAAATTGGAATTGAGAAAAAAAGTGTGGAGGACTTGCCTGAAATCTTGCGGTCATGCAATCGGAAAAATGCCGGGAAAACAGCGCCAGCACACGGTTTGTATTTAGAGAAAGTAGTGTATTTGGGATGAAGCAACCTTTCCAGGTGTTTTTCGGAAAATGCTTGACTAAATTACGTATTCGGGGTAAGATGATGTATGGTATTTTCATTAACCCCACAATATAAGCCCCGAAACTTATTGGTATGAGGATATAGAAAATTTTAGATCGATTATGATTGAATTAGGAGGACAAAATACATGCGTACAACATTCATGGCTAAAGGTCACGAAGTAGAACGTAAATGGTTAGTAGTAGACGCTGAAGGCCAAACTCTTGGTCGTCTAGCTTCAGAAGTTGCAGCTATTTTACGTGGAAAAAACAAACCAACATTCACACCAAACGTTGATACAGGTGATCACGTGATCATCATCAATGCAGAAAAAATTCATTTAACTGGGAACAAGTTAAATGATAAAATTTACTACCGTCACACACAATTTGCTGGTGGACTTAAACAACGTACTGCTTTAGAAATGCGTACTAAGTACCCAACGAAAATGATCGAATTAGCAATTAAAGGAATGCTTCCTAAAAACTCTTTAGGCCGTCAAATGTTTTCTAAACTAAACGTTTACGCTGGAGCAGAGCATCCACACGCAGCACAACAACCAGAAGCATACGAGCTTCGCGGATAATAACTAAGAGGAGGACATACACTTGGCACAAGTTCAATATATCGGCACTGGTCGCCGTAAAAGTTCAGTAGCACGCGTACGTTTAGTACCAGGCGAAGGAAAAATTATTATTAACAAACGTGACGTAGAAGATTACGTACCATATGAAACTTTACGTGAAATTATTAAACAACCATTAGTAACTACTCAAACTTTAGGTAGCTACGATGTACACGTAAACGTTAATGGTGGTGGATTCACAGGTCAAGCAGGAGCAATCCGTCACGGTATTGCACGTGCATTACTTACAGTAGACCCTGATTTCCGTCCAGCATTAAAATCAGCAGGATTCTTAACACGTGACCCACGTATGAAAGAACGTAAAAAACCAGGACTTAAAGGCGCTCGTCGTGCACCTCAGTTCTCAAAACGTTAATTTTATATTATCAGTTCAAGCACTTCTCGAGATCTCTCGGGGAGTGCTTTTTTTAGTTCTAGAAAATTATAAAGTCTATGGCATGCGAATAACTTTTTCTCAACAATATATGTCGAAATTATCGTCGTCTCAATCCAAGTAAACTAGCTATATTAAGAATTGATTGCTTTCATCCGCATTTTGGTTGCTCTCACACTGATTTGGTTGCTTTCGGAAAAAAATTGGTTGCTTACAATGATTGGTTTGTTGCGATAATCCATTTATTGGATTTGTCGTGACTATGTGTGACTTACTTTTTCTGTGCATACTATCTTTTGTGTGTTACAGGTGCCTGGCACCTGTAACACTATTTATTTAACTGGTTGTTTCGTTGTTTTTGGAGGTGTATATTAAGTAAATATTTAATAAATAGAAAAATTCGGAGGGGTGGAATATGGAGTTTGCTTCTGAAAGGTTTTTGTTCTGTTTGTATACACAAGATAATTTCGATTTTTTACAGCTAGTGAAGTGCTAGTTTTCACTATGATAGATATACATATAGATGGTATGTGTGCAGATGATGAAAAAGGAACTTATTTTGCTTATCTGGTGTGAAATTGGTTGGGAGAATTGCTGGACCGAGTATGGGAGGCGTTCTTTTAGACAGTTTGAATAGTGGAGCGCTAGTATTTACGATTATTGGTGGAATAGCATTACTTGCAATACCATCTTTTTATCTTAGTAACCGGTTGAAGAAAGAGAGGACTATACATGCAATTATTCAATCTGATTAAAAGCGAAAAAGCGTATTGGTTAGTCGACCAAGTCAAGATGGAAGGTGAATCGGAAGAGGATTACAAAGAAGCATTTACGAAAATTTTAAGTGCTTATGAAGAGGAACAAATAGGCTATCTATCTTTACTAATAGATGAGGCATTTGAAAGCTGGTTGCTTGCACGAGGGTTTAGAAAGATTTCTTCTATCATGGAGTACACGAAGCAATTGGACGATGAGATGGAGCTGGAAGAGGATCTTTTGTTTTATTCGCTCGCAGAAGGGTTTATGACGGATGCTGAATTTTCGGCAGCTTACGAGTTATGCCGAACGGGTACCGCGAATAAGAATATACATCAGCCCATCGAGCAAGTAATGGCTTCAATAGCTAGTGAGTTAGGAGACAAGTGGAGAAGTCATTGTTACTCCTTTTTTGCAGATAACAAATTAGTTGGGATAAGTATTCCGCATATTGAGATGGGGACGCAAGACGAAGGAAGGATGTTCTACTTTGGAGTTGTCCCTGACATGCGCGGGCAAGGACTAGGTGCTAAGCTTCATAAGCTTACATTAGAGCTTATGAAGAAAATGCAGGCTAATTATTATGTAGGGAGTACCGATGAAAGCAATAAACATATGATAAACATTTTCAAGAAAAATGGTTGCACATTAAGAGATAAAAAAGGAATTTACCAGATTGAAAAATGACTAACTAAAGCTATCATACTCTTTGTCCCTCATACGTATAATGAGTGAAAAAGGAGCGATGGACCTGAAAAAGTGGATAATCATCTTCGTATTGTTTTTGGTATCTTTGCTTGCCGTCATTTATGGAACGAAGGCGAGTGATACTGGTTTTTTCCTACCAGATCCGTTAAGTGGCGTAAAAATTGTCATTGACCCAGGGCATGGGGGGATCGATGGTGGTGCGAGTCATGGTGAAGTAGTCGAGCGCGATATTACGCTAGCTATGTCATTGAAATTAGAGAAAAAGCTAAAAGCACAAGGAGCTACAGTCGTGATGACTCGTACGAAAGAAGGAGATGCAGTTGCAGAGCATAATCCGGATGGAGACTTTCCGACAACACGAGCTAGAAAGCGAGCAGATTTACTTCTTCGGGAAGAAATTATGAATAACTCGGAAGCTGATATTGTCCTTAGTTTACATGTGAATGCGGTTCCTGAAGAAAGATGGAGAGGTGCGCAAGTATTTTATCATGCAGATGGGCACGAAGGCGGAGAACTTTTAGCTAAGTCCATCCAAGGTTCCATTAGAGAGAATATAGGCAATACAGAAAGAGAAGCACTTGCCATTAAACAAGTGTATATTTTGAAAAAAGCAAAAGCGCCTGCAGTGTTAGTGGAAACAGGCTTTTTAAGTAACAATGAAGAGCGAGAATTGTTGCAATCGGATAAATATCAAAATCAGATGGTCGATGCAATCTCAGATGGAGTACTCCGTTTTGTAGAAGACAACATTTACTGAGCTAATGTTTGGAAATGTAGACACTCGTATATGGTATACTATACTGCGAATAGTTAACTAAAGGGGAGTGTCTACAGATGATTAACGAGCAACAAGTTCGTGAGTTACTTGGCGAATTAAATGATCCATTTTTACATAGAACTTTAGAAGAAACGAGCGGAATATCCACAGTATCCATAAAAGAAGAAAAAAATCACGTCAGTGTGAAACTAGCGATTGCCAAAATAAATTCAGCAGAACAAATGCAATTACAAAGTAAGGTAGTAGAAGTATTGAAAAATGCAGGAGCAGCAACAGTAGGTATTCGCTTTGAAGAATTACCGAAAGAAGTATTAGAACAATTTCGTGGGAAAGCAAAAGAAAGTGACAGCGAAAGTCTTCTTTCACCAAATAGCACAGTAAAAATTATATCGATTGCTTCTGGTAAAGGTGGAGTAGGTAAATCTACTGTTTCAGTTAACTTGGCTGTCGCACTTGCACGTCTAGGCAAAAAAGTGGGTTTAGTAGATGCGGACATTTATGGATTTAGTGTACCAGATATGATGGGTGTAAAAGATATCCCGCAAATTAAAGAGGACCGTATTATTCCAGTAGAACGTAAAGGAGTAAAAGTCATTTCTATGGGATTCTTCGTTGAAAATAATACACCAGTCGTATGGCGTGGCCCAATGCTTGGGAAAGTATTAGATCAATTCTTCAAAGATGTAGAGTGGGGAGAATTAGATTACTTACTATTAGATTTACCACCAGGCACTGGAGATGTTGCGTTAGACATTCATCAAATGTTGCCGGCGTCTAAAGAAATCGTTGTGACAACTCCGCACCCAACTGCTGCTTTCGTAGCTGCGAGAGCAGGTGCAATGGCACTTCAAACGGATCATGAAATACTTGGTGTTATCGAAAATATGTCTTGGTATGAAACGAAATCTACCGGGGAACGTGAATTTGTATTCGGTAAGGGTGGAGGTCCGAAGCTTGCTGATGAGCTACGAACGGAATTACTTGGTCAAATTCCATTAGGACAACCAGACTGGAATGACATCGATTTTGCTCCATCTGTATATGCCGAAACGCATGAAACAGGAAAAATTTATTTAGAAATAGCACAAAAAGTAATCGAAAAAGCATAAGAAAAGGCCGTTTCCACTAGGGGAGCGGCCTTATTTTTCGCTTTCTTCTTTCTTTTCTTCAGTAGAACCTGATTCCTCTTTGGATCCACCACCACTTTCTTTCTGGCTACCGGCTTCCTCCACTAGTTTTTGCCACTTCGTTTGTAATAAAGGACTTTGAATCGTTTCCTCCACAACCTTTTGCATCTCTTTCCGCATATCACTGGATTGTAGCACTTTTCCTAATTCCTTTTTCATATCAGCAGAACCAAAAAAGCTTTCTAAGTCTTGTAAATAAGTGGGGTCCTTCATCAGTGCTTTCATTAGTTCTTCTTGTTGTTTCACCATACTTTTTGCCATGGTCTCCGAAAATTTGGGGTCTTGATAAACTTCCTTCCAAAATTCTTCTGCTTCTTTTGATAACATTGTTTCTTCAACGGATTTCTTTACCTGCTCACTGTCAATTACTAGCAGTTCTTTAAATTGCGGATCGTCTAAAAGTGTTCGAATGGCCTTTTTCCCGTCTTCGGTTTGCAACGCATCTATAAGCATTTTTTTATTTTCCTCATAGGATGGAGGAGCAGAAGAAGAACCGCTACATCCGGCGAGAAGCCCAAGACTCAACAAAATAAGCGCAAAATACTTCATAATCGTCACCGTCCTTTCGATTATTGTTCACATTTGTTTCGGAAATATGTATAGTAACTAGGAAGAAATAGATTTTTAAGCAAATGGTTGTTACAATTTAAAATAAAGAAGAAATAGAATTTTTGGAGGAAATCTTGCTGTGACTATACGAAATTGGTTTAAATTTTTTCTGAATGCCATGTTGATCGGTGGGGTAATTACAGGTGTTTTTGGTTTATTTATACGTTGGGATGATGCTTTTGCAAAATATTTTGAAGCAGGTCAATGGGGAGAATTTTTTGCAGCCTTTGCATTTATGATTGTTATGGGCTTTACAGTAAGTGTAATAGCACAAATGGGTTACTTCGCTTACTTAACTATTCACCAAATGGGTGTTAATATTTTTAGAACTCTTACGCTTTGGAATTGGGTACAGTTACTTATCATTGTTATCGTAATTTTTGATCTTATAATGTTCCGATTCCGACCAAATGCAGAAACGACAGGACAAATTTGGCTGTACACCATTTTACTAGCAGTTTTGATAATTACAGCTATAGTCGTTGCAATTACAAAAGCGAATATGACTAAAAAGCATACCCTTATTTCCGCGTTATTTTTTATGATCGTTGTATCAACGCTTGAATGGTTGCCGGTGCTAATGGTACGAGCAGAGAATGTGGATACTTGGGTAACGTTATTATTATTCCCGATTCTTGCGGTTAATGCATATCAATTATTAGCTTTACCAAAATATAATGCAAAATCCGATGAGGATCGCTTGAAATTAGAAGCACGCAGAAAAGCGAGAAAAGAAACAGCCGCTGTAAAAACAAAGTAAACGAAAACTGCCACGACGAATGATCGTCGTGGCAGTTTTTTCGACATTATTTCTATTCAGGAAAGGTTTTTGTATTCATTTTTAAACCGAATATATTTTGTTCAATAGGTAAAAATGTTTCAGACCCTAAAAGTTTGGTAAGTTGCTTTATATCAACCCGTTCGTCCTGGTGAAGTGGTACAGAAAGGACGTCTCCTTTTGTAAGCTTAGGAATTTCTACATCCCAGTACTTACTCGAACTAAGTAAGTTTACTTCTTGCTGCCAAGCAACTTCTTGTACCTCTATCGGAAATTGATAATCCTTTGTTCGAAACCAAAGCGGTTTTTCGCCCATTACTTTTTCGAATTGATCCACTTCTTTTTGAAATAAAACAGGATCCTCTATATAATTTGCACCATCTTTACCTAAAAGCCCAATCGGAATATGCTTTTCTTGCATAATCTTTATAATGGGCTCAGAGCGTTCCATCCACTCGGTACTAATAAAGAAATGAGGATAAGGTGCTTTTAAATCTTTAAGAAGGGTTTCAATTTCATCTTTTCCAAACGTCAAATCGATTGTTACTGTTTTTCCGTATGTCCCTTTAGAAATAACAGTTGGTTTTTCTGTTAATTGAAAAACCGGTAGTATAGAGGGATAATTTCTTGGAACGTTGAATAACAGGGTGATTAATAATGTTAATGATCCGACTAACAATAGCTTTTTTTTCAAAGTAACACGCACCTTTTCAAATCGTTTTAATAAACTTTATGTTTTAGTGTTGACATTCATGTTAAAACGATGTTAAGATACAAAGGTCGCCAAAACGACAACTAAAACAACATGAACATTGAAAACTGAACATGCAAAACGTTAAGAAATATAACTTGAAAGATTAACTTCGGTTAACACTTGATAGTAAAACAATTTTGACATCATTTAATGATGATGCCAGCAAAACAACATGAGCTTTTTAAGTTCTCTATTATGGAGAGTTTGATCCTGGCTCAGGACGAACGCTGGCGGCGTGCCTAATACATGCAAGTCGAGCGAATGATGAAGAAGCTTGCTTCTTC
>NZ_VDGG01000089.1 GCF_006861775.1 Psychrobacillus soli | reverse complement strand
TGTAACCGTCAAGTGAAAACATACAGTTTTTGCTCGTTTGAAATGAACACTTTTGCTTAAAATACGTGCTGCCTGTTTTTCATGCGATAGCTGTCTCCCTCCATGTGAATAACCTCCACACGATGTAAAAGACGATCCAAAATGGCTGTCGTAATTCCTTCATCACCCATTAATTCGGTCCACTGGTCTGGACTTTTATTGGATGTTAAAATAATCGAACTTCGTTCATAAAGATGATTGATTAACTGAAAGAACAGATTCGCTTCCCTTTGATCCATTGCCATATACATCAAATCATCAATAATCACTAAATCAGATGCTTGTATTCTCTTTATTTGCACTTGTGACTTATGGGTAAACTCCTGCGTTTTTAATAGTTGGATTAATTCTCCCATCGTCACAAAATATACTTGAAATCCTCGTTGAATAGCCTCTATTCCTAGCCCTATGGCTAGAAATGTTTTGCCGACACCAGGCGGGCCTAATAAAATCAAATTATATTGTTGCTCTAACCAACTAAACTCTTGTAATTGCGCTAATTGACGAGCTGTTAAGGCTGTCTGTTCCTCTACGTTGAATTCTAGAAGCGTTTTATAGTAGGGAAACCGTGCCCATTTGATTCGTCTCTCAATACTTTTTGTTTCACGTTTGTTTAACTCAAATGATGTAATCGCTTCTAGGAATTCTAAATATGTCCAAGATGCTTTTTCAGCTTCTCGAAGGAGCTGTGGAAGCTCCTCGGAAGTTTCTGCTAAACGTAATTGGCGAAAATGATCTTGTAATTCCTTCACTGTTTTATTCATTGGGCATTCCCCTTCAAAATACTTGTATATGTACTAACAGAGCGGGGGATTACTTGAATTTTAGCTTTAGATGTAGATATTTTTTTAGTTTCCTTTATTGCTACAACTGATTCTTCCCTCGATAACTTCAGATAACTTACTACATCGCGAAAATCATTGGCACTGTAGAGGTTTTCATGGATACACTTTTGAAGCGCCTGATCAATCCATTCAGGGGCGTCCTTAATGACAGATTGAAGAATTGCTAATTGGTCTCGGCGGTAACGGGCGTATTTTAGGCAAATTTCATCCAGATACACACAGATGGCTTCTTGTTCTTTGAAATGAGAAATTACGTTTCTTTTCAACTCTTCTATTCCTTTGGAACGATCTCGAGTATGGCTACGACTTTTAATGAGTTTTCCTTTCTCAGTACTAATCAGATGTTCTGCAATGATCTCGTTATCAGGGTGCTTGCGGATGACAAGGATACTTTGTTGTTCTCCTCGTATTTCCAAATACACTTGATTATCTTGTTGCGACCCGTAAGTTCCTACGGGAACTGAATAACGGTTGGATTTAAATCGAATCGTGTTGTCCTTATTTACATTCCTTGGTATAATTACGGTATGGTTACTTTCTAATGAAAGTAGTGGAGAGACGGGTTGTAAGTGTAGCTTTTCGACGAGAAACACTTCAACTGGTCTCTTTTTCGTTGTATTGTGTACATTCTTATTTCCTGTACGCTCTAACCACTGTAAAGCACTCATGTTCCAGCTTTCAATGTCTTTAAAAACTCGACTATCTGCGAAGTTACCTTTTATGTATTTCACCACATTTTCAATCATCCCTTTAGATTCTGGATCCGCCTTACGACATAAATAAACGCGGAATTTGCGATCCTTCACATATGCTTGAAATTCAGATGTTAAGATCAAGTCACCCGCATTTTCACTAACTGTAAGTAAATGATCTTGGTCATAAACAATTTCCTCTGAACATCCACCATAAAAACGAAATGCATTTTCATGACATCTAATGGCATCCTTTGTTGTGAAAGGGCGGTCTTGCCACTCCATATATTTATACCTCGAATGAGCTAACACAAAAGCGATGAAATACAACTTCACTTCTTTTTTCTCGGTCGTTTTCTGCTTTGTTTGCCCCCAGTCCACCTGTAGCTGTTTACCCATAGGCTGTTCTGGAACGGACTCATACTGTCTGGCGATGGCTTTTTTCTCAATCTGGTATATTTCACGAATTTCTTTTACATAAGAGCGTACTGTGCTTTCACCTATTTCTAAATCAGGATGACGCTCTAATAACCAATCTTGAATTTGCGCTGCACTTAAATGTGGAAACTCCTCTAACCAAGCGACAATCCAATCCCGGTAGGGATCTAACTTCTTAGGTTTTTGAAGAGGGTTTCCTAAATACTCCTGTGCCTCTTCAAAAGACATTCCCAAATACTTATAGACAGTCCCTCTGTTCACTTTTAAATGTTTAGCGATTTGTGCAATCTTCATTTTACGTTTAAACAATTGTTGAATCTCAATATATAACACTAGCTTTTCCTCCAAGTCTCTTACCTCCAGTAAACGAATAATTCTAGTTTACTAGATGGTCTGTTAGATTGGCGAAAGTGTTCACGGCATCTCAGCGAAAACTGTCTGTTTTAGTATAGCGGTTACACAAATAGTCGTATATTATGATTTTTTCAATCAAATATACGACTAATTTTATTTATTTGTTACATTCTAGCTGAATCATTTTGTATAAAACTAAAATTTCAGTCAATTAGAGTTTCAGGAAAGCTCTGCTAGATAAACTGATGAAGTTTCCATAAAAAAAAGCGTGATATTAAATCACGCTTTTTTATACGTATAGGCTAACTCATCTAACTTGTGATCTACATCTACATACAAATCATGCCCATCGAAATACCATTCATCTACTTCTTCTATGAAAAATAAAACTTCTCCAACTTTTACTGTAACAACCGGTTCAAACGGTGTATCTTTTGTCATACCAAGTGAAAAACCTTGCTGTATTGGACTTGATCCACCATAGCGTGCATAAAAACGAATAGTGTCTCCATTACTTATTTCCATTTCCTCTTGAAACCACTTAACTGCATCATCCGAAATAAATATTCTCAAGCTATTCACCAAGCTTTCCTAGACATAATTGTTAAATCCATTTTACTTTCGGTTCCGTGCCATTTTTTATACGTTCAATGTTTGTCCGATGACGATAAAAGATAAAAACAGCTATTAGAACGAGCATCGCAATTAAAGGCCAATCTTTTTCCACTGTGAAGTAATAAACAATTGAATAAATAAGTGCAATAATAGCTAAAATCATGGAAGTTAACGAAACCATCTTCGTTATCTTTAAAATAATAAAAAATCCTAAAACTAACAGTACAAAAAGTGGCCAGTTGTAAGCAAGTAAAATACCTCCGGACGTCGCAACCGCTTTTCCACCTTTAAATTTAGCGAAAACAGGGAACATATGCCCTATTACTGCAATAATCCCAAGAATAAGCGGATGTACAGATGTAGATTCAAATATAGCTAAATATCCTAAAAGTGTTGCCGCTGTTCCTTTTAAAATATCCATGATCGTAACAACTAGTCCTGCTTTTTTACCGAGCGTGCGAAACGTATTCGTTCCACCTAAATTCCCACTGCCATGTTCCCGAATATCTGTATTATAAAATAATTTCCCTATCCATAAGCCGGAAGGGATAGACCCAATTATATAGGCAAGTAAAAGTAAAATGATGATAGTCATAGCATACTCCTTTAGTTATGAAACTCATATTATATTGAACTATTTCAGTTTACCACGCACGCTTCGTTTTGTTCAATGTTAAGAAAAATAACTTCACTAAAAATAACATTACTTCACTGTACCAACAACATTTAACGAACAAAATAACGAAATAGAGTTATACTTAGTACAGGACATCATCCAAAATGATTGATAACATGGATGTTACGGGTAATCCTTGAGATAGAAGATGAACCAATCCATAAAGAAGGAATATTGCACTAGGATAGAGAATCCTACACAAAGGCAGATTGCAATCTAATGGATAATTACCTACAATTAAATTCTGGCGTTTTAAGTTGCCTGTTTCGTTTGCAATGGCTGTTTCGCCTTGCGATTTTCTTTTGGAACTATTGACATAATGATAATCTGTTTGTACGCTAAATAGAGAATAAAGAACAGATGTTTTGTTTTTTGGAGGGAACGTATTTGAGTAAAGATGAAATATTAACGAGCTATAGTGATGATGATATCCAAGTATTAGAAGGGTTAGAAGCCGTTCGAAAAAGACCTGGGATGTATATAGGTTCGACCGACGCGCGTGGATTACATCATTTAGTTTATGAAATAGTAGATAACTCAGTCGACGAAAGTTTGGCTGGTTTCGGTAATCATATAAAAGTGACAATTCATGCGGATCAAAGTATTACGGTCCGTGACTACGGTCGGGGAATGCCGACAGGAATGCACAAAACTGGAATTCCAACTGCGGAAGTTATTTTCACTGTTTTACATGCAGGTGGGAAATTTGGTCAAGGTGGATATAAAACTAGTGGTGGG
>NZ_VDGG01000088.1 GCF_006861775.1 Psychrobacillus soli | reverse complement strand
GAAGTGAATGCTCTCTGCAATTTTTCTTTTCGCCATTGCGTCTAAATCGTAGTCATTCAAATAATCCTCTATTTGTTGGGCTTGTTGCCAATCTTCTTTTGTTTCTTTAATTAATTTTACAAATTGCTGATCAAACTCTTTTTTTAATTTTGCCCTTTGAAAAAACATAGTACTACAGCATCCCCCTTACAACTCTCGGCGACCCTCTAATGCTTTGGATAAGGTTACTTCATCTGCATACTCTAAATCTCCACCCACAGGTAAACCATGCGCAATTCGCGTTGTCTTAATACCAGAGGGCTTCACGAGACGAGAAATATACATCGCTGTTGCTTCTCCTTCTATTGTAGGGTTAGTTGCTAAAATCAGTTCTTCTACCTGCGTATCCTGTAATCTTTTCAAAAGAGAAGGAACATTAATATCTTCTGGTCCAATCCCGTCCATTGGTGAAATAGCACCATGAAGTACATGATATAAACCGTTATAATCTCTCATTTTCTCCATAGCTATTACATCTTTCGTATCTTGGACTACACAAATCATCGATAGATCACGTTGCTGATCTTGACAGATATGACAGGGGTCAATATCTGTAATATGCCCACAAACTGAACAATAAGTTAAGTTTCGTTTAGCATCTACTAATGCTTTAGCAAAATCTAAAACTGTGTCTTCTTTCATTGTTAGCACAAAAAATGCCAGACGGGCCGCTGTTTTCGGCCCGATTCCTGGCAATTTCATAAAACTATCTATTAGTTTTGATATTGGTTCAGGATAATGCATCTTTTTTCCTCCTAGAACATACCAGGAAGGTTCAACCCTTTCGTGAATTGCCCCATCGTGGAATTCGCTGTTTCGTCTGCTTTTTTCACTGCTTCATTTGTTGCAATTACGATTAAGTCTTGAAGCATTTCTATGTCCTCTGGATCAACAACAGTTGGATCTAGTTCTACTTCTAGTACTTCTTTATGACCGGAGACAACAACTTTCACCATTCCTCCGCCAGCTACAGCTTCAAAACGTTGAGTTCCTAGTTGTTCTTGAGCCTCAGCCATTTGTTTTTGCATTTTTTGCATTTGTTTCATCATACCTTGCATATTTCCCATTCCGCGCATTATTATTTTCCTCCTTAGTCATCATGTACTTCTACAAATTCTTTCCCAAATAATTTCTCTGCTTCTACTATTAAAGGATCTTCCGAAATCTCTTCCATTCCTTGCAGAAGCTCCATTGCTTCTGTTGGTTGAGAACTATCTTCAGTCCCCCCTGCATTGCCTTGTTTCAAACCATTTTGACGTATAAAGTCTTCTCTTATCTTTAACCAATTTTCCTCCGGCACATATATAACTTCATACATTGTACCTGTTAAGTTTGCTATTAGCTGTGGAAAAGAAGAAGAAAAGGTTTTATTCTCCATGGCCATTTGGCAATGAATATCATATTTAAATTTTAACACAAATGCACCAGAAGATGCTGCTACTGGTTCAGCATCATTTAATAATGCAGCATGTGATTTTTGAAGTAGTTGCAAAATAGTAGCCCAGTGGGATTTAATCGTTTGGATATCTGTCTTAGTTGCCGTTTTTAATATTTCTTGGATACGGCCACTTGACACTTTCACACCAGCATTCGACTTTTGTCTTTGTCTCTTTGGTTGTTCCTGCGCACCAGCATTTGCTTGTGGTACTATTCCTTGACTTATTTGCTCTTGCAGCTGTTGTAACTGACTTTCCAGTGCTCTTACCTTCATCTCAAGTTCTGAATTACTCTCGGTCGTTGCTACATTCCCTCTCGGAACTTGCGCTAAACGAATAATGGCCGTTTCTAAATACACTTTCGCGTGATTAGAAAAACGCATTTCTTGCTGGGTATTCGTTAATATAGAAATACTTTTATATAAAGTATCTTCTGCAAACTTGGAGGCCAACTCGTGAAACATAGCGTCTCCAGTTGCTATTTCCAATAACTCCGTTTGTTCGGGTGCAACAAGCAATACAAGTAAATCGCGGTAAAAGGTAATAAAATCCTCCGTTAATCGAACAGGATCTTTTCCATCATCCACTAACTGCTCCACACAACTTAAAGCTTTTGCTACATCCTTTTCAATTAACGCACCGGCTAATTGAAAAAACACATCCTGGCCAATTGACCCAGTTACTAATAACGCATCCTCTAGCGTCATTTTCTCGCCGCTAAACGATACTACTTGATCCAGCATACTTAGTGCATCTCGCATTCCGCCAGCCGCTGCTTGAGCAATAATCTTTAATACAGTCTCATCGTATTCAATATTAGCATCTGTCAATACTTCTTTCATTCGTGAAACAATATCAGAAGAAGTAATTCTTTTAAAATCAAAACGCTGGCATCTAGATATAATTGTTAAAGGAATCTTATGTGGTTCAGTTGTTGCTAAGATAAATACAGCATGTGCTGGTGGTTCTTCTAGTGTTTTTAATAAAGCATTAAATGCACTTGTAGAAAGCATATGCACTTCATCAATAATATACACTTTGTAGCGAGCATTTGAAGGGGCAAAACGAACCTTTTCAATAATTTCGCGCATTTCCTCTACACGAGAGTTAGATGCTGCATCAAACTCAATTACATCTGTATTAGAACCTTCTGTGATACTTTTACAAGTTTCACAAGTATTACACGGTTCTTTCGTCGGTCCATTTTCACAGTTTAAAGCTTTAGCGAATATTTTCGCTGCACTCGTTTTTCCCGTACCGCGCGGACCTGAGAATAAATACGCATGTGTCGTTTTATTGTAAAGGAGGGCATTTTGAAGAGTTTGCTTTATATGTGATTGACCAGACATTTCTGCAAATGACTGAGGCCTATAAGCGCGGTAGAAAGCTTGATACGTCACCAATTCCCCTCCTTCTCATTTTTAAGTAAATAATGACTTTATTATACCATAAAGCAGTTGTTACTTCGCCTATTAATGTAGGGAAAAATTCTATCACAACAAAAAAACATAAATAACCTGTATGTAAATAAAGTGTGCAGTATAGGGATATTGCGACGTAGTGAGCTGAATGAAGTATCCACCGGGATTTTCGGTGCAGTCGTACGCTTTCCACCGGGTAAGCGATGAGCCTTCACTGCCGCTAGCGCGTACGATGTGAAGTCTCATCTTGCTCACTTGATCCCATTGGAGTCGCCGCATGCAGCGAAAATCCATGGTAAAGACTAACNGAGTGAACGATCTGTTGCCCTAAGCTATTTATTGGATTCACCCAGACCAAATACTGCAGAAATTTTGTTTTTTGCGAGTTGCCACTGAATAAGTAAGCAATTTCCGTTGATTTTCGCAGCAGGGCGGCGACTCCAGTGGGATCAAGTGAGCAAAATGAGACTTCACAACGGATGCGCAGCTACGGTGAAGGCTCATCGCTCACCCCACGGAAAGCGTCCGCCCTGCTGCGAAAATCCCAGCGAACACTTTATTCAACGCATTACGGCGCAGTATCCCCATATTGCGTTCTATAAAAAAATTAGCATACCTTATATTACTTGAAAAAAATTATCTACATGTTTAAATTTTTATAATTTCCTAAAGCACAAAAAAGCCTCCCCTGCCACTTTCCAACAGGGGAAGCTCATACATATTAAACTAATACTAACGAATCTTTCGCAATTTCATCATTCATAATAAGCTCTTTTAAACGTTGCTTCGCTCTAAATAATCTTGATTTTACTGTACCAATCGAAACTTTCATCACCTCAGCGATTTCGATCAATGAAAATTGGTGTACATAAAAATACATCACTGTTTTTTGGTAAATGCCATCTAATTCCGCAACTTTCGAACGAATAATTTCTCCAACATCTTCTTTCTCCAACTGCTCTTCTACAGATAAAACATCCGCTGCGATTAAATCTAATAAGGAGATATCAAGTTGTTCTGGTTGATTTGCCACGTATTTGCTACGTCTAACTTGTTTACGATATCTATCACGGAATGTATTCATACAAATCGTCGTTAACCAAGCTTTTACATGGTCCACTTCTTTCATATACGATTCATATCGAACAACTTTCATCCACACTTCTTGCATTAAATCTTCAGCATCTATTTGATTTTTTGTTAGTTTCAAACATAAGAAATATATGTAACGGTTATATTCTTCGTAAATATCTTCAATTTTAACTTGCATTATTTATTCCTCCGCTCGGCTTTTCTTTATAACTCTATAATGCCAAACTTGAACCTTACCCTCCATCGTATTCTCTTTCAATATAATTACAATCGTGTAAGAAAGAATATAAGAAAAGCGCAAAAGGAATTATTACTCCTCTTGCGCTTCATCTACTTCCGGTTCTTCTCTTTTCGTAATCGTTAACGTTACAATTCGGCTACGATCCATTTCATTAATTTCTATAAATAGATTTTCGTATGTAAATTGCTCGCCTTCTTCCGGAACATGCCCTAGCTGGTCCAGTACGAATCCTCCGATTGTTTCATTTTCATTCACAATCGATAGATCAAACAATTGATTTACTTCTTCTATTTCCACGCGACCCGCGCAGACCAGACGATTTTCCGTCATTTCATGTATTAATATTTCTTCATCATCATCTGTTTCATCTTCTATTTCTTGCCCGATCATTTCTTCGATTAAATCTTCATGGGTAACAATTCCAAGCGTACCGCCGTATTCATCTAAAACAATTGCCATATGCTTTTTATGCTTAAGCATCAGTTCAAATACTTTCTCTACGCTTAATGTTTGCACGACAAACAATGGTTCTATATCCATAAGTGTTTCGAAAGCAAGCGATGGATCCATGGACCATTCTATTAGCTTTTTCGAATAAAACATACCAACAATTGTGTCTAAGTTTTCATCATACACAGGATATCTCGTATAGGAGTGCTCGAGTATTGTATCCCGTACCTCTTCATACGTATACTCTATAGGTAATGCAACCATTTCCGTTCGATGCGTAAATAATACGTCTGATACGTCTTTATTTGGAAAATCGAGTATTCCTTTAATTCGTTCGGATTCTTCTTCTTCAAATGTACCATCTGTTGAAGCTATATCTACCATATTCAAAAGTTCTTCTTTGGTGATGATCGTTTCCTTTACAGCACCTTTAGACCCGATTCGAATTAGCATGTTGATGAATTCAGCAACTAAAAACGTTATCGGTCTTAATAGTCCAATCAACAATCGAATCATCGGAGCGACAATATACACGATTCTTTCCGAAAAAGTTGCGGCAATTGTTTTTGGCAGTACTTCCGCAAATAAAATAATGATCACGGTCAGAACGATAATAGACCAAACAATATTCCACGCATAATTTTCTGCGATGTGAATAACTAAAACAGTCATTGCAATATTCGCAATTGTGTTGCCTATTAATATCGTTACAATCATTCGGTCCGACTTTAATAAAAGAACGAGTAACTCTTTTGCTGCTCTATCCCCTTGTTCTGCTCGCAGTCGGACCTTCGTCCTATTTACTGTCATTAAAGCTGTTTCACTTCCCGATAAAAAGAATGAAACAAGTAGTGCAAATGCTAATAGTACAAATTCTATGTACAATTTTGTATCCTCCTAAAATGATAACATCGTTGCCTATTTCTTTTTATTACTATAGCACACTACGATTTTAGTTGTCACAATTCTTATGCTATACTATTTCTATTCACGAAATTTTATGAAAAGAGGGATTCAAGTGAGCCATTTAACAGCGTTAAATAATTACTTTACGGAAAAAAGAGAGACACATTTAGAGGAACTAAAACAGTTTCTACGCATACCTAGTATCTCTTCTTTATCCGAACATAAAAACGACATGCAAAAGGGTGCTGAGTGGTTAGCAGATTCATGCAAAAGAGCCGGCTTAGAAAACGTAATCATAGATAAAACAAATGGTCATCCCGTCGTATATGCAGATTGGCTACATGCAGATGACAAACCAACCATTCTTGTTTATGGTCATTATGATGTGCAACCTGTTGATCCACTAAACCTTTGGGAATCAGAACCTTTTAATCCTGAAGTGCGCGACAACAAATTATATGCGCGTGGTGCGAGTGACGACAAAGGTCAAGTGTTTATGCATGTAAAAGCAGTAGAAGCACTTCTTCAAACAGAAGGGTCACTTCCTGTTAATGTAAAATTTTTAATCGAAGGCGAAGAAGAAGTTGGTAGCCCAAACTTAGAGGCGTATATAGTAGAAAATAAAGCAAAGCTTGCTGCGGACGTAATCGTTATTTCCGATACTGGGATGCAAGGACCAGGACAACCCGCTGTATGCTACGGATTACGCGGTCTTTGTGGCGTTCAAATTGACGTAAAAGGAGCTAAAGGTGACCTACACTCTGGCCTATACGGAGGCGGAGTTCAAAACTCTATCCACGCACTCGTATCGGTTTTAGACTCTTTCCGTGATGCAGAAGGTACGATCCAAGTAGAAGGTTTCTACGATAACGTTCGTCCCTTGCTTGATGAAGAACGTGAAGCCTATAAAGCACTCGGCTTCGATGAAGAAGAATTGAAAAAAGAAGTTGGAGTCGAAGAGCTATTCGGTGAAAAAGGTTACTCTCATTTAGAGCGTGTTTGGGCTCGCCCGACGCTTGAAGTGAATGGTGTATTCGGAGGGTTCTCTGGAGAAGGCATCAAAACAGTATTACCGAGTGAAGCCGGTGCCAAAATTACTTGCCGTTTAGTACCAGACCAAAATCCGGACGAAATCGTAGCAAAACTAAAAGCGCATATTGAAAAAAACAAACCAACTGGTGTTACAGTAACCGTTACGGAATTTGATAAAGGAAAACCATTTATAACGCCTTTCGATCACCCTGCAATTCAAGCGGCTGGTCGTAGCTATGAAAAAGTTTACAATGTACCAACAGCATACACACGTGGTGGCGGTTCTATCCCAATCGTAGCGGCATTCGATGAGATCCTTGGATTACCAGTAGTGCTAATGGGCTTCGGTTTATCTTCAGAAAATTTCCATGCACCAAACGAACATTTCCATTTGGAAAACTTTGACCAAGGTTTACGAGTTATTGGTGATTATTACTACGAGCTTGCACATCTATCGAAGGAGCAACTAAAAAAATAAGGCGTCCTATATCGAAAATAAAATAGAGCTATCCCCCTTTATAAGGAGATAGCTCTTCTTTTATTCACCAAATATAGTAATTAGCTCATCCACATGTTTACGTTCTTTCGGTTTTGGCATTTCGTCAAAATAGCCAACTTGTAACATACTAATGATGCGTTCGCCTTGCTTAACTCCAAGTGCTTCACGGAATTTAGGACTATCTAAAAAGCCTGGTGTTTTCCAGCAAGAACCAATGCCACGGTCCCATGCAAGTAATTGGATATTTTGAATAAGCATACTTGCAGCAGCATAATCTTCTAAACGCTCTTTTTGGCGTGCATCTTCAGGGACAATGACGAAAATATAGCCCCCCGGATTTGTAAACTTTTTCATTTGTTTTTCTAATTCTTCATCCGTCAGCTCTTTCCATTTTGGAATAGCGAACTCTTTTAACACATCATATAAATCTAAAAGTTCTTTCCCGCAAGCAACAACAAATCGCCATGGTTGTCTATTTTGATGATTCGGTGCCCATATGGAATCTTCCATAATAGAAAGTAATATATCTCTTTCGACGGGTTGTCCATTAAATGCCTTGATGGACCTTCTTTGAATAATTGCATCACGAATAGTTAATGATTGTTGCATCATTGTATGAAAAACTCCCTTTTCTTTAGCATCCATTATTACTAACATCATACCAAGTTAAACGTCATTTTAAAAGGGTTGCTATTTTACATTCAAACAATTGAGGTGGTTCTATGCTTCTTTATTGGTTAGTTAGTTATTTTATCGGTACTTTTCTTACTGCTTGGTGGATTGGAAAATGGAAGAAAACAGACTTAACTAAAATGCGTAGCGGAAACTTAGGAGCAAGAAATGCTGGTGCCGTCCTTGGAAAAACTGCATTTTTATTAACTTTTTTAGGAGACGCACTTAAAGGAGTGCTCATCCTATATATCGGCTTACGTTTTCATTTTTCTTCAGAGATTATTGCTATTGGTGGGTTATTGGGAATTGCCGGCCATATGTATCCTTTTTGGCTTCGTTTTAAAGGCGGAAAAGGAATAGCTACTTTTATTGGAGTCGCGCTCGTTTTCAATCCAGCGTTATTCGGTATTATGGCTGCATTTTTTGTCGTTTTCATTGGTCTATTAAGAAGTGCCACTTTAAGTATGTTAATCGCTTTCAGTATATACGCTATCTTATGTTGGATAATCCCTGCTTTTTCCTACTTATGGCCGTTGTCTATTGCAATCCTACTCATTTTATATCGCCATCGATTCGATGCTAAAGAATCGTGGGAAGCACGGTGGTGGAAATCAACAAACAAAAGCGCACGCGACCACCTCTAAACGATATGGCAAGTGGGAACGATGAACGAAATGTCGCACTTACTAGGGATAATGCGTCGTAGTGCGCTGAATGAAGTGTGCGCTGGGATTTTCGCTGCTGGGCGGACGCTTTCCGTGGGGTGTGAGCGAGATATTATCACTACGAACGTGACAAAACACATCTCGCAAGCGAAAAAAACGGTCTAGTAGATGCTAGCTAGCTGGTTCATGGGCTTTAAGACATATTATTCCTATAATATGTCGAAATCATCCTAGTTTCCCATCAAGTAAACTTGCTATTTTTAGAATTGGTTGCTTTCATCCGTATTTTGGTTGCTC
>NZ_VDGG01000087.1 GCF_006861775.1 Psychrobacillus soli | reverse complement strand
TTAAAAGAAAAAGAATAGAAAAAATTAAAGAAACAGGCAACTTCTTGTTCAAAATCGAACAAGAAGTTGCCTGTTTTTGTTTGAAAAAACGATATGAATTTAAAAACGTAAGTTTTTCAGTGCCCTCTGCTTGCTATGGGTAGTTTACTTTTTTCTTTTGATAAGAAAGATGAGTTGCATTAATACTCTCTATTAGATTAACAAGCACCTACTCTGTTATTGCACATAATTTGAATAATGGTCACAATCATTGTCGTCTCACTCCAAGTAAACTTGTTACTTTAAGAATTGGTTGCTTTCACTAGCAATTTGGTTGCTTTCATGCTGATTTGATTGCTTTCGGAATAGAATTGATTGCTTTCAACAACTGTTTTGTTGCTCTATGCCATTTATTGGATTCACACAGCTAAAAACTGGATAAGATTTTGTGTTTTGCGAGTTGATACTGAATAAGTAAGCAATTTCCTTTGATTTTCGCTGCAGGCGGCGACTAAAGAAAAGCCATTAAATAATCGGCCTCCTTATAGAAGGGGAATATTGTAATTTAAATAAGACGACGGTAAATATTTTATTCACTAATAAAATTAGATTTATCAATCATCATCACTAATCGTCTTCTTTTTTGTTATAATGGTAAAAAGATAAATGGAGGGTAAAATTTATGACAATACAATTAGCAGAAAAATTAGATAGTGCGTTTGAAGAGATGGTAGAAATCCGTCGTTATTTACATATGCATCCTGAAGTATCATTTAAAGAAACAAAAACAGCCGGGTATATTCAAGACTTTTATAGAGATTTAGGTATTCCATTTCAAGCGAATGTTGGCGGAAATGGCGTTGTCGCTAGAGTTAAAGGCGCTTTACCTGGTAAAACAGTTGCACTTAGAGCTGATTTCGATGCACTACCTATTCAAGATGAAAAAGACGTCCCATATAAATCTACGGTAGACGGTGTGATGCACGCATGTGGCCATGATGGTCATACAGCAACCCTACTCATTCTTGCACGTACGATTAATGAATTAAAAGACGAGTTAGCTGGAGAGTATGTATTTATTCATCAGCATGCGGAAGAATATGCGCCGGGCGGAGCAAAACCTATGATTGAAGCTGGATGTCTTGACGGAGTTGATGCTATTTTCGGTACGCATTTATGGTCTTTGTTCCCTCTTGGATCAATCGAATATAAATCTGGTCCAATTATGGCTGCAGCGGACCGTTTTGAAATTACGATTCAAGGGCAAGGTGGACATGGAGCTAACCCACATCAAGCGAAGGATGCAATCGTTGTAGCCTCTCAACTTGTCGTAAACTTACAACAATTAGTAGCGAGAAGAGTAGATCCTACACAATCTGCGGTTCTTTCTGTCGGTTCCTTTGTCGCGGAAAATGCTTTTAATATTATTGCAGATACAGTAAAACTTGCTGGCACAGTACGTACTTTTGATGCAGACGTTAGAGACTTAATGGAACGTGAACTAGCGCGTGTAATAGAAGGCACATGCCTAGCTGCTGATTGTACATATACGGTGGAATATACTCGTGGATATCCACCAGTTATTAATCATAAAGAAGAAACTGAGTTTTTAGCTACTGTTGCAGGGGACATACCGGGTGTGGAACTAGTAAAAGAGTCAGAGCTTCTGATGATTGGGGAAGATTTTGGCTATTATATGGAAGAGATTCCTGGGACATTCTTCTTTACAGGCGCAATGCCAGAAGGTGAAGTTTACCCACATCATAGTCCAAAGTTTGACTTCGATGAACGCGCAATGCTCACTGCAGCGAAAACATTAGGAATGGCTGCTATTCAATATCAAACGAAATAAGAAAAAGGCTGTCCAACGACAGCCTTTTTCTTATTTTTTACTCATTCGAATTGTAAGTTCCGATACAATGTACACGGCTATAGGTATGAGGAACAATGGAAGCCTAAATTCACCTTGTATTAAAACTACGGCAAGGACTAAAATGGCTTGTACAAATTGAATCATACGCATTAATTTATTGACTGCTCGTTTTCTTGCATCCGGATCAATCGGAAATAACTGATCCATTCGAAATTCTTGTCCAGATAATAACGCATGGCGCAATTGGACAACTGTTGCAAATGCAAGCGCACTCGTGAAAATAATTGCAACAATTGGAAATGGGATAAAAATCACACCAACAACCGATAACGCTGTAAGTCGAACCCATAAAAAGAAATAATCATTTGTGCGGATAAAGGTCCGCAACACTAAATATAGTTGGCTATTCTTTTGCCCATATGAAACAAGGTTATAAACAACATCCAGCCATTTTCTTCTTTTCGTCATCCCTCGTATATGCGGGACATCCGTGAAATAATTGGCAAATCGGTAAAACCGCATCATTCGAGATTGTTCCACTTCGATAAAATGATCGAATGGAAACGGTACTTCTTGCTTTTTCTTCTGCCAAACGAATACATATATCAGTTGAATAATAACAACCACTATTAAAAACACATAATTTCCACTCAATAAGAAATAGAGCGCAGCAAATAACAAAAGAAAACGTATAAAACGGTCAACCCATACCGATTTTCCATCCGAAGCAAAACGATAATTAAATTCTGCGTAAATACTCCAATACTTCATCACTAGAATAAAAATGAAAAATGATACAAGCTCTTCTTTCGTAGCACCCGCAACTTTCGTAAGTAAAGGTATGGAAACAAGAAAAGCTGCAAGGGATAAAAAAATAGATGAAAAATACGTCCATCTCAGCGCAAGCTTTAAATACTCCTTAAGCTTCGTTTCTAACGGTAAAAAATACACACTATCTGCGTGCTTCATCAATGTGACTGGGGTGCTCATTGCCAATAAAATACTTAAAATGAAAGCTACAACTAAAAAAGCGGGAAAATCTTTCGGAGCTGTATTAAGCCATTCACTATACGTATATCCCCCTGCACCTATGACGAAAACAAGTACAATCGCTATATGTCCAGTGAAGATAAATTTTAAGTATTTTTGTAATTCATTTATATAGTAGACAAAACGTTTAGCCCATATTTCACGCAAATTGTTCATCTTGTTGTTCCTTCGTCATTTCAATATATAAATCATCTAATGTCGCATGTGGCTTGTTAAAAGCGACTCGTAGATCATCCATCGTTCCTTGTGCACGTATTTTCCCATTATGCAACAGAAGGATTCGGTCACAATATTTCTCCGCTGTCGATAAAATATGCGTCGACATGAGAACCGAGGCACCTTCGTCTTTTCGTGCCTTCATTTGATCAAGTAGCGATTGAATACCTAATGGATCTAACCCTACAAAAGGTTCATCGATAATATATAAATCAGGATTTACTAAAAATGCACACATAATCATTACTTTTTGACGCATTCCTTTTGAAAAGTGTGCAGGAAACCAATTCAATCTTTTTTCCATACGGAACTCTTTTAAAAGAGACTCTTTTCTTGCTTCGAATACGGTTTGTTCTAAATTATAAGCCATTGCAGTTAGCTCTAAATGTTCTTTTAATGTTAACTCATCGTATAATACTGGCGTTTCCGGTATATACGAAAAAGAAGTACGATACGTTGCTGGATCCTCTTTTAACGATTTTCCGTTAAGCAGAATTTCCCCTTTTGCAGCGTTCATCGTTCCAATAATATGTTTGATCGTTGTACTCTTTCCTGCTCCATTCAATCCAATTAATCCTACTAACTCCCCTTTTCCAATGGAAAAAGTTAAATCATGTAGCACAGGCTTTCTTGTATAACCACCTGTTACGTTAGTTAGTTCTAATACTGTCATCTCTCGCACCTCATCTCTTCTAAATAGTTTACCAAAACCTATACGAAAAATCTTCTTTAAGTTGTCCTATTATATGCTAAACTATTGGTAACAATGAATAGGAGGTTTTTCCATGAGTGAATGTATTTTCTGTAAAATAATTGACGGTTCTATTCCAAGTGCAAAAATTTATGAGGATGAGCATGTATATGCCTTTATGGATATTCAGCCCCTTACAAAAGGACATACGCTCGTTATTCCAAAAAATCATAAAGAATATGTATATGATTTATCGGAAGAAGAAGCGAGTAATTTATTTAAAGTAGTTCCAAAAATTGCTTCTGTTTTGAAAGAAACATTTGGTCCTGTTGGCATGAATTTGCTCAATAATAATGGAGCACCTGCTGGTCAAAGTGTTTTCCATTTTCACTTACACTTTATCCCTCGTTACGACCAAACGGATGGTTTCCGTGCAACTTGGATGACAAAGGAAAAAACATTTACTCCTGAAGTTATTCAAGATTTAGCAAAAGAATTAGCTGAAAAACTGGCAAACTAGTTATTGCAATTACGGGAAAAAAGACTTATAATCACTAGTAAGATTCTTGCTAACGATCAAGAGGATACGTTAGAGGAATCCAAACAAATAGAGCTTAGAGAAGCTGAGGAGAGATGAGAATTGAATACGAAAAATTTAGTATTAATGTCCCTACTAATTGGGGTCGGTGCGGTACTTTATATTATTATCCCTGGAATTAACGGTGGGATGAAACCAGATTTCATGTTAACGATGATGTTTATAGGAATTCTTTTATTCCCTGAAGTAAAAAGTGTGTTTCTACTCGGTATTTCAACAGGTGTTATTTCTGGATTGTTTTCTACATTCCCAGGTGGATTTGTTCCAAACATCATTGATAAATCAGTAACAGCATTCGTTTTCTTTGGGTTAGTACTATTACTTACTAAATATGCTCACAAATTACCAGTTGCTATCGTTCTTACATGTGTAGGTACGCTCGTATCAGGAACTGTATTTTTATCAACTGCGATTTTTGTTTTTGGAGCAGGTGCAATATTCGGAGAACTATTTGTTTTAGTAGTACTTCCTGCAATTGCAATCAATGCCATAGCATTTTTCATTATTTATCCAATTATCGGAAAGTTGATCAAACGTTCCAAATTCGAAACAGCCCTTACAGTTTAAATTATTGCTTTCCTTTTCGAAGGAAAGCTTTTTTTGTTCAGGTTATTATGTTTTAATTATGTTATGAAAAGGAATAATATATTACATAAGGGGTGAACGCAAATGAAAGTAGTACCATTATTTTTAGGAGTTGCAACGGGTGTATTAGCTGGGGCTACTGCAGTATTATTATCCACTCCAAAGTCAGGTAGCGAAGTACGTATTTCCTTAAAGTCGACTTCGAACGACTTTCGAGACAAATTATCCGACATAAAACTTCAAATGCAAGATCTTAAAAACTCTATTCGCAATTTAACGAAAGAATCAAAAGAAGTTATTCCTAGTGCTATAGAAGAGATCAAAGCAGATGTGGAGCAATGGAAAACTGAAACTGCCCCACTACAAGCAAAACTTCAAGAAGAAATTTCCGCTATTCAATCAGCAATCGAAGAGATGGAAAAAGCATTGCCAAAGAAAAAAGAAACTACTATAAATTAAGTACAATTTCAATTAAAATAGGACATTTCTTGTTTAACTACAAACAAGAAATGTCCTATTTTTTATAGCTTGGGAGATTATAAATTGAATGTTAAAACCCCGTATACGGATACTGCGTGGTAAAAGCCTTATTAGTTGAGCGATGAGCCTTCACCGCCGCTTGCGCTTACGTCGGAATGGCTCATTAAGCTCAGAGTGGAACAAAGACTAAGAGCACCACATCGTGTGGCAACTCCTTCGACTACAACATCCTGTTGGCCACGGCAAGAGTCGCCACCTGCATCGAAAATCTATGGTAAAGACTAACTTATCAGAATCTAATATGAAAAATAAATGGTTGAACGAGACACTATTCCTTTT
>NZ_VDGG01000086.1 GCF_006861775.1 Psychrobacillus soli | reverse complement strand
TGAATGAACGATCTGTTGCCCTAAGCCATTTATTGGTTTAACCCAGACGAAATACTGCAGAAATTTTGTTTTTTGCGAGTTGATACTGAATAAGTAAGCAATTTCGTTTGATTTTCGCTATGGGAGGCGACTCCAGCGGGATCAAGTGAGCAAAATGAGACTTCACAACGGACGCGCGCAGGCGCGGCGGTGAAGGCTCATCGCTCACCCCACGGAAAGCGTCCGCCCAGCAGCGGAAATCCCAGCGGACACTCATTTTCAACGCATTACCACGCAGTATCCCTATACTGCACACCTCCACTAATGCTTTAAAAAACAAGACACAAAGATAGGTCATTTATGTATTTTTATTGTCCAGACTTCAGCGCCTACTGCTTTTCTTGTGTATAATAAATGCATTGCTGGATGGAAGAAGGATTTAACAATGAGTAATGATTGGAATATGAAGACGTATATGAAAGGAGCAGCGATGCTTACAATTGCAGCGATAATTGTGAAGCTATTAAGCGCTGTGTATCGTGTACCTTTTCAAAACTTAGTAGGAGATGAAGGTTTTTATATTTATCAACAGGTGTATCCGTTTATTGGAATTATTACAACCTGGACTTCCTATGGTTTTGCGGTAGCGTTATCTAAAATACTATCTGACTACAAAGCAAGTGGAAAAGAATATGCAATACCACAAGTTCGACGAATTGCATTTTTCTATATCGGAATACTGTCCATATTATTTTTTATCGTGTTATATTTTGGAGCAAGCTTTTTTGCGGAGGCAATGGGGGATGCAAATTTAGCTTACTTATTAAAAGCTGGTTCGTATGTCATTTTATTAATGCCGATGCTTGCGGTGTTAAAAGGAGAATTTCAATCAAATGGTCATATGCAGCCGGTAGCGTATGCGCAAATAGTAGAGCAGACCATCAGGGTATCGGTTATTTTACTTGGTACATGGATCGTTGTATCAAAAAGTTTTGACCTGTATAAAGCTGGAAGTATGGCAATGTATGGAGCGGTAGCGGGGGAACTTTCTGGTGTAATATTTTTGGCATATATTTATTGGAAAACAATTGGTCGAAAGAAGACGAACAACAAACAGCAAGATGTACAACTTTGGCCGATTGTAAAAGATTTGACGATAATTAGTATTAGTGCAAGTATAAGTGCGTTACTATTTTTATTGTTGCAGCTAGTAGATTCATTTACGGTTTTTCAAATGCTACTAGAAAATGGTATGGGAAAGCAAGTGGCGATGGAGACAAAAGGGATCTATGATCGTGGTCAACCACTTGTACAGCTAGGTATTGTTATTGCTTCTACATTGTCTTTGGCGATTGTTCCACTTGTTGCACATCGGATGAATAAAGAAAAAGGACGAACGGCAATTCCTTTTATGCAAATTACGTTTAGAATAGCTTTCACATTTAGCATTGCCGCAGCTTTAGGTCTAATAGTAGTACTACCATTTGTGAATGAAATGCTGTTTCAAACAAGAGATGAATCAATCACTTTAATGGTATTTTCTTGTCAAGTTGTATGGATGTCATTAATACTTACGTTGATGGCGATGCTACAAGGAAGTGGAAAAGTAAAGCTTCCTACGCTGTTTTTATTACTTGGAGTATGTAGTAAATGGCTAGTAAATGGTATGCTTGTACCAGAATATGGTGTATTAGGAGCGGCTATAGCTGGAAATATTAGTTTATTAATTGTATTTATATGTATGTTTTATTATTTTAAAAGAAGTTGGAAGATACGTTTCGCTTCTTTCACATTTTATAAAGGAATTGCTATTTCGTCTATCTTGATGGTTATAGGTGTGACGGTTTATAGTTTAGTAGCAGATGCGTACTTTTTTGATTGGTTACCGAGTCGTATAGAGGCACTTGCAATATCGCTCAGTGCAGTCATGCTCGGGGCAGCCATTTTTTTAATAACTTTAGCAAAAAGACGTGTTATAGCAGAGAAAGAGTGGTTTTTATTGCCGTTTGGTAGAAGAATGGCCACTTTCCAGCTATGGTTAAATAAAGAAGAGTAAGGGTGTGAGCAGATGAATGAAATAACGATTATCGGACTTGGAGCAAGTGATTTAGATCAGCTTCCTTTAGGCATTTATAAACAACTAAAAACGACAGAACATTTATATGTACGTACGGAACAACATCCAGTTTTGCAGGAACTAAAAGCAGAGGGGCTAACTTGGACAAGCTTTGATGCAATATATGAAAAAAACGATCAATTTGAAGCAGTCTACGAAGAAATAGTACAAACACTACTAAAGTTAGCAAACGAAACTTCTGTTACATATGCAGTGCCTGGGCATCCACTAGTCGCAGAACAAACAGTTCAGTTATTAATCGAAGCGGAGCGACAAGGAGAGGCGAAAATTCGAATCGAAGGTGGTCAAAGTTTTTTAGACCCAATTTTTACTGCGCTTCGCATCGATCCAATTGAAGGGTTTCAATTATTAGATGGAACAAGTTTTAAACGAGACGATGTTCAAATGAGTTCCCATTTGCTAATTGGACAAGTGTATGATGCATTTAGTGCATCGGAAATAAAGTTAACACTCATGGAAAAGTATCCGGATGAGTATGAAGTAACCATCGTAAAGGCCGCTGGATCTGCACAAGAAAAACTAACAAAAGTCCCTTTATATGAGCTAGATCATGTAATGGAGCTAGATAACTTAACGACTTTGTATGTTCCTCCTATACAGGCGCAAGAGTACAGATTAAAGGAATGGCAAACACTACGCCAAATAGTTGCTGATTTAAGAGGTCCTAATGGTTGTCCGTGGGATAAGGAGCAAACACATAAAACCTTGAAGAAATATGCAGTAGAAGAGGTTTATGAGCTATTACAAGCAATTGATGAAGAAGACGATGATCATATGGTAGAAGAACTTGGGGATGTTCTTTTACAAGTGTTTTTACACGCGCAAATCGGAGAGGATAACGGATATTTCAGCATGGAGGATGTGCTTAACTCTATTTCTGAGAAGATGGTCCGTAGACACCCACATGTATTTGGAGACGTCGTTGCAACTAATACAGAAGATGTACTTCGCAACTGGCAACAAATAAAAGCCGCAGAACAGGATGTTAATGAGAAGTCATTATTAGCTGGAGAAATGCGCTCCGACTCTTCGTTACTTACATCTTTCAATTACCAAAAGAAAGTGGCAAAGGTTGGCTTTGATTGGCCAGATGTGTCCGGTGCTTGGGAAAAGTTCGCAGAAGAACTGGATGAATGGAAAAAAGAATTGGATTCGGGAACGAAGGATACGCAAGTGGATGAACTAGGAGATGTGTTATTTACAATCGTTAATGTAGCACGTTTTTATGGTCTGTCCCCTGAACAAGCAATGATACAGGCGAATGAGAAGTTTAAAAGAAGATTTCAATTTATTGAGTCGAGCGTTAAAAGTGGAAAAGGAAACTTTTCTGACTATGATTTAGAAGAGCTGGACGGTTTTTGGAATGAGGCAAAGAAACTAGAGAGGTAGTGTTGACATGAGATTAGATAAGTTTTTAAAAGTTTCAAGGTTGATTAAACGAAGAACACTTGCAAAAGAAGTTGCGGACCAAGGAAGAATTACGATTAACGGAAAAGTGGCAAAAGCAAGCTCCGATGTAAAAGCGGGAGATGAGTTATCTATTCGTTTCGGACAAAAAGTAGTAACTGCTACAGTTGATGCGATCAAAGATTCAGCGAAAAAAGAAGATGCTGCTTCCATGTTTACAATAATAAAAGAAGAACGACTAGAAAAAGTAGACCCAGCATTCATAGATGACGAAGATTAAGAAAAAAAGCATGACGCATTTGTCATGCTTTTTTTTTACGTGCATACAATGAAACTAGGACAAGGAGAGGAGAGAGCATATGCAATATCAAGCAGAAAACCAAACAATTACTATTCCAACGGGGGACCATTTAATATCACTAAGAAATCGAAAAAGAATGGATTTAACTTCTGTAAAATCAATTGAACGATTTGACCAACAAGAATTTTATGTGAAAACTTCACAAGGATTACTTCTGATTAAGGGAGAAGAACTGAAGATTGTCCATTTAGATGTAGACAAAGGCCTACTAACTCTAGAAGGAGTTGTTAAGGGGATACAGTATGATGAGGAGCAGAATTTAGACGGTGCTAGAGGGTTACTTCATAAACTATTCGGATGACACTCTCTCTACAATTTTATAGCTTATTATTAATGGTTTTAAGTGGGATAGTCATAGGTGCGATAATTGAAGGGACACGCTTTGTGACGAACAGCTTTCCAAAGCGTACCTTTGTTTATAAATACAGTGTCGCTCTAGAAATAGTAGTTTGGATCATGCTAGGGTTAGGAACTTTTTATATTCTTTTTAATGTGCGAGATGGTATATGGAGAATTTATGATCCACTAGCACAGGTAGTTGGAATTCTTTTATATGAGCAGTTGTTTCAGCCGATCTTTAGATTAGCTGGAAGAATTTTCTTGCGAATGATTGTCCAGCCAATTTGGTTTCTTTTTCGTATATTAATAACAATTATTAACAAATTATTTCGACTTATACTTATTATTATAAAAACTATAGTACGACCGTTTCACTTTTTATATAAAAAAATATGGCATTTGGCCCTTAAGAAAAAACCAAACTTCCGGTATAATAAAAAGTACACGAAAAATTAAGAAATTTTGACGGGGGAGAGCGAAATGGGAGAAAAGCAAAGAAACGTATCCGCTGGGAAACAAATTGCAGCAATTAATGCAGATTATGTTCGCTCTATCGAACGTCAAGAAAATCGTAAAAAAGCAAAAAAGGTTCGTTTATTTAGACGTTTAGCTGTTTTTGGAATCATGTCCTTAGCGCTTGTAGGATTTTTAGTATCTACTTTGATACACAGTAATCAAACGTTAGAGGAAAAAAGTTTGCAAAAAGAAAAGGTATCAGAAGAATTAGCAAAAGTACAAGAAGAGCAGGAAATGCTAAAGCTTCAAATTTCTAAATTAAATGATGATGAGTACATTGGAAAATTATTAAGAAAAGAATATTTCCTTTCAGAAGAAGGGGAAATTATCTTCACACTACCAGATAATAAAGAGAAATAATTTAAAAAAACAAGTTATAAAAGAGTAGTCTTATTGACACTCTTTTTTTGTTAGCTATAATAAAGGTAGGGGCGGTATGAAAAAATCATACTAACTCGTTAAAAGAGTCGCTTAAATTTTAAGGAGGAGCATTTTTTTTATGTCAATTGAAGTAGGCAGCAAGGTACAAGGTAAAGTAACAGGAATCACTAACTTCGGAGCATTCGTCGAGCTGCCAGGAGGCTCAACAGGTCTAGTTCACATTAGTGAAGTTGCGGATAATTATGTGAAAGATATTAATGAGCATTTGAAGGTTGGAGATGTTGTTGAAGTTAAGGTGATGAATGTTGAAGCGGACGGCAAAATCGGATTATCTATCCGTAAAGCAAAGCCTCAAGCTGAAAGACCAGAGAGACCGGAACGTTCTCAGCGTCCACGTAACAACAATCGCCCAAATGATCGTGATCGTCCGAGTAAAGAGAATTTTGAGCAAAAAATGGCACGATTCTTAAAGGATAGTGAAGATCGTTTGTCTACGTTAAAGCGTGCAACAGAATCTAAGCGCGGCGGCAGAGGCGCAAAAAGAGGATAATATGCTGTCTGTTTTATCGGTAGAAAAAATGTTTAATAGATGAAAAGGCGTTCAGCGTAGCTGACGCCTTTTTTGTATGTTCAGAAATTAACTAATGAATGTTATAGGGATAGTGCGTCGTAAAAGGTGTCTGCTAAGATTTCCGCCGGGTGAGCGATGAGCCACCCCCGTAGCTGCGCGTCCGTTGTAATGTTTCATCTGTCT
>NZ_VDGG01000085.1 GCF_006861775.1 Psychrobacillus soli | reverse complement strand
TCGACTCCTACCGGATAAGTGAGCATAATGAGACTTCACAACGTCCGCCTAAGCGGCGGTGAAGGCTCATCGCTTACCCGGTGGAAAGCGTACGACTGCAGTGAAAATCCTAGCGGTCACCTAATAGGTCTTTTACCGCGCAGTATCCCCATTATGTGCATTATTCCATTCACCGTTCTCATTTGCTATATCGGGGAAGAGACAGATGCGAGCACTTTTGTTCTTTTGGAAATAAGGTTGGGAGCGAGCAATCCCCACCATTATCCGCACATAACCCATATCCAACTAAAAAACCCCAAGCATAATGCTTGGGGTCACCAAAATATTATTCTTCTACAACCTCTTTACCGGTAGAGAACCACTCTTCCACGTTCCACACTTTCGTTACTAAACCTTCATAAAACTCAGGCTCATGGCTGACGAGGACAATAGTACCTTTAAATTCTTTCATCGCACGTTTCAGTTCTTCTTTTGCGTGAATGTCTAAATGGTTTGTCGGCTCATCGAATATTAACCAGTTACTTTCTTCCATCATCAGTTTACATAAACGCACTTTTGCTTGCTCCCCACCACTTAAAGAAGACAGTGGGCGAGAGATATGCTCGCTTTTCAAACCAGTACGAGCTAAAGCAGCACGAACTTGGTTTTGTTCCATACTAGGATAAGTTTCCCATATGGATTCAATTGGTGTAATATTACCAGCTTTTACTTCTTGTTCGAAATAAGAAGGATATAAGAAATCTCCGCGTATTACTTTTCCACCTAGTGCAGGAATCTTGCCTAACATCGTTTTAAGCAAGGTAGATTTACCAATACCATTCATGCCGACAAGCGCAATTTTTTCTCCGCGTTCGATAGTAAACGTAAGTGGTGGGAGCAGTGGGTTATCATAACCAATTTGCAAATGCTCCGCTTCTACAACATAACGTCCAGAACTACGAGATTCTTTAAAACTAAATTCCGGTTTTGCAGCCGTTTCTGGACGATCGATTCGTTCGATACGATCCAATTGTTTTTGGCGAGATTTTGCACGACCAGTTGTAGAGTATCTTGCTTTATTTTTGGCGATAAAATCTTCTTGTTTTTTGATGAAGTCTTGTTGTTTTTCATAAGCATCGATATGTTGTCTTTTATTCAACTCAGCGAGCTCTAAAAATTTCTCGTAAGACGCCGTGTAGCGTGTAAGTTTGGAGAATTCTAAGTGGAAAATAACATCCACAATCCCATTCATGAATTCCGTATCATGCGAAATTAATAAAAACGCATATGGATAGTTCTTTAAATAATTGGATAACCAATTCACATGCTCTTCGTCTAAATAGTTAGTAGGCTCATCCAATAAAAGAACTTTCGGCTTTTCTAATAAAAGCTTAGCCAAAAGAACTTTCGTACGCTGACCACCAGAAAGTGCTTCCACAGGACGATCTAAACCAATTGCATCTAGCCCAAGTCCACGAGCAACTTCTTCTACTTTCATATCTAATGAATAAAAATCTCCGGCATCTAACACATCTTGTATTTCCGCCATTTTTTCTAGTAACACTTCTAATTCTTCAGGCGTCGCATCCGCCATTTGGGCAATTATTTCATTTAACTCTTCCTCTTTTTTATAAAGAGGCAAGAATGCATCTCGAAGTGTATCGAACATCGAACGTCCTTGTTGCAGTCGAGTATGCTGATCTAAATAACCATAATGTGTGCCAGGCAGCCATTCTACACGGCCTTCATCATAAATGATTTCACCTGTTAAAATGTTCATTAACGTCGACTTTCCAACACCGTTTGCACCAACAAGTCCAACATGCTCACCCTCAACCAAGCGAAAAGAAACCTCTTTAAAAAGAGTACGATCTCCGAATGTATGTCCCAAATTTTCTACGTTTAATAAGCTCATCTATTATTTCCTCCAAAAAGAAAGCTCTACTTAAATCAATTATGCCTTGGCGTAATTGCGTCCAGATTTTGAATTGAGGCCAACAGGATGTTGGTCATGCAGTCGTTGCGACAGGACGTCGCGAACTTAGACTGCCTTCCTTTAACTTCTTTTGCAAATCTGTGACATCCGCCGGAGGCTTAACTTGAAACATAGGAAGTCTAAACTTCCTATGTTTCAAGTTATAATTCCGCGAGCTGTTTGTTTAGTTCTGCAAGGTCTTCTTCCATCTTGGCTAATCTACGTTCGGCATTTTCTACTTGAGTGGGGTGCCCATTGGATTCTAGTTTTTCCATATCACCTTGTAATCGAATATAATCCATTTTTAACTCAGTAATTTCCGCTTGTAGTTGATCTTTTGTCATGAATAGTCACCTTCAGCTTTTTGCCCTATTGTAGCATAAAATCGCGCTTAACGTGCGATTTCTTCTTCAGCTTTTTTATTAGCAATTGTTTGTTCGATCAGTTCCACTACTTCTACTAAGTTAGTGCTAAAGTCAAAGTGTTTTTGTTTATGGATGTAAGCTTTCCTTCTATTATCATGTAATATAATTTCCATAACGGCATTTTGTAAGTATGATTGTTTTATTTTCCGACCAAGTCCTAAATTTGCGAAGCCATGTCCTTCTTGTGGAAAGGCATAATTGACCTCCTCCTCATGAGCGCAAAGAATAATACATGGAATTTGATACTGTGCTACTAAGAAAGGCGTGTAAGAACCAGAACTAATGACGATATCACTAGTATAGATGATAGATTCTGGGTCATTCGTCGAAATAATTTTGATGGACTTACGAGTGAGCGCAAATCGCTTGAGATCATGAATATCATGTTTATAATGCTCGTCTACTAAAACACTAATCTGCAGGGGAATATGAAGTTGCACAAGATGTCTCAGCGTTCGATATGTTAAGTTTTCTGGATCCTCGTGGGGAAAAGCTACGACAATATGTGGTGGATCCTGTAACGAGTTATTTGTTTTCGGATTAATGGTACGTGTGGGAATATAGCCAGTAGGACCATATATAAAATGCTCTTTAGATAGATCCTTTGGATTTTCATATAATGTTTGAAAAACAAGATCAGCTAAAACACCGCCGTCTCCATGATCGTCAAAATGAATATGAGGACAATTAAATGATTTTAAACGACGAATTAAATCTTTTTCAGAATTTCCACTATCATGGATAATACAATTAGGGTTAAAGAATTTTAATTCTTCTAGCAAATGTGCATTATTTTTAAATGCACAAGTTTTAATATTTTGCTTTTCTAAATATGCTAGAAGGCTTGTATTTGTACTAGGCACAAAAACTTTATAATCGGATGTTTCCAAAGCAGGTACTAGCGCATTTGCTCGATCAGCAGGGTATAAACCGCGGTGTGGAAATGTATTTAAAAGGTAAGCTAGTCTCAATTTTCATCTTCCTTTCCAGTAAATATTCTTTATATTGTATGGAAAAGGACAGGGGTATATGACAACTAGAAGAGACAAGCTGAACGAGGAGGAATTGTAGTGACAAAACGAACGGCCATCGTAATTGGGGCAACGGGCTTTATCGGGAAACTATTAGTTAAGCAATTATGCGAAAGTGAAGACTACGTTGCAGTTTCGGTAATTGCTAGAAAGAATCTTATATACACACATGCTAAATTAGATGTGAAGATAAGAGAATTCGATAAACTAGAAGAAAATGATTTGGATATTGCCGATGATTTATTTTGCTGCCTAGGGACAACGATGAAAAAAGCAAAAACAAAAGAAAACTTTGAAAAGGTAGATTTAGAATATCCACTACGAATTGCTTCATTAGCTAAAAAACGGGGTATTCCTAACTTTCATGTCATTTCTGCAGCTGGTTCCAATAGCAAATCTCCTTTTTTCTATAGCCGTGTGAAAGGGAAGATGGAGGAAGGGCTGATTGACTTAAAACTACCCCATCTATCTATTTTCCGTCCTTCCTTATTAACTGGAGAGCGAGCAGAATTTCGATTAGGAGAGCGATTAGCAGAAGGGATTTTTCAACTAATAAATCCGTTATTGATCGGTCCTTTTAAGGGATTCCGAGCAACTGATGGTGAGCAACTTGCGTTCGCCATGTATCATTACGCTGTACATACTAGTAAAAACAAAGATCAATTGTATAAATCAATCGACATTCTAAACGCAAAGCCATTTCTAGAAAAAGAAGAAAAGCCAATTCCGAGAGAAGAGCTATTTGACTGGAGCAAACGTAAAGATATATTTGGAGACGAGGATAAAGCGGGCGATTAAACCGGTTTACTGCACGATGAATGGGTGCATATACTATATATATCAAGTAAATAGATTTCTCAGTCTTAAGGATGAATTTTGTCAAATCAATACTTTGTATCAAAAATCCTGCTTCTTTTTTGATACAATAAAGAACGAATAAAGGAGGTCCTAAAGCGATGAAAATACTACTCGTAGACGGAACGATTATCGGTGCCAAAACTGGTGTCATTCTAGAAAAAGTGAAAGACTATATAGAAGAGATTAATACAGAGCATACATTAGAAATTATAAAGCTAGCAAATTATGAGCATCAATTTGTAGATGGCAGACCTTTCGATCAGTACAATGATGATATGAAGCTGCTCGTGAGCAAATTTGAACAAGCGGACGGTTATATAATTGCAACGCCTATTTTCCAAGGATCCATTCCTGGTGTCTTAAAAAATACATTCGACTTTTTACATCCTAAAACGATGCGATATAAACCAGTGTCAATTGTTGCAAATGGCGGGACATATCAGCATCATTTAGTCATCGAAAATCAGCTGAAGCCTATTTTGGACTACTTCAGATGTCTAGTAACACCAAATTATGTCTACACACATTCAAGCCATTTTGATGGGAATAACGTAATAGTGGACGAAGATGTACATAATCGTTTACGCGAACTAGCTCGCGTATTCGTCCAATATGCAGAAATGAGTAAAAGTCTTTGTAAAGAGCCGATTGATACGCACTAAAATTTTGAGAGGGTGTCCCATTCATGTGGGATATCCTCTTTTATTGCTTAGGGAACAAAAAAATTTAGACATGTGGATAATTTTTTTCTAGTGACCGCTGTGATTTTCGCCGCCTGAAGCGAAAAACAAAATTTTATACAGGTTTTTCGAATGGGTGAATCCAGTAAATGGCTTAGAGCAACTAATTGGTCATCGAAAGCAACCAGTTCTATTCGGAGAGCAACCAAATTGCTGGTGAAAGCAACCAATTCCTAAAATAGCAAGTTTACTTGGAGTGAGACAACAATGAATACAGGTGTCATTCCAAAGTGAATAGCTAAAAAAGTCCAATTCCCAAAATAACAAAACGCCAAGGAAATTCTATTCCATGGCGTTTATTACTATACTCTTAGCGAGCATTTTCCTTATAAACAGCAATTAGTAATACAGCAACGTCGTCCCCGATGTTTTTGACAAAGTGCGGTACGCTGGCATTCCAACTGAATGAATCGCCTTCATAAGCAATGACCGAGTCTTCCCCTTGTTCTGCGAGTACGGTGCCTTTTAGGACAACATGACTTTCTTCTCCTTCGTGGGCAATCGCTTCACCTGTTGATGCACCGGGTGCTAATTCGATGTGCATCATGCGTAGCCCACTTTGGGACGTAAGATGTTCTATTTTAATTTCATTAAATGTCGTATACACTCGCTCAGATTTCCTTACTACTTTCATATGTTCCTCTTTTTCGAGTAGTAAATAAGGTAATGGCACATCCAAATAATTTGCAATTGTTTGTAGTGTATTGAGGGAAGGGGATGTATTATCATTTTCGATGTTACTGATAAAACCTTTTGATAGCCCAATTTGTTCACTCATTTGTGCAATCGTAATCTTTTTTCGTTTACGTATATCTCGGATTTTAGAGCCGACTTCCACGTTCATCCCTCCCAAAATAGTTTTGATACAGATATCGTAACACAAATTTGTTGACGATATCTATATTACGATGTTATCTTATATGAAACATATATTTCTATTAAGAACTTTTAGCGGAAAAGGAGATGTAGATGTGGAAGTTATGCTAAAAGTAATTTTTTTGGACTTATTGTTCACTTATATGAATAAAATGTTTTTAAAAGAATAAAATAGTGGAAGAAGGAAATAGAGATGGATAAATTAGGAGTTAGTACATTATTATTAAGACTTGTGTTAGGGATCAGTTTTCTTGTGCACGGATTGGTTAAATTTCAAGGTGGCATTGCTAATACTGTAGGTTGGTTTGAAAGCATTGGAATTTTAGGTTTCTTTGCATACGCAGTAGCTACATTGGAATTGGTAGGCGGAATTGCACTTATTTTAGGGATTGGAACTCGCATAGTTTCAGCATTTATTGTTGTATTAATGATTGGTGCAATCGTAAAAGTAAAATTCGCAATCGGTTTTCTAGGTATACCTGAGATGGCTGGTTATGAACTAGATCTAGCATTCTTAGTAATTGCACTTTTTTTGGCAATCAACGGAAGCAAGTTTTTGTCAATTGACGAAACATTTTTTAAGTAAACAGCGTTCGATTCATTTTAGAAAATGATGTACAAAAATAAAAAGAGTCTTCCTGTCTAAAATGTACCCTATAGAGTAGACACTTAAAAAAAGGTCTACCTATAGGGTACTTTTTTGTATAATTAGAAAAAATAAAGAAAATACAGGGGAAGATTATGAGTAAAATAGTTTTTACAGAGAAAGA
>NZ_VDGG01000084.1 GCF_006861775.1 Psychrobacillus soli | reverse complement strand
ATAATGAGACTTCTCAGGCGTCCGCCTAAGCGGCGGTGAAGGCTCATCGCTTACCCGGTGGAAAGCGTACGACTGCAATGAAAATCCTAGCGGTCACCTAATAGCTCTTTTACCACGCAGTATCCCTATTATGTGCGTCAATCGTTCCCAATTGATAAATCGCACCAGAGACAGGCGTTTTAGCACTTTTGTTCCTTAATACCAACCTAGCTGTAGCGGCCTTGCCCATTAGGACAGACATAGGCGCTTACGCTTTTCAAGTTATATGTTAAAATAGATTCGAATAGAGTGGAGGCAAAATCATGACAAAAAGAATTCAAGTAGCAATCGATGGACCGGCAGCTGCCGGAAAAAGTACAATAGCTAAAAAAACAGCAGAATTATTAGGGTATACATATGTAGATACAGGTGCAATGTATCGCGCAATTACGTATAAAGCAATTCGCTTAAACATAGATTTGCAAGACGGGGAAAAATTAACGAAACTATTACACGACACTACAATTGATTTAAAACCTTCTCCGAAAGGACAACTTGTATTTTTAGACGATGTAGAAGTAACCGAAGAAATTCGCTCCACAGAAGTAACCAGTTCCGTATCAGCTGTCTCTGCTCATGCAGATTTGCGGGAAGAAATGGTTAAAAGACAAGTGAAAATGGGGAAAGACGGCGGAATCGTCATGGACGGTAGAGATATTGGAACACATGTATTAACGAACGCCGAACTGAAAATTTTCATGTCAGCTAGTGTGGAAGAGCGAGCAAACAGAAGATATTTGGACAACCAAAAAAGAGGTATTCATACAAGTTTAGAAGAATTAATAGAAGAGATAGCCCTTCGAGACAAACTGGACAGCGAGCGAGAAGCATCGCCGTTAACGCAAGCAGCAGATGCGATCTATATTGATACAACTTCTCTTTCTATTGAAGAAGTATCGGAACAAATTATGCAGCTCGCAAAAGAAAGGATGGTGTAATATGAATCTTTATTCCTTTGCAAAAACTGTTGTTTATGGCATTCTAAAACCAATTTACAGATTTGAAGTTATTGGAGCTGATAAATTTCCAAAAGAGGGAGGCATTTTATTATGTAGTAATCATATCGATAATTTAGATCCTCCCGTTGTTGGAATAAATGCTCCAAGACCAGTAAATTTTATGGCAAAAGAAGAATTGTTCAACCTGCCGCTATTAAAAAGTATATTACCTGGAGTACGTGCATTTCCTGTAAAAAGAGGAATGAGCGACCGAGATGCTCTCCGCCGTGCTATTAAACTATTAAAAGACGGAGAAGTAGTTGGTCTTTTCCCAGAAGGCACGAGAAGTAAAGATGGACAACTAGGGAAAGGATTCAGCGGAGCTGGCTTTTTTGCTTTAAGAGGAGAGGCAAATGTCGTTCCATGTGCCATAGTCGGTCCGTATAAACCTTTTAGACGTCTAAAAGTAGTGTACGGGGATGCGATTGATATGCAACCATATCGCGAAAGAAAAGCATCCGCTGAGGAAGTGACAGAAGTTATAATGGCTCATATTGCGGAATTATTGGAACAATATAAAACGAAATAATTAGACTTTTTCCATTTCAAAAGTGCTTCTTTTTGTATTTCTGTGCTAGTTCGCATAAAATAGATAAGAGACGTTGTGAAGGAGGAATATCATATGTCAGAAGAAATGAACTTGAATTTAAATGACACACATGAGTTTAAAGAGGGAGATCTAGTAAAAGCAACGATTGCACAGGTAGATGAAAAGTCAGCAATCGTAACAATCGAAGGTGCACCTTTTGATGGCATCGTTCCTATAAGTGAACTATCTAGCTTGCATATTGAAAAAGCATCCGACGCCGTTTCCATCGGTGATGAACTGGAACTTATGATTACAAAAGTGGAAGAAGCTAATTTCGTTTTATCCAAACGAAAAGTAGATGCTGAGAAAGCTTGGGATCAGCTTGAAAAGCAATTCCAATCAGGAGAAATTATTGAAACAGAAGTAAAAGAAGTAGTAAAAGGCGGATTAGTAGTCGATTTAGGTGTGCGTGGATTTATCCCCGCATCTTTAATAGAAGACCATTTCGTCGAATCATTTGAAGATTATAAAGGGAAAGTGTTAACCTTCAAAATTGTAGAATTAGAAAAAGATAAAAATCGCTTAATCCTTTCCCATAAAGCAGTAGTGGAAGATGAAAAATCAGTTAATAAACAAAAAACATTAGATTCTATCCAGTCAGGAGACGTATTAGATGGTACGGTTCAACGGCTTGCATCTTTTGGAGCGTTCGTAGATATCGGCGGAGTAGACGGGCTTGTGCATATTTCACAAGTTTCATACGAGCACTTAGATAATGTTGCAGACGTTCTAAAAGAAGGGCAACAAGTGAAAGTAAAAGTATTGTCGATCGACCGTGATGCGGAAAGAATTTCATTGTCTATTAAAGATACATTGCCTGGACCGTGGGATGAAATTGAAGAAAAAGCTCCAAAAGGTTCTATTTTAACAGGTAAAGTAAAACGACTTGTTTCCTACGGGGCATTTGTAGAAGTGTTCCGAGGGGTAGAAGGGCTTGTTCATATTTCGCAAATCGCCCACAAACATATTAACACACCACAAGAAGTGTTAAAAGAAGGCGAAGAAGTACAAGTAAAAGTGTTAGAAGTAAATAGTAGAGAAAAAAGACTGTCCTTAAGTATCAAAGAGTTAGTCGAAAACGAAGAAGCGTTCAATTTAGCAGACTATCAGTTACCTGAAGAATCTAGAGGCTTCTCCATTAGCGACGTACTAGGAGACAAGCTTAAGGACTTTACGAAATAACCCCAGTCTTAAAGAGCCACAAAGCAGGTGACTTCGACAAAGAAGTCGCCTGCTTTTGTGTTTTTGTTGTATAATACAACTTAGACGAAGTTGGAAGGATGAATAAGTAATGACAAAACCAGTAGTAGCAATCGTTGGTAGGCCAAATGTCGGCAAATCGACTATATTTAATCGAATCGTAGGAGAACGTGTATCTATCGTGGAGGATATACCAGGTATTACACGTGATCGTATATATAGTTCTGCCGATTGGTTGACACATGAGTTTAATATTATTGATACAGGTGGTATTGAACTAAGCGATGAACCTTTTTTAGAACAGATTAAACAACAAGCTGAAATCGCAATGGATGAAGCAGATGTGATTATTTTCTTAACAAATGGACGGGAAGGAATTACATCAGCAGACGAGTATGTTGCAAAAATTTTGTATAAAACGAAAAAACCAATCGTTTTGGCCGTGAACAAAATCGATAATCCAGATATGCGTGAAATGATTTATGATTTCTATTCATTAGGAATGGGCGAACCATTTCCTATTTCAGGATCGCACGGATTAGGGCTTGGTGATTTACTAGACGAAGTAGCGAAAAACTTCCCTGATTTAGAAGATCAGGAATACGGAGAAGAAGTAATCAAATTCTCATTAATCGGAAGACCGAATGTTGGGAAATCATCATTGATTAATACATTTTTAGGACAAGAACGAGTTATCGTTAGTGATATTGCTGGAACGACCCGCGATGCAATTGATACCGAATATTCGTTTGACGGGCAAGATTATGTGATGATTGATACAGCTGGAATGCGGAAAAAAGGGAAAGTATACGAAACGACAGAGAAATACAGTGTGCTTCGTGCTTTAAAGGCAATCGAACGTTCCGACGTTGTTTTAGTCGTGTTAAACGCAGAAGAAGGTATCCAAGAGCAAGATAAAAAAATTGCCGGGTACGCGCATGAAGGTGGAAAAGCAGTTATCATCGTAATGAATAAATGGGATGCAATCGAAAAAGACGAAAAAACCATGAATGAAATGACGAAAAAAATTCGCGAGCATTTCCAATTTTTGGACTACGCACCGATTGTTTTTGTTTCAGCAATAACAAAGCAACGTGTTCATAGTATACTTCCTGTTATTAACAGAGTGAGTGAAAACCATGCGCTTCGTGTACAATCTTCTATCTTAAATGAAGTAATTGAAGATTCTGTAGCACGTAATCCGGCTCCAACTGATAAAGGAAAAAGATTACGTATTTACTATGCGACACAAGTTGCGATCAAACCGCCAACTTTTGTTGTATTTGTAAACGAACCAGAATTAATGCATTTCTCATATGAGCGATTTTTAGAAAACCGTATTCGTGAATCCTTTGATTTTGAAGGGACTCCAATACGCATTATTACTCGCGCAAGAACTTGATTGTTAAAGGGGCGTATTATTAATGGAGAAAGTGACAGTACTTGGTGCCGGTAGTTGGGGAACAGCGCTCGCAATGGTGCTTTCAAATAATAATAATGATTGTCTTTTGTGGTCACATCGCGAAGACCAAGCGCAAGAAATAAACGACCATCATACAAATAAAAAGTATTTACCAAATACTTCATTACCAATCAATTTGAAAGCTACAAGTCATTTTGAGCAAGCGATTCAACATGCATCTATAATTGTGATCGCAGTACCAACAAAAGCGATACGTGAAGTTTGTCATGATATGAAGCCGTTTTTAATGGAGAAAAAACTATTTGTGCATGTTTCGAAAGGAATTGAACCCGATTCGTTAAAACGCATTTCAGAAATGCTAGAAGAAGAACTTCCTGCTAATTTTGTAGATGCAATTGTTGTGTTATCTGGTCCAAGTCATGCAGAGGAAGTAGTTTTACAACATCCTACTACAGTTACTGTAGCAAGTGAAAAAATGGAAGCAGCAGTAAAAATGCAAGATTTGTTTATGAACAATTACTTCCGAGTCTACACGAATGATGATGTAGTAGGTGTAGAAATAGGAGCGGCTCTAAAAAATGTTATTGCTTTAGCAGCTGGAATCGTAGATGGGCTAGGATATGGTGATAATGCAAAGGCAGCTCTTATTACACGAGGTCTAGCTGAAATCACTAGACTGGGTATCAGCTTAGGAGCAGATGCTTCTACGTTTTCAGGGTTAACTGGAATGGGCGATTTGATCGTAACATGTACAAGTGTCCATTCTAGAAACTGGAGAGCTGGTAATATGCTCGGTAAAGGTGCAACCCTACAAACTGTACTAGATGAGATGGGAATGGTCGTAGAAGGCGTACGAACGACGAAAGCAGCTTATCAGCTTGCGAAAAAGCAACAGGTAGATATGCCAATCACTGAAGCATTGCATTCCGTATTATTTGAAGGTACTCATCCGAAAGAAGCGGTCGATATTTTGATGCATCGCACGAAAAAGCATGAATTGGATGATTATAAATCGTTCTAAAATTGTCACAAAGAAAAGAGTTGTTTGATAGCAACTCTTTTTCGAAGTGATATAATGTGAAGTTGTAGAAAGGTGGGGAAGTATGTGTTACCTGTATTGTTAGTGTCATCAATGGACAAAATGTGGATTTCATTTGGCTCCATGGGTTGTATGTTTTTAGCAATGCTATTTATGTTTTTTGTGAAAACAAAATTTAAAAATGCTTTCTTGAAATTTATTTTTGGTTTAATCGCATACATACTGTTATTTATAGGCTTCATCACGATGATTTACATTATTTTTAATCCAACAAAAGCTTAGTAAGGAGATTCGCATGAAAAAGTTACGTTTACTAGCAATTCTTACTATCGGCATTCTATTATTAGCCGGATGTGGTTATAAAAGTGGATATGAGCCAGAGAATTTATTGCCATACGAAGATCAATTAAATGCTGTCCAAAATGCTGTAAATAGCTTTAGAGAAGACTCAGGTGGGTTACTGCCGATTAAAACACGTGATATGGAAACGGACCAATACATCAAATATCCGATTGATTTTAAAAAAGTAGTCCCTGCATATATGGGAAAAGTACCAGCTAACTCTTATGAAGCAGGTGGAATTTATCAATATGTGATTATGGACGTAGAGGAAAATCCGACTGTTAAACTGGTAGATTTACGGCTTGCTGATACTATTCGTGATATTAACTATCGAAAAGGGATCAATGGATATGGACCAGTTGCGGAAATCATTGCAGAAGGTGTATATAAGCTAGATTACAAGAAGATGGGATACAAAAGTGAGTTATCCGTACAAAGCCCATATTCCGACACGCAGTTACCTTTAGTTGCGACTGGAGACGGGAAAGTGTATGTGGACTATTCCATCGAATTGAATCGTCTTCTTCAGGATAATGAGAGTGAAGTAAAACCGGGAGACGACATTCGTTTTTTACTGACCGATAATTTTGCAATTGTTCCGGCTTACTCGCTTCCATATACGGTAGATGAAAACAACGAACCTATATTTATGATTAATCCTGCAAAATAACCGTTTCTTACAAGTCAATTACATCAAGAAGAGACTTAGACTTGTATGTTTCGGTCCGCTTTGGACGAAATGATCGCTACACCAATATCTTATAAAAAATATTTAAGGAGGTGACTTTGTCACCTCCTTAAATATTTTTTTTTAGATAATTCTGTGACGCTTTATAGAGATACTGTGTCGTAAAAGTCCTATTAGGCGACCGCTATGATTTTCGCTGCAGGGCGGACGCTTTCCGCCGGGTGAGCGATGAGCCATCCTCGCCACTTAGGCATCGTAGGGATGTCTCATTTGCTCACTCATCCGGCAGGAGTCGTCGCCTACAGCGAAAATCAACGGAAATTGCTTGCTTATTCAATATCAACTCACTAAAAACAAAATTTCTTCCGTTTTTCAACTGTGTGAATCCAATAAATGGCTTAGGGC
>NZ_VDGG01000083.1 GCF_006861775.1 Psychrobacillus soli | reverse complement strand
ACTCATCTTGCGCAAGCCGCTTAACTAAAAAATCATGTCTAACTTTTGGGGGTCACTACACGACGCCTAAGCGGCGGGGATGGCTCATCGCTCACCCGGCGGAAAGCGTTCGACTACAGCGAAAATCCTAGCGGTCACCTAATAGGTCTTTTACCAGACAGTGTCCCTATATTACGCAATATATAGTATTCATTGACTTTTTCTTATAAAGGAAACCTTTTATATTAAGGATTGATTGTTTGCCATGATTGATTTGTGCTATATCTTAGTGGAAACTATTGAATGCGCACTATATAAAAAAACTGTAAACAACTCGTTTTTTCGAGTTAGTCTACAGTCTTGGATGCTAAGCGATTAACACGTTCCAATCACTTAAGATTTTCTTCAATTGTTGTTCTGTCGAATCCAAAGTTCCATTATTATAAATAACTGCATCCGCTTCTTTTTCTTTGATCGATAAAGGAAGTTGGGATTGGATTCTTGCTTTTGCTTCTTCTAGCGTAAAATTATTTCGAGCCATTAATCGCTCCAATTGCATTTCTTCCGTAACCGTCACGACTAATATTTTTTCTACATATGATTGCAGTTTACTTTCAAATAATAATGGGATATCCATAATAATGGTTGGATGACCTTCCATTAGAAGTTCTTCTTTTTGACGAAGCATTTCCGCACGAATGGCTGGATGGATAATGTCATTTAATTGTTTTCGTTTGGAAGGATTAGAAAATATTATTTCCCCTAATTTTCCACGATTTAAGGAACCATCTTCTGCGATGATTTCTTGTCCAAAGACTTCTGTTATCATTTCCAATGTTTCCGTTCCTTTTTCAACGACTACTCGAGCCACGATATCTGCATCGATAATAGGGTATCCTAATGCCTTTAACATATTTGACACAGTACTTTTTCCACTTGCAATACTACCAGTTAAACCAATTATCATAACAATCCTCCGTTACTTTTGACATGTACCACAATAAGTAGACGTTCTTCCACCAATTGTTTTTTGCAACGTTTTTCGACCACAAATAAGACAATTCTTTTTACCGTACATTTGCAGTCTATTTTGCATATTACCTGCTCCGCCGTTAATATTACGATAATCGGAAATGGTGCTTCCTCCGTTTTCGATACTATCTAGTAGCACGATGACGATTTCGTTAAATAATTGTATTTTTCGCTCGATACTAATTCGATTCACTTTTCGAGCTGGATGCATTCTCAACCTAAATAATGCTTCTGTCGCATAAATGTTTCCACACCCTGATACGACATGCCCATCCATGATAAATTCCTTTATCGCTTTACTTTCATATTTTGGTAAAATACTCATCGCCAAATAATGATCTAAAGCATCTTGGTCAAAAGGCTCTGGCGCCATTAGCAGTAACGGAGGATAATCTGCTTCAGTTTCGAGAAGACGAAGCTCCCCAAATCGTCTAATATCTGCATAGACGAGCATGTCACCTTCGTCCAAATGGAAAATGACATGCGAATGCCGTATAAATTTTTCTTCTCCAATTTCATGCAAGTTACGAACGTAAAACCAAGCCCCAGACATTCCTAAATGTGAAACGAGTAAATGAGGAATTCCATCTTTCGTTAAATGAAAATAAATATATTTGGAACGTCTATCGATTTTTTCAATCGTCATTTGGGGCATTGCTTCGCGAAATGCATCCACATTTGCCCCTTTTATAATGGCTTCTTTGCCATTAGCTTTTGATGTGATAATGGTTTCCGAAACGTCTACGGATTGTATCGTTTTACCTGTTGCAATTGGTCGCAACGACCGAACGACCCCTTCTACTTCTGGTAATTCAGGCATATTTAAAACTCCTTACTTCGTTTCGTACCAGGAAGCACCAAATGCATAATCCACTTTCAATGGAACAAGTAACTTAATCGCGGTATCCATTACTTCTGGTACAATTTTTTCAAGTAATGCAATTTCTTCTGGTGGTGCTTCAAAGATTAATTCATCATGCACTTGTAATAACATCTTCGTTTGCATATTTTCATCTTTTAAACGCCCGGCCATATCAATCATCGCTTTTTTTATAATATCTGCCGCACTTCCTTGTATCGGCGTATTCATCGCCGTACGCTCAGCGAAGCTTCTCAGATTAAAATTAGAACTCGTAATTTCAGGCAAGTATCTTCTTCTATTTAAAATCGTCGTGACAAACCCTTTTTGTTTTGCAACGCGAACGATATCATCCATATATTCTTTTACACCTGGGAAGCTATTTAAATATTGCTCGATAAATGTCGCTGCTTCCTTTCGTGTAATGTCCAAGTTTTGCGATAAACCATAATCACTAATCCCATATACAATACCGAAGTTAACTGCTTTGGCAGCACGACGCATATCCGACGTCACATCTTCTGCATCTACATGGAAAACATCCATTGCCGTTTTCGTGTGAATATCCAAGTCGTTATTAAACGCTTCTACTAAGTTTTTATCTTCCGACATATGGGCAAGCACACGAAGTTCGATTTGCGAATAATCCGCGGCAAACATAACCCAATCAGGTTGCGACGGTACAAATGCTTTTCGAATTTTTCTACCTTCTTCTAAACGAACCGGTATATTTTGCAAGTTTGGATTAATCGAACTCAGTCGCCCTGTAGAAGTTAATGCTTGTTGGTAGCGTGTATGGATTTTCCCATCTTCTTCATGGATTTCTTTTAATAGCCCTTCGATATACGTTGAATTTAACTTACCCAATTGGCGATAATGAAGAATTTGTTCAATTATTTCATGCTCACTCGCAAGCTTTTCCAGTACATCCGCCGCTGTAGAATAACCCGTTTTTGTTTTCTTTATTGGGGTTAGTCCAATTTTTTCAAACAATATAACGCCTAATTGTTTAGGAGAATTAATATTAAACTTTTCTCCTGCAAGCGCATATATATCTTGTTCAATCGATTGGAGCTTTATTTCTAAATCATGTCCCATCTCGACAAGAATTTGTTTGTCCACTTTCACACCGTCTGACTCCATCGTTCCAAGAATTGATGCAAGTGGTAATTCTAATTCTTTATACAATGCGAATTGTTCATTTTCTTTTAGCTTTTCTTCTAAAGTCGGCTTTAATTGCCATATAGCCTGCGCTTTACGTGCCGCATGTTCCGCAAGTTTCTCCAGTTCAGGCGTTGATTTTTTTGCGCCTTTTCCATAAACACTCTCATCCGTCCATACATTATAGTTTCCGAATTCTTTTGCAAGTGTAGATACGTCGCCAGAAGAAATCGATTGATTGACAATATAAGCTGCTAAAAGCAGATCAAATTCTGTTCCTAGTATACTGACACCATGTTTTCTACTCACTGCTTGTGTTGCTTTCGAGTCCGATAAAAATTTCTGTTTCGAATCATCCTCTAACCACTTACAAAAAACATCCGATTGAAATGCTGTTGACCCTTTAATAAAATACGAGTCTTCCCCGTCTGATAGAGCGATTCCTAGTAATTCACTCGTATGATATTGTTCATCATACATTTCGAGATGTAAAGCCATTTGATCTTTTAGAATAGAAGAATCTATTTCATCTAAAACGTTATAATTCAATTCGGTCATTTCTTGCTCTTCTGCTACAAAATCTGACTTTTCTAATAGCGTTCTAAATGAAAGCTCTTTCCAAATCTCCACTACTGCTTCCATATTTGGTCCACTGTATGTTAACTCATCTACAGTAACTTCAATAGGAGCACTTGTTTCAATTGTTGCAAGTGTTTTACTCATTTTTGCTTGCTCTTCATTTGCAACTAATTTCTCTTTTAATTTCACTCCACTAACAGTGTCTAATGCTCCATAAAGATTTTCAACGGAACCATGTTCTTTTAATAGTTTGACGGCCGTTTTTTCACCGACTCCTGGAACACCTGGAATATTATCGGAAGCATCTCCCATGAGACCTTTCATATCAATAATTTGAAGTGGAGTAAGTCCGTACTTTTCTTCGATATGTGCAGGGGTATATTTTTCAATATCTGTTATACCTTTGCGTGTAATATATACCGTCGTATTTTCAGTTGCTAATTGCGTTAAGTCTTTATCCCCCGAGACAATGACAACTTGTTGACCATTTGCATCAGCTTGTTTACTTAGTGTTCCGATAATATCGTCCGCTTCATACATTTCCAACTCGTATCGTTTAATACCATATGCATCGATTAGTTTTCGGACATAAGGGAATTGTTCGGAAAGTTCAGGTGGTGTTTTCTGTCTTCCCCCCTTGTATTCACCAAATGTCGAGTGTCGGAAAGTAGTTTTTCCCGCGTCAAACGCAACAAGCATATGCGTAGGATTTTCTTCTTCCATAATTTTTTGTAACATGAGCGTAAAACCATATACGGCATTTGTATGTATGCCATGTTCATTTGTTAATAAAGGTAACGCAAAAAATGCCCGATATGCGAGACTATTTCCATCCAATAGTAGAATTTTTTCGTTTGACATTAAGTTCACTCCTTCGATTTACCATGCATCTCATTTAAGAAAATAAAATCGTCATTCCCTATATCTTACCATGATAGTAAGGGGAATGACGATTCATAAACTATTCTAAGTAACCAGAAAGAATTTTCGCATAAGGAGAGTCAGATGGAATAATAATCATCGAATCTTCTCCAATCGTTCGCTTATAAGATTCAAGTGTTCGGTAAAGGGAATAGAACTCTGGATCTTTAGAGAAACTTTCATTGTAAATTTTTGCGGCCTCTGCATCGCCTTCTGCTGCAATCATTGCAGCCTCTTTTTTGGCAGTCGCAAGCATCTCCCTTACTTGACGATCTGTATCCGCTTCAATACGGCGTTTATCAGCGTCCCCTGTAGATAAAAACTTTTGTGCAATACTTTGTCTTTCCGAAATCATCTCATTGTAAACGGATTGCTCGTTTTCTTCGGGTAAGTCCGTACGTTTAATACGAACATCTATAACTTCAATACCGTATTTGTCTTTTTGGAGCAATTCATTTACATGAGTTGTAATTTGATCGTTCAAGCTTCCTCTTGAAGAATTTTCATCATTAATAATCTCGTTATAGTTTAATTGACCAAGCTCCGAACGTACAACCGAATAAATAAATTCTTCCATACGTGATCCTGCATTGATCAGGCTACCCGCATTCGAGATCATCTCTTTTGCGTTCACAACTCGCCAAACTGCAAAATTGTCAATGATAATACGACGTTTATCTTTCGTGTTAATCTCTGCTTCTGATAATTTGTAGTTCATTTGATATTTAGGAACGGTTGTAACACTTTGGATAAATGGTATTTTCATATGCAAGCCTGGTGTATGCTTCACATCTTTTATTTCTCCGAATTGGCGAACCACTTTAAATTCGCCTTCTTTTACAACATAAATATTCGCAAAAGCAATTACAACAACTACAAACATAATGAAAATAGCGATAAATGACTTTGTATATTTTTTGAAATCTATCGGTGTTTTTTCTTTTTGTGGCTTCTTTTTATTTTGTGTTGCTTTGAATTTATCTTCTAAATTAGAAAATGGATTATAATTATCCGCCATTATTGTCCACTCCCTTCTTGTTTTTCTGTAGCCGTTGGTGGTGGAGTTGTTTGTTTATTGGATTCCAATTGTTGAAGTGGTAAATACTTCATCGTGCCACCATCATCATTCATAATATAAATTTGGGCATTCGGTAATACTGCATCGAGCGTCTCCATTACAAGTCGCTGTCTCGTAATCTCTTTATTGTTTGCATATTCAGCGTAAAGCTTATTAAATAGTTCTACATCTCCGAGCGCTTGTTGAATGCGGGCTGTTTTATATCCATTTGCTTCCGAAATGATTGCATCCTTTTCCCCTTCTGCTTCACTCATTTTTTGGTTCACATATTTTTCTGCTTGGTTTACTTTCGTATTTTTCGTTTCCTCTGCATCAGTGACAGCAGTAAAAGCAGATCGTACTTCCGCGTTTGGTAGCTCTACGTCTTGTAGTTTTACTGTAAGTACAGTTATTCCAATATCATATTTGTCTATTAACGAGCCTAATAGTTCAACGGTGTCTGCTTCTATTTGCGCTTTTCCGGATGTTAATGCATCATCAATTTTAGAGTTCCCAATAATCGAGCGAATAGAGGCAGATGTTGCATCATGCAATAATTCTTGAGGACTTTCGGAGTTAAATAGGTAAGCTCTTGGGTCAGTAATCTTCCACTGTACGACCAAATCCGTTAAGACAATATTATCGTCACCAGTGATCATTTTTGTATCTTTATCAAAAGTATCGGTAACCTCCCCATCAGGTGCTTGCTTATAGCCAAATTGAAGACTAAACGTTTCTTTTGAAAGTTTTTCTACTTTTTGAATTGGCCACGGCATTTTAAATTTTAGACCTGATTCTATAATAGGGTCGCCTGCTTCCCCAAACGTAATAACAATTGCCTGTTCTGATTCATCTACTGTGTACCAAGAAGTAAATACTGCAGATAATAAAATAATTCCTAGGATTGAAGCAACAATGATGGATATTAATCTCTTTGTACTCATCGTATTTCCCCTTTCTATATGTATACTTCTTTTACGGAGTGAGCACCCATTTGGTTTCAAAAATAAAAAAACTAGCTCTTATATAAAGGATAGTCTTCATAGTTTAGGGATACTGCGTGGTAGTGCGTCAACTAGTGACCGCTATGATTTCCACTGCTGGGCGGACGCTTTCCGTGGGGTGAGCCATGAGCCTTCACCGCCGCGCCTGCGCGCGTCCGTTGTGAAGTCTCATTTTGCTCACTTGATCCCACTGGAGTCGCCTCCCAGCAGCGAAATTCCATGGGAAATTGCTTTCTTATTCAGTGGCAACTTGCAAAAAACAAACTTTTTGCAGTATTTTGTCTGGCTGAATCCAATAAATGGCTTAGGGCAACCAGTTGATCATTGAAAGCAACCAGTTC
>NZ_VDGG01000082.1 GCF_006861775.1 Psychrobacillus soli | reverse complement strand
TAATTGCTTTCAGACTAGAACTGGTTGCTTTCAATGATTAATTGGTTGCCCTAAGCCATTTATTGGATTCACCAAGACGGAATACTGCAGAAATTTTGTTTTTTGCGAGTTGCCACTGAATAAGTAAGCAATTCCCATGGATTTTCGCTGCGGTGAAGGCTCATCGCTCACCCCACGGAAAGCGTCCGCTCTGCAGCGAAAATCCTAGCGGTCACTTCCTTACGTCACAGTATTCCTATTATGTGCGACATTTCATTCCTCGTTCTCAATTGCCATATCTTTTAGAGAAAGGCGGTTGCGCTTTTACTATGGAAAAAGTGTCCTTTTACAACTAACGCAACAAATTATTACAACTAAAACAATTCCCCAGAAAAACACACAAAAAAAGGACTAAAACCACAACGGTTTTAGTTCCCTCGCAAGCTCACACATGAAATAATACAAGCTTCCCAGCACTATTTACTAAACGATGCGTCGTCTCTAGCAACCCTTTTTCTTCGATTGCTGCTTCCCCTTTTTGCTTCGCTTCCTCGTCATTTTCGAAAGTCCATGTTTCTTCCACAATAAGCTTTCCTGTTGGTTCAAATGCAGTAAATTTATACGTTTTCATGAAAACACACCCCTTTATTTGTCTTTACTATATTATACATTAAAAATTCTAAAATTAAATGTAAAGTAAGCTTGACAATAAAAGGAATGGTAAAGTATACTTTACGTAAAGTTAGCTTTACAAAGAAAGTAGGAATTATGATGGAAAATTTAGTGAGAGAAAAGCGGATGGCACTTGGCATGACGCAAGATGAATTGTCGGCCAAGTTGGATGTTTCTAGGCAAACGATTAGTTCGTTAGAAAAGGGGCGATACAATCCCTCCATTACACTTGCTTTTAAGCTTTCAAAATTGTTCCAATGTACGATAGAAGAAATATTTATATATGAGGAGGAATAGGAATGTATGAGGATTTTGATTTAGTATCCTTTTTGTTAGGTTTACCGCTTGCGATTACGATCTTGGCAATTGTATTTTTAATCATGAGAAGAATTGGAAAGCAAAAAAGATGGTTTGATGAGCGTTATATAAGAATCCACGAAAAAGCCCGTTCTTTATCTTGGACTGTTACTACGATAACTATATTAATCGTGTGGATGATTATTATTTTTATGGAGGGACCAGGGTTAGCTTTTTTCTTAATGACTGCGGTTTGGGTTATTCATATGCTCTCATATGGAATTGGATCATTCATTGCCAATAGATCTAACTAGATAACTGGTATTTTAACAAATGGAGGAGTTATGAATATGAAAAGCAATACGAAACTAGCGCTAAGTATTTCCTTAGTTGCATTGATTGGAATTCCATTGTTTTTCCTGTGTATTTCATTAATAACAGGAAATTGGAAATTTTACTCTTTAGTATTTTCCCAGCATTTTTAGCAGGATTCACTGGATTAATGGCAGCCCTTCAGCAAATTAAAAAAGAATATAATCCTAACTAGCAAAGGATAGAAAGATTGTATATATTCATTTGTATGCAGTCTTTTCTTTATGATAAAATAAGAACAAATATTCGTTTTTAAAGTGAGGTGGAAGCATTGACAGAAATTCGATTTCTACATATTGCCGATTTGCATTTGGACAGCCCATTTAAAGGGATTTCCTCCATTCCGCAAAGCAAGTGGAAGGAAATACGTGAGAGCACATTTCACGCTTTTACAAACATTATAGAATATGCAGTGGAAAATAAGCCTGATTTCGTGTTAATAGTTGGGGATATTTATGATGGGGAAAATAGAAGCTTACGTGCTCAAGCTCTATTTCAAAAAGGAATGGAAGCACTACAGGCAAAAGGAATTCCTGTTTTTATTTGTTATGGAAACCATGATCATTTAAGTGGAAAGTGGGTAAGGTTCCTGCTTCCAGACAATGTGCAAGTATTTGGAGAAAAAGTGGAGACAAAAACATTAAATATTAAAGGCGAAAAAGTCCATATATCGGGATTTAGCTATAAAGAGCGCCATGTTCTGGAAGGAATGCATAGCCATTACCCAGTAGCAAATGGACAACATATTCATATTGGGATGCTGCATGGAAGTGTGGAAGGAAATATGGAGCATGATGTATATGCCCCTTTTCGCAAAAATGATTTAATAGCAAAAGGCTATAATTATTGGGCGCTTGGTCATATACATAAGCGGCAAACTTTGCATAATGATCCCCCAATAGTTTATCCAGGTAATACGCAAAGTCGTCATCGTAACGAACAGGGCTTAAAAGGATTTTATGATGTTACATTAACGGAAAATAACGCAACGCTTCAGTTTGTCCCTTCCTCTGCATTTATATATGATGAGGTAGAAGTTTCTTGTGAGGGAATTGTTCATGCAAATGAATTAATAAACCTTATGGAGCAATCTCTAAACTCCTACAGGGAAGCAAATGGAAACGCCATCGTCGAACTCACTTTGACCGATATTTCGGAAGAGACAAGTGAGCTTATCCAAGCATCATCTAAAGAAGAATGGCTATCCCTGATTCAAGAAAGCTTAGAGATGGATCATACGTTTATAATCGTAAAAGAATTACATGTAAATCTTCCTAATATGGAACGAAAAGAATCGAATATGTTACTAGAAATGATGGAAGAATGGGAGACTGCCGAATGGAAACATGTATTAAAAGATCTATATCGACATCCGAAAGGTAGCAGATACCTGCCTGCTATAGATGAACAGTTTATGGATGAAACGATGCAGGAAGCAAAAGAGATCCTTTCAAAAGTGGTGACAAGGGGTGAGTAATCAGTGAAAATAGAAAAACTCCATATTTACGGTTTTGGAAAGCATGAGAGTGTAGAAATCGATTTAAAAGATGGCATTAATGTCTTTTATGGGGAAAATGAAGCTGGAAAGTCTACAATCCAGCAATTCATCCTGCATATTCTTTTTGGATTTCCACAAAAAAATGCGCAACTATTAAGATATGAACCGAAAAGTGGGGCCATGTACGGCGGAAAAATCCATCTAATAGATGAGTATGGAGCTCGTATCATAGTAGAACGTGTAAAAGGCAAAGCAAGTGGGGATGTCACGCTATACTTTGAAGATGGTGCACGAGGTGGAGAGAAGGAACTTTCCAATTTACTTCATTCATATAGTCGTACAGATTTCGATGCAATTTTTTCTTTTTCATTAATTCAATTGCAAGGTTTTGAAAAAATGACAGAAGAAGAGCTAACAAGAACACTTCTCACTTCAGGAACGACAGGCATGGACATGCTAACTAATGTGGAAACTCAATTTGTAAAAGAGATGGGAGAACTCTTTAAACCAACTGGTAAAAAGCCATTGATCAATCAAAAATTAGAAGAGCTACGAGAATTGGAGTTAGAATGGAAACAACAAATGGAAGAAGTACAAAAATATGAACCTTCCATTAACCGATTACATGAACTGGAACTGTTAATAGCGAAAATGATGGAGCAGGAGAAAAATACTTCCGATCAATTACAACACTATTTACGCTGGAAGCAACTAAAGCCCATTAAGGAAAAAGAAATAGAGCTTGAACAAGCTCTAGAAAACGTCAAGCATATAACCTTCCCAGTTGATGGGATTCGTCGCTATGAGTCAATCAAAGATAAAGAAGTTAGTGTGAAAATTACGCTTGAACAATTAAAAGAAGAGCTTGCAACTACAACAAATAACCACCAAGTCCTGACCTCAAAAGAATTAGAAGCACTACAATCCTATTTGAGTTATGAAACACAGTGGCATGAGCTCAGAGCTCAGCGAATACAAATAGAAGAGGAACAAAGCAAAACATTGCAAAGTCAAATGCAACAACTATCATTGGTAGGAGTGAATTGGGAAAAAAGTTTAAAGTCTATTATGGAAGCAGATGTGTCAATACAACAAGAGGATCAGCTCGTTTCTTTACTTCAAAAACAAAGAGAACTAGAAAGCCAGTTGCAACAAGAACAACGTTTATTGCAAATGAAACAAGAAGATTTCGATAAGCACCAAACTCGAGTCAACGAATCGAAACGAACGAGCAGATCATCTTCCCAGAACAAAAATGCAAAAGGAATAGCCCTTCTGTTTATAGGAGTTATTATTATAATTGGTTTAACTCTTAGCTTCTTTCAAGCGAATTGGATCATTGCTCTTATAACTGTAATTTTTAGTGCAATCGTATATATTGGGTTCATGTTTATGCTGGAAACGATGCAACAAGCAGATGATATGCAAAAGTATGAAAGCTTGTTAGTGAGGGAGCAGCAAACGTTAAAAGAGCAAATAGACCAATTGGGATATACGATTAATAAACTCGTACAAGAGAGAGAAGAAATCGAACATTTAGTTCATGCATTTTTAAAAACATATCATATTAGTGAAAAGCTCTCATCTAGCTTATTGCCTAAAGTTTTTAATAGACTTCGAATCATTCAAGAACAACAACTGGAATTAGATCAAATGGAAACGAAATTATACGAAGTGAGAACTAGACTTCAACAACTATTTGGACAAGCACAGGAAGCAGCAACTATCCACTTAATAGAAGATATGCTTTTCCACCAGTTACGTGAATATTATTTAACTGAAAAGAAAAAAGCAGAAGACCAACAGTTTTCAGCTAAAAAAATTGCGCAATTCGAAACGAAGATACATGAAACGAGACTACTGCTTACTGCATATGTAGAAAAAATAGCCGAACTGTTTAAAGAAGCAAAAGTAGAAACAGAAGAAGATTATTACACGGCGTATCATTTGTATGAAGAAAAACTCACACTAGAAAAAGAAATCGAGCGAATTCAAATGCAGCTAGGGAATCACCCTGTAAGTCTACATGATTATGAAGAAAGCTTTGAATATGAATGTAAAGAAAAACTGCAAAGCCTTCAACAAGAACGGAACGAATTACTACAAGAAAAAGCGTCCCTCTTATATAAAACAAAAAAGTTAATCGAAAACGATGAACAAAGTGAAAAATTACAACAACTGGAACAGAAAAAGACAGAACTTCACGAGCTAGTAAAAAAGTGGGCTGCTTATAAAGCTGTTGTAGAAGCGATTAGAAAGACAATGACGCAGTTAAAGGAAGAACGTCTTCCAGAAGTATTACAACGTGCACAGCATTACTTTCAGACGCTCACAGGCTATTCATATGATGAATTACTATTAGCGCCAGAGGGTAGCTTTGAAGCAGTGAAGGCAAATGGGCAACGTTTTAAAATAGCAGAGCTTAGTCAAGCGACAAAAGAGCAAGCGTATATTTCGCTACGAATTGCACTTGCTGTTTCATTAAAAGAAAAAGCATCTTTTCCTATTATTATGGACGACCCTTTTGTACATTTCGATCGTTTCAGGCTTCAACACATGGTACAATTAATGACAGAGCTACAAAAAAATCATCAACTACTGTACTTTACATGTCATGAAAATATGCGATATGTCTGGAAAGAAGCACATATCGTCCAAGTAGCGGACATTTTAGCCGGAAGTGGAGGGAATGTGAAATGAAAGGTATTACACAACTACGAGTAGGGGATCCAGTAGATCATTTCTTACTAATCAAACAATCAACAAAAGGAGTAACGACTGTTGGCAAACCATTTATGTCACTAGTTTTACAAGATAAAAGCGGCGATATCGAAGCAAAACTGTGGGATACAAATGAGGAGCATGAAAAACTATATGCAGCGAGCCAAATCGTTCGTGTCGGAGGGGAAATTCAAGATTATCGAGGGAAGTTCCAGCTTCGCGTAAAAAGTATTCGACCAGCAAAAACGGATGAACAAGTAACGATCAATGACCTTGTTCCATCAGCTGATAAACCAAAAGAAGAACTAATGGAAGAACTAATGCAGTTTTTCTTCGAGATGAAAAATCCATTGATTCAACGAATTACTCGTCACTTATTAAAAAAACATCAACCTGCTTTCATGACATACCCAGCAGCAACGAAAAATCACCATGATTATGCATCTGGATTAATCGACCATGTCGTATCGATGTTAAAACTTGCAAAATCATTATGTGACTTATATCCAACACTTAATAAAGACCTTTTATATGCAGGAATTATTTTGCATGATATTGGCAAGGTCATTGAACTGTCGGGTCCGGTTGCAACAACGTATACAACGGAAGGAAATTTACTTGGGCATATTACCATTATGGTCAATGAAATTTCAAAAGCAGCAGATGAACTACAAATAGAAGGAGAAGAAGTAATGCTCCTGCAACATATGGTACTTTCCCATCACGGTAAAGAAGAGTGGGGAAGTCCGAAACGCCCAATGGTTCGTGAAGCGGAAATCTTGCACTATATTGATAATATCGATGCAAAAATGAATATGCTCAATCGTGCATTGGACAAAACAAATCCGGGAGAATTCACAGAGCGATTATTCCCACTTGAAAATCGTTCCTTCTACAAACCAACATTTGAATAACAAAAAAGCGTAAAGGCACTCGTCCTTTACGCTTTTTATATAAATAATTATTTGCTTTCTTCCGTTGATGCATCTGCATCTTCTGTAGTTGTATCTGCGTCAGTTGGTGCTGGAGTCTCAGCTGCAGCTAAAAACTCGTCTAACGCTGTTTTTAAATCTTCATCCTTGATCTTGATATCTGCATCTTTCATCATTTTCGCTACTTTCGACAATAGCGCTGAAGTATCTGCTTTCTCAAGCTTTAATTGTTTTTCAAGTTCTGCTTTTTTATCTTCGTATGACTCTTTAATCTCACGCTTATCGGTCACTTCAATGATGTGGTAACCAAAGCTAGATAAGATTGGATCGCTTAGAACGTTTTTCTCCAATGCGAATGCACCTTCTAAAAACTTTTCATCCATATTCGTTGCTTTGTTAAACCAACCTAAATCGCCGCCAGTTGTTTGAGCTGCTTGTTCAATGGAATATTCTTTTGCAACTTCCGCAAAATCTTTCCCAGATTCAAGTTCCGCTTTTACTTTTTTAGCAGTCTCTTCGTCCTCTACTACTATATGACGAGCTTGGATTTCGTTTTTAATATTTTCGTATTCTGCTTTAATTTCATCTTCTGTTACATCCACGTCTTCAATCAATGCTTTTTCTTGCATTAAATTTAGTTCTAAGTACTTTTTGTAAGAAGCTTCTGTATAGCCTTGCTGTCCGATGATAGCTTCGAAATTATCACCATATTGCTCTTTGTCGGCTTCTAATTGCTTGTTTACTTCCTCTTCTGTCACTTTATACTTCGATGATAGTACTTTTTCAATCATCAGAAGTTGAAATGCTTGATCCCCGATCGATGTTTTCATTTCTTCATATAAGTCATTTTGCGTGATATCTCCAACTTTAGAAGTAGCGATTACTTCGCTGTTAGTTGCAGAATCATTACTACAAGCACCTAATGCAAAAACGGATGCTGCAAGTGTTAATGTTAATACTGTTTTTTTCATGAAATTCTCTCCTAACTTCTTGTTGCTGCAGTTGTTACTATAACATAAACGAAATAAAAACAAAAATGGTTCCCGTTCATTTGCCTACCGATTGTTCAAAAAAACGCATAGGATACATGGAAAAGGAGGTGTTTTAAATGGGCGGACAATATAACGGTGGTTATGGTTCTAGCTTTGCATTGATTGTTGTTTTATTCATTCTTTTGATCATTGTAGGGGCAGCGTTCCTTTACTAATGAAGACGTGAACTAAGATCGTGTAAAATCGATCTTAGTTCTCTATTCATTTTAGTATTATGAAAATCAGACAAAAAAGAAATGACCCTAAATCATTCTGATGATTTGGGTCCATTTTTTTCTCTTAAACTGCGTAAAATAGTTCTACATAGAAGGAAACAAGAAGAATCGTAATAAGTATGTTAATGGTACGAAAAATCTTCGGGTGTTTTTCTTCTGGAATTTCTTTTGACATAACTAAGGCGTATGTCATTCGGTTTATTTGTAGCAAATAAAATGCTGAGAATAGAACTAACGTAAATATGATCATGTCCAGACTCCCTTCATATACTAGTAAGCATATCAAAGAAGATGCGAATTTTACAAGTGTTACTTCTTGTTAATAATGTGTCGGCGTGATTAGAATTTCAAATCCAGCTTCCGTTTCTTCAATATATGCACTTTTTGGAGACTTACTTAAATGTTTCACATATATTAAATCGATTAAACAAATACCGCAATGGTACGCAAATAACATAGTGAAATAATGTGAAAAAACAGGAACAAGTAATGCTCCGATAATTAAAACAGCATTAATAAAAATAAAAGGTGCTAATAAAGAAAAAATGAATCTGTTTTTATTAATTGGTTCTACTACTCTTATCGTAACAGTAGGTAAAAACCCAAATTGTTTTTTATTTATGATTTTCACGTTATTTCGAAACTTATAAAGTGGAATGAAGTGTAATAACTTGTGAAGCGGATAAACGCTTAAAAATGCTAGTGTAAATACTAGAAAATAATCATCGGATTTATTTGTGTGATTAATAATTCCTAACAAAACGTATGCGAAAGAAAAAACGATTATAACTAATAGAGAGGATAATAGAAATAACCTTTCTAAGCCATATTGTTTTTTTACATTAATTGTTTTCCAACAATGCAAATTGTATGCAACTCCTATAGAAGAGATTGACCTTCAGATACATACAATACGACTTTTATATTTAAAATGCAATACATAAATTGTTAAAAATTATAGAGCGCTTACACTCGCAAAAAATTATTCATTTTTAGTGAAGGATTCATCAATATTTTTAATCGATCGTTCAAATATTTCCATGAAGTCATCACCATAAATATTTCGTATAACAGCCATTACATCTAAAAATTCTGGAAATTTACCGTACAATTCTTTCATCGAACGTGAACCTTCGATAACGGAGTGAGGTGTATCATGATAATTTTCATACATTTCGTCAAGTAATGTTTTACCTTTTGGAGTAATTTCTACGTATGTGTTACGTTTGTCCGCGTCTCTTTTTGAAAAGGCTAGTAAACCGCGCTCTTCTAACTTTTTAGAAAAATTAAAAGCAGTCGAAACATGCATAACTCCGAATTTAGCTACTTCTGATACTGTAGCACCTTCTAAATGATAAGAAATCCATAAAATATGATGTTCATTAATATTCAACTCATAAGGTTTTATCCACATTTGCCAATCTTTTTCTACAGCTTTCCATAATGCTTTTGATAGCTGTGCAATACGCTGACTATAGATCATTGCTTCTTTCATCGTGTAGAACTGTTCAGTCATATGTCTACCTTCTTTCTCTATTATAATCTTTCAAATATTATAGCAAGAAAGTATGTAGCTGGATACATATTATCAAAAATAATTGATAGTTTATATTATAAAAATAGAAAATTACTTATTTATCAGTGCAGACTCACTAGAAACAAAATTTTATACAGTTTATCAAACTTATATATCCAGTAAATGGTGAAGAGCAACTAATTGGTCATTGAAAG
>NZ_VDGG01000081.1 GCF_006861775.1 Psychrobacillus soli | reverse complement strand
CATTTATTTTTAATGTTAGATTCTGATAAGTTAGTCTTTACCATTGATTTTCGCTGCAGGCGGCGACTCCAGTGCGATCAAGTGAGCATAATGAGACTTCACAACGTACGCGCGCAGGCGCGGCGGTGAAGGCTCATCGTTCACCCCACGGAAGGCGTCCGCCCTGCAGTGAAAATCCCAGCGGTAACTTCCTTATGACGTATTATCCCTATATTAAAAAAATATCTTTATTAAATGAGTTTTTTATTTTATAATATTAAAAATATTCTTATAGAAAAGAAGGAAAAATGAAATTCTTGTGGAATAGTAATTGAGAGAGTGATGCAACTATGAAAAAGGGTGGTGATTAAATGGAAGTAACTGACGTGAGGTTACGCAAAGTACTAACAGATGGTCGTATGCGGGCTATCGCTTCCATTACACTGGACAACGAATTTGTTGTGCATGATATTCGAGTAATAGATGGGAATACTGGGCTATTTGTTGCGATGCCTAGTAAAAGAACTCCAGAAGGTGAATTTAGGGATATTGCCCACCCAATAAATCCTGGAACTAGAAACAAAATTCAAGAAGCAGTATTATATGCGTATCATTTAAGTAGCGATGCCGAAGAAGAAAAATTGACCGAGGCAAGCATATAATAATGAACAAAAGCGCAAGCGCCTATGCCTGTTCGTGGTATGCACCTTTTCAAGTAGGTATGTGCAGGAGCTAGGCGCTGAAGTCTGGATGGAGAAACGCTCGTAGATAGTTATCCACGAGTCATAAATTTTATAGTTTGCTAAAAGTAAAAATGCGCAACAAAACCATTTCTAATCCAGAGATGGTTTTTTTTGTGCATGAAAATTACTTATAATACTTGTTTTGTCATGTATTTGTCAAGAGATATTTCCTTGAAAAATCGCTCCATTTCCGCTATAGTCAAAAGAGGAAATTAGCCCACTGGAGGGAAATCGGAAAATGACAAATACTTTTGCGGTTGTACTAGCAGCTGGTAAAGGAACTCGTATGAAATCAAGTTTATATAAAGTATTGCATCCTGTCTGTGGAAAGCCTATGGTTGAACATGTTATCGATAACATGGAAAAGCTTGGCGTGGAAAAAATTGTAACAGTCATTGGCCATGGTGCAGAAGTTGTTAAAAGTGAATTGGGAAATAGAAGTGATTATGTACTTCAAGCGGAGCAGTTAGGAACAGCGCATGCAGTTTTACAAGCAGAAACAACTCTTGCAAATCTTTCTGGAACAACTATTGTTATTTGTGGGGATACTCCACTTATAACTGCAGAAACGATAAATGATCTGTTAAATCACCATAAGCAAACTGGTGCAAAAGCGACGATATTAACTGCAATTGCAAATGATCCAACTGGATACGGGAGAATTATTCGTACAGAGAGTGGAAATGTAAAAAGTATTGTAGAACAAAAAGATGCAACTCGAGAAGAACAGCTTGTAAATGAGATTAACTCAGGTACTTACTGCTTCGATAACGAAGCATTATTCCAATCATTGAAATTAGTGAAAAATGAAAATGCACAAGGTGAATATTATTTACCAGATGTAATCGGGATTTTACAAAATGAAGGTGAGGTCATTTCTGCATTTGCAGCAAAAGACTTTGATGAAATTCTTGGAGTAAATGATCGAATTGCTCTTTCACAAGCAGAACAGATTATGCGATCTCGTATTGCTTATCATCATATGCGTGAAGGCGTAACAATTATTGATCCCCAAAGTACATACATTAGCAGCGATGCTGTCATTGGTGCAGATACGATTATCCAACCAGGAGTCATAATCGAAGGAAAAACTGCTATAGGAGCAAACTGTACGATTGGTCCAAATAGTCATATCGTAGGTAGTGTCATTGGTAATGGAACGACTATCCATTCTTCCGTTATATTATCAAGTGAAGTCGGTGATCATACAGCAATTGGTCCATTTGCACATATTCGACCACAAACCGAGGTTGGAAATGATGTGAAAATTGGTAATTTCGTCGAGGTGAAAAAATCAACAGTAGGAAATGGAAGTAAAATTTCTCACTTAAGTTATATGGGCGACGCATCAATAGGTTCAAATGTTAATATTGGATGTGGAACAATTACAGTAAATTATGATGGAAAAAATAAATTTGTAACAACAATCGAAGACGACGCTTTTGTTGGTTGTAACTCCAATTTAATAGCGCCAGTTACGATTGGTAATAATGCGTACGTTGCTGCAGGCTCAACTATTACAAAAGATGTACCCGGAGAAGCTTTAGCAATTGGACGTGCACGACAAGAAAATAAAGAAGACTATGTAAAAAATAAACTAAAATAACCCACTATCCAGGAGGATTATCATGGCAGAACAATATGCAAACTCAAAGTTGAAAATATTCACGTTAAATTCGAATAAAGAATTAGCAGAAGAAATCGCAAATGAAGTAGGAGTTCCACTTGGGAAGTCCACAGTAACTAGATTTAGCGATGGCGAAGTTCAAATCAATATTGAAGAAAGTATCCGCGGATGTGACGTCTTTATCGTCCAATCAACTTCTGGTCCTGTGAATGAACATATTATGGAATTACTTATCATGCTAGATGCGTTAAAACGTGCGTCTGCTCGTACTATAAGTGTTGTGATACCTTACTATGGTTATGCTCGCCAAGATAGAAAAGCGCGTGCTCGCGAACCGATTACAGCTAAACTTGTAGCAGATCTTTTAACAACAGCAGGTGCAACTCGTGCAATCGTATTGGATCTACATGCTCCTCAAATTCAAGGATTCTTTAATATTCCAATTGACCATTTAGTTGCAGCTCCAATTTTATCTGATTACTTCTTAGGGAAAGACTTTAATCCATCCGAATTGGTTATCGTCTCACCTGATCATGGGGGAGTAACACGGGCTCGTAAAATGGCAGATCGTTTAAAAGCACCGATTGCTATTATCGATAAGCGTCGTCCACGTCCAAATGTTGCAGAAGTAATGAATATTGTAGGTAATGTAGAAGGTAAGACAGCTATTTTAATCGATGATATTATTGATACTGCAGGTACTATTACAATTGCAGCACAAGCATTAATGGAAAGTGGTGCAAAAGAAGTGTACGCTTGCTGTACGCATGCAGTATTATCAGGTCCAGCAATTGAGCGTATCGATAACTCTGTGATTAAAGAATTGGTTATTACAAATTCAATTCAATTATCTGAAGAAAAAACATCACCGAAAATTAAAGAGTTATCTGTAGCAAAATTATTAGGTGACGCAATTGTACGTGTATTTGAAGAAAAATCAGTTAGTACATTGTTTGATTAATCTTTACACGTGGATATCCTCGGGTTGTTTTGGAAGAAATGATCACTATATCATTACCGTAACTTAAGTGTGTAGGGATGCGACTTCGTCACATCCCTACACACTTTTTTTGATAATATAGGTTAACGAACATATATGAAATGTTAATAATGTTTGAAAACTTCCGGTGGTGGGTATACATAGTTATAGAACCTATCGGGAGGATGAGAAATAGATGAGTACAGTAGTTAAAGCACGGGCAAGGGAACAAAAAGAGAATACGAAGTTAAGAAATAGTGGATATATTCCGGCAGTTGTTTATGGTTTTCAAATGGAATCACAAGCAATTACGGTAGAAGAGAAAAACTTAGCAAAAACTCTTCGTGAAGTAGGTCGTAATGGTGTCATGAAACTAGAAGTTGACGGAAAAACAGTTAATGTCGTGTTGAGTGACTATCAAATGAACATTCTCAAGGGTCAAATGATTCATGCAGACTTTTTAGCGATTAACATGCAAGAAGAATTAGAAGTAAATGTTGTAGTACATGTTGTAGGTAATTCAGTGGGAGCTTCTGAAGGTGGAGTATTGCAACAACCAAACAGAGAAGTGACAATTACCGTAAAACCATCGGAAATTCCTGAAGCAATTGAAGTGGATGTTTCAGAAATGGCGATTGGCGATACATTGACCGTTGCAGATGTGCGAGGCAAAATAGACTACACTATTACGAATGATGATGATTACACATTAGTTACTGTATCGGCTCCTCGAACAGAAGTAGAAAGTGAAGATACTGAAACCGAAGCGGATTCAGAAGAACCAAAAACAGAAGAATAATATGAAAGAGATTGCCTTAAGGCAATCTCTTTTGTTCTGTTTATGATAAAATAAAGGAAATACGTATTAAAGGATTGGAAATGAATGAAAATTATTGTTGGTCTAGGAAATCCAGGTAAGCAATATGAAGCAACAAGACATAATATTGGATTTCATGTAATAGACGAGCTTGCAAACCGCTTAAACATACCACTGACACAATCAAAGTTTAATGGAATGTACGGTATTTCCCATGTTGGCACAGAAAAAGTGATGCTCTTGAAACCGTTAACATATATGAACTTATCGGGTGAATGTATTGTACCGATGATGGATTATTTTGAAGTAGATGATGAGGACCTGTTAGTTATTTATGATGATTTAGATTTACAAGTAGGAAAGCTTCGTCTTCGTCAAAAAGGAAGTGCTGGAGGACATAATGGTATTAAATCTATCATTCAACATCTTGGCACACAAGAATTTAATCGAATTCGTATTGGGATCGATCGACCTACAAACGGGATGAAGGTTCCAGATTATGTGCTATCTAAATTTAGTGACGATGAAAGCGCCGAAATCGGAGCAGCAGTGAAAAAAAGCGCGGATGCATGTGAAGATTGGTTGACGAAAAGCTTTTTAGAAGTGATGAATTCATACAATGGTGCATAAATTTTAACGAAAAGACCTATACTTCCTAAAAGGGAGGTTTTAAGGTTATGCCGATTCATTATAAATGCCGCCATTGTGAAACAGAAATTGGTCAATTACCATTTGATAGTATAGATGAGCAGTTTTTAACTAAACATGAAATAACACCGGAAGAACAACATGAATACATAGTAAATGGAGCAGAGGGCGAGTATACCGTGCAGTGCATATGTGAAGAATGTCAGAACTCGCTACAAAAGTTTCCGAATTACTATGCATTAAAAAAATGGATACAGTAAAGATGCTTTGGCACGATTTCGTGCACAAAGCCTTTTCTGTTTTGTAGTCATCCAAATAAGTTCTTTCGTTTGTTGGATAGGGGAGGATTGAATGGAACTTTTAAGTAATCTATTAATCGAAGATACGCATATACAAAAACTCGTAAAAGAATTAGAGAATGGTAATGACCAACAACTAATAACCGGACTTACTTCTAGTGCAAGAGCTGTCTTCATAGAAATGCTATATAAGGCTCGTCAAAAAGCTATTTTAATCGTTACTCCAAATTTGCTACATGCGCAAAAGTTAACGGAGGATTTAGTAAAACTGGTTGGAGAGGATTTAGTGCGACTATATCCGGCAGACGAGCTTATAGCTGCCGATATATCTATCGCGAGCCCAGAGCTTCGCGCGCAACGTCTTGAAGCATTGGATCACATGTTGACGAAAAAAAAGGGAATATATATAGTACCGATTGCAGGTTTTAAAAAGCATATGCTGAGCGTAAAAGACTGGAAAGAAAGTATCATTTCAGTTGCAGAAGGCGAAGAGATAGTGCTAGAATCATTTCTCCAAAGTTTAGTGGACATGGGGTATGTAAGGCAGCCAATGGTTACTGCACCTGGAGAGTTTGCTTTAAGAGGTGGAATCGTCGATATTTATCCTTTGTATCTAGAGAATCCAATTCGTATAGAGTTATTCGACACAGAAGTCGATTCTATTCGAACTTTCTCTGCAGAAGATCAGCGTTCTTTAGAAAAGCTGAAGGATGTTCGAATACTACCAGCTACCGAGTATGTCTTAACTGAAAGTAAAAAGAAGCTCCTTGCACATAAATTAGAGCAGTCATTAGCCGAAAGCTTAAAAAAAGTTAAAATACAGGAAATGAAAGATCAATTTTATCAAAACATTCAACATGATATCGAACTTTTAAAACAAGGCGAGCAACCGAAAGAGTTTATGAAATACATTTCATTATTAGATGAAGATAATAGTTTCTTAGGGAACTATTTCAATCAAAATGGGATGGTTTTATTTGACGAGCTTGGAAGGATTCAAGAAGTAGCAGAGACGTTAGAAAGAGAAGAAAATGATTGGTTTTTGTCATTGTTAGAAGAAGGAAAGACTGTTCATGACGTAAAACCCTCTTTCCATTTAAAAGAAATTATTCAAATGCTACCGAATGAAAAAATCTATTCCTCTTTGTTTTCACGTACGTTCTCAGGCATTACGATTAAAAAAAATGTGAGCATTGCTTGCAAGCCAATGCAAAATTTTCATGGACAAATGCATTTATTGAAAAATGAAATAGAACGGTTTACACAAGGGAAGTTTCGCGTTGTTATTTTAGCAGATGGACAAGATCGTGTACAAAAAATTCATACTGTTCTAGAAGACTATGAAATTGTTTCAAAGATAGGAGCCTCTACGGCAGATTTACAAAAGCCCGGTATATTTGTCGTAGAAGGGGATTTAGAAGCAGGTTTTGAGTTGCCTCTTCAACGAATTGCTGTCATTACAGATGCTGAATTGTTTAAACAAAAACATAAGAAAAAAACTAGAGCACAAAAAGTGTCGAATGCAGAAAGAATTAAAAGCTATTCCGAAATAAAGCCTGGAGACAATGTTGTCCATATACACCACGGGATAGGGAAGTACATCGGAATAGAAACGCTATTAGTTAATGGGATTCATAAAGACTATTTGCATATTCGATATCGCGGCGAGGATAAATTATTCGTGCCGGTCGACCAAATAGATCTGATTCAAAAGTACGTTGCTTCCGGGGAAAAGGATCCAAAGCTTCATAAACTAGGTGGGGCGGACTGGAAGAAAACAAAAACAAAAGTATCCGCAGCTGTTCAAGATATTGCAGATGAGCTCATAAAATTATATGCGAAACGAGAAGCAGAAGTAGGATATGCGTTTGAACCAGATACTGAGATGCAACAATCATTTGAAGCAGCCTTCCCTTATGAAGAAACGGAAGACCAACTTCGTACGATTAGTGAAGTGAAGCAGGACATGGAGAAAGCCCGTCCGATGGATCGGTTAGTATGTGGAGACGTAGGGTATGGAAAAACGGAAGTAGCTATTCGTGCTGCATTTAAAGCAGTAATGGAAGGAAAACAAGTTGCATTTCTCTGTCCTACAACAATTCTTGCGCAACAACATTATGAAACGATGCTAGAGCGTTTTCAAGACTTTCCAATTGAAGTCGGTCTACTTAGTCGTTTCCGTTCTAAAAAACAACAAACAGAAACGATAAATGGACTAAAAAAGGGAATGGTAGACGTAGTAGTTGGAACGCATCGGATTTTATCAAAAGACGTTGTGTACCATGATTTGGGTCTTCTTGTCGTCGATGAAGAGCAACGATTTGGTGTAAAGCATAAAGAAAAGATTAAACAATTAAAAACAAATGTAGATGTTATGACGCTCACAGCTACACCAATTCCACGTACATTACATATGTCGATGATCGGGGTACGAGATTTATCAGTTATCGAAACACCACCTAAAAACCGTTTTCCTGTACAAACATATGTTATGGAGTTTAATGGCGCACTTGTCCGAGAAGCAATTGAAAGAGAGCTTGCAAGGGGGGGACAGGCATTTTATCTATATAATCGCGTGGAAGATATTACGCGAAAAGTAGATGAAATTCAAATGCTTGTACCAAGTGCAAGAGTAGGGTTTGCACATGGGCAAATGTCTGAAACGGAGCTTGAGTCTGTTATTATTAGTTTTTTAGAAGGCGAATACGATGTTTTAGTAACGACTACGATTATTGAAACAGGTATTGATATACCAAATGTCAATACACTCATTATTCATGATGCGGATAAAATGGGGTTGTCCCAGCTTTATCAATTACGTGGACGTGTAGGGCGGTCTAACCGAGTAGCGTATGCCTATTTAATGCATCAAAGAGATAAAGTACTAACGGATGTGGCAGAAAAAAGATTACAAGCGATTAAAGAATTTACAGAGCTTGGTTCCGGCTTTAAAATTGCCATGCGGGATCTATCTATTCGAGGTGCAGGAAACTTACTAGGCTCTCAGCAACACGGATTTATTGACTCGGTTGGGTTCGACCTGTATACACAAATGCTAGAAGATGCAATAGAAGAAAAAAGAACAGGGACTAAGAAAGAAGATATTCCGGATTTAGAGATTGTGTTATCAACGGATGCTTATATTTCAGACGAGTATATTCCAGATGGATATCAAAAGATTCAAATGTATAAACGTGTGAAAGCAATGGAGAAGGAAGAGGAGTATTTAGATCTTGTAGATGAATTACAAGACCGTTTTGGTGATTTGCCGCTTGAAACGGAGAAATTACTTCGCATTGCGCGTATGAAGATTTATGGTAAATCTGCAGGGGTAGAATCGATCAAAGAAGTAAATAAAATTGTTTCTATTCGCTTTAGCGTAGAAGGTACACAAAATATAAATGGTGCATTACTTGTAGAAAAGTCCATGAAATACGGTCGTGCAGTAGGATTTACGATGGACAATAGTAATTTGGTCATAACTATAGATGAGCGGAAAACAGGTAAGTTTAACTCGTTTGATGTTTTAGAGGAAATGATGTTAGTTCTTCCAGAAGCAAAAAAAGAAATAGCGTAAGCTAAACCATACTTTGCATATTTTTTGGAAATGTGATGCATACTATGGCAGAAATGAACTTTAGTTTCCAATCTGTCGAAAGTGAGGCAAATTACATGAAAGCAACTGGCATCGTACGTCGTATTGATGATTTAGGTCGAGTAGTTATCCCAAAAGAAATACGTCGAACACTTCGCATCCGAGAAGGAGATCCGTTGGAAATTTTTACGGATAGAGATGGAGAAGTAATATTAAAAAAGTATTCACCTATAAGCGAGCTTGGAAGTTTTGCAAAAGAGTACGCGGAAACTTTGTATGAAACGTTAGGAACCCCGGTTCTAATAAGTGACCGTGATGAAATGATTGCAGCAGCGGGGTTATCAAAAAAAGATTACTTAAATCGTAGGCTAAGTCCGGATGTAGAGGAAATAGTGGGTAAGAGAACCGTTGTGATGGAAAAACACGAAAACTCTGTAGAGTGGGTACCGGGAATTTTTGAAACAGTTAAATCCTATTGTATCGCGCCTATAATTGCATCTGGAGATCCAATTGGTGCAGTATTTTTAATATCGAAAGTGCATTTTATCGGGGAAGCAGAGCTTAAAGCAATAGAAACGGCTGCAAATTTCCTGGCAAAACAAATGGAAAGCTAAAAAAGTCTTCCTCTTTTACAAAAGAGGAAGGCTTTTTTGTCGCTTAGGAGATTATAAAGTAGATGATATGCCACTATTTAGGGTTACTGCGTCGTAGTGCGTCGACTAGTGACCACTAGGATTTTCACTGCAGTCGTACGCTTTCCACCGGGTAAGTGATGAGCCATCCCTACGACGCCTAAGCGGCGGTGAAGGCTCATCAC
>NZ_VDGG01000080.1 GCF_006861775.1 Psychrobacillus soli | reverse complement strand
ACTAGCAATTTGGTTGCTCTCCGATTTGATTTGATTGCTTTCCGAATAGAACTGGTTGCTTTCAATGACCAATTAGTTGCTCAAAACCATTTACTGGATTTCAGTTTTCTAAGCAATAAAAAATCAACCATTAAACAAGTAATGGTTGATTTTTTAACTATTTTTCCTATTTAATTAGTAAGCGCGACCGAACCATACAGTATGTTTCGAATCCTTACCACAGTTGATACAAGTAGACTTTTCAGCTGGTGGGTTGAATGGAATATTACGTGTTGTAAATTTCGTTTCATTCTTCACATTCTCTTCACAAGCATCGTCTCCACACCATCCTGCAAGAATCCATCCTGGGATTTCTCCTTTTTCCGTTGAATCAGTAAGATGTTGTTTTAACTGCTCTAGGGAATCCACATTTGTATGTGAGTTCTCATCACGGAATGCACGAGCTTTTTCAAGTAAGCGCGTTTGCATTGTTGTTAACTCTTCCTCAATACGCTCAATTAGATTAGGAATATCTACAGATACTTTATCTGCTTCGTCACGTGCTTTTAATAATGCTTGATTGTTTTCTAAATCACGAGGCCCTAATTCAACACGAACTGGAACACCTTTTAACTCCCACTCATTGAATTTATAGCCTGGAGATTGATCTGAATCATCTAAACGAACACGAATACCTTTTACTTTTAGTGCAGCATAAAGCTCATCTAGTTTTTCCATAATTGCAGGATTTTTCTTCCAAGGACCAACTGGTATTAACACAACTTGCGTCGGTGCAACACGTGGTGGTAATACAAGCCCTTGCTCATCACCATGCACCATAATAACAGAACCAATTAAACGTGTAGAAGTTCCCCATGAGGTTGTATGCACATGTTGATGCTTGTTTTCTTTGTTCAAATATTTAATATCAAATGCTTCAGCGAATTTTGTACCTAAGTAATGAGATGTACCAGCTTGAACTGCTTTCCCGTCCTTCATCATTGCTTCGATTGAATAAGTATCTACAGCCCCTGCAAAGCGCTCAGAAGGAGTTTTTTGACCATCGTATACTGGAATAGCTAAAAGCTCTTCTACTACCTCTTTATAGATGTTAAGCATTTGCATTGTTTCATGACGCGCTTCTTCTTCGTCTACATGCGCAGTATGCCCTTCTTGCCATAAAAATTCAGAAGTACGGATAAACGGAAGTGTTTTCTTTTCCCAACGGAATACGTTCGCCCATTGGTTGATGAGTACTGGAAGATCACGATAGCTTTTAATCCAATCTGAATACAAATGACCAATCATCGTTTCAGAAGTTGGGCGAAGTGCTAAACGCTCTTCAAGTTTTTCACCAGCAGCTTCTGTTACCCATGGAAGCTCAGGAGCGAATCCTTCAATATGGTCCTTTTCTTTTTGGAAGAAAGACTCAGGAATAAGCATTGGGAAGTATGCATTGCGATGTCCTGTTTCTTTAAAACGTCTGTTCATTTCATCTTGGATATGTTCCCAAATTTCAAAGCCATCTGGTTTAAACGCTATACACCCACGAACTGGTGTGTAATCCATTAAATCTGCCTTTTGAATTGTGTCGATATACCATTTTGAAAAATCATTTTGCTGTTGATTTGTCATTATAAAATCCTCCTATTTAAATCAATTACGCCTCGGCGTTATTGCGTCCAGATTTTGAATTGTGCAAACACAATTAACTCCTTTCAAAATCGGACATCCGCCGGAGGCTTTGATTCAACTTAGCAGGGTCTCTTCACCTGCTAAGTTGAATTAAAAAAGCACAAAGCTGTCCTTATGAAAGGACGTCTCTGTGCTGAATAGACGTGGTACCACCTTAGTTTAGCTAAAATCATTATTTAGCCCTCTAAACGTTTGATAACGAAAACGACTCGGTTATGTTTGCATAACATCTCCGTGGTAGGTTTCAACAAGAAGCGGTGATATAGCTCTCAGCAAGCTGCTATATTTTCTGTTTCACAATTCTCATTTACTCGGTCACTTCAAAGATTGGATATTACTAATAATATACCAAATAGGCGGGTTTAATACAATTCCTTTCAGTAAAAGCTTCTGACGATTTAAGGAATGTTGTATATTTCAAGCTCCTCAATTATACTTAATTAAAATTAACTGAACATTTGATTGATATAAAAGGAGGAGAAAGTATGAATTTAGGTGCATTTTCTGTAAGTTTAAATGTAAAAGATATTCACGTATCCAAATCATTTTATGAAAACATTGGCTTTCAAGTTTTAGGTGGAGACATCACTCAAAATTGGCTAATTTTAAAAAATGATAATTGCGTTATTGGGTTATTCCAAGGAATGTTTGAAAAGAACATTCTGACCTTTAATCCGGGATGGGATCAAAATGCGGAGAATCTTGATACGTTTACGGACATTCGAGAAATTCAAAAGCAGTTTAAAGCAAAAGGAATAAAAATGTTGACTGAAGCAGAGGAAGCAACTGAAGGACCAGCACATTTTACAATTGAAGATCCTGATGGAAATCAAATTCTTGTAGATCAACATCGATAAAAAAATATCGCTGAAATGAATTTAAAAAGCACAGAGCCGCTCCGATAAGGACGTCTTTGTGCTGAATAGATGTGGTACCACCTTCGTTTAGCTGAAATTACGAATTCATTAGGAAACATTATGATAACTTTTTGATTCTACTAGAACATTATTATAAGTGGCTTCAACTGCCAGCGCAAATTGCGTAGCGGAAAACTTTTCTGCTGATTGGATAGCCCCAATGGACATTAATTCTTTATTGGTTTCATTAGTTAAAATTTTATTGATTGATTGTAAAAAATCATCCTCCTGTTGAAACGTATAACCATTTACACCATTTTGAAGAACACCGTCTAAACATTGGTCTGATTTGGCTACGACTGGTAGTCCTGATGCCAGTGCTTCGATGTAAGTAAGTCCTTGTGTTTCACTTTGCGAAGCACTAACGAAAACGTCCCCCAATTGGTAGTACATCCCTATGGAATCCCATGGTCTCTCCCCAGCGAAAATTGTCTGGTTTTTTATCCCTAATTTTATAGCCAGATCTTCTAAATTATTTCTCTCTAAACCATCACCTATTAGCACAAACTTCATATTACTGTCACTACTCAATAAGGCTTTCATCGATATTAGAAGTTCCCCAATGTTTTTTTCCTCTGAAATCCTTCCAATGTACAACAGCACTTTGTCATTTTCGCTAATGTTTAATTCAGTACGCAAGTTTTTAACTTCCTTGGATGATTTAGTAAATGAAGAGAACTTACTAAGCTCAACACCTGTAGGAATAATCGACATATGTTGCTTTACTTTATAGGAATGCAGTAAGTCTTTCACTTTTTCTGTTGGAACAATTACTTTATCTACAGAATTACAAAAATTAGCACTAATTTTCCTTGCTGTATTCTTTGCAATAAAATCAAATAGTTTAAATTTTACTATGTAATGCGTGTAGTCCTCGTAGATTGTATGATACGTGTGCAGTAGAGGAATATTTAACTTTCTTGCCATGGATCTTCCAAAAACGCCTAGCGAAAATTCGGTATGCGTATGAATTACATCTAGTTTTAGTCTTTTTATAAATTTTACTAATCCAGTATGATAGAACATTCCTAAGCGTCTTGCACTTGCGAATGGAATGCTTGGCATTCTGTATACATTACGCTCATTTTCAGTTGCGTTCGGATCGGTTGTTGTAAATACATACACTTGGTGTCCGAGCCTTTCTAGATTTTCTTTTAGAATTAGTACAGAAGTCGCCACTCCATTAATTTGTGGATAATATGTATCGGTAAAAAGTCCAATTTTCATTTCAAAGCACCCTCTTTTTTAGCTGATCGTCAAATCATACTGTAGAAATGTAGAGTATAAATAGTTGCTTAATAAATAATTGTGAATTCATCCATTTAAATTAAAAAGTATCACCTGTGTTAAGTTTTTTTGCTTTCTCGATGATGTACTCTAATTCAGAAGCAGCGATTAACTTCCTATATTCTTCTTCTAATTGTTGTCCTATTAATCTAATATCTCTTTCCTTCGCCACATCATAGCCTTTCTCCACTAAAGATGTGAATTCATTATTTACTATTCCTTTAATTGCCACTTGAAATTGTTCCGTATTATTACTTTTATATACATTTTCCTTATTAGTAAGCCAGTCTTCGTAAATTGTAATATCACGAACCAATACCGGTATTTTCATAGCCAATGCTTCCAGTAGTACAATTCCTTCTGTTTCTTCATGCGTAAGAAATAAAAACAAATCACTTCCGCTATACGCATCCCGCAGTTCTTCATGACTAACATAACCAGGGAATAATAAATTTGGTAACGTAGTTTCTACTGCTGCTTTTACTTTAGCCGATACCGCATTTAAATTTGTATGACCAAACCAAATAAACGTATATTCAGGCATCAATTTAGCTAGTTCTACAAAGTCTAATATTCCTTTTCTTTCTATATAAAGTCCTACTGAAATAATAACCTTGTCATTTTCACCTAATTGATACTTTTCTCTGAATCTCTTCCTATATCGAGTATTTCTCTTAAAATATTGTAAATCGACCCCATTAGATATATTCACAATAGGATTAGTTAAACCGTATCCTTCTAACAGCTTTTTAGAATAAGGGGTCGGGGTAATGATTAAATCGCCACTACTATAACATTTCATCAGCCATCTTTTAAAAAATGGTGCTAGAAAGTTGGAGCCTCGGAATGAGTTTTTAAAATCTTCTTCTGTCGAGTGCGCATGATAGACAACTTTCTTTCCTTTTGCCCTCGCTATTCTGCTCATCCATAAAGAACTTGGAAAAACTGTATTAATATGAACAATATCAAAATCATCTCTTTTATTGATCGTATAAGCCAAGTTATTTTCCTCTAAAGCTTTTTTCTGATGACTTATCGCTCTACCTACACCGCTTTTTTCCACTAACTTTAAATGCTCCGAATACAATAATACTTTCATAACGAACCTCGCTCCTTTGTCGTTATTTTATAAATCCAATTAGGTATTGTAAAAGAGCAGTTAATCCAAGGCTATATATAGTTATAGACAGTGGCTTTCCTAATAAAATAATGACGATGAATTTTTGCAACTTCATTTTTGTTAAACCTGCAATATAACAAAGTAAATCATCCGGAGCTATTGGGAAGAAAATGGCATATGCAAAGATTTTATCGAATGTATTTCCTTTACTTACCCAACCAATGTACTTTTCAAAAGACTTTTTCCCTACGATCCTTCTAACAAACGGTTTACCGTATTTTTGGGCAAGCAAAAATACAATTATAGACCCTATACAAATGCCGATATAATTATATAATAAGCCAATCCACGGTCCGAAGATGATTATTCCTACAACACAGCTTATGGCACCAGGTAATATCGGTATGATAACCTGAACAATTTGAATGAAAATAAATATGATTGGTGCCCAAATACCAAAGCTTACAATAAAATCTCTAAATGTTTCAGTTGAAGTAAATAGTCCATTCTTATACCCGTAAATAATAAAAGCTCCAATTATAAGCATTCCAAGTAGGGTAGAATAATTCAATAAATAATTCGCTATTTTTTTTGTACCTTTAGCTTCTATCTCTTCCATTGATCCACCTTCAGTAAAAGAGTCTTGCATTTAGTGTATGCTTTCATGTTTTTTAGAACAATGGCATTTTTGTAAAAGTAATGTTATGTTATTGTGTTGAAATGTAAATAGGATACAATGAACAATACAAACATTCTTGAAGGAGTATGGATAAATGCAAACGTTACAAAAACTTTCCAATCGTCTCTTCTACCTTCCTCCATATCAAAAAACAGATCGTCCGATATTAGCAGCTATTGTAGGGGATAATCAGACACTGTTGATCGATTCGGGGAATTCTTCTAATCACGCAAAACAATTTAAAGAGCAATTGACTTCCTATCATATCGTCGGAGATATACTGGCTCTTACACATTGGCATTGGGATCATGTATTTGGCTTGTATGAAATGGACATGCCTTCAATTGCTAATGTCATAACTAATGATAAAATAACTCAACTACAGGAATTATCATGGGAAGATAAAGAGTTAGATGAACGTGTCAAAGCAGGGATAGAAATTCCGTTTTGTGCTGACGCGATAAAATTAGAGCTTGGAAGCAATCGAGAGGTTATCATACAAAATCCCACTATCATTTTTGAAAAGCGAATTAGACTGAATCTCGGTGGGGTTACTTGTATTATTGAACATGTTGGTGGAGATCATTCCTCTGATTCAAATCTCATCTACATACTGGAGGAAAAAGCGCTATTTCTTGGCGACTGCCTCTACGCAAATATGTACGCCGAAAAATGGCATTATACCATTGAAAAGATGTATAAGCTTTTGGAGAAAATCGAAAGTTATAATGCCGAAATCTATTTCCTATCTCATCATCCAGCACCTTTGACAAAGGATGAATTTGATCGCTTTGCTTTATTATTGAAGACAAGTGCTTCATTAACGCAGAAACATCATGGGGAGCTAAATGCTGTTGCTGCAGAGATGTCCTCACATTTCGAGCGTGAGTTAACGGAAGACGATTTAGAAATAATTACGTACTTTGTGAATGGTTACGCTTAACAATGCAAAACGGGAGAGTAACTTCTTATTATTAAATAGACCAAAAATTATTCAGAATTTCTGAGAGTGATTTTGAATGTATAGGGAGAAAATTATGTAAGAAGGGGATTTGAATTTATGATTATTCAATGTACGAAAAAGTTGTTATATCAATTAAAAAAGAATCCAGAAACTGTTAATGTGGAAAAACCTCTTACGTCATGGCATGCCAATCTGATAATTGTTAATCGAAGAAAAACAGTTGTACTCGTAAACGATAAGAATCGTTACGTAATTGTTTTGCATGGACTTAAAGCTAATGAATTTAAAAATATGGATGAAATTATTTTACAATCTATCCGGAATACCTTTGAACAAGAGTCTATAAAAAACGATGTGATCGAGCAGTTTATTGATTCTTCCAAGAACATTACTTATTCGAATACAAAAAACAGGACATTAGTTTCAAGGATGAATAAAGCATGTGAAACGTTATGTTTCTTAGAGAGATTGATTGATAATGATACAATTTATCAAACTGCCCTAAGTCGAAAAATTAGCCGTCTTTTAGTCGGTGATGGAAAAAAAGAATACATCTATCCAAATCAAGAAATGTATAAGGATTTGAAGGCATTCGCAGGTATTTCGATATTTCAATCAAATGTAGATGGTTAATAGAATTTTGAAATATAGTTGAATAGTGTGTGGCGCGAAAAAAAGTGGTATTTCGGAAACAATCCATAATTTAAAAATAGGTTGGCATAAATGCCAACCTGCACATACTATTTTACTGCTTTAATAGATTCATTGACGATTGTAATCATATCATCCATTTGATTTTTCATAAGAGGTGGTTACTTTAGGTCAATATATTTACAAGATGTTAGCAGCATGAGGCTGAACAGTTAAGTACTAATACTTTCAAGCAGATGGTTGTGTAAAAAATGTGTAAAATAATTTCAAATCTAATTGTTTCGTATCGAATGCTTTTAAATAGAAAAAAGCTCATAAACCCCGTTATTTCAAGGTTTATGAGCTATTTAAAAATTCTTATCGTAACTTAAAATTAATGCGAGATACCGGTGGTCGGGGTCGAACCGACACATCCAGAGGATACGGGATTTTGAGTCCCGCGCGTCTGCCAATTCCGCCACACCGGCAAAATATAAGTATCAAAATTTATTTTATAAAATTGGAGGCGGCAACCGGATTTGAACCGGTGATAAAGGTGTTGCAGACCTGTGCCTTACCACTTGGCTATGCCGCCTTAAGAAAATAATGGAGCGGAAGACGAGGTTCGAACTCGCGACCCCCACCTTGGCAAGGTGGTGTTCTACCACTGAACTACTTCCGCAAATAAACTGGGGAACCTGGATTCGAACCAGGGCATGACGGAATCAAAATCCGTTGCCTTACCGCTTGGCTATACCCCAATGGGGCGACTGATGGGAATTGAACCCACGAATGCCGGAATCACAATCCGGTGCGTTAACCACTTCGCCACAACCGCCATTATTAAATAAAAAAAGAGCTAACTCTAAAGGAATATGGGGCGACTGATGGGAATTGAACCCACGAATGCCGGAATCACAATCCGGTGCGTTAACCACTTCGCCACAACCGCCATTATTCAAGTTAACTAAAAGTTGGCAGGGGCAGTAGGAATCGAACCCACATCAAAGGTTTTGGAGACCTCTATTCTACCGTTAAACTATGCCCCTAAAAACTGGTGGAGGGGGACGGATTCGAACCGCCGAACCCTAAGGAGCGGATTTACAGTCCGCCGCGTTTAGCCACTTCGCTACCCCTCCAAGTGGTGCCGGAGAAAGGACTTGAACCCTCAACCTACTGATTACAAGTCAGTTGCTCTACCAGTTGAGCTACTCCGGCGTAAAGATAAATATGGTGGCTCAGGACGGAATCGAACCGCCGACACAAGGATTTTCAGTCCTTTGCTCTACCGACTGAGCTACTGAGCCATTTCGATTTACGCTAAGCTTCTCATCTCTTCGTCAGCTGCACTCGTTCTATCAGTCACGTACTCAGGTACGCTCCTTCTTTCACTCGATTGCTTCCTCGACCTGCTTGCTTATCCTAAATCTCAAACAAATAAATTAAATGGCGGTCCCGACCGGGATCGAACCGGCGATCTCCTGCGTGACAGGCAGGCATGTTAACCGCTACACCACGGGACCATTTGGTTGCGGGGACAGGATTTGAACCTGTGACCTTCGGGTTATGAGCCCGACGAGCTACCGAACTGCTCCACCCCGCGATAATATTATACTTACTTTTTAAATTAATGGTGGAGGATGACGGGCTCGAACCGCCGACCCTCTGCTTGTAAGGCAGATGCTCTCCCAGCTGAGCTAATCCTCCGTTTTAATGCTGGTACTTTTTATAAAATAATGGTGACCCCTACGGGATTCGAACCCGTGTTACCGCCGTGAAAGGGCGGTGTCTTAACCGCTTGACCAAGGGGCCATTATGTATAAGAGAAGTTATCTGGCGGAGAGCAAGGGATTTGAACCCTTGAGACAGGGTTACCCGTCTACACGATTTCCAATCGTGCTCCTTCGGCCACTCGGACAGCTCTCCATTAATGGCTCCGAAGGTAGGACTCGAACCTACGACCAATCGGTTAACAGCCGATTGCTCTACCACTGAGCTACTTCGGAATATTATTATGTCCAGCGACGTCCTACTCTCACAGGGGGAAACCCCCAACTACCATCGGCGCTGAAGAGCTTAACTTCCGTGTTCGGTATGGGAACGGGTGTGACCTCTTCGCCTTCATCACTAGACATATTAATTTGAAAGACAAGTATTATTATATCATAACTAGAGAAAATTGCAATAGTTATTTTAATAAATCTTTTTTATTCTTTCAAAACTGGATAAACGACATTTTCAAACAAATAAATACATTTGGTTAAGTCCTCGATCGATTAGTATTCGTCAGCTGCACGTGTCGCCACGCTTCCACCCCGAACCTATCTACCTCATCGTCTTTGAGGGATCTTACTTACTTGCGTAATGG
>NZ_VDGG01000008.1 GCF_006861775.1 Psychrobacillus soli | reverse complement strand
GTCATGAAATGTTAAAGGGAGGTCGACGTGTACAATTGGCGCTCGATTCCTTAAAGAAAATAGGAGCCATGGAAAGCCATCTAATATCTGACAAAGAAGATGCTTACCGTTTAACTGCAATTGGGGTTCATATGTTTTCAGATTCATTTTTACGAAGAACCGTAGAATTTAGTCATTCCAACCAATTGTCAAAAGAAGATGTGATGAAGTTTTTTAATCGGTACAACCTTTATGAACAGGAGGGAATGCTGTGATTCCTTGGCGTTTACAGTTTTCGGGTGTTCGAGATTACGGAGCAACAGAAATGAATTTAGAAAATGAAGATGATCATGTCCTCATTACTGGTCCAAATGGTGCAGGAAAATCGACTATTTCATTTTGTATGGGAGCTGTCTTGCGTTCGAGTAAAGTCGATATTGAAGGGTTGAAGTCTCAAAATCTACCGGAAGACCAAACTTGGAGAGCCGCGATACATTTTCTATTTAAAAATGATGGACCTTCCAGAATTGACGGGCCTCTCTATGTAGAATTTAGTTTATATTGTGAGCAGACCCCAAAGCAACCCTTGAAACTACGTTATGAAATTCGCGATGGCGATGAATTAGAAAATCTAGAACTTCGTCAAGCCTATCGCTCAGGAGATGCACAAAAAAATAACTTTACGGCGTATAGACGAGTGCTTCAATATAAATACAAAATTCATCCAGATCTCTATTATTTGATCTGGTACCAACAAGAAGTAAATCAATTCGCAGTGATGGCACCGGAAGAACGTTTCCGCATATTTAGTGAAATGCATGGAATTGACAAAATTCAAAAGGACTGGGAAACAAGTCTCGAGTCCGTCAAAGATGCACAGGATAATTTAGCGACAGCTACTATTCAACAAAAAGGATATGAATTTCAATTATCTTTAGCACGCAGTGAAAAAGAACGTTACGAGGAAAATAAAAGACGCCTAAATGAAAATGGCTACCAGTACGCATTTACGACCCATTTACTCCAATTGAATGCAGACAATGAACGGATAGAAATGGAAGCCTATATTGAAGCGCGTGAAATGGAGCTAGAAGTTCTAGCAGAAAAAGCAGAAAGTAACTCTGTACAGTTCGAAAAAGAGAACATAGAAAAAGAACAGCTTCAACAGCAAAATACTGCTAAAGAGCAACAGCACCAACAACTGGAACAACAACTAGTCGATAAGGAAAAGGACGCAAAAGAGCTAGAAGCAGAAGTAAGTGCACGCTCAAATGAATTAAGCGAACTGACAGAAGCGTATCGAAAATTGCCCTATCCAGAACAAGAGACGAAAGAAAAATGGATGCATGCCCAGAAGCAAGTCATCCATTTAAAAGAGAAAGAACAAGCGTTGGATACAAAGATAGAGCATACAGAAGCAGAACTGAATGACAATATGCGTAGTCAATCCAAAATAGAAGCCAGCATTGAGCTTTGGGAAGAACGAAGTAAAGGGGCACTTAAACTGATTACTCGTTATATATCTAGCTATGAGTTAAATGCTAAACTTATTTCGCTTAAGTTGTCACTACAATCTTGGGGAAATCAGCGAGATGAAAAGGCAAAACTGCTTCGTGTATACGAAGAAGAGCTAGAAATGCTCGAGCGTAATCAAATCGAATCACCACGGCAAAAAGAAGCCATTCGTCAGTTGAAAAAACAAAATATTCAAGCTTATCCACTTCGCCGTTTTATTCGGCTAATGGATAATGTAAGCATGGATAAGGAACGTCTCTTCGATGCTATTAAATATACTATTTTTTATAACGCATCCAAATGTCAGCCAGCAAATGATTTATACCATGTATCACTGAAAAAGATAATTCCTACACGCTCTCTAACAGAACTGCCGACGTTCGGACTGATGATGCGTGAAGGTCTCTCTACCGATGAACAAAACCAAGCTGCACGTGTTTTATGGTGGATTGAACAATTTTTCACCTCGGAGCAACCTCGAATCGTGGATGGCTTGCTAGTTGATAAACAAGGGGTAAGAGGTGCTCAAGAATCGAATGTGTATATTTTAAGTAAAAAGGCATTAGTAGAACAAAAGAAAATACTAGAAAAGCAAATTGGTATACTACGGGACAAAATAAAAGAACTAGACGGAAAATGGAAAAAGGAAAATGAAAAATACCATTTTTGGAACGCAGATGTTCAGAAAGTGGTTGAAGCAGAAGCATTTTTATCAACTAAAGGCGAGCAAGAATATCGAATTGAACAATTAGAAAACTTAAGAAGTACCTATCAGCAATTAAAAGATGTCAAAAAAGAACTAAAGCTAGAAGCAGGAGCGGTTTGGAAAGAAGCACATAGTTATGCCGAAGAAGAGAAAATGAGACAAGCAGACTTATTAATTTATGAACAATTTGGCTTACAAACAGAGAGAATACAGCTGCTACAACAATTGGAAAACGCATGGAAAGAGGCAAAGAATGACATCCTTCATCTTCGTCGTTCGATAAAAAGATTAGATGAAGAGTTGTACAATTTACAGCAACTGCTCCGAAAAAACCAACGAAATATGGATCATTTAGAAGAAGAAATCAACCGAAACGAGCGGGAAGTTCTACGTGTTTCGAACCAAAAGCGTGAAAAAGTAGAAGAACGTATTGCGATGGCTAACTTGGCAATGAAGTATAAAGAAGAATTAGACAATCTTCGGAAATTGGTACCACATCTTGTGGAAAAAGCATTGGAAGATCGGCAAAAAGATGAATCTAAGTATGACCTTCAACATAGACAAAACCAAGCAAAAGTGGAATTTACGAATGCACGAAACGAAAAAGATATCAATCCGAATGCCGTGGAGAATTTCCATACATTGGAGCAGGAAGTCACCCGTAAAAAGGATGAACTAGAAGCTGCCAAAAATCTATTAGAGGAAAACGAAGATCGTGCGATGCAAAACGAGCAACGATTAGAAACAGCTATTGCTATGCAAGTTCAAAAGATTAATCTTCTTTTTGAGCAATATATGGGGCTTTTTCAATTTGAAGGGCAAATCAATTATCAAAAACTAACGGACAAAAAAGGTCGTCCTGTGTTTAAGTTATTTATTCATGTCCGAAAAGAAGGACATCGAGGAAAATTAGAAGATGTCAGTTTAAAGGCAAGAGGGGGACGAGTCGGAAAAGGTGTTTCAGGTGGCGAGGAATCTTTAAGTTCTTTGCTATTTGCTTTAGCACTTCTGCAAAATTTAGAAAACCGAGCAGGCTTTATCGTCCTGGATGAATTTGATAGTGCTCTAGATGAATCGCGCAAAGCAAAAGTTTTTGAACTCTATGCAGAAGAGCTCGGGCGTAAATTGATCATCCTTTCTCCAAAAGGACATGAAGATGACTATTATAATCGATTCTCCAAAGCGTTTGTTGTAACGCATGATCCAATAGAATTGAAAAGTAAAGTAAGAGGATTGGCGATGAAAAAAAATGTGCATTCCTAGTGCGAGGCACAGAGAACAAATTTTAGGGGGATACCAATGGATCATAAAATACAAACGTATTTCGAAAACTTAGAAGCAAAGGACAAAGAACTTCAATACGAAGCTTTCGGGAACATTAAAGCAGCTACGAAAGAAAAAGTGGATTGGGCCTATGAAGTTTGGGATCAATTAATAGAATGGCTTACGGATCCAGACAATCACCGAAGATCTAGAGGTGCTCAGTTTCTGGCAAATTTAGCGATAAGTGATCCTGAAAAACGAATGTTAGGCGATTTTTCAGCGATATGGGAAGTGACAAAAGATCCGAAGTTTGTAACAGCTAGACATAGCTTACAATCTATTTGGAGAGTCGCATTAGCAGGTCAGAAACAAAAAGAAATGGTCATAAATAGCCTTGTAGATAGGTTCGAAAATGGTACTCATGAAAAAAATTATACATTAATTCGCTTTGATATTATTCAAGCACTTCGAAATTTATACGATGAAACAAAGGACGAGAAAGTAAAACAAATAGCATCAAATTTAATTGAAAAAGAAGTGGATCCAAAATATAAAAAGAAGTATGCAACTGTTTGGAAAAAGGCTTAATTTCAGGCTAATAACAAACGCTAGAGCGCTTTTTAAAAGAATAAAGTATAAAAATTAGTGTGCCATGAACCAAGTGTTCCTGGTATTTTACAAATTGGGTACTATGAAATGATCCCGTTTATAGGACACTAATAAAGTGATGTTCAAATAATTTTTTTGATAAGGTATCCGCTAATAGGATTCAGCTGGCCCTGTTCGCCTTCCCCATTAGCCTGTCTGTGCAGGAATAAGAGGTAATGTTTATTTTTAGTTACTTTGGCATATATATTCTAATGAGTAAATACAGTGGTATCGAGTTCCAATTGGTTTGTGCATGCATTCACGAAGAATAAAATCCTCTATCTAGAGCAAATTAGACTCTAGGAGGTGATGACTAATGAGTAAAAATAGTAATAAGAAAATGAATGTTCGAACGCATAATAGTTACGAACTGTATAAAAATCCTACGAATAATCCTGACGAGGAATTTGCCGAGGAATTTATTGCAATATCTAAAAACAAAGTAACGAAAGAAATGAATAAAAATAAACCTAAAAAAAGGGATTAAACCAGTACATGAAAGGTGAGTGTATAAATGCTCACCTCTTCCTAGTCCATCCATTTGTATATAACCCTTATTTTTTGTATTGGTAATATAACAATTACAAACTAATTGCAAAACGCTCAGATCAATCGAATGGAGAGATTATCCATAAATTCGATTGATCTGAGCTTGTTTTAATTAGGGAGTTTCTTCTATATCCCCTAGAGTTTAATATGCTCAGTATAGATAGTCTTATTCAAAATGATTAGTTTTTTGCAATGCTTAAATGAAATTGGAAACCGTTAGTCAAAAAGATAAATTAGCATTGTACTTTAAGCAATTTTTACTTGGATGATGTTAAAGTATTGTATGATTTTCAAAGAGGAGGCTTTAAAAATGAATAATAACAGAAAAATATTAACGGTAATATTTATCCAGGTACTATTCATATTGGCTGCTTGCGGAAACTCGTCTGATGAGCTAAGTACTAAATCGAAAACCAACTCGACGGAGAGTACAAATGACGATTTTTTGAAAGCAAATACAACAGAAAACTCTTCAGAAGGTGCTGACAACAGGGAACTAAACACTGAAAGTAAAAAGGAAGAATATCTCAAGAAACTTAATGAGATGGAAGAAGCAGATAGAAACACAGAAGCTGGAACAACAATGGTAGAGTTGAAGGAACAAGAGGCGGAGAGATATAGAAAATGGGATGTGGAGTTGAACGAAATCTACGGAGTGTTGAAAGAACAGCTTAGTACAGAACAGATGGATAAATTAAGAGAAGAACAGAGGAACTGGTTAATACGCAGAGATGAAATTGCCAAAGAAGCATCGCTAAAGTATAAAGGTGGTTCGATGGAATCATTAGAATATGTGGCTACACTAGCAAGTCTCACAAGAGAAAGATGCTATGAGTTAGTTGCAAAGTATATGAAGTAATAGAAGTTAGTTCATATCCATCGTCTGGATATGGCTACCATCCCATATTGTTTCGAGTTCTTTTACCAGTAAATATAATGTATAACAGCAGCCGAAATTGCATCTTCGGCTGCTTGCTTTATCTAAAGAATAGAATCTATTCTTTCATTCCCAACAAGAACTAAATCAATTTGGTTCATATTATTGTAAGAATGTGGTAAGTGGCTAATGGGTTTTAAAACAAGTATGAATTGTTTCAGAACCTAGTATCAAAAACAATTTGTATTTATTAAGCATCGCTTTACTTTTTGTATAAAGCAACCCGGTAAGGAAATAGTTGGGCTTCCATGATTCCTTCTTTTACTGCGGGATCATTATTCATCAGTTCAACTGCTTCTTCCTCCGTATCTACTTCTAAAATGACGATTCCCATTGGATCCATGTTCAAAGTTCTACCAGCTAAAAGGAGCTTTCCTTCTTCTTGCAAGTTTTGTAATACTTCAAAATGATGTTGAACAATTGAATTTTCTTTATCCGTCCGACTAGATTGATCTAACAGGGAAGGAATGAGTTTCAGTTGATATAAAAACTGCAATTTTTCCATTATGGGCCTCCTAACAAGGGCAATGTAGAGTTGTATTTCATCCTAATTGTATCAGAACATATAGAGTTAGTTAATTAGTAATCTATCAAATATTTAGATAGATTAGTGGGGGAAAGGCCTGTACAATACGAGTCAGGCAGTCGTTGCGTTATGAAGAGAAATCTAGTATTGATATTACTAAACTTCCAGTATCTTTGAAATTGCTATTGTATTAATATTCATTAGTAGGTATAATCATAATAATTTAATGTAATTATAGGAGTGAGTGCCATGAATAGAAAAAATATTATTATTATAGGTGCGGCAGGAAGAGATTTTCACAATTTTAATACGTATTATCGTAATAATGAATCATATAATGTTGTTGCTTTTACAGCAACACAAATTCCAGATATCGATGGACGTAAATATCCGAGTGAATTAGCAGGGGAACTATACCCAGAAGGGATTCATATTTATTCACAAGATCAACTACCAGAGTTGATTAAAGAGTTGCAAGTGGATGAATGTGTTTTTGCATATAGTGACATTGGTTATGAAGATCTAATGGGCGTAAGTGCAATCGTGAATGCAGCGGGTGCCAATTTTACATTGCTAGGTCCAAAGGGTACCATGTTAAAAAGTAATAAGCCTGTCATTTCTGTCTGTGCTGTACGAACTGGAACAGGAAAAAGTCAAACATCGAGAAAAATTATTGAAACGCTATTGGAGCATGATTTAAAAGTTATTGCAGTGAGACATCCAATGCCTTATGGCGATTTAAATGCACAGCGTGTTCAGCGGTTTGCAACAGTGGAAGATTTAAAGAAGCATAATTGTACAATTGAAGAGATGGAAGAATATGAACCACATGTAGCACGCGGTAACATTGTATATGCTGGTGTCGATTATGCAGATATTTTGGCAGCGGCTGAAAATGACCCAGACGGCTGTGATGTTATTTTATGGGACGGGGGAAATAATGATTTCTCTTTCTTCCAACCAGATCTAGCTGTTACTGTATTAGACCCACATCGCCCAGGTCATGAGCTTAAATATTATCCCGGCGAAGTTTGTTTAAGAACAACTGACGTGGCTATCATTAACAAAGTAGATAGCGCGACAGAGGAAGCTGTTCAAATCGTAGAAAATAATATCAAATTTGCAAATCCAAGTAGTACGATTATTAAAGCGGAGTCAACGATTACAGTCGATCATCCGGAGTATATTGTAGGGAAGCGTGTGTTAGTTGTTGAAGATGGTCCGACATTGACACATGGAGAGATGAAACTTGGTGCAGGTACAGTTGCAGCGGAACGTTTGGGTGCGAAGGAAATCATTGACCCACGTCCATTTGCAGTAGGAACACTAACCGAAACGTTAAACAAATACCAACACATTGGAAACGTCCTTCCAGCGATGGGGTATGGCGAACAGCAATTGAAAGATCTAGAAGAAACGATAAATAATTCTGACTGTGATGCAGTAATTATTGGAACACCAATCGATTTAACTCGTATCATTTCGATAAATAAACCGTCTACACGTGTACACTATGATTTAGATGAAATCGGCGATTCAAATTTAAGCAATATATTAAAAGATTTTATCCAAGAACATAAGCTTGTACGATAAGCAAACGGTGCCAATCAAATAAGTAGAAAAAGACTAGCCATCAGTGGCTAGTCTTTTTAAAATGCTCTCTAATTCGGAAAAAGTTAGTACCGAGTTCATTTAATCCAATTGCGACTAGTATAATAGCCGTACCTACCCACTGAAGAGGTGTTACTGCTTCTGCCAAAATGATGCTAGCGGAAAGAATCGCGATAGGTAATTCAATGGATGTTAATATATTTGCAATTCCCCCCGATACTAAAGGGGCGCCAACTGCGAAAAATAATGGTGGGAGGACTGCTCCAAATAACGAAACTCCAATGGCAGTCGTTAATAAGTCTTTCTCCAAAGGCAGTACAGTAGGGACGTCACGCATGAATAGGATAAACACCAGTATAGTTGATCCTGTTACCATCAAAGAGCTCCGTGTCCATGCATCCACATTTACAGCGACCTTTCCACTGAAAAAAATAAATCCAGCATAAGTGAATGCGGAAAGAATTCCATAAATGAAACCTTTAAGCGGAAGCCCCTGAATGTCTCCATTTAAAATATTCGAAGCAAAAAAGACGCCTATTAAGATTAAAATGATGGACAATACGGTTACAGGGGCAGGTTTTATTTTACTGAAAATCCATTCTAAAATGATCCCTATCCAAACGAATTGGAACATTAAAATAATGGCCAATGAGGCGGGTAGATATTGCATTGAACCATAATAAAAAATACTAGTTAAACCGATAAAACAACCGGTAATCATTATTTGAAGAACATTCTTCTTATTAAGCCCTTTGAAACTGGAGCGCTTAAGTAGAGTAAAAGACCATAATAAAAATAAGGATATTACCATTTGAACGATATTTATTTGTCCAAGTGAGTAGCCGTAGCTAAATCCCAATTTAGCAAATATCGGTGTAAAACCAAAAAATGATGCACCTAATAAAATAAATAAAATACCTTTATTAAATTTCAATATGAGACCTCCTTGCTGCTCAAAACGAACCTAACTATTATATCATAAATAAGCAGAAAATGGGGTGTCCCTATCCCAAATGATATAGGAGAAAACTCTTCAAGCAGTAAACAAACTCGAGTGGTAAGTCAATAATAAGAATAGATTGGAATCGACAACAAGCTGTAAGGAGTCAGTTTTATTCAAACAAATACAGACTAAATTTTTCTAAGATTGGGTAAACTGGAAGTGACTTGAATGTAGAGGAATTAATATCCAACAATAGGTGCCTGTCATTCAGCCCGTACTTGTCCATATTTCTGTATGGTGAAGTGTTATCTCTTTAATTTAATGAATATAGTAATGTTATGGAGACAGATGACCTGAAGGATTAGAAACATATCAATATAAAATGAGAGAGGTGAACAAATGAGTTTTAAGATTGGCATAATTGTTTGTTTAATCTTAATGAGTCTTATAGCATGTATTACTTACTATCTTGGTAAAAAGGTTTCCAAAAGCCTAATGAAATATATTCCAGTGTTTTCTTTAGCGATAGGTGTACTCTTCTTTTATATCAAACTCAATTTTATTCCTTATCCACCGAATTCCTACGATAGCATTTACGATATGATTATTCTTACTATACTAATTATTGGATGCAGTTTAGGATTTTTAGAAACAATCATCATTGATATTGTAGAAAATAGTAATCTATTTGGGAAAAGCTATATGGCTATAAGAAACAAATTAAAATTAGTAAAGGTGAATAAAGCGTTTAAGTTTAAAATGCCAAGTCGTATTGTCAAGAAACTTAGGAGCTGAATATATTTATTATTACGTGGGGTATATGTTAAAAGTAGCATTTTACTATAATAAAAAAGTCCGTTTAGTATTATAGCATCCCACGTCTGTTGATTAACCAATTTCCACCATTGAAATTTAACAAGAAACATTCAAAGATCCTAGTTTCAACTTGTACGTTTTCAGTTCGCTTTGGACTAAATAATCACTACATCATTACCGCGGAAGAAGTGAAGCAGGAAGTGACTGCTTCATCATTTTCGATAATCTTGTTGTGAATATTTAAAGGAGCGCAGTCTAAGTACGCGCTCGTCGTGTCGCAACGACTGTGTGACCTGCATCGTGCAGGCCTCCGTCACGTACCTACAACGTTCAAAAGAAAAAGGCAATTGCTTTTCAAAATGAAAGAATAGCTACCTTTCTATTCGTAGTGGAAGTGCCCGAAGATGCAATTTCGGGCACTCTATCGCTTTCTATCATGCATTCCTTGCTTATTTTTGCAAAGTTCATGCTGGTAATATGTTGATACTATATAGAAAAGAAAAGCTTCCTTCCAATCGAAAATGCGAAAATACTATAGAGAAGGACTGAGCAGCCAAAATTGCATCTTTGGCTACTTTTATCTAGATAGGAAAGTGGCTATTCTTTCATTACCAACAGCTTTGGCACTTTGATTACCCGTGCTTTTGGAGTGCGACGGACGAACGACGACCACACGATTATCGAAAAAATGCGTAGGGATGCGACAAAGTCGCATCCCTACGCATCAAGAAGTTTCGGTAATGGTGTAGAATTCGTTCAGTTCAAAGCAATCTAAAAGCACCTATACATAGAGTACCTTGTGTGTTATCACGCTCTTAACAATCAAATTAAGGGATACTTTTGGTTAATCAACACGTGTGATAGCATTCAATATAATAGGCGGTTCCCTTAAGGGCAACGGCTGATTGCTAATATTAACCCATCTGAGCCTTACCTCAATGGTGGGTTATTTTTTATGGATAAATGAGACATCATCCTAACCAATGGCGCGTAAGCTACTGCAAACAGAAATGCTTCGTAAATTAATATCGATACTATCTCCGGATTAATAGTAAGAGTATTCAAATAGTTATTGATTTCCAACTTTTAATATGTATAATTAATACAAATCATGCCTTCAACTATACACATGTATCCAAGGAAATCACCCCCTTTATTATCTTTCAAAAATCCCCACAGTATCAAAAACATGAACAACTATTCAAGCAAATAAACCTATTGTTAAACCCTTAGATACAAGTGCATCTTAAATTTAAATTCTCCTGGAGGTATAAGACGATGAAAAAAACGTTAAATTTCGGAATAATCGGTAGTGGAAATATTGTAGAAACACATATTAGAAGTATTCAAGACGTGCCGAATGCGGAAGTAACAGCTATTTTTTCTAGAAATAAGGCAACTTCTGAAAAATGGGGGAATCAATATGGCCTTCAAGTTTACAGCGATTATGAGGATTTTCTAAGAAACGATAAAATGGATATTGTCACGATCTTAACGCCAAGTGGGACACATGCTGATCTAGGGATATTGGCGGCGAGACAAGGGAAACATGTCGTTGTGGAAAAGCCAATCGATACATCACTAAACAAAACGAACGAACTTATTCATGCTTGTAGAGAAGCGAATGTTACGTTGAGCTGTATTTTTCAACATAGATTTGATGATGGAATAGTAGATATTAAAAATGCTATGAATCTAGGTGAATTTGGCCAACTGAATTTCGGAGCTGCACGTACTACTTGGTATCGTTCACAAGAATATTATGATAGTGGTGCATGGCGGGGAACTTGGGAACTTGATGGTGGTGGCGCATTAATGAATCAATCCATCCACTATATCGATCTTCTTCTTTACTTAATGGGTCCAGTCGAAGAAGTTCATGCGTATTGTGCAACTCGCGCGCATGAAAGAATAGAAGTAGAAGATATCGCGGTCGCCTCATTAAAATTCAAGTCAGGTGCCCTTGGACTGATTGAAGGGAACACAGCAGCCTTTCCAGGATATAGTGCAACGCTTGATATCTTCGGTAATAACGGAAGTGTAATCATTGAAAATGACCTAGTAAAAGAATGGAATTTTAAGAATGGAAATGAATATACAAAAGCTTCAAAAGAAGTAGTGAAAACAAGTGCATCATCAAACAAAATGTCTTCTTATGAGTCCCACAAAAGACAATATGACGATATTGTTCATGCAATTTTGGAGAAAAGAGATCCGCTAGTTACAGGGGAGGAAGCAAGAAAATCACTCGTATTAATTTTAGCGATTTATGAATCTGCTAGAAGTGGAAGTCCTGTTAAATTATAAAAACAAAAAACGTAGTGCCTTGATCATAAAAAGGACTACGTTTTTTATAAATGAAAGTATATAAAATTGATGTGCTATGAAAGATAGGAAATTTAGTGGATATTACATAAGGTAAGGAGGATAGACCTGTTAGCTAGTAAGAATCTTGAAGAAGAGCAATTCTGCTAATTATCTTCTACTCGTAAAAGAGTAGAAGATCAAAGAATAGTTAGCATCTATTGTATAGAGAAGTACTAGAGCACCCGAAATTGCATCTTCGGGTGCTTCTTTTATGAGTAGGAAAGCATCTCTTCACTCATTATCTAAAAAAATCTTAACCTTATTCGTATTGTTGAAGGAGGGCGACGGATAGACAAATGCCATAAGATTACCGAGAAAAGAGGGGTTGGTCGTGACGCTAGTCACGACCAACCCCTCAAAAATCAAACGGCAATAATATGGAAAAAAAGTCTGTCCAAAAGCCTCCTAAAACGATATAAAACAGGTTCTGTACTTAGAAGATGTTTGCACTTTACTTATTGATGAATAATAGAAATACACCTGATCGATTATAAAACCTAAAAAAAACACAAGTTTTTCATAAAAAATAAACATTCTAACAATTCTGAATAAAAAGTAATATGTAGAGAGTACGAAGAAGTAAACGCTTTCTTGAGGAGGGAAGATATGAATCTAATTAAAAAGCTGTATTCATTCATTGATAATATATTTGAAAATTTTACCCTTTTATCACTCATTTTTTTAGTATTCATCGTCACCATGCAAGTTATCACCAGATATTTTTTCAACTTTGTCTTCTTTTGGTCAGAAGAAATCACCTTACTTTTATTAGTATGGTTTGGATTTATGGGAATAGCGATTGGATTTCGTGAATACATCCATTTAGGAATTGATTCATTTACTAATCTGTTTCCAAAAGTATTTAATAAAGTGCTAGATAAAGTGATTCTTGCCATTGTCTTTTTATTTGGAATCTATCTAGTAGTCCAAGGTTGGCAATTTACGGTTCTTATGTTGGAATCTACTCTACCTGCAACAAAACTACCAAGCAGTATTACCTATATTGTCATGCCAATAACGGGAATCATGATTTGTTTATATGCACTTCTACAATTATTTAATATCGATACAGCTAAGTATAAAGACATAGAGGAGGGACATTAGCATGACAAGTACTAGCATAGCAGTCACCATTTTACTCGTAAGTTTTGTTGCTTTAATCATGCTACGTTTTCCGATAGCTTTAACACTTGTTATATCATCCTTGCTAACGATCATGTTTTTAGATATCCCGTTACCCATTATTGGACAGCAGATGATTCAAGGTGTGAATTCTTTTTCCCTTCTCGCAATACCATTTTTTATCCTAACTGGACAAATAATGAGTACAGGTGGTCTTGCTAATCGGATTGTAAATCTGGCAATTCTTTTAGTCGGCCGAATCCGTGGAGGTTTGGCTATGGTAAATAGCGTAGCCTCGCTATTTTTTGGCAATATTTCTGGCTCTGCGGTCGCAGACGTTTCATCTGTTGGTTCTGTTATGATTCCAATGATGAAAAAGAATGGCTATGAAGCAGATTATGCGGTTGGCGTTACGATTGCATCCGCTATACAAGGAGTTGTAGTACCGCCCAGTCATAATCTCGTATTGTATTCATTAGCAGCAGGTGGCGTTTCTATCGCTAGTTTGTTTATGGCTGGTATCGTACCAGGCGTTATTATGCTAGTCGCACTATGTATTACTGGTTATATCATTGCAAGAAAAAGAGGGTATGAAAAGGCAGCTCCCGTGCCAAAATCACAAATTGCAAGTACTCTTATACATGGAGTATTATCTCTAAGCCCAGCAGTTATTATATTGGGTGGGATTATGAGTGGAGTTTTTACGGCGACAGAATCAGGGGCATTAGCTTGTTTGTATTCTTTTGTTCTAGCATTCGTTATTTATAGAGAAGCACCACTTTCCAGTGTGTGGCCAATATTAAAACGTACGTTGAAAACGGTTTCGATGGTTTTTTTCCTAATCGCTGCTTCCGCTGCGTTTGGTTGGGTATTGGCATACTTACAAATTCCATCTATGATGACTAGCTTATTATTAAGTATTTCTGATAATCCACTTATTATATTATTAATTATTAATATATTATTACTTCTCCTTGGGGCGCCAATGGATATGGCACCAATGATTTTAATCATGACACCAATTCTTCTTCCAGTTGTCACAAGCTTTGGTATGGATCCAGTGCATTTCGGGATTGTGCTTATATTAAATGCTGGAATAGGCTTATTGACACCACCTGTAGGGACTGTTTTATTCGTCGGTTGTGCGATAGGAAAGATTTCCATTGCGCAAGGCACGAAAGCTATGATGCCATTTTTCTATGCACTACTAGTAGTTCTGTTAATTATCACCTATATACCTGAGGTAGTAATGTGGCTTCCAAATTTGATGGCTGACTAGCTTTGGTGATAGGTAGAAATTATAAAAAATATTTAAGGGGGTTTGCAATAGTGAAGAACAAAAAATTTATAGGGTTATTAACAGCTGTACTTTTTATCACAATAATTCTAGCAGCATGTGGTAAAAAGGAAGAGGTCGCAGTGGAGAAGGATGAAGGTACAAAATCAGAAGCACCTAAAATTACTTTACGTCTAGCAGACAACCAACCAGCTGATTATCCGACTGTAATTGGAGATCAAAAGTTTGCCGAGTTGGTTAGTGAAAAATCTGACGGTCGAATTACCATTGAAGTGTTTCCGTCTGGGCAGCTTGGCGATGAAAAATCCGTACTAGAACAGGTTCAGCTTGGAGCTATTGACTTTGCTAGAATCAATGCTAGCCCACTTGCAGAATTTAATGATGATTTTACTGTTTTCTCCGTTCCTTATTTATTTAATAGTGATGAACATCTGTGGAATTTTTTAAATGGGGAAAAAGGCACAGAGTTGCTAGATGGTCTGCAAGCAGCGAAAATGCAAGGTCTTGCATACTACGATTCAGGTTCTCGTAGTTTTTATTCTACTAAACCTTTAACAAGCATTGAAGATTTAAAAGGGCAAAAAATTCGCGTTCAGCAAAGTGAAATTAATATTAAATTGATGGAAGCATTAGGAGCAAGTGCTACTCCAATGCCATATGGAGAAGTATTTTCGGGTCTTCAAACTGGTATCATCGATGGAGCAGAAAACAACCTTCCGAGCTTTGACTCATCAAACCATTACCAAGAAGCAAAATATTTGATTATGGATCACCATACTAGAGTGCCAGAAGTATTGTTAATGAGTAAAACGGCTTGGGAAAAACTTTCAAATGAAGACAAAGCGTTAATCAAACAAGCTGCATTGGACTCAGTCGAGACCCAAAGACAAGCTTGGGCTGATTATGAAGAAAAATCTCTAAATACATTGAATGATGCTGGAGTAACTATTACAGAAGTGGAAGATATATCTCCTTGGCAAGCGGCAGTGCAACCTATTGTGGATGGGTTTTCTAAAGAGTATCCGGAGCTAGTAGAAGCAATCAATTCAGCAAGTCCGTAATAACTTAAAGACTATCTATGCTTTGTATTAGCATTTACCCTACCTAGTTGGGTTAAAATTTACTAGGTAGGTCTTTTCCATTAAGATTAAGTGGGATATAATACTCATCAATACTTATTGGAAAGGAACTTCGATGAAAAAGCTGTGGAGTAAAATTATACAATTTTTTAAGCGCTATATTCTTTTTGGAAATCAGACACTTATGGTAAAACTTTGTGTCTTTTCTAGTGTGTTAGTTATATTACCTGTACTTTCTGTTGGAATCATCACTTACACATATTCCTCTTATGAACTAGAAGAAGAGTTCAAGCAATCCAGTCAGAAAATAATAGAACAGGTAGAATTACATGTAGAATATTATTTGCAGGATTTTGAAATAGCGAGTTTAAAAATCATCAACTCACCTGAAATGGGAAGTTTATTAAGACTAGAGACAAATGGCAATGAATATGATCCTACACTTACAGAAAAGGCATTTAAAGTCCTTAAAAATTCAGAATATTCCAGAAATGATATTTCGAATATTACTGTTTCATTAGATAATGGCATTATTATAGATTCGTTGAGAGAGCGAAATTACTATCCTGCCAAAAATATTAAAGAGGAATATTGGTATTCATCGGTCCCACAAAACGGGATGGTTTTGCTTGTGAGTAGGACATTAAAATTGAAAGACAAGGAGCTACCGGTTATTTCCTTGGTTAGGCGTTTATACAATCCGCATACACTTAAGCCGGTTGGTATGCTCATTATTGATATCAATTTTAAGAGAATCGAAGAGATATCTAAAATGGTCACTTTTGATAAGAATGGTTATTTTTTTATTTTGGATTCTAGCGGTCATTATGTCTATCATCCTAATTATACAAAGCTTGGAGACAAGGTAGAATTCAAGCAGTTAACTAATCTTGAAAGTGAAAAAAGCGGTTCCGTGCTTATCGATAATAATCGCAAGGAGTTTGTTTCCTATTCTTTTTCTCCAAACGTTGGCTGGAGCTTTTTTACAGCTGCACCATATGAGGATTTGAGGGTCGGTATCGAACAAATAAGAACTGCCATAATATGGACAATTTTTATTTCTTTATTGTTTGCATACTTAGTAGGTTTTTATGGTATTTCCAAAAGTATCGTTCGTCCTATTCATCGACTTCGCTCTTTTATGAAAGAAGTGGAAATTGGTCATTTAAATGGAAGAGTAAAAGTGGAGTCCAATGATGAAATCGGACAACTGACAGCAGGATTTAATAAGACCGTAGAAAGACTATCTAATTTACTCGAAGAAGTGTATGTTTCCAAGCTGAAGGAAGCTGAAATGACGCTTAACAAAACAGAAACAGAATTAAAAATGCTCCAATCACAAATCAATCCTCATTTTTTATACAATTCACTTGAAACAATTAGAGGAATGGCTTTGGAAGAGGGCAGGGAGAACATCGCTAACATGTCATCTTCTCTAGGGAAACTGTTACGATATAACCTTAGGAATAGTATACCTACTGTTAGTTTGCGAGAAGAGATTAAGTTTTGTGAGATGTATCTACAAATTCAAATGTTTCGTTTTGAGGACCGTTTTGACTATTTATTTGATATACCAGATTACTTGATGGGCTTAGAGGTTGTTAAATTTTCTCTCCAACCAATTGTGGAAAATTGTTTTATGCATAGTATTGGTGAAAACTCGAAGAAAATAAAAATTACGATAACTGCACAACTTCTATCTGAATCTAAGTTTGTCATTCGAATTACTGATACAGGGATAGGAATTAAGGAAGATGTTTTAAAAGAATTAACGGAGAAATTAAAAGAGAATTCAACTTCCCTAGGTGGACAACATATTGGGATTATGAATGTTCATCAGAGAATTCGCTACTTGTTTGGCTCCGAGTATGGAATAACAATCACTAGTACAAGAGGTTTAGAAACAGAGGTTAGTATTCATTTGCCGATTGTAGATGTTAAGGAAGTGAAGAAAGCATGAAAAGAGTTTTACTAGTGGACGATGAGAGATGGGTAAGGAAAGCTCTTATGTGGTCGATTAAAAAGTTGAACTTATCCTTACAAATCGTACATGAATGCGCCAATGGATTAGAGGCTCTTGACTGGGTTAAACAAAATGAGGTTGATTTGGTTTTAACAGATATCCGTATGCCGGTTATGGATGGTATTTCTTTGGTGAAGGAACTTAACGAATTAGAGAGAAACGTGGATTGTATCGTCATTAGTGTTCATGATGAGTTTCAAATTGTTCAGCAAGCAATCCGGAGCGGGGTAACGGATTACCTCCTTAAACCAATTGAAGAAGAAGACTTAAAAAATTGTTTGGAAAAATGGCTTAATAAACGAAAAGGGATAGTGGAAGAAAGTAAAGTACCTACCATTTATGGTGAAGTAATTCCTACTTCCACAATAGATCAAGTGCTGGCTTATATTGAAAAAACACCATTAAAACAAGTAACGCTAACCGACGCTGCAAATAGTGTGCACTTGAATCCAAGTTACTTAAGTCAACTGTTCAAACAGCAACTAAATACTAAATTTGTGGATTACTTAACCGAACTTCGCATTCAAGAAGGGAAACGTTTATTGCTGAACACTACATTAAAGATGACCGAGATTGCCGAAAGAGTGGGGTACTCGGAAGTGGCATACTTCAGCAATAACTTCAAAAAAATGACTGGATATTCTCCATCTGAATTTCGTAAATCTACAAAATCCCAAAAAATATAGGAGTAAGCGTGCGTGAAATTTTCGGAAAGCAGGTGAAAGACTTGAAAAAATTTATGGACGAAACCTTTTTATTGTCAACCGATACGGCTATGTCTTTGTACAATACATTTGCAAAGGATTTACCAATCATCGATTATCACTGCCACTTAAGCCCAAAGGAAATCTATGAAAATAAAACGTTTCAAAACATTACAGAAGCGTGGCTATACGGTGACCATTATAAATGGAGAGCGATGAGAGCTAACGGAATTGATGAAGCGTTTATTACCGGGGATGCAACGGATTATGATAAGTTTTTGGCCTGGTCCAAAACGATTAAGATGACTATTGGTAACCCCTTATACAATTGGACTCACTTAGAACTTCAACGTTATTTCAATGTACATGACATTTTAAATGAAGAAACTGCGCCAGGCATATGGGAAGAAGTAAATAGAAAGCTTACAAGTGAGGGTTTTGGTGCAAGAGATTTAATGAAGATGTCAAAGGTTGAAGTAGTTTGTACAACGGATGATCCAATCGATACATTAGAATATCATGCGAAGATTAAAGACGAATCAGATTTTGACGTAAAGGTGCTTCCGAGCTTTCGACCGGATAAAGGGTTAGAAATTAATTTGGATGGCTATTTGCAATGGGTTCAGAAACTTGGAGAAGTGTCGGAAGTACAAATTTCCAACTATGATGACTTCCTAAATGCATTACAGACAAGAGTGGAGTATTTTCATTTAAATGGCTGTTGTGTGTCTGATCATGGGCTAAATATGTTGATGTATGAGGAAACTACAAAAAAAGAAGCAGAAACTATTTTTGCAAAAGCATTCACCGGAGAAAAAGTATCTCCAGATGAAGAAAAAAAGTATAAGTCTTACACATTATCTTTTTTAGGAAAACAATATGCGAAGCTTGGATGGGTGATGCAATTCCATATGCAAGCATTACGAAATGCGAATACAAAAATGTATAAACAATTAGGACCTGATACAGGTTTTGATAGCATTAATGATGGGCAAATAGCGGAACCTTTAAGTCAATTGCTAGACGGTTTGGAACGAGAAGATGCTCTTCCAAAAACGATATTATATTCTTTAAATCCGAAAGACAATTACGTGATTGGTAGTTTAATTGGTAGTTTTCAAGGAGAAGTGCCAGGAAAAATCCAGTTTGGTACTGCTTGGTGGTTTAATGATCAAAAAGATGGCATGCTCGAACAAATGAAAGCGCTAGCAAATCTTGGTCTATTTAGCCGTTTTATCGGAATGCTGACGGATTCGAGAAGTTTTCTTTCCTATACAAGACATGAGTATTTTAGAAGACTAGTATGTGAATTGATTGGAGGGTGGGTAGAAAATGGCGAAGTGCCAAATGATATGAACATGTTGGGGAGTATTGTGCAGGGGATCTGCTATCAAAATGCAAAAGAGTATTTTGATTTTTGATGAATAAAAGATATTGTATGCAAACATTTATTTATGGAAAAGGGAGGAAAAATATGGGCTCAATTTTGAAAAGTCTAATGAAAGACAAAAAAATGAAAAAGGCAATAACTGGTGTCCTTGCATTATCTCTTATTACATCAATCGGTATTCAACAAGTAGGGGCAAATGAAAACTTAGGGTATGTAGATCCAAGCACGAATACAAACCCTGGACATTCAGGGACTAACGTGGAGACTTATCGTATTCTAGCTAACAGTGAAACCGGGCAACCAGAAATCGAAGCAGCAAAAAAAGGCGTTCTTTCATTAGATGGGAAACAGTTCAAAGACTTAAATGGTAACAAGAGTCTAGACTTGTACGAGGATTGGAGAAAACCTGTTAATAAGCGGGTAGCCGATTTAGTATCAAAAATGACACTTGCTGAAAAAGCAGGATTAATGTTGATCAACACACATACTCCAATCGCGAATCCAACAGATGGAAAATATGTTAAGTCAGATGATCCACTAATTGTAGGAAAGAATATGCGATATGTCATTTTCCGTCAAACTCCTACTGTTGATGTAATTGCTAAATATACAAATCAGTTACAAGAATTAGGTGAGTCTTCAAGATTAGGAATCCCAGTAGTTGTTACTTCGAACCCGAGAAACCATGCTTCCACGGACTATACGAATATTGCTGCAACTAAAGGACAGCATTCGTTCTGGCCAGGACCATTAGGATTTGCAGCAGCGGGTGACACAAATGCTGTGAACGAGTTTTCTGAAATAGCGGCCAAAGAATGGAGAGCAGCAGGAATTCGTAAAGTTTACGGATATACTGCAGATATCGCTACAGATCCACTTTGGGCGAGAATTGAAGACACATTTGGTGAAAATCCGATTGTTGCTTCCAATATGATTTATAACGTCATCAAAGGATTTCAAGGTGAAAAGCTTGGTACAGAAAGTGTTGCCATAACGGTGAAACATTTTCCAGGAGGCGGAGCACGTGATAACGGGTTAGATCCTCACTTTGTCGAAGGTAAATTCAATCCATATCCAACGGAAGGAAGTTTGCTTAAGTATCATATTCCTCCATTTGCAGCAGCGATTAAAGCGAATGTATCGTCAATCATGCCATATTACGCGTACCCGAGTAATGATAGTGCTGATCAAGGATTGCCATGGTATAGTAAAGACCAGCAATTTGAAGAAGTTGGCTTCGCTTTAAACGAACCAATTTTAAATGGCTTCTTACGAGGAGAACTTGGTTTCAAAGGTTATGTAAACTCGGATACTGGTGCGATAGGAGATAATGCTTGGGGTGCAGAGAGTCTATCCCCGGAACAAAAAGTGGCAAAAGCAATCAATGCTGGCACCGATATTATTTCAGGATCATCTGAACCACAGTTAATTATCGATGCAGTAAAAAAAGGTTTTCTATTGGAAAAAACAGTGAATGAATCTATTACATTATTGTTAACAGAAATGATGCATTTAGGTCTATTTGAAGACCCATATGTAGATGCACAACATGCACTTGATGTAGTAGCAAATCCAAAAGTACAAGAACTAGCATATGAAGCACATCTTAAGTCACTAGTTCTTTTACGTAATGATCAAAATCTATTGCCTTTAAAGGATGCAAAATTAAAAGAAGTAAAACTGTATGTGGAGATGTTCCCTGGTGGTACAGATGGAGCAAGTACAAAGGGATTAATAGACACAATCAAAAAGCATGATCCTTCTATTACAATTACGAATAAACTAGAAGAGGCAACACATGCGTATATTTATGTAAAACCTGTTCAATCAAACTGGGATAATAATCCACGTATTACAGTAGGTCCTGAAACAGGAATTACTAATGTGGATCGAATTGTCACTATACAAAAAACGGTGCCTACTATTACGGCAGTAAACATGACCAATCCATGGGTACTGGATAAAATCGAGCCAAATGCGGCAGCATTAATCGGTACTTTTGGCACGAAGGCTGAAGCTATAGTAGATGTTATTCGTGGTAAATTTAATCCAACCGGAAAGCTCCCATTTGCACTACCAGCAAGTATAAAAGCCGTAGACGATGAAGTTGGAGATGTCCCTAGTTACGCACCAGAAGAAGATGCTTCGTATTCCTATGTAAATAAATCTGGTGATGCATATAAGTATGGTTTTGGTCTTTCGTATAATCAAGGGAAAGCAAAAGAGAAATCTAATAAGAAATAAAGAACTTTAAAAAATCGGCCGGAAGTGACAAAGTCAACTTCCAGCCGATTTTTTATTGTCACAGAAAATAGTACGTAGTTAGAAACAACTGGGCCACTATTTTGAATTGTTTTGATGCCTGTACACTATTTTCAAAATTTTATTTTGAAGCGGCAAAAGGTTCGAAAATTCCATTTTGGCTCTATTTTGCTTTCAAAATGGAATAGACATGTTTTATATCCAATTATGACAATTTACTTCCAATTTAAGTTGTTGTATCTTTGGCTGAAGCGGTATAATACAGCTAATGACGATGAGGTGAATACGATAAATTCAAAAGCATTAAGTAGAATTCCACTACCGGAGCTAATGGACTTAAAGGTTGATTTTGCTTTCAAGCAAATGTTTGGAAGCGAAAAAAACAAACAAATAACCCTCGTTTTTCTGAACGCCATTTTACAAAGAACAGGCAGAGGCACGATCAAAGAAGTAGAGTTTGTCAACCAAGAAGTTGGTGGAGAATACAAAGATTATAAGCAATCCCGATTAGATATCGTTGTGCGCACGCAGAGCAATGAGCTAATAAACATCGAAATACAGCTAACAGATGAACACGACATGATCAAACGAACGTTGTTTTACTGGTCAAGGCTTTACAATTCTCAATTAGAAAAAGGAAAAGGCTACCATACTCTGGTTCCAACAATTACGATTAATATTTGTAACTTCACATTATTTAAGAACAATACGTATTTTCATAGCACCTTTCATTTATACGAAGATTTCACAATGCAACGCATAGAGTCAACGGATGACGTATTAGAAGTCCATTTTATTGAAATGAATAAGTTTTTGGACTTATGGAAACAAAATGAACTGAATGTATTAGACGATATTCTCATCAGATGGTTATTACTACTAGGAATGGTCGATGTACGCAAAACCAAAGTATACAACGAAATCTACCAAGAGCTGGAGGACTTAGCGATGACAGACGAAAACTTATCCAAAGCATTTACCGCTTGGGAGGAATTAAGCAGATCCAAGGAAGATATCCTCGCCTATGAATCTCGATTGAAGTATATATTAGATGAAGAAGGAAAATTAGATGATGTGAAATATAAGGCGGAGAAAAAAGGGAGAGAAGAAGGATTAAAAGAAGGGAAACGAGAACTTGTTGAAAATTTACTTTCCATGAATATTGAAATAGAAGTCATTCAAAAGGCAACCGGATTATCTGCTAGCCAAATAGAAGAAATAAAAGCAAAGTTAGAAGCTAAATAAAGTTTCTATTTCAATTTGGTAAATTGCACCAGGTTATTTTGTATTATTACAGATAGTCCTCATTATGACATCGAGACTTTTATAAGGGGGATTCCAGATGATTAGAAACAATCAAGATGGAAAAAATGCGGTTGAAAGGAATTATATTACTTTATGAATAGATTAGAAGATGATAGTAAAGCTCCGAAATCCTTATCCAAAGTATGGATTGTGCTCCTATTAGGTTCACTCACTGCATTCGGGCCATTATCGATGGATATGTATTTGCCAGCACTACCGATTGTTGCTGGTGACTTACAAACGACAACCTCCCTGGCACAATTAAGTATAACCGCTTGTTTGTTGGGACTTGCAGTTGGTCAGCTAATATTTGGTCCGTTAAGTGATATTCGGGGAAGGCGCAGACCACTTGTATTTGCACTAATTGTTTACGTACTCGCCTCCATATTATGTGCGTTTAGTACGCATATTTGGGTCTTTATTGTTTTCCGTTTTGTGCAAGGGGTGACAGGGGCAGCAGGAATCGTGATTGCCCGTGCGTCGGCTCGTGATTTGTATTCGGGTAAAGATTTAACAAAATTTATCGCATTGCTTGCACTTGTAAATGGTGCCGCACCGATTCTAGCACCGCTTGCCGGTGGGATAGTTTTAAACTTTACCTCGTGGAATGCTGTGTTTATTATTTTAGGAATTATCGGGCTGATTATGTTTTTAAGTGTACTGATCTTTTTACCAGAGACGCTAACTACAGAAAAAAGGTCGGAAAGTAGTATGTTGGCAGTCGTTAAGACATTTCGTGGTTTATTGAAGGATCGTCTGTTTATGGGGATTGCATGTACACAAGCACTTATTATGGCGAGTATGTTTGCGTACATTGCAGGTTCACCGTTTGTCTTGCAAAATCTTTACAAAGTAACGCCGCAACAATTTTCTATGTTGTTTGCACTGAACGGGATTGGGATTATAATCGCAGCCCAAGTAACAGGAAGACTTTCTAGTACCATTGGGGAAGTGAAATTACTTTTCAGTGGTGTTCTATTGTCATTTATAGGAAGTCTTTTTTTGTTCGTAGTGATTATATACAAAATGCCTTTGTTCGCAATGGCTCTTGCTTTATTTTTAGTCGTATCAAGTGTTGGGATGGTTTCCACTTCCGCGTTTTCGCTTGGAATGCAAAGGCAAGGGAAATCGGCAGGAAGTGCTTCTGCGTTCCTTGGGTTACTTCCTTTTATCTGTGGAGCGATTGTTTCTCCGCTCGTTGGAATAGCAGGTGATCAAACGGCTTGGCCGATGGGAATCATCATTGTTTTTTGTAGTGGTATTGCTTTGGTGATTTTTATGTTATTTGTGAGAAAAAGTGAATTAAAAGATTAAAGAGTACTTAGGTAATTTCAGCTAAAAAGAAAAATATATCCTATCTATATAAGTGTCTTTATTACGGATAAAATAATAATTCTAGAACGAATGTTTACTGAATATAAAATAAGATAAAACCTTGAGCGATTAGGAACGTTCAAGGTTTATTTTAACTTTCAGCCTTGATAGATTGCCGGAACTCTTATGTGAAGAAGTTAATCTCTCGCATTTTGAATAATAGGATTATCTACGTTTACTACATCTCTTTCTAACATATGTGGGGATTTAACAAAAAGGGCTTTAAAGTCTTTATCCGAGGTGTTTGTCAAATAATGTGTATCTCTAGGTGCGCACTGGATCATATCACCAGGTCTAGCTTGTATTTTTTCAGTATTAATATAAAAGTCAATTTCACCTTCTAGAATATAAAAGATTTCTTCACATGTAGTATGATAATGGTTCTGAAAATCTTGACCAGGTTTTAAGACGACGATCCCTACATCTACATTAGGACCTTTTGTTAAATACTTTGGGCCGTGATCTTTAAAACGAAATTCAAAATCATTTTCATTTACTTTTTTCATCACAACTACCTCCTATCAAATAGTTAGACCTGGCGCTCGCCACATATGCTCGGTTATTTTTTTGTCTGCCAATTTTAACTGCTCTACATACACGCTACGCCAAGTTTTGTAGAGTTCCTGATACAATTGATGGTGCTCCATATTTGGTATAAAAACGCTTTCGAATTTGACAACCTTTTGAACGACATCCGAAATATTATCAAATATTCCTGCACCTACTCCGGCATATAATGCAGTTCCTAGAGCAGCTGCTTCCTTTATTTCTGGGACTTTCACGGGAATTCCCAACATGTCTGCTAGAATTTGAGTCCATAACTTACTATTAGATGCTCCACCTGCAAAAATGATTTCTTTCGGATAATGTCCAGTCACTTCTTCGATAATTTTAAAATTACCTAATGTCACCATCGCAGCATTTTCCTGTAGAGCCCTAAATAGCACATGCTTACCAGACTTTTCGGGATCTAAACTTAAGTTAATAAAGGAAGGGGCAGCGTGTCTCCATGAAATATAATTCATGACATCTGAAAAAATGGGAATGACCCCATATGATCCAGCAGGTACATCTTTCATTTTTTCTTCCATTAGTTCATAAAAATTTTTCCCTAATTTTTTAGATTCCTCTACCTCTTTGTCACAGAAACTATCTCTAAACCACTGGACTACAAGTCCTGGGAAAAAAGCAATTGTTTCTATTTGCCACAAGTCTTGTATTGCATGACAATTGATACGAATTCGACTGTTTACATCATAGATTGGCTTATCAATGTTTAATTCTTGTTGCCAAAAAGATCCACCAGACACAATAGCTTGACCATTTTCAATTGCACCTACGCCAACGGACGCTAATTGAGCATCACCACCACCAGCTACTACAAGTGTTTCCTCGCTTAATCCAGTTAGTTTTGCTACATTCCCATTAATATGGCCGATAACTGTACCTGCTTCATTCACCGTAGAGAACATCTCTTTATCTATGTCGTATAAATCGGTTATTTCGTCAGACCAATTTCTCCTCGTCAAATCAAACAATCCAGTTGTACATCCGTTAGAAGGATCTGCTTGCAGTACACCGGAGAGTTTATACAAAATCCAGTCATTGATCATGGTAATCGCGGAGACTTTCTCATATATCTCAGGCTGATTATTTTTCAACCACATTAATCGTGGTACTGCACCTAAAGCAAAAGTTTGACCGGATAATTTGTAACTCTTATATTCTAGGTCACTATTTTGTCTTTTGAGCGCTTCCACTTCTTGACCCGCACGTGCGTCTACATTTGCACACGCCCAAATTTCACGACCACTTTCATCGTATAGCACAAATCCTTCACGCATACTTGTTGCACTCACAGCTTTTATAGATGTTGGACTAATCGCTGCTTTTGTTAAAACTTCTCTAATACACTGTACGATTATTTTCCAGTTTTCGGTGTAGTCAAAATTCATTGATCCTGGATAATTGGAGTCGGGAAGATGGGTCCATGCTTGTTGAGCGACACAAACCTGCTCGCCGTTTTCATTAAATAAAACAGCTCTAATACTACCGGTCCCTGCGTCAAATGCTAGAAGAAAAGCCATCCAGTTTAATCCTCCTTGAAAGTCAGTAATTGTGACGCCGTTTCTTCAACAGTAATCAAGTAAGTTTGATTCATACCCTCCTTTTTTGTGCGCTATTTTGTTTTCCACAGCACCCTATTGGATCGTTTTAATAGTAAGTAGAAGAATTTCTTTGTCGGTCGCTTCAGGTAGAAGTGATAAAGGGGAGGGACATCGCATAAATTAGACCATTAAAAGCCCTGATGGCTCTCGCTATTAAGCATATTCAACTATCAAACTAAATATTTTATAAATGAAGTAATTCCAAAAAATAATTGTTTGGCTATCCATAAATGTAAGCGCTTTATATATTGTTGACTTAATACATACGTAGCATTTTCACGATTCAGAAATTGATCAAAAGTAGTGAGTATTTGATATTATACGATTTTTGGAATTCGGAGGAGGGAAGCTACCTTGTCGGAAGAGCATTTATTAGAAATTGAAAATTTGCATAAACGATTTAATGGGAATCATGTATTATCGGGGATTGACTTTACGCTGAAAAAAGGGGAAATATACGCAGTTGTTGGAGGAAATGGCGCTGGAAAATCAACCTTAATGAAAATTATCACAGGTTTATATAAAGCAGATAGTGGAGAAATGAAAATTAATGGGAAAAGAGTTCGCTTTGCAAATCCTAATGATGCTCATAAAAACGGGATCTATTTAGTCCCACAGGAGCCTTTAGTTTTTCCAAATATGACGATTGAAGAAAATATCACGATGGGGCTCAAAGGGAATGAGAAACAAAAAGAACTTAGAAAGAAAATACTACAAGTAATCGATCGGGTTGGATGGAGCATAGACATAAGCCGATTAGGGTTAACTCTGTCCATTGCTGAACAGCAACTTGTGGAAATTTTACGTGGACTTGTTCGAGAAGCGCAAATCTTAATACTAGATGAACCTACTTCCACCTTAACGCACAATGAAATCGAATCTCTCTTTGATACGATTAAGCAGCTTTCTGATAACGGAATTGGAATTATTTATATTACGCATCGATTCTCCGAAATTTTTGAGTTATGCCACTCAGTTGCAGTCCTTAGAGATGGAAAGGTATCTGCCCAAGGACTTATTTCAGAATTTTCCTACGAACGCTTGTTAGATGGTCTAGTGCCTACAAATGTGAAACAAAATTTACTTAAAAAAAATGAACAAAACAACGAGACTTACGAAGAAAATGCTATTCAATCCTCTATAGAACAAATGGGAGAGATCGTATTAGAAATAGATGCTCTTTGCGGAAATAAATTTCGGGATATTTCTTTTTCTATTCGCGAGGGGGAAATACTGGGGATTGCTGGTGTTGTTGGAGCAGGAAGAACAGAGCTAGCGGAAGCGATTTGTGGTATTGAAAAATTCGACTCTGGCACCATTAAATTGAACGGCAAAAAAACAAAAAATCTTCCCATTCGAAAAGTGATCGATCTTGGATTGGCATATGTTCCTGAAGATCGTCACGCACATGGAATTTTCAAAATTACTTCTGTACGAAAAAACATCACCTCTACGATATTAAATAGACTACATGGATTATTTATTCCTATTTCGAAAGAAAATTTAATTAGTGAAAAATACGTGAGTGATTTAAAAATTAAAACAGAAGGAACTAGTCAAGCGTTGGGCGATATATCTGGTGGCAACCAGCAAAAAGTAGTACTTGCAAAATACTTAGTAACCGAGCCAAAAGTAATCATTCTCGATGAACCTACACGAGGAATTGATGCAAGTGCAAGAGCAGATATTTACCGCATTATCAATCAACTGAAAAAAAGAGGATTAGCAGTTTTGCTCATTTCTTCAGATACAGAAGAAATTGTAGAACTTAGTGACAGAGTACTCGTTATGCATGAGGGGAAGATCAACAAGGAAATAGAGAAAGAAAAACTTACGGTTAATAACATTACTTCTGCAGCCTTTGGTGTTAAAAAGGATGTGATTTCATGAAATCATTACTATATAAAATGATTAAAGTAAGAGAATTATCCATTCTCATCTTAATGGTAGCTTACTTCCTTTTCGTTGGATCTATCAATAGCCAGTTTACTAACTTAGACACGATTGTATTGGTTGTAAATGGAAGCATCATATTACTTGTTATGGCTGTTGGACAGTCGTTTGTTCTTCTTACTTCCAATATTGATGTTTCTGTTGGTTCTATTATGGGATTGTCAGCAGCAGTTTGTGGAACGCTTCTCGCAAGTGGAGCTAATTTAGGAGTAGTGGTTTTTTCGGTTATATGTGTTGGGGCTGTCATTGGGTTCGTAAATGGAATTGGTGTGTCTTATTTGAAGATCCCTGCCATTATTATGACATTAGGAATGTTGGGAGTAGTTCGAGGTCTCATGCTCCTATATACAAAAGGAATGTGGATTGAAAATATTCCGAATTACTATAAAAAAATTGCAAGAATAGAAATTCTGAGTATTCCATTTCCTGTTTGGATTGGTGTAATTTTAGTTTTAATTGCGTACCTTTTTCTAACCAAAACAAAATTCGGTAGATACTTTTATGCAGTTGGGGATAATACAGACGGTGCACAATTACTAGGCTTGCCGGTTAACGTTGTAAAAGTTCTTGCTTTTATGTTGTCTGGTATATCTGCTGCCATCGCCGGTCTGATTTTTGTCATGAATATTGGATTCGTTTCAAACCAGACAGGTAGCGGAATGGAACTTCAAGTAATTGCAGCTGCTGTATTAGGAGGAGTTGCGCTAACTGGTGGAATAGGTAGTGTCATAGGAGCTGGATTAGGAGCTTTTTTCTTCACAGTTATTAATAGTTCTCTAGTATTCATGAAAATTCCAGCGTATTGGAATAGTGCTATTTCAGGTTTTTTACTCATTTTAATCGTTGTTGGCGATTCAAGGTTCCAAAAATATCTGAAAAAGCGATCACTTCAAAACCAGAAAAATAGTTTGGAGGAAAATGACCGTGAAAAGCAATCTAAAGCGATTCCTTAAATGGGAGCTTTTCCTGTTTATTTTTTTAGTAGGAGAATTAATCTTTTTCGGTCTACTGACACCAAGTTTTTTAAATGTACAAAATTTGTTATTTAGTATAAATGATTTCGCTTATATTGGGCTAGCTGCAATTCCAATGACCTTTGTTATCATTACTGGTGGCATTGATGTCTCCGTAGGATCTATTATGGGGCTTTCTTCCATTACTGTGGGTGTGCTATGGGCTGGTGGTCTCAATATTTGGGTTGCACTTATCATTGCTTTAATTGTCTGCGCATTAGCAGGCTTACTCAATGGTTTAATTGTAGCGTATACGGATGTGCAACCGCTCGTTGTAACATTGGGTACTATGTTTCTGTTCGCAGGAATCGCTCTTGTTATTTCAGGTGGTTCCAGTGCTACAGGATATGAAGGAATTAGTGGATTTCCGAATTCCTTTGTTCAAATTGCAAACGGAATTACGTTAGGACTTCCGAACTCCATTTGGTTAATTCTTTTTTTCTTACTCATTTTTGGCGTTTTACTTCACTTAACCAAATATGGACGTAATGTATATTTAGTTGGTATTAATATGAAAGCTGCTAAATATAGTGGTATTGCTACGAAATGGATTGTAATGAGCACCTATATGCTAGCGGGTTTAGGAGGTGGTATTAGTGGCATTATTTTAACATCTTATTTCAGTTCTGCTAGATCTGATTTAGGAGCACAAGCCATTTTGCCTGTCATAACGGCAGTCGTGCTTGGTGGAACCAGTATTTTAGGGGGAAGGGGTACAGTTTTAGGAACTGTAATTGCAAGCATAGTCGTTGGTATGATGAACTACGGTCTCCAACTTTCTGGTATGACCAGCGAACAAACAACCATTATTGTTGGAGGTATGCTAATTGTAGCAGTTGTCATGAGACGTTTTAATATAAATTATGTGAAGAAGTGGTTTGTTGCAAATGGAAGTACTACAACAAAGGGTAGTTGATAGGAGAGTATACTAGAGGAGGAATTTATAGGATGAAGAAAAATAAACTGTTTTTGGTATTCATCTTTGCTCTAATACTTGTCATTGCATCTGCTTGTAGTAATAAAGGAAATGAAAAAGTAACAACAAGTGGCACAGGAACAATGAATAAAGAAGATGTTAAATTAGCTTTTATCCCAAAATTGACTGGTGTAGGATTTTTCACTTCTGGAGGACTAGGCGCAGAAGAAATGGCAGATTCATTGGGGGTAGAATTCAAATACGATGGACCTAGTGAAGCATCGGTTGCCGAGCAAGTAAAGTATATTAATAACTTTGTGAATCAAGGATACAATGCAATAATGATTTCGTCGACTTCGGTGGATGGGTTGAATCAGGCATTGGATCGTGCTAAAGAACGTGGCGTCAAAATTCTTACATGGGATTCCGATGTAAGTCCAGAACATAGATCTTTTTATATCAATCAAGGAACTCCGAATCAACTAGGAGAATTACTCGTCAATATGGCTGCTGATCAATTAGACAAGGAAAATGCGAAAGTAGCCTTTTTCTATTCAAGTCCGACTGTTACAGACCAAAACCAGTGGGTGGAAAAAGCAAAAGAATACATTGCTGAAAAACATCCAGGGTGGGAAATTGTCACTACACAATATGGTGAAAATGATGCGCAAAAATCTTTAACAATAGGGGAAAGTATTTTGACAACATATCCTGATATCGATGTCATCTTAGCTCCAGACGCAACTGCCTTACCGGCGATGGCACAAGCAGCTGAAAATCTGGATAAAGCGGGAGAAGTAATTATTACAGGATTTTCTACTCCTAATGTTATGAGAGATTATGTAAAACGTGATACAGTGAAACAATTTGGTTTGTGGGATGTGAAACAACAAGGAGCCATTGCTACTTATGTTGCATACTTGATGACAGTGGAAGGAAAAGAACTAAAAGTTGGTGATTCCTTTGAAGTACCTGGAATTGGAGAAGTTACAATAGAGCCAAACTCCATTCAAGGGTATGAATATACATCCGACGATAGCGGAATCATTTTACTTCCGGAACGAGTTACATTTACAAAAGATAATATCGATAATTACGACTTTTAATTGAATTTATATCATAGGGTAGAAATAACGCACTTATTTTTACCCTATGAGTCGTTATTTTTGGTGGCAATACTGTGTTGATGATCATGTAGGAGGGGTTTTTATCGTAAATGAGCGTTTTACCATTCAAGGTGACAGTGAAATTAGTAAGTTAGTGAATAGGTCTAGATTACTCGGAAAAGATCCAAGCCTTGTTTTATATGGTGGAGGAAATACCTCTAGTAAAATGGAGGAAACAGACCACTTAGGGAGAAAGCGTACAATTCTTCGGATAAAAGGAAGCGGTTGTGATTTAAGGACAATTACTGAACAAGATTTTTCTGGTCTTTATTTGGAAGAATTACTCCCTTTAATAGATTTAGATAACATGTCTGATGAAGATATGGTGGATTATCTGGGTCGCTGTATGGTAAGTGCTGCAGAACGAAGACCTTCCATTGAAACATTACTCCATGCATTTATCGAGGCATTACATGTCGATCATGTGCACTCTGATGCAATTTGCACATTAACCAATTATGAAAATGCGGAAAAAATCATCTACGAAGTATTAGGGAAAGACGTTGCATTTGTTCCATATTGCAGACCGGGATTTAAACTTTCTAAAATAGTTCAACAGTTCTCAAAAAATTATGCTGTTGTATTGGAACATCATGGACTTGTTACGTGGGGAAATACACATGAAGAATCTTATTTAAAGACAATCGAATTAGAAGAGAAAGCAAAAGAATATATTAACAATCATAAGTTTAAAAAAGAAAAGAATCGTCTAGATACCTTAAAAATGGACTCACGCACAACACTCCTTCTTCGTTTACGTGGACAACTTTCTCAAAAACAGAAACAAATTTTGACGATTGATGAAAATCAGCTGGAGCTAGCGAATCGAAAAGATGTAGAAAAGATTGCCACTGGCGGAAGATCCACATTAGAACATATTTTAAGAATAGGTAAAGATTCACTTGTGGTTTCGGACAGCGCTGATTGTAAACAGGCCATTCAATCCTATCGAGAAAGCTATACAAATTTCTTCCATCAGTTCCAACATAGACTACCAAAAGGTTTCAACATGCATGAAAATATTGATCCAAAAGTAGGGTTAATACCTGGTGTAGGCTGCTTTGGAGCAGGAATCTCTCTTGCTACTGCAAAAAGAAATACAGAAATCGCAAGGCATACTCATGAAGCAATGGCAAATGTGCTCGACCTTTTTAACACGTCAAAAAACCTTACAGAAGAAGAAGCTTTCGATATTGATTATTGGCCATTAGAATTATACAAACTAAGTTTATCCCCCACAGTTCCAAATATGGCAGGGTACATTTTTGCTTTTTTTGGCATAAATAATGAGCATGAAGGATTAATTTTAGAAAAACTGTTGAAAAAAGGGGCACATGTAATAGTAGCTTCCCCATATACAGAAAGACTTGGCGATATGTTAGATACTTATAAAAACCAAGTAGTATTAACGGGTAATAACCATTTTGAAGAAGCTATTCAAAAAGCGATCTTGCATTTCGGTGGCTTAGACGGTGTATTCATGGGTGAAAAAGCAACGTTATCTAATGAGCAAGTGAATAAATTAAATGAGGTATTTGAAACACAAGCAATTACAGGGGTCATTATTAAAGCGAATGAGCGCTCATTGAATATGGATGGTAGTCATGAGTTGAACTCTACTAGTGTTATAAGTGCATCCGCAAATCAGACTGCATTAGCAGGTATTCTTTCGATTTTAGGAAATTGATATTTCATAGGAAGTTAATTGGCAAAACAGAAAAGGAGTGTATCAAGTAAATAGCGAAAATCGCGGCGTTGATTACAAATTTGTTCGAGGACTCAGAATTTACGGAACCAGCAAAAGCGTTTGAAGATGCTGGACACGAAGTTTTTACCATTGAAAAAGAAGAGGGAGTAGAAATAACAGGAAAGAAAGGTGGAACGCTCACAATCAATTATGGGATAGACGATGTGACACCTGAGGACTTCGATGCACTTCTTCTCCCAGGTGGTTTCTCACCAGATCTTTTGCGTGCAGATGACCGTTTTGTGGAATTCACAAAAGCATTTATGGATAATAAAAAACCGGTTTTTGCGATTTGTCATGGACAGCAATTGCTAATTTCTGCAAAAAGTTTAGCTGGTAGGGAAGCAACAGGCTATAAATCGATTATCGTTGATTTGGAAAACGCTGGTGTAAAGTTCCGAGATGAAGAAGTGGTTGTTTGTCAAAATCAGCTTGTGACAAGCCGAACACCTGCTGATATGATTGCGTTTAATCGTGAATCTCTAAGGTTGCTTGAAGAATAATTAAATAGAAGCAACAATGGGATAAGTCTATAAAACTAGTTTTTTTCTGCGTGGGAATTAAAAAGCTGCTAAAGGAATTTTTTTAGGATTCCTTTAGCAGCTTTAATATTTAAGGTGAAAGTAATATAGAAATTGCCTATTATCTGATTTAGGAATGCGTATCGTGAAATGATTTAACGTTATTTAATAGCAGCAAAAATGCTCAGATAAATCGAATTAGGAAATTACCCATAAATTAGATTCGTCTGAGCGTGTTTTAAATAATGGAGTTTCTTCTATAAAGTTATATTATTGATTCTGTTGATTATTTTGTTGTGCGTTATTTCGTTTAGCTTGATTTAAATTATGTTCTTCTGCAAATTCTTCACGAGTGTCTTTTCTTGAATTAGGTTCTTTTTTCTTAAAGTTTGGTTTATTTTTCTTTACCATTGTATCGTCACCTCCTAGAGTTTAATGTGCTCAGTAGAGATGGTCTTATTCATGTGATTTTTGTGGTTGGAAGATGTCCAGAGTGAAAAATAGTTCCGAGTCTTTCGGTAGGCTCAGGACGTGGTCAAGGGCCATTTTTGTCCGTTTTTTCTTATTCTCTGGTTAAAGATCTAGCAGATGTGTAAACCAAAACAAACATGAATTCACTTACTGACAAGGATAGTTCTATTCTTTGTATGTCAATTTTCCCTTCATTAGACGACATAAGCAACATAGACTCCTAGAATATACTTAGTGTGGAGTTGTGCCTGAATTTTTCGTTATTTTGAAAAAAAATAACCCATCCTTGAGTTAGAGCTAAGATGGATTAATCCTATTTGCTAGCCAATCCCTTTGAGGGAACCGCTATAATTGACCGTTTGATGTAGCAACATCTTGGGGTCTTTTTTATTGTATTCAAACCTTAGATCTAGTATACGCGTGAAATATTGGGGTTTCAACTGTTTACAACTATTCCAAATCAGTCCTTGTGTTAGAAAAAATTGATACTAGTTTGTAATGTTTGGAATCGTGTCTAACACAGGGAAGTTTTATTATGGAAGGTACAGGGCATATGCTTCAGTGGGATGAACCGGATCGAACAACTTATGAAATTAAGAAATGGATAGCAGTTAAACAAAGAAAATGAGGTGGGAATTATAAAAGTTTGCAATACTTCAAATAAAATTTTAAAGTAATCTGTTATAAGGGTTAATGGATTTTTCTTTTTTTCATCGTTAGGATGCGATACGGGGAGCCGTATCATAAGTAAGTGAGGTATAGATATAAAAAAATTCAGTAAAACGGTCTTATTATAATCATGTAAACTCACTAACATTGCATTAAAGTAAATTCAATTTCGTGAATTTCCAAAACGTCCAATAATTTTTCCTCTCACATAAAAAAAGTCCATAATATTGGATAAAGTCAGGTGGTAGCCCGTCTCAATCCACTAAAAAGGACCAAACTCATGGACAAGATTACCCGAAAAACAACATTTGAATATCAAAAGTCCTATGGCCAAAGCGAATGGGCCATTTATAATCAAGTGTACATCGCACTCATCGTTTATTAATTGAAGGTCATTCAATTTTTCATTGAAAGACCCATATTAAAACACCTATCATACAATAGGTGTTGAGACGTTACCCACAAGATTAAAAGCATTTAATGACATGGTTACTGGTGCAAAAGTTGTATTATAACCAACTGGATCACTTGGAAAAACGACGTCATAAACGGGTACGAGGGGTGCCACCAATCCCCAAGGTAAGGCGACATTAAAGATGTTGTTATGGACTTGTATTTGGCCATTTGCTGGGATGGATGTCGGGAGCCCAAGTGTGTAGGTGTAGTCCACATAAACGGATAGGTTACTTGATACATTAAATGGGTTTGGATCATCAATAGGTGGATTGGGATTCGTAATTTGATTATTTTCAATGAGAATAGGTGTAATTGTGGAAAAATTGAATGGTGTTGTAGGAGGAATAAATGTAATGGTCGGTCCTGGTCGATCTAATTGGTTAACGACATTGTTGGATACATTAATAGAAATATTTGTGTTAGCCGCTAGGTTAAATAATACAAAATGTGAAAATCGTGTCATGGTGTTATTTTGGATAATAAAAGAGGCATTGGTAAAAGTGTCTGTAGGTGTATTAACCTGAAATATAATGGCGTCTTGGCTACTTGGCCCACCTGAAAAAGTGTTGCCAGAGATATTCATTGTGCCTGTTCCGCTTCTTAATTCTATTGCGTGACGATTAAAAGTATGAATAAATGTTGAATTTAGTATAGAGAGGTTTGAAGCATTGATAATGGAGAGACGCTTTGTTCCTCCTTCAATAATTACGTTATCAAACGTAATATTATCATATAGACCATTTCCAGGAGCATGGTTGATTCTCAATAACGATACATCATCAGCACCTGTAATGGTCGGGCTATTAAAATGAAGATTTTTAATCGTTACATTATTTGCAGCAATATAGAAATTCGATTCTACCGGTGGATTTGGAAACTCAACCACTGTATTCAGTGCGGAAAGGCCTGTAATTGTTAGCGACTTATTCACAGTAATAGGAGAAGTTTCAGTAAAAGTCCCTGGAAAAACAATAAGAGTATTTCCTGAATTGGCGCCATCGATCGCTGGTTGAATGTCGTTATAAAAGACGCCTTTATTAACGTTAAGTACACGTCCACTTGGTGTGGTACGTACAAAGTCTGATGGGAGAGTAAGTCCACCTACAGGGCAAAACATACAGTCGGTAGAACTACTAGTTAAAAATAATGTACAACTTTGATTACTACAAATTAAAGTCTCTTCACACATACCTGTACAGGGTTCACAAATAATATCTCCTACGGCAATTCCATTACAAGTTCCAGTAGTGGCCGCCACTTCGTAAACACAAGAAAAAGGGACATTAATCTGTGGAATATTAATCGGCTTGGTTACCCAATCATATACTTTAGGGACTTTTATGCATAGATTTTCATTTTGCTGATGCGCAAATGTTTTTGGATTTTGATCGAATGAATTTGAGGGTTGCTGACCTGGAATAATACATTTTGATAGCGAAATATTTTGCCTGGGTTCACAAAACTGACTTTCCATACTAACAACAATGTCAAATGAAGATTGAACTGATAAACAAAAATCAATGGTAATTAATAATCCTTGGAATATGTCATCCGAAAAAACGGCCATAGAGAAACAATGAAAATCAGTAAATTTACAGGTTACTTGTGTCCTATTAGGTGCACATAATAAGATTTGTATTGTTTTGTCGAAAGGTTCTGTATGCTTTGTTCCGTTATCCAGTACGGTAGTCACATAACCCTCGATGAGAATCTTTACTCGTTGGAGTGTGGCACGTGATCCATTTGGAAGAACTACACTTTTTTCAGGTCGTGAGTTTTCTGAGGTTAACTCTTTACAATTGATGCTTCCTGGTAAATTTGGATCAAGTGGAAGCCCGTTTTCATCGGATAGAAAACAGGATACGACTCTCACCATGATTCTTCACTACTGGGTTTAATTTTCTTTACATGTTTCATAAAACCGCTCCTTTTTTCAATAATTCAATCTTAAATATTGTATGCAAGTTGCTAATATTTGATAGGTTATTAGCCTAGTTTATGCTCTATTTGCTTTAATACCCAAATAAAATCTAGATCCATAAAGAAAAGATGACTTGTGATACACGAAAGATCTATTCTTGATAGGTTAATTATAAAAATGGAGTAAATTAACAATAAAAGCAGCTACCTTAAAATTTTCGTACGGCGATAATAAGACAAAAAATGTTTATGTTTACCGCATTTATATGCGATACGGGGAACCTTATCATAAGTAAATGAGGTTGTTTAAAAAGTCATCTTTTGTATGAACAAATAGTGTTGCTGGCAATTCGTAAAGATAGTTTACTTCGATACATATCATCAATGCTATGTCTCAAAACAAGTTATTGTAGGGAAACGCAGCGGGGACAGATTCCTAGGCTTATTAAGGCGAGAAACCTGTCCCCGTGACCATTGTTAAGATAATGACTAGCCTCTAGACCTAATCTTTACTTCTTTTATATATATTTTTCTTAATAATTAAGTAGTTCTTAATCTCGAAATTTAAATAGAAAAGATTTGCTCTGACTTCAAATTCTTCCCTTGACTTCGGTAATTCTGTTTCACGTATGGACTCCTCGTATTCCTCTAATAATTTTAATGCAATGGTTGTATCTCCCGAATCCACATGTTGACTGATGTACTGAAAGATATTAGCAAGCATTCCTCTTTGTTTAACGTCTAACTCCGATGAAGAAACAATGCTTAGGATGTCTACCATCCGTTTGAGGATTTCAAGTTGATCCTCTCGCATTTCGAGATAATAATAATCTTTGTTTTCTTTTCTTAACAGATGATTTTCTACATCTTGTATAGTAATGTTTTTAGCTTGATTAAGAATATTTTCTACTTCGACTAACTCTTTACCGTCCCACTTTTGTTCACTTTCTTGTAAAAATGCAGAGAATTGGGAAAGAATAACACTGAATTTATTTTCGATTTCTGTTTTATATTTTTCAATTTCTTTTTTAAAGCTTGGCATAATGCTGTTTACGAGTACGGCGATTCCTATACCAATGAAAATAATATAGAGTTCATTCAATAAGTTTTCTAGGTTGGCTTCCTTGACTGTATAAATGTGTGAAATAATAACTATGCTTGTAACAAAACCTTCCTGAATACGTAACTTTATAAGGATTGGGACAAACAATAGGATAAATAGAGTTAAGACAATGGGATGATATCCTAATACTTCAAAACATATGGAACCAAGTATTAAAGATAATAGAGATGCGAAAAACTTTTTCTGGATGGAATGTAATGTCTTTTTCTTTGTCTTTTCAATACACATTATAACGATTATGGCTGCAAATGATCCAAACTCCAAGTCGAATAAACTAGCAATCCAAATTGCTAATCCTGCCCCTATTGCTGTTTTAATTGTCCGATATCCCATTCCGATCATATGCATCATCCTATTTTTTCTATATTTATTATTACCAGTAGTTATTAATTCTAACAGAAATTCATGGGGACGTGAAAGGAATGGGACAGGATTCTTGGCTCAATATGATTAAGTACCTGTCTCCGTGGTTTTTTGCATATACATTTATTTATAAAATTAGTGAGGAGAGGTCGTAAAAATGCTTCTCTATTTGCCTTAGTCAGCTTCTCCGTTATTCTCCTTTAATAAGAAAATGAAAGATATGATTTGGGATGACATTTTGGAAAATATAGATTATAAATTCTGTCCAAATTTAATGTTATATTAATAAAAAAGTATGATATAAGATTGAGGAGCAGTTATGAAAAAGGAATGGATTTTACGTTGGTCTTTTTTTGTTTTTGGATTAATGGTGTTAGCATTTGGTATATCTTTAACCATTGAAGGAAAGTATTTAGGGATTGGACCATGGGATGTTTTTCATTATGGTCTATTCACTAAATTTGGCTTTACTATTGGAACTTGGTCGATAATAAGTGGATTTTTCCTTTTGTTGATCAGTTCAATTTTCAATAAGGCATGGCCAAAAATAGGGGCTTTTCTGAATATGTTGTTATTAGGATTATTTATTGATCTTTTTAATTCGATTTTACCTAGCATTGATAGTTTAATAGGAGCAACAATTGCCTTTATCATAGGTGTTGTTTTAATTGGGTACGGTATTGGATTATATGTTTCCGCTGATTTTGGAGCAGGTCCTAGAGATAGCTTTATGTTTTTAATCATTGAAAGAACGGGATGGAGTATTCCGCTAGTTAGAAATGGAATAGAAGTACTCGTTTTTCTTCTTGGTTGGATGCTAGGGGGGCCAGTTGGAATTGGAACAGTGTTTATTGCGTTTGGATTAGGTCCAATTTTAGGATTTTCTATTCCTCAATGTAAGAAACTGATGGCATATTTCCTTGTTCAAAAGGATCGCCTGTTTACGCATATGTAGACAACTAAAAATAAATAAATACGATGTATAGGGATCCCTTTGTGGGGTCCCTTTCAATTTTCAAAAGTATTTGCTAGTCCTGCTATGAGAAACCTCATTTAGATATTCTATGGAGTACCGTATCATAAGTAAAAGAGGTATTATTACAATTTTTCTCCATGTAGCAGAAAAGAGGCAGAAGGTACACCCTCTGCGAAACAACCCCTTTTACATAAATGAAATGTGTATGGTATGTGTTATACAAAGTGTGTCAGGCACCATTATAGGTGCCTGACACTATTTGTTTATCTGGTAATAATGGGGTTATTTACCATTTATAAGCAAGCTACTTAGTTAGCTAGAAGTATTGTAGAAATAAATAAGAGTGAAAGGGATTGATAGCCAGCATGTGGTTAAATAAAAAGTTTATATTGGTTTTTGGTTTGATCGTGGTCTGCTTTTTATCTGCTTGTGCCGAGAAGGAGAAGCTTGCCGACGGATCCAAACTAATACATAAAGGTCAATTTGTTTTTGCTGCTTCTGGTGAGTTTAGGCCATTTAGTTATATGAATGATGATCTCACCATGTCAGGCTTTGATATTGAGGTTGGCGAAGCCATTGCAAAAGAAATGGGGTTTAAGCCAGTTCAGAAGCGAATTAAATTCAAAGGGATTGTAAGAAGGGGTAAAAACAGGGTGTGCGGATGCAGCTGTTGCTAGCCACACGATTAATCCGCAGCGGAGCAAACATGTTTCTTTTACTACTCCCTACTATTATTCTGGTCCGCAAATTTTTACTAGACCGGACAGTGAGATTAAGACTGTCGATGATTTAGCGGGAAAAGAAGTAGCTGTAGCAAAAGGTTCGACTTATGCTGATACAGCGGCTGAGTATACAGACAAAATAAAAGCATATGACAGCGATATTACAGCTTTACAAGCGTTAAACAGCGGACGTCATGATGCGGTAATCACCGATTTTTTTACCGGAAAAAATGCTGCAAAGGAAGGGTTTGAGATTAAAGAGCAGCAGTTAATTGAGCGTAGCGAACAAGCCATCGTGCTGCCTCAGGATAACCCAAAACTATTGAAGCGTGTAGATGAAGCACTGGAGCAGCTCCGGCAAGATGGAACACTAAGTGAGATCAGCATCAAATATTTTGGTGAGGACATTACCAAAAAACCGGAATGAGCCAACGCTATCGCAAGAAAGGAAGTAGATACATTGCCAAGTTTTTTACTCTAAAATAAAAGCATTAGAATTCATTTCAGATGCATATGTCTATTTAGTCCGCGGAACACCACTGATTGTTCAAATATTTATCCTTTACTTTGGAATTAGCGGGCTTTTCCTCCTTCCTGATTTCTGGGCCGCTTCCTTGGCCTTGGCGTTACATAATGGAGCATATATTTCGGAAATCCTTCGAGGAACGATACAGGGAGTCGATAAAGGGCAGATGGAGGCAGGGCGCTCTTTGGGGATGACAAAAGTACTGACATTAAGAAGGCTTATTCTTCCATAGGCATTCCGCCGAGCGCTGCCGCCTTTAGGCAACCAATTTATCATCGGTTTAAAGGATTCTTCGTTAGCCGCATTTATTTCCATGAATGAGCTGTTCAATGTGGCGACAACACTAGGGTCCAATAATTTTGACGAAATGACCTATTTACTCATTGTAGCAGTCTACTATTTATTGCTAGTGGCGCTGTTGACATTCGTAGTGAAACGAATTGAACTGAAATTAGCAGTAAGTGACAGATAGGAGATGAGATCATTGGATACAAAGGAAATGATCAAAATAAATCAATTGAATAAATCATTTGGAGATTTACATGTATTAAAAGGTATCGATTTGACCGTTTACGAGAGCGATGTTGTTTGTTTAATAGGAGCGAGCGGCTCAGGAAAAAGTACTCTCCTTCGCTGTTTGAATTTTTTAGAAAAAAAGGATAGCGGCAATATTATTATTAAAGGAAAAGAAGTCGACCCAAATACCGATAACCTCAATAAGATTAGGGAGAAGGTAGGAATGGTGTTTCAGCATTTCAACTTATTCACACACAAAACTGTTTTGGAAAATATTATCGAAGCTCCTATCATGGTAAAGGGTGTTGCCAAAGAGGAGGCTATCTCGAAAGCAAAACAATTACTAAATAAAGTAGGCTTGGAGGATAAGTTAGATGTCTATCCTAGTAAACTATCAGGCGGGCAAAAGCAACGGGTGGCGATTGCTAGAGCACTTGCGATGGAACCAGAAATTATGCTTTTTGATGAGCCAACATCGGCACTCGATCCTGAGCTTGTGGGAGAGGTTTTAACAACCATGAAAGAATTGGCTGAAGAAGGAATGACAATGGTTGTTGTTACCCATGAAATGGATTTTGCTAAAGAAGTCGCGGATTGGATCGTTTATATGCACGATGGAAAAATTGTCGAACGCGGCAACCCTGAGCAATTTTTCAGCCATCCGAAAGAGGAGCGAACGCAGGAATTTTTAAAAACAACCATTCTGAAATAAATATGCGAGGTCCTGTATGTATGTTAAGGCAGGACCTTGTGTTTTGATTAATTTGTGCCTGTACACTCGTGACTTCAGTAGTTGAGAATATGTCCCTGTGTTAGAAAAAACTCGGACGCTATTCTGAATTGTTTTGAATTGTGTCTAACACAGGGAAACTTCACTAATTATTTTGTCGGGTGCCAGGCACTATACAATATTTTTTTAGTCGTTTACTAGCAGAATTTTGTTCTACCGTAACGGGAGTATGGTTCAATGCCTTTCCTAAGCCATAGTGAGGCATATTGGTATAGTTCCTCTTTGTTCACATAAAGCTCTTTAATCATCCCAGGCATGGTGTTAAAAACGGGTAACCACTTCTGAATTGCAAGTCGCTTGTTCATCCTCATGCCAATTATGAAAACTACAATATCCTCCGTATTATCAACCGTGTAACTCCCAGTAAAAATTTGTTTGACCATCATTAATCCACCTTCGTAGAAAGCTTATCAAGAGTAAAATCGCACCATTCGATAGCAGCCTTTGTGGTTCTTTTTCCATAATCTAATGTAAACAACCTATACAATGATTCCTCACTATTATCTTTGTAATTGCTAATTGCCTGTTCAATAGAAACATAGGTATTATAACGTCCTTCCAGCTCTTGCTTATAATTCTGTAGAAAAATAAAGAATGTAAGAGAGGAATGCAAGTGGAATTATCTGAATAGGTAAAAATAATCTGGTTTTAGAGGATAATAGGGCAAAAGGAATAGTAAATTCTTTTTATCTACCGTTTATCAATCATTCATAGTTTTTCAAAAAAGGTTATCAAAGCGACTAACAAAGCCGTTTTGATAACCTTTTCACATTTCTTCATCTGTCTAATCTTCTCTTCATCCGGCGTAACAAACACCGTAGTCTGCTCAAAATAAATTACAAACCCCGGCTTAGTAAAGTGTACCCTTTGTAAAGGACATTTTAAAAAAACCTTAGGCAACTTGAAGAAGACGATGTCTGTATTGTGCAGGCGTCATCTTTTTTAAGTTCCACTGACCCCGATAATGATTGTAATAGGTCATATAACTCTTAATTTCTCGTATTACATCTTCTAATGTTTCGCATGACTTAATATGTATTTCATCCTTAAAATGTCCAAAGAATGATTCTTGTGGTGCGTTATCCCAACAGTTGCCACGACGTGACATGGATTGACCTAATCCCATTTTCTTTAGAAGCTTTTGGAATTGAGGATTTGTATAGTGAAAGCCTTGATCTGAATGGATGAATGCACCCTCAGCTAGTTTTCTACCATTCTTCTTTAATTTCTTTAATGTATTTAGGGCGATATCTAGTGTTATTTTCAATGACTCCTTGCTTAAACTGGCGATTTAATAGATTTGGTAATGTTCGATGTTCCTGTGTCGCCTTTGCCATTCTTCTATAAGGATTCGCTTTTCGAATTGGACAAACGATATCAAACTTTTTCATAATACGACGAATTCGTTTTAGGTTATATGTAATGGAATACTGATTTTCTAACGTCATTTTTATCTGACGTGCACCTTTTTTTCGACGGCGGAAATGAAACGCTTTTAGAATAATTTCTTTTATTTCTTCATCAGCTAACTTGCGCTCTTCACGGTTTTGTATTGCTTTTTCAGTGAAATAGTTGTAGTAGCCCGAGCGAGATACGCCAATTAATTCACACAGAAAACGGATCACTCGCTTTAATTGATATTTTTCAATCGTGTCGTGGATCAATTGAAATTTCTGCTCGGTTATGAGTTTTATCTCTTTTTTATCATCTGCCTTTCGAGTAGATCGAGCTTTTTTAGGAGTTCATTTTCTGCTTGTAATAATCGATTCTGCACCTCTAAGCGTGCATATTTTTCCTCTAAACTCAGTTCTCTCTCTAAAGGCCGACCATTATTCGTTTTCCTCGTATCTTCTAATCCGCCTATCCCTTTTTCACGATAGGCAGCTCGCCAACGCTTACCTGCAGATTTAATACGCTCCATACCAATTAACTCTACATCAAAGCCAGCTTCCTCAAAAATAGCACGAGGTAATTTCCCCATTTCATTCTCAGAAATAAATTTACGTTTAAATTCATCTGTATAGGTAATTCCTTTTTCACTAACTGCTTGTACATTAGGATTGCATTTCAGCAGGTCTATTTCATTTTTAGTAAATAATCTTATTGTCATGTTCATCCGCCCCAACTTGTTTTTACTCATTATAAACAAAAGTACCCCATAGGATAGACTTTTTTAAGTGTCTATTCTATAGGGTACACTTCAATAGCCCCACTAGGCTTTTTCACTTGCTTAATCATCGTATAATCCACAGGAATCGAAACAGACTCCCGAGCTTTACTAAAATAAGCTACAAAGTGTATGCTCCCTGCGTTAGAAGCTATTCAGAATTGTTTATAAGTTGTGTCTAACACAGGCAAGCTTTACTAACAAGACTGCATTTGAGGGTATTCTTTCTATTTTGGAAAATTAATGTTTTCATAACAAGTTAATTTGCAAAAAACAAAAGGAGTGTATCAAGTAAATGGCGAAAATCGCGATATTGATTACAAATTTGTTCGAGGACTCGAAATTTACAGAACCGGCAAAGCGTTTGAAGATGCTGGACACGAAGTTTATACCATTGAAAAAGAAGAGGGAGTAGAAATAATAGGAAAGAAAGGTCGAACGCTCACAATCAATTATAGAATAGACGATGTGTCACTCGCGCACTTCGATGCACTTCTTCTCCCAGGTGGATTCTCACCAGATCTTTTGCGTGAAGATGACCGTTTTGTGGAATTCACAAAAGCATTTATGGATGATAAAAAAACGGTTTTTGCAATTTGTCACGGACAGCAATTGCTTATTTCTGCAAAAAGCTTAGCTGGTAGAGAAGCAACAGGTTATAAATCGATTATCGTTGATTTGGAAAACGCTGGTGCAAAGTTCCGAGATGAAGAAATAGTTGTTTGCCAAAATCAACTTGTGACAAGCCGAACACCTGCTGATATGCTTGCTTTTAATCGTGTATCTCTAAATTTGCTTGGAAAATAATTATACAGTCAAAATAATGTTATAAGGAAGAAAAGAATAGGGAATTAGTTTTTTCTATAGTACGCTTTGTGGAGCTTTTTCAAATAGTAACGATAATTTACTACAACTTTAAACAGCTGCTAAAGGAATTTGTGATTCCTTTAGTAGCTGTATTTATACTAGGCTATGTTAAAGGAAAAGGAATTATCTTAAAATGATATGACTACACCTGCTCTCCATCTAATGTTTTTTAAGAATAAATTTATTTATATTGGATATATATGTTAAAATATCAACAAGATTGTGAAGTTTTTTAAACTAGAGTGCAGACTAGTAGAAAGAAAGGGAGAGATTGAGAATGTACACTTCAGAGGAACGAAACTTTTATTTTGATTCCTCTTTTGAGATCTTCGTCACGGCTTCTTTTATTTGATGGTATTATACACCTCATTATTTTTTCTTTTTGATCTTGTGTGCAACGTATTCCATTTTGTTTTATCATATCACTCGACCTCTGTGTAATTTACTTAATCATATTCACCTTAGTCACGTACGGCATCTATTCTGAATCGCTTCAGAGAATGTCTGAAATTGCATTTTCATATCATCTTCTTATATTTCTTAATATAATAAGTAAGAATATCCCGGTATTTTTTTGTGTGGAAAAGGTAAGTGGATTTTAATGATCTAAGGTAGAGCTTAAAATATTGCTAAGATAGATTTATCAAGATTGAAAGGTTTAAGCAATTATTAAAAAAGGAGATTGAAAATAGATGAATGTTATTAAACTTTATTTATCAGAAATGAAAAAAAATGGCCCACTATACGCTTTAGAATTCATAAAAGGAAAAACTAAGGTTAAAGATGTTAACAGTTCCGTAGATAAATTATTTAATAATCCGATTTCTAGAAAATCATTAGTTTATAAAGCATTTCCACCAACATTTGATAATATGAATAAAATGTTAAATTATTATTATCAACTTGATGACTTTAAAAAAGATTTATTATGGCATTCAAGAGTGTTCTCAAAAATCCATAAGGAAATTAATGAAATATTAGAGTATAAAGCTAAAATTTTTAATTTTTTATTCCATGGTGAAATTCAACCGGTATTAGAATTATTAGGGGAGTTTGAAGAAAAATACGGAATTAATTTGTGGGTTATAGAAACTAAATTAAAGGTTTATCAAGAATTTTATGGATTTGATAAACAAAAAGAATACAGTTCGAAAGTTCTAGAAAATAGTAATGTTCCCGACTTATACAAGCTTTTAGTAAAGCATTTTAGCGTTAAAGCAGAGGGTACTGTTACTCCTAGTAAATATGAGAGAGACGTATACAAAACAATCTATGAGCTAGCTGAAGGGGATTTAGAAACGGATATAGCAATATACTTATCGAACAAATTAAGTCTCAATTACATTCAATCCCAGAGCGTAGGAGTATTATTGGCAATAGATTCGAGGCTTCCAATGTTGGATAGATATGATTCTTTTGTGAAAGTGTTATTAAATTATTTAAAAAACGAAGAAATAGACGAAGTATTTATTAGTAATGTATATGAAAATATAAGAAACATTAATGATCCCGAGTTTAAAAATCTTTTTCTTCCGTATATAACAGATAGTCAACTAAACGACTATCAGCTAGATTTGAAAGCAATAGAAATTATCGATAGTTATACTCTTGGAGATTATGAAAAGACTATTCTTTTGTGTGAAGAGTTATTAAAAGAAAAGCCTTGGTGTGTTGATTTTTATGAAGTTTATGTGAAATCACTTGTATACATGAAAAAAGATACAGAACGCAAATTTACAGGCCTATTAGCTAGAATTATTGAATTGTTTTGTAATTTTTATAAACAAGAAAAAAATGAAATTGAATATTTGGATGATATCATAAAAATATCATATGATTATTCTCTTAATATATGGGCATGGAAATTAATTGCAATGGCATTCCAAACAAAAATAAATTTACAAGAAGTGAAAGAATATGGTCGGGTATCAGATGGATTTAAATTTTATTGGTTAGTGAAGCCTCAAATATTTAACGAGATATTTCCTGAGAATAAATTAGAAAAGATTTTGAATCGTAAATTTGCTAACGTAAAAAGTCTAACTAATGATTTACACAATGCTTTTTTATTTAAAAACATAGAAAAAATTAAAAAATTAAATATCTCTAATGAAAGAAAAAATAAATATACAGCGGTTATTAATCAACGAGTAGGAAACTATGAGGAAGCTTTAAGATTTTATGATATTATTCAGTTGGATAATACTAGATTATCAAAATTTGAAATATTGGTAGAGAAAATCAAGATATATCAACATTTAGGAGAATATGGAAAATCCACCAAAGTAATCATCGATAGTTTTATTGAAGGTTTTAACTTGATAGATGATGTAGATTTGAAAGAGATTCTTGATCACTTAGAGATTATCGATAAAGATAATAGCAATATCGACTATCCTATAGTTTATGAGTTGTTTACAAGATATGTAGGTTCAGAGAAAGAGGAACTACGCAGTGATATTTTGGAAGATTTTTTAAATAGTTTTGATGTCGAATTAGTTTCGGAGTTAAAAGAAATAGAATTGAATATATTTGATAAAAATAAATTGATATATTTTTTAAAAGAAGTTTGTGTTATTGATGTGCTTTCAAAGTTATGGAATATTGATACAGAACACGAAGCTGAGGAAGAAAGAATAGCTATTTGTAATTTGTTAGCTAAGATAGATTCTAATAATGTAGAAGTTTATACTGAAGAAATTAAAGAAATTACTAGAATTAAACGTATTAAAACCGTTAAAAGAGCAATTGAAACAAGTAAGATTTATATTGATGAAAATGGATTGAAAAATTTATTAAAAAGAAGTTTAAAAGAAACTTATGTTAGGTTTGAGAATTTTAAATACAAAGAAGGTGGACTACTAGATGAAGTTTACCAATTTTCGATGAACTCTTATATAATATCTATGCCTAAAAATGAAAAAATAGATATATTTGAAGGTATGGTAAAAGAAATAAGGGACCAATTTGTTTTCAGTAAAGAATATGGTTTAGATGGATATTTAAGTGTAGGTATTAGACATGGGACTTTAGTTGGTCAGTTAAGGGGAGCATTAGAAAGTTCAAAATTAATTACAATAAAAGATTCTATATCTAACCAGTATGTACCTAATGACTATTTGATTGAACTAGTCGATCCTATAGATGAATTAAATAAAGAAAAATTTATATCAGCGCTGAATAAATTCTCTGAAAATTTCGATGACATTGTTGGGAGTTTGAAAGAAGAAAAAGTCCAAATTACTACAGAATCGAATTATAAAGAAGATTCATATTTTAACTATACTATTACTAAAAGAATGATAAATAGCTTATATATTTCTTTAAACTTAAATAATGGAATGAGCTTAGATCAATTTATTGATCACATAATTAATTATATTTGGTTTAGAACAGAGCGAAATTTAGAAATGATAAAAAAGTATATAACTAGTGAATTTTTAAATTTAATAAATAGCTATTTTGATCAGCTATTAGTTGATATTGAAAATATTAAGGTTAGAGGTAGTCTGACAGATTTGAAGCGTAAAATTATTGAAACGAAAACAAATATGACTCATGAAATTGATGAAGTTTCTAGTTGGTTTAATAGAAGTGAAGGTCTGAATGTTAAAGAGTTTGATATAGATTTATCCTATGAAATCGGATTGGAAGTTTCTAATAAAATTAATATGAATAAAAGTATTAAATTTAAAGTGGAAAATTCACTGTCACAACCCATAGAAGGGAAAAAACTAAGAGGTTTCGTAGATATATTTGTAATTATCTTTGATAATATTTTTAAAAGAAGTGGACTGTTAAAAGAAATTCCTGTTCATTTGAAATTTATTGAAGAAGACGACCATTTTGTTTTAGAGTGTAAAAATAAAGTTTCCTTTGAAAATGAGTCATTGGAAGAACGTTTGACTAATATCGAAAAAAATAGAAAAGTAATTAGCGAATTAGATTATAGGTTAGTTAGTACAGAGGGCGGATCGGGATTATTAAAAATATTAAAGATATTGAAAATCGATTTAGGATTTGTTGATAGCTTTATAGATTATAAGATTATTGATGACGAATTTATACTTACTATAAAAATGAAATTTTAGGAGTGAATTTATTGAATGTCTTGATTATTGAAGACGATCCGAATAAGGCAAAGCAGTTAAATGAATTTTTTTCTAATATCAAAGACGTTAAATTGATTACTAGTAAAAAATCCTATAAGACCGGCCTAAAAGAGATTTTTAGAAGTAAGTATCATTTTCTGGTTTTAGATATGAGTATGCCTACCTTTGATATTTCAACAGAAGCTGGTGGAGGAAAGGTTATGCATTTTGGTGGGAAGGAAATATTGAGGCAATTAAGACGAAAAAAAGTTAGTATACCTACAGTAGTTGTTACTCAATTTGAATCTTTTGGAGAAGAAAAGAAAATGACTCTAGATAAATTAAAAGAAGAACTTCAACTAGAATTCTCTGATAATTATATAAAAACGATTTATTATAATCCCGCAGGTATCGAATGGAAACACGAGCTTCAGGATGTAGTGGATAATTTCGGGGTGAAGTAATTGCTCAAAGTATTAGTAATTGATGATGACGGACATAAAACTGGAACTATTAGAAGTGAACTTTCAAACTTTGATTTTTTAAATGACAGTGATATTGAAACAGTGCAATGCTCTGTTGCAGGATTAAAGGCACTTAGAGAGTCTCAGTTTGATGTAATTATTTTAGATATTAACTTACCTTATAGATTTGGAGATACTCCAGATCCCGAAGGTGGATTAAATTTATTAAAGCGTACAATGGGAAATAGGAAAAAATATAATCTCCCAAAAGAAGTTATTGGTCTAACAGAATATGATTCTAGCATGCAATTAGTCGAACAATATTTTGGTGATAATTTATTTTCGTTGATAAAATATGATAGAACAAGTTTAAAATGGGTTGAACAAATAAAAAATAAACTTTCGTATATAAAGAGTATTAAAGAAAGTTCTCAAACAAACCTTTATATATTCGATGTTGGTTTTGTTTGTGCATTATCATCTCCAGAATTAAGTGAAGTGTTAAAAATTGAAGCTAACTGGGTTAAACAAAGTTTTGAAGATGATAATTTAATTTATTATATTGGAAGCATATTTGCGGAAGAACAACATTTAAAGGTAGTCGTAGTAGCGGCTAATCAAATGGGATTAAGTGCGGCTGCAGTAACTACGATGAAAATGATAAATTTATTTAGGCCGAGATTAATGATTATGCCAGGTATTATGGGTGGAGTTAAATCTGAAGTGAATATAGGTGATGTAGTAATTTCTGACCCAAGTTGGGATTACGGGGATGGGAAATATGTAGTAGAGGAAGGAAAGACAGTATTTAAACAAAGTCCTCTACATATCAGATTGAACAAAACTTTAGAAACAAAAATAAATTTATTAATAACTGATCGAGACTTAATTATGAGTTTATACGATAGCTATTGTGAACAAAAACCAAGTAATATGTTTGATGTTCATATTGGTCCAGTTGCAAGTGGATCGGCAGTGGTTGCAGCCTCTGAAAAGATAAAAGCTATTAAACAACAACATCGTAAGTTGTTAGGTATAGATATGGAGATTTATGGTTTTATGTATGCAGTAGAAAATACAAATGGCATTAAACCTTTAGGTATAGGGATTAAAGGTGTTAGTGATTTATCAGATGAGGATAAAAATAGCGATTATGCTCAATATGCTGCTAGAAATAGCGTAATGATCTCATTGGAGTTAATGAAAAAATTTCTATAGCCGATAAATTGTTTAAATTCTTAGTTAAACGTTTTTGTTTCATTCAGGACACGTTCTTTCAATTTACAGGATAGAAACTTGACTAACTTGTGTCCATACAGCACAATAAATAAAATTTTTCTTTTGTAAAACATTTAAATAATAGGCTCTTAATGGACCGGAGGAAGTAATTTGCAATCTATGATAGATAATTTTTTAGCTCTTGAACCAAAAGATAAATTTACCTCACTTGGAGTAATATTCACAGCCATAATTGGTTTAGTGACTTTGTTTTTTTCTGTTTTGAATAATCAAAGGAATGTTTATGCTAGCACAATACTAAAAGAAAGGTTGGACTCTTTAAATAATCTCAAGAAAAATTCAGCGAGTTTTATAGCCTTAATTCTAGCAAGTACAAAGGGGAATTCTTTAGAGCATAGTTATAAAGAAATAAAGTATTTAAGTAATCTTATAGAATATCAATTCAATGTTTCTAAAGGGGAAGAAGTAATTGTATTAAATAAAATCAAATATTTATTGAGACTAATTCGACTTAGAATTGAAGAAAGAGACATTGTTCAGATAGGAGATTTCATCCAAAAATATGATATGGAATTTTTTAGAGGATTAAATCTTGCTCATTATAATGTTCAAACCCTAAGAAAGTTAATGGATAAAATAATATATGAAAGTACCGAAGAAATTGAAGTTTTATTGAAAAATCATATAAAATCAGAATGGGAAAAAATTAAATATAAACAAAGAAGCTTAAGATTTAAATAATTATTTCAATAAAAGTTGTTGAAATATATTTTTTGTTTATGTCTTTGGACTAGTCTAAAGTGATGGGACCTGCCCCTTCTAACCTACAAGTTTGCCGGTATTGTACCGACGACTGATTGATTAATTTGGTTTGAATGCGTGAATTGTTAGAATAATAAATATGTTATCTAGCGATGTGATCTACAATATTTCTAATTTACCTTATGAGTAAGCTATAAATATACTGTGTTTTTTCAAATTCCTAATCGATCATTCAAAGTAACCTAAATGTTCTTTGGTGTAGATACAATCTGTAAAATATAATGTATTAACAAAATACTAGGACTGGTTAAATGATCATGATTGGAAATTTATAGTGATTTTAAAATAAAATGTTAACTAAGTTATAACGTTCATCTGTCTGTAAACTCGTAAAAAAATATTACCATCAGGAAAGGGAGTCATAAATGATTGATAATATTATAGAGAATTATAAAAAATATCGAAAAAAAACACTAAAAAAGGGATATCAGATAGTTGGAATTCCATTAACGTTAAGTTTTTTTGGTCTATTGCTCATTACCATATTAAATTTCTTTTTGATTTTGGAATACAACAATTGGTTGATTCTAATAGAAATATTTTTAGTGATTATCCTGTGGAGAATTAATAAAAAAGTAGACAATTTACTTAGAATAAGTTGGTCAAATAATGAAGGAAAGCTAAAAGATTATATCGCCTGTTACTTAAAAGATGAGGGTTTTATTCGTTCTCAGCAATTTAAGGATTTCTCAGTTATTTTAAGAGAAAAAAGTAAACAAAAACATAAAAAATATGACTTAAACCCCTATATAGCAATGGTTGTAGCAATTATTATTTTTACATTAAGTCTCCTAACGAACGATAGTTTAAGACCTTTAATTGTTACAGTAGCAATTTGCTGTATTTTTATAGTTATTAGTATCAATCCTATGGTAAATACATTTACAAATATATTTTTAAATAGAGATAGCGAGATAATTTATGAACTAGCAAACATTGTAGATGAACTCTATTTTGAAGCTTCAATAAAGGAATTGTAAAAGAATCTTTATAGGGGTTTTGATTAGATGGCATTTGAAACCGGAGGAACCACCGGTAAATTATGCAATTGAAATGAGAGATGCTGGGTAGTTACGATTTTTAAGAATATTAAAAGAAAAATATCTTTGAGAATAATGGTACATTATTAATAAAAGCTAGCAGCATATGCTAGCAAGTACGTTGTACTGGAGCTGTAGAGTAGTCATGTACGGTGAAAATTGATAACTGATATTAGAAAATATGTAATATTAAAAAGCAAAGTAGCAGCCGAACTTGCATCTTCGGCTGCTTTCTTTATGAATAAAAAAGAATCTATTTTTTTATCCTCTCAGTAAAGGTATATTAGATTAGCAATCCTAAGCAAACTGGGAACCATATCGTCTCGAAGAAACTTCTATTTTTTCATCAACCGAATCTTCTCCTCATCCGGCGTTACAAACAGCGTAGTCTGCTCAAAATAAATAACAAACCCTGGCTTAGCCCCACTAGGCTTCTTCACCTGCTTAATCACCGTATAATCCACGGGCACAGAAGCAGATTCCCGAGCTTTACTAAAATAAGCGGCAAGATTCGCTGCTTCTAGCAGTGCTACTTCAGATGGATCATCAGAATGTATAACTACATGGGATCCAGGGATATCCTTAGTATGAAGCCATGTGTCTGACTTTTTGGCTAGCTTGAATGTGACGAAATCATTTTGTTTATTGTTTTTACCAACTGAAATTTCTGTTCCATCGGATGCGATGAATTTTTCTGGTGTTGGTTTCAACGGTTTTTTCTTCTTTTTTGATGCTCTTGCTTTTAATAAGCCTTGCTCCATTAGTTCTTCTCGAATTTCTTCGATGTCGGTTGGAGATGCTTGCATGACTTGTTGGAGTAGTAATTCGAAATAGGCAATATCATCTTTTGTTATTTCAAACTGTTGTTCAATTTTTAGTAATGCTGTTTTTGCTTTTGTGTAGCGATTGTAATAGCTTTGTGCATTTTGGGTTGGTGTTTTTCGGTTATCTAGCGGGATGATGACTGTTTTTTCATCCTCATCGTAGTAATTCACTAGCTCAACTTCTTTTAGCCCTTTTTCCATTGCGTATGCATTTGCCATTAATAGCTCTCCGTACAATTGGAATGTATCTAGTTTTTCGGCTTGTTCGAAGTCTTTTTGGAGTTTTTTCATTTTTAGCTTCAATTTATTTAATTCGTTTTGAAGCCATCTTTCTAAATCTCCTGCTTGTTGTTTTACACGGTCGCGCTCTGCTTTGGCGAAATATACTCTGTCAAGTAAATTTCCTAGCGTTTCTTCGCTAAATTTGTCGCCATCTAAATGAGTTAGTTCATTCGGTGAATAATACGTTTTTCCACCAAATTCGACAAGTTGTTTCGCGATACCACCTTGTTCAAATTCCTGCATATACGACTTGTAAATTTCGACACGATTCGCTCCACTTTGGAAGCGATGCAGTATTTCTTTCGCATGTAATGGAGAGAAGCCGGAAACTTGCTCGACGATTTCTTTCGATTCATTTACTGATTGAATCACATTTAACAGTTCCTCCGAATATGCTAAGGGATGGAGCTTATTTTGAGCAGGTGGTGCAATATAAGGTTGCCCAGGTAAGATCGTCCGGTAGCTATTCATGGAAGGAGACAAATGCTTAATACTTTCCAAAATTAGATTTCGACTTGGGTCAACTAATAGTAAGTTACTATGACGACCCATTATTTCCATATGGATTTCTCGCGTAATGTCATCGCCAATTTCGTTTTTACTATGAATTTGGAAGATAATAATTCGATCTGTTTCATGTTGTCGAACAGATGAGATGATTCCACCTTCTAAATGTTTACGTAATACCATGCAAAATAGTGGAGGTGTTGCAGGATTGTCAATTGTTTCATTCGTAATTTGCACGCGAGAATAGGAAGGGTGAACGGAAAATAATAATTTATAGTTTTGCCCCTGTGCCCGAATTTGCATTAAAATTTCTTGCGCGTTTGGTTGATGTATTTTAGAAATACGTCCTGAAACTAATTGTTGCAGTTCTGTTGTCATTGCTATTGTAAATAAACCATCAAAAGCCATATTAGTATCCTCTTTCAAAACAATTTTGGGCCCGCACGACTTGGGTCACGCAGTCCTTACGACACGATGTCGCGAATTTAGACTGTGCTCCTTTCAAATAGGCACCAATGCTTTTCTTTTTATCTTATCATTTTAAAGGAAACTTGTGTTATAATCAGTAAAGTATATAATGAAACAACGAAACGGAGTAAGCATATATTTGAAGGAGACGTTATGCGAAGAGAAAAAGGTATATTAATCGTTTTATCAGGTCCATCTGGAGTTGGTAAAGGGACAGTGAGAAAAGAATTATTTTCCGAGCCTGGCACAAATTACGAGTATTCCATTTCTATGACTACAAGACTTCCTAGAGAAGGCGAAGTAGACGGGGTGGATTATTTCTTTAAACAGAAAGAAGAATTTGAACAGTTAATCGGACAAGGGAAGTTATTAGAATATGCCTCGTATGTCGGCAATTATTATGGTACTCCTATTGATTATGTAAATGAAACGCTCGATTCTGGGCGAGATGTATTTTTAGAAATCGAAGTACAAGGAGCAGCCCTTGTACGAGAAAAAGCACCAGATGCACTTTTTATATTCCTTGCACCTCCAAGTCTGTCCGAGTTAGAGCAAAGACTAATAGGTAGAGGGACGGAAACAGAAGATGTGATCAATTCAAGAATCCAAGCTGCAAGACAAGAACTAGAAATGATGCATCTGTATGATTATGTAGTGGAAAATGACGAAGTTGCAAAAGCATGTGCGAAAATAAATGCCATCGTTGCTGCAGAGCATTGTCGACGTGAACGTGTTGAAAAAAGATATTTAGCAATGTTGGAAGGGGAATTTTAAATGTTATATCCATCAGTAGACCAATTAAAAAATAAAATCGATTCAAAATACTCGTTAGTAAGTGTGGCTTCTAAAAGAGCGCGACAGTTACAAGAAGAAGGCGGCGAACGTTTAACTTCATACGTATCTGCAAAACAAGTTGGGAGAGCGTTAGAAGAAGTTGCAGCTGGCGAACTAGCGATTGAGTCATCTAACGAAAACATAGTTTACGAAGACGAAGTGTAATAGGAAGAAGGAACACCTCCCAAAGAATGAACGGTTCTTTGGGAGGTTGTTATTTAGAGGGGAGAAATTAAGATGTTAACTTCTAAAAAAATTATTGTTTGTGTAACTGGTGGGATTGCCGTTTATAAAGCGGTTGCACTTGTAAGTAAACTTACGCAAGCGGGTGCGAATGTCAAAGTCATCATGACGAAATCCGCGATGGAATTTGTACAACCACTGACTTTTCAAGCGATGTCTCGAAATGATGTGTATTTCGATACATTCGATGAAAAAGATTCGAGCGTGATCGCTCATATTAATTTAGCGGATTGGGCAGATTTAGTCATTGTGGCTCCTGCAACAGCGAACGTTATTGGCAAACTGGCGAACGGAATTGCGGACGATATGGTGACAACAACCTTACTTGCAACAACAGCAAAAGTTTGGATTGCGCCAGCGATGAATGTACATATGTATGAAAATGCAGCGGTAATACGTAATATAGATCAACTTTCAAAAGACGGATATTCATTCGTAGAGCCTTCTGAAGGTTTTTTAGCATGTGGTTATGTTGGAAAAGGTCGCCTGGAAGAACCGGAAAAAATTGTCCAACTTGTAGAAGACTATTTTTCACCGAAGGATTTACTGCTTAAAGGAAAGAAGGTTGTTGTAACAGCTGGTCCTACGAGAGAAAGAATTGACCCTGTTCGCTTTTTGACGAACTTTTCCAGTGGGAAAATGGGCTATGCAATGGCGGAAGCAGCGGCTAGTTTAGGTGCAGAGACGATTCTTATTTCGGGACCTGTTTGTATTAATCCGCCATCTAATGTCACGCTTATTTCGGTAGAAAGTGCGAAAGAAATGTATGAAGCCGTCATAGAGCAGTTTGAAACAGCTTCTATCGTTATTAAAACCGCGGCAGTTGCGGATTATAAACCGAAAGAAATACATGACCAAAAGATGAAAAAGCAACCGGGTGAAGCGACGATTGTCCTGGAGCGAACAACGGATATTTTAGCAGCGATTGGTCAAAGAAAAACGACGCAATTATTAATAGGGTTTGCGGCAGAAACGAATGACGTTACTCATTATGCAAAAGGGAAACTAGCAAAGAAAAATGCGGATTATATTATTGCAAATGACGTAACAGAAGAGGGTTCAGGATTCGGTACGGATACGAATTCCGTAACGCTAGTTGGGAAAAATGATGTAGAAATTCATTTTGATCATTTACCGAAAAAAGAACTTGCTTTGCAATTACTACAAACGATTATGAAATTAGAAACAGCTGAGTCAAAATGATCGTAGAAGTAATTGTCGATGTTGCTGCCTATCCAATTGATCGTCCCTTTGACTATATAGTCCCGCAAAGATTGGAGACCCTCGTTGAACGAGGAAGTCGCGTGCATGTGCCTTTCGGGCCTCGTAAAGTGCAAGGCTTTATAACGAATATTAAAGAAGAAACAGATTTAGATAAGTCGAAGCTAAAAGAAGTGCACTCCCTTATGGACGTGGAACCTGTTGTAACAGAAGAGCTTTTGCAATTATCCAAATGGCTGACCAATAAAACACTATGTTATGAAATAGATGCCTTGCAAGTAATGCTTCCAGCGGCTTTGCGTGCTTCGTATAAGAAAAACATCAAGTTAATCGACTCGTCTGCACTGGAGGAAGATTTTTTAGCTTTGTTCGGTAAAAAAGATATCGTTTCCTATGAAGTTATTGAAAAAGCTGGTTTATTGCGTGCAATGAAAAAGTACTTAACAGATGGGGCTGTTCAACTAGAAACGGTTATCAAACAGCATGCTAAAGCAAAAACAATTGTGAAATATAAAGTAACAGCAGATAGAGAATTTCTTGTCGAACAGTTAAACAGTTTAACAAAACAAGCAGTGAAGCAAAAAGAGTTAATCGAATGGCTATTACAGCAAGAACAAACTACTTTTACGATGCAACAATTGATCGAACGAGCAAATGCAAGCAATAGTACAGTAAAAGCATTAATCGAAAAAGGTATTTTAGAAAAAGAAAAGGAAGAAGTTTATCGGGAGATTTCTTCTTTGGAATATCATGACAAAGATCAAAGATTCCAGCTTACAGAAGAACAAACGAATGCACTAACGGACATTAATCATGCACAAGAACATGCAGAAAATACGACATTTCTTCTACATGGAATTACTGGTAGTGGAAAAACAGAAATTTATTTAAATGCGATCGAAAATTCTATTTTAAAGGGAAAGCAAGCGATTATGCTAGTTCCAGAAATCTCGTTAACACCCCAAATGACTCGTCGTTTTAAGCTTCGTTTTGGTGATCAAGTGGCTGTCATGCATAGTGGTTTATCCACCGGTGAAAAATACGATGAATGGCGGAAAATATGGCGTGGGGAAGTAAAAGTCGTTGTTGGAGCTAGATCAGCTATATTTGCTCCATTTAAAGATTTAGGAATTATCATCTTAGATGAAGAACATGAATCAACTTATAAACAAGAGGACAATCCTAGATACCATGCAAGAGATGTAGCGATTTGGCGCAGTGAGTTTCATCAATGCCCGGTTATTTTAGGAAGTGCCACACCTTCTCTTGAATCTTACGCACGCGCATCTAAAGGAGTTTATTCTTTATTGACATTGAATATGCGTGCAAAAGAACAAGCGTTACCAACCGTAAATGTTGTAGATATGCGTGCAGAGTTGAAAAACGGAAATCGTTCCATGTTTAGTGTAGATCTTGCAGACGCTGTAAGAGAAAAACTAGATAAAAAAGAACAAATTGTCCTGTTTTTAAATAAACGAGGGTTTTCATCTTTCGTCTTATGTCGAGACTGTGGAACAGTAGTGGAGTGTAAACAATGTGATATTTCTCTAACGTATCACCGTGCAGGAGAACAACTAAAATGTCATTATTGTGGATATGAAGAACCAGTGCCGACAACATGTCCTGAATGTAGTAGTGAGCATATACGTTTTTTTGGTACCGGCACACAAAAAGTCGAAGAAGAAATTGCGAAGTTATTTCCGTATGCAAGAGTACTGCGAATGGATGTAGACACAACTAGAACGAAAGGTGCACATGAACGTATTTTAAAGCAGTTCGGAGACGGTGGGGCGGATATATTACTCGGTACGCAAATGATTGCCAAAGGGTTAGATTTTCCAAATATTACGCTAGTAGGCGTATTAAATGCGGATACAACGCTCCATTTAGCAGATTTTCGAGCAGCCGAAAAAACGTTTCAATTGATGACCCAAGTAAGCGGCAGAGCTGGTAGACATGATAAAGAAGGACAAGTATATATTCAAACATATACACCCGAGCATTATGCGATTGAATTATCCAAATCGCAACTTTATGAACCTTTTTATCATACAGAAATGCTCACTCGAAAACAGTATGGATATCCACCTTTCTATTTTCTAACATTAGTGCAAGTAACACATGAAGATGTCATGCTCGCTTCTGAATATGCAAAGCTTGCGACAGATTGGTTAAGGGCGAATTTATCGTCCACGACTATGGTCGTTGGTCCTACCGCAAGCGCTATTAGTAAAATACAAAATAGATATCGCTACCAATGTTTGATAAAATACAAAAAAGAACCATTATTAATCGAAAAACTACAGCAATTAATAAAAATATACCGTACGGAGTGGATAAAAAAAGGCGTTATTTTAACGATTGATTTAGACCCGTCTACGATTTTATGAGCTGTTTGAAATGAGGAAAAGACATGGCAATTAGACCAATTATTACACACCCCAATGAACTTCTAACGACGAAATGTCGTACAGTAGAAGTTTTTGACGAAAAGTTAGCGACACTACTAGATGATATGTATGACACAATGATTGCTTCTGATGGAATTGGCATCGCAGCACCACAAATTGGAGAAACGATTCAAGTGGCAATTGTTGACCTAGGAGAAGGTCAAGAAGTGATCGAAATGATTAATCCGGAAGTGGTTGAAATCGGAGGTTCTGAAATAGAAGTGGAAGGTTGTTTAAGCTTTCCAGATATTTATGGGGAAGTAGAACGCCCGTTTTATGTAAAAGTAGAAGCACAAGATCGTGATGGCGCTTTATATGAACTAGAAGCAGAGGATTATGAAGCAAGAGCTATTTTGCATGAAATCGATCACTTACATGGGGTTTTATTTACATCTAAAGTGATTCGTTATGTAGATTTAGAGGAATTGGAGAATGAGGAGGAAGAAGCATGACTAATATCGTTTTCATGGGGACACCTGCTTTTTCAGCGCCGATACTACGCATGCTTGTCGAAGAAGGCTATAACGTACTAGCGGTCGTGACGCAACCAGATCGCCCAGTAGGCAGAAAAAAAGTATTAACTGCTCCTCCTGTTAAGGAAGAAGCTGTGAAACTGGGACTACCAGTCATCCAACCGATAAAGCTAAAAGGTTCACCAGAACTAGATGAAATTATTGCACTAGCTCCTGATTTAATCGTGACGGCTGCATTTGGGCAACTGTTACCGAAAGAGTTACTCGATGCGCCAGCACTCGGTTGCATTAATGTGCACGCATCTCTATTACCAGCCTACCGCGGGGGAGCTCCGATTCATCAAGCAATTATCGACGGGCAAGACAAAACGGGCGTAACGATCATGTATATGGAAGAAAAGCTAGATGCTGGGGATATTATTTCTCAAAGTGAAATCCCGATTGCCCATTCCGATGATACAGGATTACTTTTTGATAAATTAAGTAAAGTTGGTTTGGATTTATTAAAAGAAACATTACCTTCGATTATTTCCAAAACAAATAACCGGGTAAAGCAAGATGAGTCTCAAGTAACTTTTGCCAGAAATATTTCACGTGAGCAAGAGCGAATCGATTGGAACAAATCGGCGTTAAATATACACAACCAAATTCGTGGTTTACATCCATGGCCCGTCGCATATACAACGCTTGCAGGGCAAACGGTGAAAGTGTGGCAAGCAGATACAATACAAGTAAAGTCAAAAGAATTACCAGGAACTGTTGTGAAAATTGAATCGGATTATTTTGTAGTTCAAACAGGTTTGGAAGAAGCAATTCGAATAAATGAATTACAGCCAGCTGGAAAAAAGAAAATGTCCGCAGAAGATTATTTGCGTGGCGTTGGTTCGAAATTGCGAATAGGGGATACATTTGAATGACAAAAAAACAAGAAAAAATTTGGACAGGTAATGTTCGAGATGCAGCACTCAATATACTAATGGCCGTAGAAAAGCAACAAGCGTATAGCAACTTATTATTACATCAAACGATTGAGAAATATGAAATCGACGATAAAGACCGCGCATTATTAACCGAATTAACATATGGGACACTACAATATAAAATGACATTAGACTATTATTTGGAACCATTCATTAAAGGGAAATTAGATGATTGGGTTAAACAATTACTTCGTCTTTCTTTATATCAAATTCATTATTTATCTCGAATTCCGGATCATGCTGCGGTAAATGAAGCGGTGAATATTGCCAAAAGAAGAGGCCATAAAGGAATTTCAGGGGCAGTAAATGGTATTCTTCGTTCTATTTTAAGAGAAGGTGTTCGTTCAACCGAAGAAATAAAAGACGAATTGGAACGTCTTTCGATTGAAACGAGTCATCCACTTTGGATGGTGAAACGATTCGAGTCGGAGTACGGTTTTGAAACAACTGCGAAAATGCTCAAGGAAAACAATGAGCAACCTGTGACGACGCTTCGTGTGAATTTATTTAAACGAACGGTGGATCAAGTGTTGCATTTGTTGACGCAAGAAGGGTATGTTGTAGCACGTAGTGAAGTTATTCCGGAATGTATTTATTTATTCAACGGTCAGGCAGCCAAAACGACGGCTTTCCAAAATGGGTTCGTCACGATTCAAGATGAAAGCTCGATGATACCAGCATATGCACTTCAAGCAGAGCCGGGTATGACGGTGCTAGATATGTGTTCCGCTCCAGGTGGAAAAACAACGCATATTGCAGAGAAAATGCGTAACACTGGAAAACTGATCGCGATGGATATTCATGAGCATAAGTTAAAACTTGTAAAAGAAAATGCAACTAGACTTGGTTTCGATTTTATCGAAACGGTGCAAATGGATGGTCGTAAATCATCTGAAGCATATGCTGCAGAATCATTTGATCGTATATTAGTGGATGCACCATGTAGTGGTCTTGGGGTAATGAAGCGTAAGCCGGATATTAAATATACGAAACATGAAAAGGATTTCGCATCTCTAAAGCCAATACAAATGAATCTACTAGACGAGGCGTATAAGCTATTAAAGCGAGATGGACTTTTAGTGTATAGCACTTGTACAGTAGACCGGGAAGAAAACGAAGGGACTACCAAGTTGTTTTTAGAGGCTCATCCAGATATGGAACTTCAATCGTTTCCGGACGTTATTAAAAATATAAAAGAACAAGAACAGGAAGGAATGCTCCAACTTTTCCCACAAGATCTAAGAAGTGATGGATTCTTTGTTGCAATTTTCAAGAAGAGGTAAGCTTCTAAAAGGAAAAATTGTATTTTCTTTTCATTTTAAACGAGGTGAAGGAAGAAATGAAGTTCGTTGTCGAAACTGATGTAGGGTTGAAAAGGACAGTAAATGAGGACCGGGTAGATGTGTTCGTCCGCGATGATCATCGATTGCTTGCGGTTGTTGCAGATGGTATGGGTGGGCATAATGCTGGAGATGTGGCGAGTGAACTTGCTATATCTGAGTTCAAAAAATATTTTACCACGTATAATCCTGCTGTTATTAAAGCAAAAGATTGGCTCACTTACACATTTCAATCGATCAACCAATCCATTGCTAGACATTCGTCTATAAATGCTGGTTGTGAAGGAATGGGGACGACATTAATTGCTGGACTATTTGACAAGCATAAAGGAATCATCGCTCATGTCGGCGATAGTCGGGTTTATCACATTACGAAAGAAAAAGTGGTTCAAATAACAAGGGACCATTCTTATGTAAATGTATTAATCGATTCAGGCGAAATTAGTGAAGAACAGGCGAAAACGCATCCAAAGAAAAATGTATTGATGAAAGCGATTGGTACAGAACAAACGATCCAACCTGATTTTTACGATGTAGAATTTATTCCAAACTCTTACTTTTTGTTTTGTACGGATGGATTAAGCAATAAATTAAGCGAAACCTTTATACAATCCCTCCTGTATTCGGATAAAACGCTCGAAGAAAAAGCGAAGAATTTAGTGGAGGAAGCTATTCAATCTGGTGGGGAAGATAATATTTCCTTAGTCTTGCTATCGAACAATGAAGAGGAGGTGTGAGGATGTTAATAGGCAAACGAATTAGCGGCAGATACAAGTTGCTTGAAATGATTGGTGGCGGCGGTATGTCCAATGTTTACTTGGCGCATGATATGATTTTAGACCGTGATGTTGCGATCAAAATTTTACGCTATGATTTTTCCAATGAAGAAGAATTGCGCCGCCGCTTTCAACGGGAAGCATTATCTGCAACAAGCCTTACACACCCAAATATAGTAAATATATATGATGTAGGAGAAGATGGTGATATTCACTATATTGTCATGGAGTATGTGAAAGGGGAAACATTAAAACAATACATACAACGGAATGCTCCCGTTTCACCTAGAAAATCAGTAACGATTATGAAACAGCTTACTTCCGCGATTGCAAATGCACATAATAATCATATTATTCATCGGGATGTTAAACCTCAAAATATTTTGCTGGATGAAGAAGAGAATATTAAAATAACGGACTTTGGAATAGCAATGGCCCTTAGTGCAACTTCCTATACACAAACGAATTCTGTCTTAGGAACAGTCCATTATTTATCACCAGAACAAGCGCGTGGTGGTACAGCTACGAACCAATCCGACATTTACGCCCTAGGGATTGTTTTGTTCGAACTACTAACTGGTAAGCTCCCATTTTCTGGTGAATCTGCTGTATCAATTGCATTAAAACATTTGCAAACTGAAACGCCTTCTATTCGTGCGATTAACCCATCTATTCCGCAAAGTCTAGAAAATGTTGTATTAAAAGCAACTGCAAAAGATCAAAAAAATCGATATCGTAGTGCAGAAGAAATGGAAGCAGATTTAGCAACGGCTTTATCACCAGAAAGAGCGGAAGAGGCGAAGTTTGTTGTTGCGGTGGATGATGATGCAACGAAAGTTCTGCCCGTTATTAAAGAACCCGTTTCTTTTGAAGAAGTTTCCGATACGAAAAAAATGGCTGTTCCAACCTCGGAAGTAGTAGAAGAGGTAAAGCCGAAAAGTAAAAAGAAAAAAAGAAAGATTATCGGTGCGATCATAGCAAGTATCGTAGTGCTCGCACTGCTAGTTATTATTGTTTTTCCTGGAATGTTTAGACCGAAAAAAATGGAAGTGCCAGATGTATCCAACCTAGAGCTTCGACTTGCAATTGAGGAATTAGAAGCGAATGGCTTTACTATTGGTGAGCAAACATTAGAGATTAACGAAGAAGTAGAAGAAGAACATGTCATTCGAACATCACCGGAAGCTGGAAAAATGAGAGATAAAAATACGGAGATCCACCTCTTTGTCTCATCTGGTAAAGAAACTTCTGCAATTGGAGATTATGTAGGACAAGATATTGAGCAGGTGAGAACACTACTTCAAAATCAAAATTTGCTGGATATTGATGAAGAAGAGAGATTCGATTCGAAACCCGCTGGGACAATTTTAGAACAATCACCAGTTGGTGGTACAGAAATTATTCCAGTTGAAACAGTATTAGAATTTGTCGTAAGTAAAGGTCCCGACTTAAGAACGGTAAATGATTTAACGAATTACAATGAAAAAGCATTAAAGGATACAGAAAAGTCTTCTGGATTTAATATAAGAATAGTGGGTAAAGAAAACCATGATACGATTCAAAAGGGCAATGTGATTAGGCAAGATCCAAAACCGAATGCTAAAGTAGCACCTGGTAGTACAATTGAAGTCGTGATCTCAGATGGACCAAAAGAAAAGCCAACTAAATTCTTTACCAAAACAATTACGATTCCATATACACAACCGAATCCAAGGGAAGAAGAATCTGAGGATGGACAGCAAGAAGAAGAAATAGAAGCGCAACCTCAAGTTGTACGTATTTATATACAAGATAAAACGAGGTCACTTGCAGAGCCGGTAGAGGAGTTTCTATTAACGGAAACAACAGAAAGACAACTAAAATTAGAAATTAGTGAAGGACAAAAAGCAGTCTATATTATTAGGGTGAATTCGAATGTAATCGTAGATGAAACAATCAATTATGACGACATATAAAGGAGGTTTCGGATGCCACAAGGTCAAATTAGAAAAGCATTAAGTGGATTTTATTATGTATATGATGATGGAAAGATCATTCAATGCCGTGCTAGAGGAGTTTTCAGGAATAGAGGAGAATCTCCTTTAGTAGGTGATTTCGTAGATTACACGGTGGAGGGAGCTAATGATGGGACGATTACCGTCATTCATGAGCGAAAAAACAACTTAGTTCGCCCTCCAATCGCCAATATTGACCAAGCAATTTTAGTATTTTCGATTAAAGAGCCAGATTTCAATACGATTTTATTGGATCGCTTTTTAGTAGTGCTTGAATCATTCTATATCGAACCAATCATTTGTTTAACGAAAAGTGATTTAATGGACGAACAAATGGAAAAAACGATGGATGCGTATATAAAAGATTACGAACAAATTGGTTATCCTATTTTGGTCACATTCAAAGATGATCCGGCGATAGATGAAAAAATAGCCCCACTATTAAAAGAAAAAACGACCGTACTAGCAGGCCAATCTGGTGTCGGGAAATCTACGTTATTAAATACCATTTTACCTTCCTTAGATTTAAAAACAGGCGTTATTTCCAATGCCTTAGGTCGAGGGAAACATACTACAAGGCATGTAGAGCTTATTGAAGTTTGCGGTGGATTACTTGCTGACACACCAGGTTTTAGCTCATTTGAGTTTGATTTAATGGAGAAAGAAGAACTATCCAAATGTTTTCCAGAGTTTGTTGAAAAACAAGATGCATGCAAGTTTAGAGAATGTATGCATGTGAAAGAACCAAAATGTGCTGTAAAGGATGCGGTAGAAACGGGCGATATTAAAGAATACCGTTATAAGCATTATTTACAGTTTTTAGATGAAATAGTAGAAAGAAAGCCGAGGTACTAATTATGGTGAAAATAGCCCCATCCATTTTAGCTGCAAATTTTGCGAAACTTGGAGAAGAAGTATTAGAAGTTGAAAAAGCAGGAGCAGATCTTATTCATATCGATGTGATGGATGGTCATTTTGTTCCAAATATTACAATGGGACCAATCGTTGTGGAAGCATTACGTCCACTTACAACTTTGCCACTTGATGTGCATTTAATGATTGAAAATGCAGATCAATATATCGAAGCATTTGCAAAAGCAGGTGCAGACTATATTACGGTACATGTGGAAGCTTGTCCTCATCTACATCGAACGATTCAATTGATCCGTTCTTTTGGTGTAAAGCCAGGTGTAGTTTTAAATCCGCATACACCAGTTGAGTCTATAGGGCATGTGTTAGAAGATATTGATATGGTCCTCTTTATGACGGTAAATCCGGGATTTGGCGGACAAAAGTTTATTCATTCAGTCGTTCCAAAAGTGAAGCAACTAGCGGATATTATTCGAGAAAGAAATCTTTCTATTGAGATTGAAATCGATGGCGGTATTAATGAAGAAACGATTAAACCTTGTGTAGAAGCTGGAGCTACTGTTCTAGTAGCAGGATCTGCTATTTACAATGCACCGGATAAGGGAAAAGCTTTGCAATCGATTAAAGAAGCAGGTTTAAGTGTACTCGCGAAATGAAACGAGTAATTGTTTGTTCTGGGGGTCCAGTAGAGGAAGTTGTTGATTTTGAACAGCTTCCTCTTTTGAAAGAAGAGACTGCGTTTATTGGCGCTGATAGAGGTGCTCTTCATTTATTGTCAAAAGGAATCGTGCCTACGGAAGTAATCGGTGATTTTGACTCGCTTACAAAGGATGAATTTCAGTTAGTAAAACAACAAGTAAGCAAAATGACCGTGCTGCAAGTAGAAAAAGACGAGACGGACACACATATAGCAATCGAAAAAGCGTTAACTTATCAACCAGATGAAATTATTTTGACTGCAGTAACTGGTGGAAGGTTAGACCATTATGAAGCGGTGTTACATGATTTATGCCGTTTTCAAATGGACTATCCGAAAATTCTTTTCTCCATTCAAAATAATCAAAATATCATCCAATTTTTGTTACCTGGAACTCATGAAATCGAGCAAGACGTCCATTATAAATACATTTCCTTTTTTTCTTTTGGTGAAAAAGTAGAGAAAATTTCTTTAAAAGGTTTTTTATATAATGTTACAGAAGAAACGATTGCGGTGGGCAATGCAAAGTTCACGAGTAATGAACTAAAAGACCGAACAAGTACTATCTCTTTTATAGCTGGCATATGTTTAATGATAAGAAGCAGTGACTAAAAGGGAGGAATTGTGTGAAGGTCTACACATTTAGATTGCCTAAATCCGTCAGTAGTTTGATGAAAGTTTGTATTCGTCTGTTTAAAAAAGAAGAAGTGAAGAAATGAAGTGCTTTAATGACTCCATATGTATTGGGGTCATTTTTTTATAAAAAATAAAAAATACCAAACCGACAATTGTCAGCTTGGCATTATTTACGAGAGCGATTAAACGCGCTCAATTTTTCCTGATTTTAAAGCTCTAGCAGAAACCCATACACGTTTAGGTTTACCGTCTACAAGAATACGGACCTTTTGAAGGTTTGCTCCCCACGTACGTTTGGTAGCGTTCATAGCGTGAGAACGAGCATTACCAGAACGAGCTTTACGCCCAGTGATTGCACATACTTTTGGCATTATATTTCCTCCTCTTAAAAGAAGCTGAAAGATTTTTCAGTTCGATATTTCACATACTTTAATAATTTACCACAGACTTTTATTATGCGCAAGCCTTATCAAGAAAAAAACCTTTACAGACAAAAAGTGTACACTATTGAAAAAGTGAGTATTTACGAGGTTCTATTAAGTGACCGCTTTGATTTTCGTTGCAGTCGGACGCTTTCCGCCGGGTGAGCGATGAACTATTCCCGCCGCTTGCGCGTACGTTGTGAAATCTCATTTGCCCACTTAGGAACAAAGGCTAAGAGCGCCACATCGTGTGGCAATGCCTTCGTAACCAACATCCTGTTGGCCTCGGATGGAGTCGCCGCGTGCAGCGAAAATCATAGGAAATTGCTTATTTATTCAGTATCGACTCCCAAAAAACAAAATCTTCTTCAGTATTTCGACTGTGTGAATCCAATAAATGGATTAGAGCAACCATTCGGTCATGGAAAGCANACCATTTCTATTTCGAAAGCAATCAAATCAACATGAGAGCAACCAAATTCCTGGTGAAAGCAACCAACGCTTAAAATAGTAAGTTTACTTGGATTGAGACGACAATGACTACGACTCATTATCCCTAAAAAGGGAATCTCTAGACGAAATGAAACGTTTCTTTTATAATTTCTAAGGGTGTAGTAGAATAAAGGGTAGTCAAAAAGACTTGGGAGGTTTCAACATGTCAATTGAATTGAAAAATGAATTCGGACAAATTGATATATCACAAGATGCAGTTGCTCAAATAGCTGGCGGTGCTGCAATAGAATGCTATGGAATTGTTGGTATGGCATCAAAGCACCAAATTAGAGACGGACTAACAGATATATTAAGAAAAGAAAACTTCACAAAAGGTGTAGTAGTTAGACAAGAGAAAGAGCATTTACATATTGATATGTATATTATTGTAAGTTACGGGACGAAAATTTCGGAAATAGCTTATCAAATACAATCGAAAGTGAAATACACACTGAACAAATCTCTTGGAATGTCCGTGGAATCCGTAAATGTTTATGTACAAGGAGTTCGCGTGGCAAACGTGTGAATAAGGGAGAGAACATAATGAAATTAATCAATGGAATACAATTTGCAGATATGGTCAAGATGGGAGCACATCATCTTTTTCAAAATGCAGATTATGTAGACGCACTAAACGTATTTCCAGTCCCAGATGGTGACACGGGAACAAATATGAATCTTTCCATGACTTCGGGTGCGAAAGAAACTGCGGCACATACAGGAGAACATATTGGGAAAACAGCACAAGCTCTATCTAAAGGACTACTTATGGGGGCACGTGGAAATTCAGGCGTTATTTTATCCCAATTATTTAGAGGTTTTGGAAAATCAGTTGAGCAATATGAAACTTTAACTGCCAACCAATTTGCACAAGCATTGAACTATGGTGTGGAAACTGCGTATAAAGCGGTAATGAAACCTGTCGAGGGCACCATTCTTACTGTGGCAAAAGATGCAGCGAAAAAAGCGGTTGAAGTGAGTGAAACAGAGGAAGACATTCCAACGTTAATGGCAGCAATTGTGGAAGAGGCGAAACTATCATTAAACCGAACGCCGGATTTATTGCCAGTGTTAAAAGAAGTAGGGGTAGTAGATAGTGGTGGGCAAGGGCTTGTTTTCGTCTATGAAGGCTTTTTAGCTAGCTTAAAAGGGGAAGCGCTTCCTGAAAAAACAGTAAGTAATTCGATGGACGATTTGGTAAGTGCAGAACATCACAAAAGTGTACAAGGATTTATGGATACGGCAGACATCGAATTTGGTTTCTGTACGGAGTTCATGGTTCGTTTAGAAGAAGGAAAAAAAGCGTTTGATGAAACACAATTCCGCAATGATTTAAGTGCTTACGGCGATTCTTTATTAGTCATTTCGGATGAGGAAGTAGCGAAAATCCATATTCACTCCGAAACACCGGGTGAAGTATTAACTTATGGTCAACAATATGGTGATTTGATCAAAATTAAAATCGAGAATATGCGCGAACAGCATTCGGAAATCGTTGGTGATAATTTCACTAAAGAAGTACCTTCGAAAAAAGCAGAAGTACATCCATATGCAGTAGTTACAGTTGCAATGGGAAGCGGCGTATCAGAACTACTGAAAAGTTTAGGTGCATCTGCTGTCATTGAAGGTGGTCAAACGATGAACCCATCTACAGAAGATATTGTAAAAGCGATTGAAGCTGTTGGTGCAGAACGCGTATTAATATTACCGAATAACAAAAATATTATTATGGCTGCTGAGCAAGCTGTTGAAGTGTTAGGAATCGAAGCTGCGGTTGTTCCGACAAAAACAATCCCACAAGGAATGGCAGCGATTTTAGCATTTAATGCACAAGCAACTGTCGAAGAAAATCAAAAAAATATGACGAACGCATTTGCACATGTTAAAACAGGACAAGTTACTTTTGCTGTTCGCGATACATCTATTGACGGTGTGGAAATTAAAAAAGATGATTTCATGGCAATTGCAGAAGGAAAAATTATTTTATCCAATCCTTCTAAAGAAGAATCTGCGACAAGCTTAGCAAAAGCATTGATTGATGAAGATGCAGAAATCGTTACCGTTATTTATGGGGAAGATGTGTCAGAAGAAGAAGCGAATGATCTTGCTGCGTTCATTGAAGCACAATTTGAAGATGTAGAAGTGGAAGTTTACAACGGTAAACAACCTCTTTATCCGTATATTTTATCTGTCGAATAATACAATGCCACGGGAAAAAACAGTTCCCGTGGTTTTTTAAGTCTTGTAATACTTTCCATGATAATATTTTTGTTTAATATAGCTATTAAGTGTAAAATAGAAAGAAAATATATAGTTAACTGGAGGTCTATGCATTGAAATTCAAATCTGTTTTTGACATAATTGGACCTGTTATGATTGGACCGTCTTCTTCCCATACGGCAGGAGCAGCACGAATTGGTCGAGTAGCAAGAGATTTATTTGGAAAACAACCTACATGGGCGAAAATACATTTATATGGTTCTTTTGCAGAAACGTATAAAGGACATGGTACGGATGTAGCAATAATTGGCGGATTGCTTGATTATGATACATTTGATGAACGCATTAAAACAGCATTTGAAGATGCGAAAAAAGCAGGACTTTCCTTTGAATTTATTCCTGAGACAGCTAATACAGAACATCCAAATACCGCGCGTATTGTTATTGGTGATGATAAGCAAGAAATGTCAATGGTCGGCATTTCGATCGGCGGCGGGAAGACGGAAATTACAGAGTTAAACGGATTTCCACTTCGACTTTCCGGTAATTTAGCAGCCATTTTAGTAGTGCACGAAGACCGATCTGGATGTATTGCAAATGTGGCTAATTGCTTGGCGAAGTACGATATTAATATAGGTCATATGGAAGTTTCTCGAAAAGAAAAAGGAAATATGGCGTTAATGGTTATAGAAGTGGATCAAACAGTAGAAGAGGATATACTTGAGGAAATTGGAAAACTACCGAATATTACGCAAGTAACGAGAATAGCAGATTAAGGGGGATTTCATATGGAAGTGTTATTTCATAATGTTCGAGAGTTAGTAGATAGAGCAAATAAAGAACAAAAATTAATTTCAGAAATCATGATTGAGCAAGAAATATTGATAACGGGTCGTTCCCGCGCGGAAATTATGGCGCAAATGGATCGTAATTTAACTGTGATGGAAGAAGCGGTTGAAAAAGGTCTAAATGGAGTACGCTCCACTTCTGGGTTAACTGGAGGAGATGCAGTACTGCTGCAAGCTTATATGAAAAAAGGAAACACATTGTCTGGTGAGTTAATGCTAGATGCTGTCAGTAAAGCAGTAGCTACAAACGAAGTAAATGCGGCAATGGGGACCATTTGTGCTACGCCAACAGCCGGTTCTGCGGGTGTCGTACCTGGTACGTTGTTTGCAGTGAAAAATAAATTAAATCCAACGCGAGAACAAATGATTCGTTACTTGTTTAATGCGGGTGCATTTGGATTTGTAGTTGCGAATAATGCTTCTATTTCTGGAGCTGCTGGTGGATGTCAAGCAGAAGTTGGCTCGGCAGCTGGTATGGCTGCAGCGGCAATTGTAGAAATGGCTGGTGGATCACCGGAACAAAGCTCCACTGCATTTGCGATTACGCTGAAAAATATGCTTGGTTTAGTTTGTGACCCTGTAGCGGGGTTAGTAGAAGTTCCTTGTGTGAAGCGAAATGCTATGGGTGCTTCGAATTCATTGGTAGCTGCTGATATGGCACTTGCTGGTGTTACTAGTCGAATTCCTTGTGATGAAGTCATCGATGCGATGTATAAAATTGGGCAAACAATGCCGACAGCTTTAAAAGAAACAGCTCAAGGTGGGCTTGCTGCAACTCCTACTGGAAAATGGTTAGAAGCGAAAATATTCGGCGGAGCAGTTGTGAGTAGTGGAAACTAAAAAAGAGGAGCTTGTAACTTCCTTAAAAGGAGTGGGAAGTGGGACGGCTACTGCCCTATCGGATTTAGGAATTGACACACTAGAAGATTTAGTGATGACATTTCCTTACCGACATGAAGATTTTCGTTTGAAAAATATCGCAGAAACCCCACATAATGAGCGCGTAACAGTTGAAGGAAGGGTTGAAAGCGAGCCTTCTCTTCTTTTTTTAGGGCCAAAAAAATCACGAATGCAAGTTCGTTTACTTGCAGGTCAGCATCTAATAAAAGCAGTATTCTTCAACCAAGCCTATTTAAAAAATAAAATTATTCCTGGATCAATCGTTACAGTGACTGGCAAATGGGACAGAGGTAGACAGGTTATTAATGTGACTACTTTTTCAGCTGGTCCCAAAACGGATCAACAAGACTTTGAACCGGTTTATTCTTTAAAAGGTTCTATTAGCCAGAAAGTTTTCCGTAAATTTATGCGTCAAGCGTTAGATGAAGTGAATGGGCATTTACTCGATCCTTTACCCGAATCGATTCGGGAAAATTATCGACTGCCACATATATCGGAAGCTTTAGAAGGGATTCATTTCCCGCAAAATGTAGATCATTCGAAAAATGCTCGCAGGCGTTTTGTATACGAGGAGCTGCTTATTTTTCAATTGAAAATGCAAGCAATCAAAAAGGTCCGGAAAGAACAAAACGTTGGAAATAGTATCGCATTTGATAATGAAAAACTAAAAAAATTGATAGAAACATTACCATATGAACTAACAAATGCGCAAAAAAGAGTGGTCAATGAAATTTGCCGTGATTTGAAAGAGCCGCATCGAATGAATCGTTTACTACAAGGTGATGTAGGTTCAGGAAAAACGATTGTTGCGGCTATTTGTTTGTATGCAGTTATTACTTCGGGATATCAAGGGGCATTAATGGCGCCTACCGAAATTTTAGCGGAGCAACATGCTAGTTCCTTAGATGAATGGCTTTCTCCACTTGGAGTAAGGATAGCTCTACTCACTGGTTCTACAAAAGCAAAAGCACGTCGGTCGGTATTGGAAAACTTGGAAGCTGGGAACATTGACTTATTAATCGGAACACATGCATTAATACAGCCAGACGTGTCCTTTAAAAAACTTGGACTAGTTATTACCGATGAACAACATCGGTTCGGCGTCGAACAACGACGAGTTTTAAAAGAAAAAGGTGGAAATCCAGATGTGCTATTTATGACTGCAACGCCGATACCGCGGACACTAGCGATTACCGCTTTTGGAGAGATGGACGTTTCGATTATTGACGAAATGCCTGCTGGGCGTAAGAAAATAGATACATATTGGATGAAGCAAGAACAGCTGCACAAGTTGATTGTTCGTCTAAAAAAAGAATTAGCAAATGGAAGACAAGCCTATATTATTTGCCCGCTTATTGAGGAGTCGGAAAAACTAGATGTTCAAAATGCGGTGGATGTGTACAATATGATGGCTTTCGAACTCGGTAATGACTATTCGGTTGGTTTAATGCATGGTCGTCTGCACCCAGATGAGAAAGAAGAAGTGATGAGAAACTTTTCCGACGGGGAAGTGAAAGTACTTGTTTCTACAACGGTTGTGGAAGTTGGAGTGAATGTACCAAATGCGACATTTATGATTATTTTCGATGCGGAGCGTTTTGGACTAGCGCAACTTCATCAGTTAAGAGGACGAGTAGGACGAGGAGAGCATCAGTCCTATTGTATTTTACTTGCTGATCCAAAATCGGAAGAAGGAAAAGAGCGAATGATGTCGATGACCGAGACGAATGATGGGTTCGTTCTTGCAGAAAAAGATTTAGAGCTAAGAGGACCTGGTGACTTTTTCGGCCGAAAACAAAGTGGTTTGCCGGAATTTAAAATGGCAGATCTTGTGCATGATTATCGAGCACTAAATACAGCGAAGGTAGATGCTGAAAGGCTTTTAAGCTCAGATGAATTTTGGAAATCGGGAGAAATGGAAGGTCTTCGAACAATTCTCATTAATTCAAAAGCATTGGACGGAGAACGTATTGATTAAGAGGAATGCAAGAAGGATGCAAATCTATTCTTGCATTCTTTTTTTAATATTTATATACTGATATTAGTACCAAGTGCTAAAATGGTGGTGATTGGATGAAATACACAAAAAAAGACAGACAACAACTTCTTCTAGAAACATTAGAGAAAAATCCATTTATCACAGATGAAAAATTAGCTTCGACATTCAACGTAAGCGTTCAAACGATTCGTCTTGATCGAATGGAGTTATCTATACCGGAATTACGTGAACGTATAAAATCAGTAGCAGCACATAATTTTGTGGAAGAAGTGAAATCACTTCCGCTAAATGAGATAATTGGTGAAATTATCGATATCGATTTGGATAAACAAGCTATCTCTATATTGGATATTACCCAAGACCATGTATTTGCAAGAAATGGCATTGCAAGAGGACATCACTTATTTGCCCAAGCAAATTCCTTAGCAGTAGCTGTCATAAATGATGAATTAGCACTTACTCGAAAATCTACGATTACGTTTGTGAAACCCGTCAAAGCGGGGGATAGAATAATTGCAAAAGCAGTCGTTCTATCTAGAGATACAGAAAAAAATAGCACGTTAATTGAAGTGACGAGCAAAGTAGAAAATGATACCGTTTTTATCGGTCAATTTAGTATGTACCGCGTGACAAAGTCTTAAAAAAAGGTGATGACAGATGAAAATTTCCATTGATGCAATGGGTGGAGATAATGCCCCACACGAAATTGTTAAAGGTGTATACGAAGCTCTACAAGCGTTTGATGATATAGAAATTCAGTTGTACGGAGATGAACAAAAGCTTGCTCCTCTTGTTACAGCACATGAGCGATTACAAGTGATTCATACAGATGAGATTATTGAAGGAACGGATGAACCAGTCCGTGCTATTCGAAGAAAGAAAAATTCCTCCTTGGTGAAAATGGCGGAAGCTGTAAAAAATGGGGAATCAGACGCATGTGTTTCTGCTGGTAATACAGGTGCTTTAATGGCTGCAGGATTATTTATTGTTGGACGTATTGACCAAGTAGATCGCCCTGCACTTGCTCCGACTTTGCCTACACTTGATGGGAAAGGCTTTGTGATGCTTGATTTAGGTGCAAATTCGGATGCAAAACCAGAGCATTTAGAGCAATTTGCAGTTATGGGTAGTGTCTATGCAGAAAAAGTGCGTGGCATTGCAAATCCTCGTGTTGGACTGTTAAATATAGGAACGGAAGAAATTAAAGGAAACGAACTAACAAAAGCGGCTTTCGAGTTATTGAAGCATGCTCCGATTAATTTTATCGGAAATGTGGAGTCTAGAGATTTGCTAACAGGTGTTGCGGATGTAGTCGTAACAGACGGCTTTACAGGGAATATGGTTTTAAAAACACTTGAAGGTACGGCATCAGGCATTTTTACTTTACTGAAAGAAGCTTTTAATACTTCTACGAAAACAAAAATTTCCGCGTTATTAGTAAAAGACCAGCTTCGTGGCTTGAAAAATAAGTTAGATTACTCCGAGTATGGTGGTGCGGGATTGTTTGGTTTAAAAGCGCCGGTTATTAAAGCACATGGTTCTTCCAATGCAAATGCTATTTTTCATGCTATCCGACAAGCAAGAACGATGGTAGAGTACGATGTATGTGGAATTATTCAAAGTACGTTAAGAAAGGAATTATCCAATGACTAAAATTGCATTTATCTTTCCAGGACAAGGTTCCCAATCAGTAGGCATGGGTCAGCAATTGATCGAAAGTAACGAAGAAAGTAAAAAGTTTTATGATCAAGCTGATGAAGTATTAGGTTTTTCTTTATCGAACATTATGTTAGAAGGTCCTGCGGAGGAATTAACAAAAACATACAACGCACAACCTGCTCTACTGACGACTAGTACAATGGTGGCTCAAAAGTTGCTTGCTGCGGGCATATCCCCAGATTATACAGCTGGCCATAGTTTAGGGGAGTATTCCGCGCTTGTTGCTTCAGGGGTACTGAGCTTTGAAGATGCGGTATTATTGGTTCATAAAAGAGGTTTGTTTATGAACGAAGCAGTACCTGCTGGAGAAGGGGCAATGGCTGCTATTTTAGGGCTAGATAAAGATTCCTTAATCGAAGTAACGAAAGATGTATCTGGAAACGGTGAAACAGTGCAAGTAGCTAACTTAAACTGTCCGGGTCAAATTGTTATTTCTGGAACTGCTGCTGGGGTGGAAGAGGCTTCTGCAAAAGCGAAAGAAGCAGGTGCGAAAAGAGCAATTCCACTAGTAGTAAGCGGGCCATTCCATTCCGAATTAATGCGACCAGCAGCACATAAATTAGATGCTACCATCTCTTCGCTTGACTTAAAAGAAGCCGATATACCAGTTATTTCGAATGTCACAGCACTACCAGTAACAGAAGCAGCATCTATAAAAGAATTATTAGTGGAGCAACTTTATTCTCCTGTTCGATGGGAAGAGTCTGTACAAAAAATGATCGAACTTGGCGTCACTACATTTATCGAATGTGGTCCAGGTAAAGTGTTAAGTGGATTAGTGAAAAAAATCGATCGTTCCGTTACAACATATTGCGTATATGATGAGGAATCATTGCAACAAGTAATGGACTTGTTAGGAGAGATTAATAATGGGTAAATTAGACGGAAAATCAGCAATTGTTACAGGTGCATCCCGAGGGATTGGGAAAGATATCGCACTTTACCTTGCAAAAGAAGGTGCAAAAGTAGCAGTAAACTACAGTGGAAGTAAAGAAAAAGCAGAAGCAGTAGTAGAAGAGATTAAAGCACTTGGTGGCGAAGCATTCGCGATTCAAGCAAATGTAGATCAATCAGAAGATATTAAAGAATTGGTAAGTGCTACACTAGAACAATTCGGTTCGATTGATATTTTAGTAAATAATGCAGGTATTACACGCGATAATCTACTAATGCGTATGAAAGAACAAGAATGGGACGATGTGCTAAATACGAACTTAAAAGGCGTATTCCTATGTACGAAAGCTGTCACAAGACAAATGATGAAACAACGTGCTGGTCGTATTATTAATATTACGTCAATCGTTGGTGTATCTGGAAATCCAGGACAAGCGAATTATGTAGCGGCAAAAGCGGGAGTTATTGGATTAACGAAAACATCGGCATTAGAGCTTGCAAGTCGTAATATTACAGTGAACTCAGTAGCACCAGGGTTTATCACTACAGATATGACAGATGCGCTTCCGGAAGAAGTGAAAACGCAAATGTTGAGCCAAATCCCACTGGCTAAGTTTGGTAACACGGAAGATATTGCAAAAGCAGTTGCGTTTTTAGCTTCGGATGATGCAAACTATATAACTGGACAAACACTTCATGTAAACGGTGGAATGTTCATGTAATCTCCTCTTTCATTAAGCGAGAGAATTTTGTATAATCATTGAGGGGAGGTGACTAATGTGTCAACAGTATTAGAACGCGTAACAAAAGTAATCGTGGATCGTCTAGGTGTAGACGAAACCGAAGTGAAACTAGAAGCATCTTTCCGTGATGATCTAGGTGCTGACTCCCTAGATGTAGTTGAATTAGTAATGGAACTGGAAGATGAGTTCGATATGGAAATTTCAGATGAAGACGCTGAAAACATTTCAACTGTAGGTAGTGCAGTTAGCTATATTGAAAGTAAACAAAGCTAATGACAAATAGCGAAAAGAGACGTTCTACTTATTCCAAGTGAATAAGGGTAGGACGTCTCTATTTCTTTTTGCACAATGCTTTATAAACAGGTAAACTTAAAAGCATACATGATAAAGCAGAAAAGTGAGGAAGGCAGATTATTCATGAAAGTAAATCGCAAAAATAATCATACAAGAAAGACCATTTTTTCAGAAAATGTGAAAGAGAAATTTGAACAGTTTCAACAGCATTTTCAAATTCAATTTAATAATCCAGCACTATTGTATCAAGCCTTTACACATTCATCCTATGTGAATGAGCATCGACGGAAATTTTTTGCCGATAATGAACGCCTAGAATTTCTTGGTGACGCCGTATTAGAATTATCCGTTTCCCAATATTTGTTTCAACAATATACGATGATGAGTGAAGGGGAGTTAACAAAGCTCCGTGCAGCAATCGTTTGTGAGCCTTCACTTGTGTTATTTGCCAATGAGTTAAACTTTGGTCAATATGTATTGTTAGGAAAAGGAGAAGAACTAACAGGCGGACGAGAAAGACCAGCGTTACTTGCAGACGTTTTTGAGGCGTTTGTAGGAGCATTATATTTGGATCAAGGGTTAGACGAAGTTGTCTCCTTTTTAGAAAAAATTGTTTTTCCGAAAATAGAGCTCGGTGCTTTTTCGCATGTGATGGATTATAAAAGTCAGTTACAAGAAGTTATTCAACAACATAATAATGGAACACTTAGCTATGAAATTGTAGAGGAAAAAGGACCTGCGCATAATCGAACATTTGTTTCTCGTGTCCTACTCAACGCAAAAGAATTAGGAATTGGAAAAGGTCGATCAAAAAAAGAAGCAGAGCAACAAGCAGCAAGACTTGCAATACTTGCAATAAAGGATCAAGAACAGGGGGAATAATCATTGTTCCTTAAACGATTAGAAATTATAGGTTTTAAATCATTTGCAGACCGAATTGGAATAGATTTTGTACCGGGAGTTACAGCGGTTGTAGGTCCTAATGGTAGTGGAAAAAGTAATGTAACCGATGCGATACGATGGGTATTAGGAGAACAATCTGCTAAATCTTTACGTGGAGCAAAAATGGAAGATGTTATTTTTGCAGGAAGTGATTCCAGAAAAGCATTAAACTTTGCGGAAGTTACATTAATACTAGATAACACGGATAACTTGGTGCCGCTTGATTTTACAGAAATTAGCGTCACAAGAAGAGTTTTTAGATCTGGCGATAGCGAATATTTATTGAACAAACAAACGTGTAGATTAAAGGATATTACCGATTTGTTTATGGATTCTGGTCTTGGAAAAGAAGCTTTTTCGATCATTTCGCAAGGTCGAGTGGATGAAATTCTAAATAGTCGTCCAGAAGATAGAAGAACTATTTTTGAGGAAACTGCTGGAGTACTAAAATATAAGCAACGTAAAAAGAAAGCAGAATTTAAACTAATTGAAACAGACGATAATTTGAATCGTGTATTAGATATATTACATGAATTAGACGGTCGTATGGAGCCTTTACAAATTCAGTCATCCCTTGCGTCCGACTATTTGCGAATGTCCGAGGAACTAAAAGGTATTGAGATTGCTGTAATTGCACATGATTTACGATTATATGTTCAAGAAAACGCTACATTACATAGTAAATTACAAGCAATGGAAGAAACAAAACAAGCACTTTTAGAGCAAATTCGTACGATGGAAGATTCTATCCAAAAAGATCGAAAAGCAATGTCTCAAATAGACGAAAAGTTAGATTCAGAACAAAGTGAATTAGTAGAGACAAGTTCTGAATTAGAACGTTTAGAAGGTCGTAAGCTTTTACTTGCAGAAAAGCAACATAATGCAAGTCAGCAAATTTCACAACTAAGAAATACACTACAAGAAGAACAAGAAAAACTTATTTCTTTTGAGCGACAATTAAAAGAAAATAATGTTTCCAAATCAGAAAAACAACTTCTGTTAAAAGAGCTTCGTGCTAAAAAGCATCAAATTGATCTTGTATTAAGTAAATCTGCCTCAGAAGTAGAAGACGAAATAGAAGAGTTAAAAAGCACATATATCGATTTATTAAACGAAGAAGCAACGATGAAAAATGAAATGAAGCATATGGAACAGCAATTACATTTTGAACATGTTTCTTCCGAAAAAATGATTGAAGACTACCGGGACATAAAAGAAGAGTTAGAAAAACTTACTTCTCGTAAACAAGAACTAGACAAATTACTTGCAACTTGTCAAAAAGAATTAGAACAAAAACTACGCGACTATGCGCAGAAGCGAGAAGCATCGGAACAACTGGATACGACATTTGAAGACCAACAAACTATGCTCCAAAAAGCGTATCAAATGAAGCATCAAATGCAAGCAAGAAAAGATTCGCTTGAAGAGTTGGAATCCGAGTTTTCAGGGTTTTTCCAAGGAGTAAAAGAAGTATTAAAAGCAAGGGATAAAAAAGAATTACAAGGAATTCATGGGGCAGTAGCAGAGCTAATTCAAATTCCTCATGCGTATATGAATGCAATTGATACGGCTATCGGTCAACAATCTCAACATATTATTACGGATACGAGTCAAGATGCGCGAATGGCGATTGAATGGTTGAAAAAGAAAAAGGTCGGTAGGGCAACATTTTTACCGCTACAAGTAATGAAGTCGCGTAAATTGAACGAGCATACATTAGCTTCGATTAGCGGGCATCCATCATTTGTTAATACAGCGGATAAGCTTGTTAATTATAGTGATGGCTATCAAATTATTGTGGAAAACTTGCTCGGGAGTATTATTATTGCAAAAGATTTAAAAGGCGCAAATGAAATGGCGTCTCGTTTGCAGTATAAATATCGATTTGTCACGTTAGATGGGGATGTAGTGAACGCAGGTGGTTCCCTAACTGGTGGTTCAGTGAAACAGCAATCTTCGCTATTTACACGGAAAGCGGAGCTGGATCAATTAAATGACAAGCTAATTGAACTAGAAAAGTCTGTTTACCAAGCAGAAAAAGCCGTTTCTTCTAGAAAACAAGAAGTTCAGCAGTTAAAAATTAAATTGGAGGAAACTCGACTTGCGGGCGAAACATTACGAGGAGAAGAGCATAGACTGCTTTCTGAAACGAGAGAATGTGCCGCAATCATTTCCCGACTTACCCATCAATTACTAGAATATGATGAGGAAAAAACGGAAAAGAATCATTTACAAGAGAACCTAGTCCGTAAAAAAGAACAAACTGCGATTAGAAATGCTGAGATTAAGGAATCATTAGCCACTATTCAGCAAACAATTGATCAACTACAACTGCTGAAACAACAATCCATTGAAGAAAAAGACAAGTTTCAAAATGAACTTGGGGAGCTACTATCTCATATTGCAGTAGTAAACGAACAAGTTTCCCAGCAAGAAAAAGAAAAAGTTCAGCTAGAAAGCTCTATTTTAACGAGTACCCAAAAAGTGGGGACATTACAAAAAGAAATTGCTTGGTACGAAAATGATGAACAAGGTGGGACTTCTGCTGAGGAGCTTGTAATACTTATTGGCCAACTGAAAGACAAAAAAGATCATTTAGTTGAACAAATCCAAGCTGGTAAAACAAATAGGATGGCACTTGTGGAACAAATAAGCAAGCTTGAACATTCCTTAAAGTTAGTGCAAAATGAGGCAAATCTTCATACGAATGTAGAACGAGATTTGGAAATCAAGTTAAGTAAGTTAGAAGTAGAGATGCATACATTACAAAATCATTTAGAAGAAACATATGAAATGACTTTAGAAGAAGCTGAGCGAGATTTCCCGTTTACGCTAGAAGAGGATTTGGCTCGTAAAAAAGTGAAGCTACTGAAACTTTCGATTGAGGAGCTTGGACCGATTAATTTAGGGTCTATTCAAGAATTCGAGCAAGTGAGTGAGCGCCATACGTTTTTGACCGAACAAAGGGAAGATTTACTATCTGCTCAAGAAACTTTGCATGAAGTGATCAAAGAGATGGACGAAGAAATGACGATTCGTTTTGAAACGACTTTCCGTGACATACAGAAGCATTTTAAAGTAGTGTTTCGTGAATTATTCGGTGGTGGTCAGGCAGATTTAATTTTGACAGATCCTACTTCTTTATTGGATACAGGTATTGATATTATTGCGCAACCTCCAGGAAAGAAATTGCAAAACCTTTCGTTATTATCGGGTGGGGAGCGTGCACTAACAGCTATCGCTTTACTATTTGCTATTCTTCATACTAGACCAGTTCCGTTTTGTATATTGGATGAAGTAGAAGCGGCGCTAGATGAAGCAAATGTCACTCGGTATAGCGACTATTTGAAAAAGTTTAGTCATAATACGCAGTTTATCGTTATTACGCACCGGAAGGGAACAATGGAAGGTGCGGATGTTTTATATGGTATAACGATGCAAGAGTCCGGAATTTCTAAATTAGTTTCTGTTAAACTAGAAGAACAATTAGTGACGTAAAGGAGTTTATACGAATGAGTTTTTTTAAAAAGTTAAAAGAGAAAATGCTTGGTACAACGGAAGAAGTCCAAGAAACGGTTACGATAACGAATAAGTTCAAAGAAGGATTAGCTAAAACGAGAAACCAGTTTACTTCTAAAGTAAATGATCTTGTTGCGAAGTACCGCAAAGTAGATGAAGACTTTTTCGAAGAATTAGAAGAAATTTTGCTGCAAGCGGACGTTGGCTTCGAAACAGTGGACGAGCTAATGGAAGCATTACGCTTTGAAGTACAGCGTAAAAATATAAAAGACACTGCGGGAATTCAGTCTGTTATTTCAGAAAAGTTAGTAGAAATTTATGAAGCGGGCGATGAAAATATAACGGAACTACAATTGGAAAATGAAGGATTATCTGTTGTTTTATTCGTTGGAGTTAATGGCGTGGGGAAAACAACTACCATTGGAAAACTTGCGCATCGTCTAAAAGGTGAAGGTAAAAAAGTGATGCTCGCTGCTGGAGACACATTCCGTGCAGGAGCTATTGACCAACTGCAAGTTTGGGGCGACCGAGTGGGTGTGGAAGTGATTAAACAAGCAGAAGGATCAGATCCTGCTGCAGTTATGTACGACGCTATTAGAGCAGCGAAAACGAGAAATGCAGATGTCTTAATATGCGATACTGCTGGTCGACTTCAAAACAAAGTAAATTTAATGAATGAATTAGAAAAAATTCATCGCGTTATTTCTCGGGAAATACCGAACGCTCCACATGAAGTATTACTTGCATTAGACGCTACGACAGGTCAAAATGCATTGGTGCAAGCGCAAACGTTTAAAGAAGCGACAAATGTTACAGGTATCGTATTAACGAAGTTAGACGGAACTGCAAAAGGCGGTATCGTATTAGCTATTCGTACTAAATTGCATATACCTGTAAAATTCGTTGGACTTGGGGAACAAATGGATGACCTGCAACCATTTGATGCAGAGAAATATGTATATGGACTTTTCGCAGAAGGTTTAGAGCATGAAAGTGAAAATGAAGAAGACAAGTAAAAATACTTGACAGTTGCCTCCTCTATTACTAAACTAGAGGAGACAATTGAATTGGTAAGGAGAGATGGGAATGATTGAAAAAACAACTCGTATGAATTTTCTCTTCGATTTTTACCAGGCTTTATTAACAGATAAACAAAGAAGCTATATGCAGCTTTATTATTTAGATGATTTATCACTTGGAGAAATAGCAGAAGAATATGATATTTCGAGACAAGCAGTTTATGATAATATTCGAAGAACAGAGGCAATGCTAGAAGAGTATGAAGAAAAGCTGAATCTGTTTACGAAATTTGAAAAACGGCAAGAAACAATTGACCAGCTACTGCTAGTAGTAAAGGATCAATCATCTGAACAAACACTGATTCAACTCATTAATCAATTAAAAGAATGGGATTAGGAGGCGGCATGTATGGCATTTGAAGGATTAGCTGAGCGACTCCAAGGGACGCTTCAGAAAATCAAAGGCAAAGGAAAAATTTCTGAAGCAGATGTAAAAGAAATGATGAAAGATGTAAGACGTGCGTTAATCGAAGCGGATGTTAACTTAAAAGTAGTAAAAGAATTCGTCAAAAATGTATCCGAACGAGCAGTTGGTCAAGAAGTGATGAAAAGTCTAACTCCTGGTCAACATGTCATTAAAATCGTTAAAGATGAATTGACAGAGTTAATGGGCGGAGAGCAAAGCCAAATTTCTTTTTCAACGAGACCACCGACTGTCATAATGATGGTTGGGCTTCAAGGTGCAGGTAAAACAACGACTACCGGTAAACTAGCGAGTGTACTGCGTAAAAAGTACAACAAAAAGCCTTTACTTGTTGCTGCCGATATTTATCGTCCAGCAGCCGTAAAACAGCTAGAAACACTAGGAAAGCAGTTATCTTTACCGGTCTTTGCATTAGGTACCGATATTTCCCCAGTTGAAATTGTTAAACAGGCGCTTGAGCATGCAAAAGAAGAGCATCATGATGTCGTAATTGTCGATACAGCAGGTCGACTTCATATTGACGAAACACTTATGCAAGAGTTAAAAGATATTCGTGGGATTAAAGAGCCAGATGAAATCTTCTTAGTTGTCGATGCGATGACAGGGCAAGATGCAGTCAATGTCGCAAATAATTTTAACGAAACAATAGGTATTACGGGTGTTGTCTTAACGAAACTGGACGGCGATACTCGTGGTGGTGCAGCTTTATCTATTCGTTCTGTCACGCAAAAACCGATTAAATTTGTCGGGATGGGCGAAAAAATGGATGCATTAGAAGCTTTCCATCCAGAACGCATGGCTTCCCGTATTTTAGGTATGGGAGATATGATGTCACTGATCGAAAAAGCCCAAGCAAATGTAGATGAAGAAAAAGCGAAGGAATTAGAAGAAAAATTCCGTACGCAATCTTTTACTTTTGATGACTTTTTAGATCAAATAAGTCAAGTAAAACAAATGGGACCATTAGATGAAATTTTAAAAATGCTTCCAGGGGCTGGTAAGATAAAAGGGTTAGAAAATGCAAAAGTCGATGAAAAGCAAATGGATCGTGTAGAAGCGATTATTTACTCGATGACTACGCAAGAAAAAACGACTCCTGATATTATTAATGGTCCAAGAAAAAAACGAATTGCTAAAGGGTCTGGAACGTCCATTCAAGATGTGAACAGATTATTAAAACAATTTGACGACATGAAAAAAATGATGAAACAAATGACGAACATGCAACAAAAAGGGAAGAAAAAGATGAAAATGCCTGGCTTAGACTCTCTTTTTAAGTAAAATTTCTAGAAAAAAATAAGGTGTTAAGAAAAAACACTTTACAAACAAATAAAAGCTTGATAATATACTATCTTGTGTGAAACTATTCGGAGGTGCAATAAAAATGGCAGTTAAAATTCGTTTAAAACGTATGGGAGCAAAAAAATCTCCTTTCTATCGTATTGTAGTAGCAGACTCTCGCGCTCCACGTGATGGTCGTCAAATTGAAACAGTAGGTACTTACAACCCACTTACAAAACCAGCAGAAGTTAAAATTAACGAGGAATTAGCGTTAAAATGGCTTCAAGACGGTGCGAAACCATCTGATACAGTACGTAACTTGTTCTCAGAACAAGGAATTATGGAAAAATTCCATAACGCAAAACTCGGCAAATAATCGGAGGGGACAATGTGAAGCAGCTGATCGAAGCAATCGTTAAACCATTAGTTGATTATCCTGAACAAGTTCAGATTGAAAAAGAGGAAAATGTAAACCGTATAGTTTATAAACTTTCTGTTCATCCTGAAGATATGGGAAAAGTAATTGGCAAACAAGGGCGAGTAGCGAAAGCAGTTCGTACTATTGTTTACTCAGCAGCAGGCAGTCACCAAAAGAAAAAAACATATGTCGACATTCAAGATTAAGGGAGAACACTTTGTTCTTCCTTTTTTGATAGGAGGTAATATACATGGAATGGTTTAATGTTGGGAAAATCGTGAACACGCATGGCATTTGGGGAGAAGTTCGTGTTATTTCAACTACTGACTTTGCAGATGAACGATATGAAGTTGGTAGTGAGCTTGGACTTTTTAAAGCGGATGGATCTAAGCCGATTATCGTCAAAGTCGCTAGTCATCGTAAGCATAAAAACTTTGATTTATTAACGTTTGAAGGATATGCATTATTAAAAGATGTAGAAGTTTTCCGGGATGCTGTATTAAAAGTATCCGAAAAGTATCTTTCCGATTTAGAAGATAATGAATTTTATTACCACGAGATTATCGGCTGTTCCGTTGAATCCTTAGAAGGCGAAGTAATTGGAACTGTTACGGAAATCATTCAAACGGGTGCAAATGACGTTTGGGCCGTTCAACCCGTAAAAGGAAAAACACATTATATTCCGTATATCGAAGATGTCGTTAAAACGGTTGATATTGAAAGTAAAAAAATTACGATTGACGCGCTGGATGGTTTGTTATCATGATGAACATTCATATTCTTTCGCTTTTTCCAGAAATGTTTACAGGGGTTTTTAATTCCTCTATTTTGAAAAAGGCGCAAGAAAAAGAAGAAGTTGCGATTAATGTGATCAACTTTCGAGATTTTTCCGGCAACAAACATCATCAAGTAGATGATTATCCATATGGTGGCGGCGCTGGTATGGTGTTGAAGCCAGAACCCATTTTTAATGCAGTAGAATCGCTTATGACGCATTCGGAACATAAACGTCGTATTATTCTTCTTTGTCCCCAGGGAGAGCGATTTACGCAACAAAAAGCAGAAGAACTTGCGAAAGAAGAAGAACTAATTTTCATTTGTGGACATTATGAAGGCTATGATGAACGTATCCGAGAACATTTAGTGACGGATGAGATTTCCATTGGAGATTTTGTTTTGACCGGTGGTGAGTTAGCTGCAATGACTGTTGTTGATAGTGTTGTTAGACTTTTACCAAATGTACTTGGAAAAGCTGAATCACATGAACAAGATTCTTTTTCGACAGGACTGTTGGAACATCCGCATTATACTCGTCCAGTAGAATTTCGCGGCTATAAAGTACCAGATGTTTTAATGTCAGGAAATCATGCTGCCATTGCTAAATGGAGAAAAGAGCAGTCGTTGAAACGAACGGTAGAAAGAAGACCTGATTTGTTAGACAAGGTTGAACTAAGTGAGACAGAAAAACAATTAATTAATGAATTAAAAAGCAATTTATAATTGCATGTAACAAATAGTTATGATATATTTTATTATGTACTTTTATGTAAAGTACTGATTTTGGGTGTTCCGCTGCAACAGCTAATGTGTGTAAGAGCATTCTAGAGAAGGAGAGAAAATGATGCAAAACATTATTTCAGAAATCACAAAAGAACAATTACGCTCAGATCTTCCTACTTTCCGTCCAGGTGACACAGTTCGTGTACACGTTAAGGTAGTAGAGGGAACTCGCGAACGTATCCAAATGTACGAAGGAGTTGTAATTAAACGTCGTGGAGGCGGAATTAGCGAAACTTTCACAGTTCGTAAAATTTCTTCCGGTGTTGGTGTTGAACGTACATTCCCTGTACACACACCAAAAATTGCAAACTTAGAAGTTGTTCGTCGTGGTAAAGTTCGTCGTGCTAAATTGTACTACTTACGTGACCTACGTGGTAAAGCAGCTCGTATTAAAGAGCGTCGCTAATAGTAAAAGTAAATGTTGTAGTGAAGGTGATGCCACTTTTGCTACAACATTTTTTCTTTTCAAAAGAAATGCTGTCATTCTTTTTGCTTGAAACTAATTTTCCTTGTACAATATAAGGAGTGAATGAAGGGGGCAAATTAATGGAACAAGTAAAAAAGGAAAAGAATGAATTATGGGAATGGTCGAAAGCTCTTTTGATCGCTTTTGGACTAGCAGCAATAATTCGGTTCTTTTTATTTACACCAATCGTAGTAGACGGAGAATCCATGATGCCTACTTTACAAAATGGGGACCGTATGGTCGTTAACAAAATTGGATATATGGTTGGCAAACCAGATCGTTACGATATAGTAGTATTTCATGCACCAGAACAAAAAAATTATATTAAACGAGTTATTGGTTTACCTGGTGATCATGTAGAATTTAATAATGATCAATTATTTATCAACGGAAAAAAACTACCAGAACCATATTTAGAGCAATATAAAAGCGAGATCAATGAAGGAACTCTGACAGATGACTTCACGTTAGAAGATATTACGCAAAAGCATGAAATCCCGGAAGGATACATATTCGTAATGGGAGATAACCGTAGATATAGTAAAGATAGTAGACATATTGGTCTTGTTGCGATCGATGAAGTAATTGGAAGTACGAACTTCGTATTCTGGCCAATGGATGATATTGGTTTTGTAAAGTAAAGAAGGTGGAACAAAATGACGATTCAATGGTTTCCTGGTCATATGGCCAAAGCAAGAAGAGAAGTAACGGAAAACTTAAAACTAGTTGACATCATATTTGAGTTAATAGATGCACGTTTGCCGTTGTCTTCTCGAAATCCGATGATTGATGAAGTTGTTCATCAAAAAACGAGATTACTCATCTTAAACAAAATGGATATGGCGGATGAAGCGCAGACGAAAAAATGGATAGCTTATTTTGAGTCAAAAGGGCATCCTGCTGTCGCGATAAACTCTTTAGAAGGAAAAGGATTACAAACTGTTTTCAAAGCCGCTAAAGAGCTTTTAAAGCCGAAATGGGACCGTATGAAAGACCGAGGTATTAAACCGCGTGCAATCCGAGCAATGATTGTTGGCATTCCGAACGTAGGAAAATCTACACTCATTAACCGATTTGCAAAGAAAAACATTGCGAGAACCGGTAATACACCTGGTGTAACCAAAAGACAACAATGGATCAAAGTGGAAAGGGAAATTGAATTACTCGATACACCTGGTATTCTTTGGCCAAAGTTTGAAGATCAGCAAGTTGGATATAAGTTGGCGCTCACTGGTGCGATAAAAGACGCAGTGATCAATATGGAAGATCTAGCTGTTTATGGGCTTCGTTTTCTACAAGAACATTATCCGAAGCGCATGGAAGAGCGTTATCAGCTAACAGAAGTTAGTGAAGACCTAGTAGAAACATTCGACCATATTGGCAAGCTACGGAGATGTTATGCGGGTGGCGGCGAAATTGATTACGATCAAGTCGCTGAGTTAATCGTTCGAGACGTTCGTAATCTACATCTTGGTAAATTGACGTTCGATTTTGTAGAAGAATATTAATGTAAAAATACACCCTTTTTGCCATATGGTAAAGAGGGTTTTCTCGTGGTTCAGACATAAAAAAGTTTATGGAATGGGACAGTTTAGGGATAGTGTGTCTTAGTGACCACTATGATTTTCGCTGCAGTCGTACGCTTTCCGCCGGGTGAGCGATGAGCCATCCCCGCCGCTTGCGCGTACGCCTGAGATGTCTCATTAGCCCAACGGAGGAACTAAGGCTAAGAGCGCCACATCGTGTGGCAACGCCTTCGTGACCAACATCCTGCAGGCCTCGGCTGGAGTCGACGCCTGCAGCGAAAATCAATGGAATTTGTTTACTTATTTAGCATCGTCTTGTTAAAAAAATATATAGGTTTTTCGACTAAGAGAATCCAGTAAATGGCTTATGGCAACCATTCGGTCATTGATAGCAACCAATTCTATTCCAAAAGCAATCAAATTAACATGAGAGCAACCAAATTGCTGGTGAAAGCAATCAATTCTTAAAATAACAAGTTGACTTGGGGGAAGACGACCAGGAATTGGACGCATTATTTATAAACGTTGCGAGTAACGCCTGTAACGTTGCGCATTTTTTTATTGGATAATCTTCTTTAAATAAATAGAGCGGTTATACTTGTCGTAGCGCGCCGGGCCGCATGAGCCGCAGTCATGAGACCCACTCGTGTGCAACACGAGTTGGCTCATGACTGCGGCAAGCGCGAAGGCTAGTGGTTACTTTAAAACGCAATATCACTACAATCTGAAATATAGATTCAAATCGTTAGAAAAAACTATGCAAGCATTTTTAATTAAACGAAAAAACGACCGATACATTATAATAAGCAAGAGAAAGTAGATGTGAATATGTTAAGTTTGAAAGAAATAAAAGAAAAGTTAGAGCATGCAACCGGTTCAGAAACTTGGTTTAAAGAGCTAGAAAATGATACTAGAGTAGGTGCTCAGAAACTACTAAACAGTTGGAAAAGAAAGCAGCAAAAGTTACTACTAGAAAAACAAGCACATGAAGAAAAAATATCATTTGATCGTAGTTTTTGTAATAACGAACATGATTTAGTAGCAGGGGTCGATGAAGCAGGTAGAGGACCATTGGCAGGACCTGTAGTGACAGCAGCAGTCGTATTAAATACTCATGCAGAAGAACTAATTGGGTTAAACGATTCTAAGCAACTTACCAAAGCGAAACGAAATGAACTAGCTAACATTATAAAAAACAATGCGATTAGTTATTTCATTCATTTTCAATCAGTCGAAAAAATAGACGAGCTAAATATTTATGAAGCAACAAAGCAATCCATGACAGAATCTGTCGTCAATTTACATAAACAACCTTCTGTAGTACTTGTAGATGCTATGAGGCTGCCGATTAATATAAAAACACACTCCATTATCAAAGGAGATGCACAAAGTTTAGCAATTGCAGCGGCATCTATACTTGCTAAAACAGCTCGTGATGAGTATATGGATCAATTACATGAAGCGTATCCTCAGTATTTATTCAACAAACATGCAGGATATGGAACGAAAGAACATGTGGAGATGATAAGAAAATACGGACCAACTGAACATCATCGAAAAACGTTTGAACCGATTAAGTCCATTTTAATAAAATGAGGTGAGTATATGACTTTTCCATCTTTTTCATCCATTGGGGCACAATCATCCCAAACCATTACAGCTAGTAAACAAATGCCAATGAAAGAGGGGCAAGTTGTACATGGAGTGATAAAAAAACTCTATCCCAATCAAATTGCAGAAGTGCAAATTGGCAATCAAAAAGTCATTGCAAAACTAGAAACACCTTTAAAAGCGGGAGACGCACACTTTTTTCAAGTAACGAACTCATCTCCGGAAGTACAACTAAAAGTAGTGACCGGCCCATTAACTGGAGGCAATACGATCCCACAACAAGCCACCCAGTTATTACAGGCGATGAGTTTAACGAAAACGAGAGAAATGCAAGCGGTAACCCAATTTTTTTTAAAAGAACAAATACCAATTTCGAAAGATTTATTAGTACAAGCAGAGCAATTATTAAAACAACTGCCACCAGGGGTATCGATAAAAGCTGCCCTAGAAGGTATACAAAAAATGACAGAATTAAAGCTACCGCTTACAACAAGCCTTTTGGAAGCAGTCTTAAGTGGGAAATCCACGAGTGGTTTGCAGTCATCTATCGAAAGCTTCAAATCGGCTTTACAACAAGATTCGACTATTTCGCAAGCTTTAAAAAATGATGTATTGCAAAGCTTACAAAAAATTGCAGAGCCTTTTCGTTTACCGACTGCAGGAGCGATTATTGGAAAGCAAATAGAGGCGCTCCAAAATCATGAAGCAAGTATTTCTGCGAGGTTACCTATTTTACAAGCCTTAAAGGAAGTGGGAGTTTTACCTCTAGCGGCTTCTTTATCGAACCCTACCCCTCTGCCTAGTCAACCTTCTTTACCTAACTCAGCGGGTCAATGGATGGCGCAATTAGTAGAAGCCGCTCCAACTGAAAAAGGGGCAATTGTAGAACAACTCCGTAACTGGATAAATATGCAGCCTTTATTGAATGCAGGACAAAAAGAACAACTGTTGTCCCTAATGAAAGAAAAAAGCCAAGCTCAACCAATCCATAACGCGCTTGTTAAAGTATTTGCGGGACAAAGCGGGCAGGCTATTTTCCAGAAAGATACAAATGGTTTAACTGCTAAAGAGCATTTAGTTACGCTACTTGGAAAAGGACAAACTTTGGAAACAGTTAACCAAATGTTACAACAAGTAAATACAATGATTAAAAGTAATTCCAATAGTTTTAACTCCCAGTTGATCACTCAGTCGGAGCAAGCTGTATTAAACCAATTGGATGGAAAAGCTTTTGAACATGCGATGAAAGAAGTATTGAAAACACTTGGGTTTAATTATGAAGCCAAACTAGGTAGTAACAGTGAAGAACTAAGACAAATAGCTTCACAGTTAAAACCACAACTAGTGGAATTATTACAAAATCAAGCAATATCTGCATCCGTTAGAGATGGAGCAGAAACCATATTAAATCGAATGAATGGTTTGCAAATCTTGTCGGGGGAGAACGGGCCGCAACATCAACTGCTTATGCAAGTGCCATTAGAATTTCTTGGGAAGAAAATGGATGCGACGCTAGAGTGGAATGGTCGGATGAAAGAAAATGGTAAAATAGACGCAGATTTTGCGAGAATTATGTTTTATTTACAATTAGAAACATTAGATGAAACGGTTGTGGATATGCAAGTACAAAATAGAATCGTCACAGTTACCGTATTCAATAATGATCCGCATTTGCAGCAGGTCGCTAATACATTTAAAAATGCTCTAAAAGATGGCTTATTATCAGTTGGATATACTTTATCCGGCGTATTTACGAAAACTTTTGAAGAACAACCACTTGCATCAAAGATCCTGCCAAGTATAGCTTCAAAAGAAACGCAAGGAGTAGATATTCGCATATGACAGAAGAGAAACAAGTTCGAAAAGAAGCGATTGCTTTAACGTATAAAGCAGGTAGCGTGGATGCGCCGACCGTAGTGGCAAAAGGAAAAGGAAAAATTGCAGAAAATATTTTAGCGAAAGCAAAAGAACATGATGTACCAATCCAACAAGATGCAAGTTTAGTAGGACTTCTTGGTCAGCTTGATATTAACCAATCCATCCCGGAAGAGCTATATCAAGCAGTGGCAGAGGTGTTTGCATTTATTTATAAAGTGGATCAGGAAAAGAGTAAAAGCCATCTACGATTCTAATTCTATCATTCAGAAATCCGAATATTCGCTAAATTATTTAAATACTAGACTTTTGTGGACAAGTTGTGACAGTTTTAATACAATGAGTAAGGTAGTAAATTACTTGACACAAGTTTGATTGGAGGATGCAAGATGAATATCCATGAATATCAAGGGAAACAACTCCTCAGACAATATGGCGTAGCAGTTTCAAACGGAATTGTTGCTTTTTCACCTGAAGAGGCAGTTAAAGCAGCAAAAGAGTTAAACTCAAGCGTTTATGTTGTTAAAGCTCAAATTCACGCGGGTGGTCGTGGTAAAGCTGGTGGGGTAAAAATCGCAAAAAGTTTAGATGAGGTACGTGAATACGCGAAGGAACTATTAGGTAAAGTGTTAGTAACACACCAAACAGGTCCAGAAGGTAAAGAAATTAAGCGTTTACTGATCGAAGAAGGTAGCGATATTAAGAAGGAGTATTATGTAGGTTTAGTACTAGACCGTGCAACTTCTCGTGTAACATTAATGGGCTCTGAAGAGGGCGGTATGGATATCGAGGAAGTAGCTGCAAATACACCAGAAAAGCTTTTCTATGAAGAGATTGATCCTGTTGTAGGCTTAACGGGCTTCCAAGCTCGCCGCATGGCTTTTAATATGAATATTCCAGCAAAACTTGTTAATAAAGCAGCTAAATTTATGCTTGGCTTATACCAAGTATATAAAGAAAAAGATGCATCTATCGTTGAGATCAACCCGTTAGTAGTAACTGCGGATGACAACGTTTTAGCACTTGATGCAAAATTTAACTTCGACGCAAACGCTTTATATCGCCATAGCGATATTTTAGAAATGCGCGATTTTGATGAAGAAGATGCAAAAGAAATCGAAGCTTCTAAATATGACTTAAGCTATATTTCATTAGATGGAAATATTGGTTGTATGGTTAATGGAGCAGGACTTGCAATGGCTACTATGGATACGATTAGCTATTACGGCGGTTCACCCGCAAACTTCCTGGACGTTGGGGGCGGTGCTACTGCAGAAAAAGTTACAGAAGCATTCAAAATCATCCTTTCTGATGCAAACGTAAAAGGTATTTTCGTTAATATCTTCGGTGGTATCATGAAATGTGACGTAATCGCAGAAGGTGTTATTATCGCTGCGAAAGAAGTAGGACTTTCTGTGCCATTAGTAGTTCGTTTAGAAGGAACAAATGTCGATTTAGGTAAAAAATTATTAAATGAATCCGGCTTAAATATTATCGCTGCTGACTCAATGGCAGACGGTGCTCAAAAAATCGTTAATCTTGTAGGATAAGAAAGGCAGGGACATATAGTGGGCGTATATATTAATAAAGATACGAAAGTAATCGTTCAAGGAATTACGGGCTCAACTGCTCTTTTCCATACAAAACAAATGCTTGAATACGGTACAAAAATCGTTGCTGGGGTTACTCCTGGTAAAGGTGGTACAGAAGTAGAAGGCGTTCCAGTTTTCAATACAGTAGAAGACGCTGTAAAAGCTACTGGTGCGAACGTTTCCGTAATTTATGTACCAGCTCCATTTGCTGCTGATGCGATTATGGAAGCAGTAGATGCTGAGTTAGATATGACAATCTGTATTACAGAACATATTCCAGTACTTGACATGGTAAACGTTAAACGTTACATGGAAGGAAAGAAAACTCGTTTAGTAGGACCAAACTGCCCTGGTGTTATTACAGCAGATGAATGTAAAATCGGTATTATGCCAGGATATATTCATACAAAAGGTCACGTAGGCGTTGTCTCACGTTCTGGTACATTAACGTATGAAGCAGTTCATCAGTTAACACAAGCTGGTATCGGTCAAACGACAGCTGTTGGTATTGGTGGAGACCCTGTAAATGGAACTAACTTTATCGATGCTTTAACTGCATTCAATGCAGATGAAGAAACATATGCGGTTGTTATGATTGGTGAGATCGGTGGTACTGCGGAAGAAGAAGCAGCAGCATGGATTAAAGCTAATATGACAAAACCAGTTGTAGGATTTATTGGTGGTCAAACTGCTCCTGAAGGTAAACGTATGGGACATGCTGGAGCAATTATTTCCGGCGGTCAAGGTACGGCAGAAGGAAAAATCCAAGCAATGAAAGATGCAGGAATGAAAGTTGCTGCAACTCCATCTGTTATTGGTGAAACTTTAATCGAAGCAATTAAAGAAGCAGGTCTTTACGACGCTTGTAAAACACATTAATATTAGTAGTACGGTGCATCGAATGATGCTACCGTACTATTTTTATAGGAGGGCAGAAATGAGTGATGAACTATTCCTAAAACGATTTTTAGCTTTGCATTATGTTTTTCCAGTTCCTTTAAACAAGATAAAACCTCTACTTGAGTACGACCCCCAATTAGCTCAAATAGAAAAGATGGAGCCTTCTTTACTTGCGAGTATATGTAAAATAACGCAGGATCGTGCGATCAATTTGCAACAAATGTATCGAAAATTTGTAGAAATCCCACTTCTACAAATGTATGAAAAACATACGATAACCCCTATTATTTACACTAATCCCAATTATCCTTCTAATCTATTAAACTTGTATGATCCACCAGCAGTGTTATATGCAAAAGGTGACATAAATTTACTGCTTAATGATAAAAAACTTGCAGTAATAGGTTCTAGAGAAGCATCCGAATACTCTAAAAGTAGTATTGAAAAAATTTTACCTCCATTAATACGAGAAAACTTTGTCATCGTAAGCGGACTAGCGAAAGGTGCCGATACATTAGCACATGAAATTACGATGGAATATGGAGGAAAAACAATTGCTGTATTAGGCACTGGATTTTTTCATATATATCCAAAACTAAATATCGATTTGGCGTATAAAATGTCGAAAACACAGTTGTTAATAACGGAATATCCCCCATATATAACACCTAAAAAGTGGAATTTTCCTATGCGTAACCGAATTATTAGTGGCTTGTCACAAGGTATCGTTATTACAGAAGCAAAAGCAAAAAGTGGTACAGTTTCGACCATGGAACATGCACTGGAAAATGGAAAAGAAATATTTGCGATTCCAGGATCTATCTTTTCTCCCCTTTCTGCAGGTCCACATCTCCTTATACAAGAAGGGGCCAAGCCTGTTTGGGATGGTCATCAAATACTGGAAGAATTACTAAAATAACAAATGAATAAAATAATTTAAAAATGAAAAGTCTTGCTTTTATTATGAAACTGTTATACATTTTGCAACAGGTATTTGTTTTGAAGAATAAAGCGAGTTACCTTCTATAAGGAGGCACATTTATGTCGGATTATTTAGTTATAGTAGAATCGCCAGCAAAAGCAAAAACGATTGAGCGATACCTTGGTAAGAAATATAAAGTAAAAGCATCGGTCGGGCATGTACGCGATTTACCTAGAAGTCAAATGGGTGTCGACGTTGAACATGACTACGAGCCAAAATATATTACGATACGGGGAAAAGGTCCTGTATTACAAGACTTAAAAAAAGCGGCCAAAAAAGCGAAAAAAGTTTATCTCGCGGCTGACCCCGACAGAGAAGGGGAAGCGATTGCATGGCATTTAGCTAACTCTTTAAATGTTGATATTCAATCAGATTGTCGCGTTGTTTTTAATGAAATTACAAAAGATGCCATTTTAGAATCATTTAAGCACCCTAGACCGATTAATATGGATTTGGTGGATGCGCAGCAAGCGAGAAGAATCTTGGATCGCCTTGTAGGTTATAATATTAGTCCTATACTATGGAAGAAAGTGAAAAAAGGTCTTTCGGCTGGCCGTGTTCAATCAGTTGCACTTCGTTTGATCATTGACCGTGAAAATGAAATTAATAGTTTTATCCCAGAAGAATACTGGTCGATCGAAGGGCAATTCGAAAAAGATAAAAAAGCGTTTGATGCACTTTACTTTGGAAATGAAAAAGAAAAAGTAAAACTATCAAATGAAAGTGACGTAAAAGCAGTATTAAATGTAATGAAAGGCAAAAAATTTGAAGTAACGAATGTAGTGAAAAAAGAACGCAAAAGAAATCCAGCACCTTCTTTTACTACTTCGTCACTTCAACAAGAAGCCGCTCGCAAGCTAAATTTTAGAGCTAGAAAAACGATGATGCTTGCGCAACAATTATACGAAGGTATTGATCTTGGCAAAAAAGAGGGTACTGTTGGTCTAATTACTTACATGCGAACAGACTCTACTCGTATATCGGACACTGCAAAAGCGGATGCACAAGAATTCATTACGCAGGAATATGGTTCAGAATTCATTGCAACGAAAAAAGCAGAAAAACAATCGAAAAAAGCCCAAGATGCCCATGAGGCAGTACGTCCTACAAGTGTTTTAAGAACCCCAAATGAGTTGAAGGCAATTTTGTCTCGTGACTTATTTCGTTTGTATAAGTTAATATGGGAACGATTTATCGCTAGTCAAATGGCTCCTGCAATTTTAGATACAGTTGCAGTAGATTTGAAAAGTGGGGAAGCTGTATTTCGTGCAAATGGTTCTCAAATAAAATTCCCTGGTTTTATGAAAGTGTATGTAGAAGGTTCGGATGATCAAACAGATGATAAAGACAAACTTTTACCTGTTTTAGCAGTAGGGGATAAAGTGAGTGCACTTGCCATTGAACCTAAGCAACATTTTACTCAACCGCCTCCAAGATATTCGGAAGCTAGACTCGTTAAAACACTTGAAGAGCTAGGTATAGGTAGACCGTCAACTTACGCACCGACGCTTGATACGATTCAAAAAAGAGGATACGTTGCATTAGAAACAAAACGTTTCGTTCCTACCGAACTTGGAACGATTGTCCATCAACTCGTCTTAGAATTTTTCCCAAATATCTTGGATATTGAATTTACCGTTCAAATGGAACAAGATTTAGATAGTGTCGAAGAAGGGCAAGTGAAATGGGTAGAAGTAATTGATGGTTTCTACAAAGACTTCGCGAAACACGTAGAGCATGCAGATGCTGAAATGGAGAAAATCGTCATTAAAGATGAACCTACTGGAGAAGATTGTGAAAATTGTGGTTCTCCAATGGTATATAAATTAGGGCGCTACGGTAAATTTATGGCTTGTAGCAATTTCCCGGATTGTAGAAATACAAAAGCGATTATAAAGGAAATTGGTGTACCATGTCCATCTTGTGAAAAAGGGCAAATCGTCGAACGAAAAAGTAAAACAAAACGATTGTTTTACGGTTGCGATCAATATCCAACATGTGAATTTGTTTCATGGGATAAGCCGATCAATCGACCATGTCCTAAATGTAATGCTATGCTAGTAGAGAAGAAATTGAAAAAAGGTATACAAATACAATGTGTTTCTTGCGATTATAAGGAAGATCCACAGAGTTAAAAGAAAGAAGGATACGACATGACTGAAATTGTAAACGTTATTGGTGGAGGACTTGCTGGGAGCGAGGCTGCTTGGCAAATTGCAAAAAGAGGCGTAAAAGTACGTCTTTATGAAATGCGCCCAGTGAAGCAAACACCAGCCCATCATACGGATAAATTTGCTGAGTTAGTATGCTCTAATTCCCTTAGAGCAAATAATTTAACTAATGCTGTAGGCGTTATTAAAGAAGAAATGCGTATGTTAGATTCGCTTATTATTGAGTCAGCAGATAATAGTAGCGTGCCAGCAGGTGGTGCACTTGCAGTAGATCGACATGATTTTGCTGGAAGAGTAACAGAAGCAATTCGAAATCATCCATTGATCGAAGTAGTAAATGAAGAAGTAACAGAAATCCCTGAAGGTATTACTGTTATTGCAACTGGACCTTTAACTTCTCCGGCACTAGCCGAAAAAGTAAAAGAAATGACAGGTCAAGAATACTTATACTTCTATGACGCTGCAGCTCCAATCGTGGAAAAAGACAGCATCGATATGGACAAAGTATATTTGAAATCTCGTTATGATAAAGGCGAAGCTGCGTATTTAAACTGTCCGATGACAGAAGAAGAGTTTAATCGCTTTTACGATGCTTTAGTAGCAGCAGAAGTAGTGCCTTTAAAAGAATTTGAAAAAGAAATTTATTTTGAAGGCTGTATGCCGGTAGAAATCATGGCAGAACGAGGACGTAAAACATTATTGTTCGGACCGATGAAACCGGTTGGTCTAGAAGATCCAAAAACAGGGAAACGTCCATATGCGGTTGTCCAACTAAGACAAGATGATGCAGCTGGCACACTTTATAATATCGTTGGATTCCAAACGCATTTAAAATGGGGTCCACAAAAAGAAGTATTAAAGTTAATACCTGGTCTTGAAAATGTGGAAATCGTTCGATATGGTGTAATGCATCGTAATACGTTCATCAATTCGCCATATGTTTTACAACCGACATATCAGTTAAAAGCAAATCCACATATCTTCTTTGCCGGTCAAATGACAGGGGTAGAAGGATATGTAGAATCAGCTGGAAGTGGACTACTCGCGGGTATTAATGCAGCGAAACTGGCAAAAGGGGAAGAGTTAGTCATATTCCCAAGTGAAACAGCACTCGGTAGTATGGCGCGATATATAACAGAAGCGGACCCAAAAAACTTCCAACCGATGAATATAAACTTTGGTTTATTCCCAGAATTACAGCCGAAAGTAAGGGACAAAAAAGCAAGAACAGAACAATTAGGGAATAGAGCGCTTACAACGATTCAAAATTTTATGAAAAATACAGCAATATAATTGCTTTCAGCCTCTTAAAAGTTGTATACTTTTAGAGGCTTTTACTATGGAAATATAACGGAGTTGCATAGCATGATTGCATTAGATAAATTACATTCTTTTATAGCGTATATTCAATTAGAAAAAAATTACTCAAACCTAACCATTCGAGAATATGAAAAAGATATAAAGCAATTTATACACTTTTTAGAAGTAGAAGGAGTAAATAATTTAAATGATGTAGAGTATGTTCATGCAAGATTGTATGTTACTAACTTATATGATGAGCAACTCGCAAGAACTTCTATTTCTCGGAAAATATCTTCTATACGATCTTTCTATAAATTTTTGCATAGAGAATACAATATTCGAGATGATGCTTTCCAATCGTTATACCATCCAAAGAAAGAAACGAAGTTGCCGCATTTCTTTTATGAAGAAGAAATGGAGAAATTATTTGAAGGAAATAAGGCGTCTGATCCGTTGTCCATTCGTAATATGGCAATACTTGAATTGTTATATGCAACCGGAATACGAGTAAGTGAACTTACATCGATCGAATTACGTCATATTGATAGTAATTACGGGGTCGTCCGTGTTATGGGAAAAGGTAGGAAAGAGCGGTATGTACCTGTAGGAGACTTTGCGCTATCTGCAGTGGAAGACTATGTGCTAAATAGTAGAACGAAATTGATGAAGAAAACATCTCATCCCTACCTATTCGTAAATAATAGGGGAGAACATTTAACGACAGAAGGAGTACGGTATATTTTAAATGGAATGATGGAAAAAGCATCCATGCATTCAACGATTTATCCTCATATGCTGCGCCATACTTTTGCCACGCATTTATTAAACAATGGGGCAGATTTAAGGAGCGTTCAAGAGTTATTAGGTCACTCGCATCTATCTTCTACTCAAGTATACACCCATGTAACGAAAGAACATTTACGAAAAACGTATATGAATGCTCATCCTCGAGCATAGCATGCAGGCAACAATAAGGTGAATTTGATCTATTGGAGGTAATGGTAAAATGTCTAGTATTCATGCAACAACGATTTTTGCGGTTAGTCATAAAGGTTCTCATGCAATGGCAGGAGACGGTCAAGTTACATTAGGCAATCAAGTAGTGATGAAACATACGGCTAAAAAAGTAAGAAGATTATTTAACGGTCAAGTTGTAGCTGGATTTGCTGGTTCCGTAGCAGATGCATTTACACTATTTGAAATGTTCGAAGGGAAGTTATTAGAATATAACGGAAATCTTCAACGTGCAGCGGTCGAGCTTGCTAAACAATGGCGAGGAGACAAAATGCTACGACAACTAGAGGCAATGCTGTTAGTAATGGATAGTAAAAATCTATTATTAGTATCTGGTACTGGTGAAGTAATCGAACCAGACGATGGAATTCTTGCAATCGGTTCTGGTGGGAATTATGCACTTGCTGCTGGAAGAGCATTAAAACAGTATGCTGGGGATAACATGACTGCAAAAGAAATCGCAGTCGCGTCTTTAACTACTGCCGCTGATATTTGCGTATTTACGAATCATCAAATTATTGTGGAGGTATTAGGTGAATGAAAGAAACAAACTTAACCCCAAAACAAATTACAGAGCATTTAAATAAGTATATTGTTGGCCAGGAAACAGCAAAAAAAGCAGTAGCAGTTGCACTTCGAAATCGTTATAGAAGACAATTGCTTGATGAAGAGATGAGAAATGAAGTAATACCGAAAAATATTTTAATGATTGGACCTACTGGTGTAGGGAAAACAGAAATTGCTAGACGAATTGCAAAACTGACAAAAGCTCCTTTCGTAAAAGTTGAAGCAACTAAATTTACAGAAGTCGGCTATGTCGGTAGAGATGTAGAATCGATGGTAAGAGATTTAGTAGAAGCTGCCATTCGAATTGTAAAAGAAGAAAAAATGGAAGAAGTAAAAGATCAGGCAGTTCGATTGGCGAATGATGCAATTGTGAAATTACTAGTTCCTTCATTAAAGAAAAAGAATGCGAATCAAAATCCATTTGAAGCTCTTTTTGGTGGAAAAGCCGAAGATGAAACTTCTGATATAGAAGATACAGATGTACGTTTAAAACGCTCGAAAATTGCCGAAGATTTAAGAGATGGAAAACTCGAAGAAGAAATTGTAACGGTTGAAGTAACGGAAGCTACACCATCCATTTTTGACGCATTGCAAGGCGGCGGAATGGAAAGCATGGGAATGAATATGCAGGACGCGTTTTCTAGTTTAATGCCAAAGAAAAAGAAAAAAAGAAAAATGAAAGTGAAAGATGCGCGTAAAGTTTTAATTCATGAAGAAGCGGGTAAGTTAATAGATAATGATGAAATTGCCCAAATTGCAATCGAGAAAACGGAACAATCCGGAATTATCTTTATCGATGAAATGGATAAGATTGCGAGTAGAAGTGGAAGTAATTCTTCTGCAGATGTTTCAAGAGAGGGTGTTCAACGAGATATTTTACCTATTGTTGAAGGTTCTACTGTTACGACGAAATACGGTGCTGTTAAAACAGATTATATTTTGTTCATCGCTGCTGGAGCTTTCCATATGTCGAAACCATCGGATCTTATTCCGGAATTGCAAGGCCGTTTCCCGATTCGCGTAGAATTGGAAAAGCTAACGAAAGATGATTTCGTTCGAATTTTAAGAGAGCCGCAGCATTCTTTAGTGAAGCAATACGAAGCATTACTTCAAACGGAAGGAGTAACGATTACATTTACGGATGAATCAATTGAACGTATTGGCGAAATCGCTTATGAAGTAAACCAAGAGACCGATAATATAGGAGCAAGAAGACTTCATACGATTTTGGAGAAAATTTTAGAAGAACTTTCTTATGAAGCTTCCGACATTTCACCAGCCCATATTCAAATTACTCCTGCTTATATCGATCAAAAACTTGACAATATTGTGAACAATAAAGATTTATCGCAGTTTATACTGTAGAATGGAATACTGGGTGTTTCAAGGAAACAATTGAAAAACTTTAGAAAATATAAATAAATAAATAAGTGAATTATAATGGAGGATACAACAATGAATTTATTAGATAAAACAAGAAAGATTAACTCGATGCTCCAAGCGTCTGCTGGGAAACCAGTTAACTTTAAAGAGATGGCAGCTACATTAAGTGAAGTAATCGAATGTAACGCGTTCATCGTAAGTAGAAAAGGAAAATTACTTGGCTTTGAAGTACACCAACAAATCGAAAACGACCGTATGATTAAAATGATGGAAGCGCGCCAATTCCCAGAAGATTATACAAAAAATTTGTTTGCAGTAAATGAAACATCTTCTAACTTAGACGTGTACAGTAAACATTCTGTATTCCCTGAGGAAAACCGTGAACTATTTAAAGAAGGCTTAACAACAATCGTTCCAATTATTGGAGGAGGCGAGCGTTTAGGTACTTTGATTTTAGGGCGCTTACAACAAGAATTTCATGATGACGATTTAATCCTAGGTGAATATGGTGCAACTGTAGTTGGTATGGAAATACTACGTGAAAAATCGGAAGAAATTGAAGAGGAAGCACGTAGCAAAGCAGTCGTTCAAATGGCGATCAATTCATTATCATATAGTGAATTAGAAGCAATTGAGCATATTTTTGAAGAACTAGATGGCAATGAAGGATTACTTGTTGCTTCTAAAATTGCAGACCGTGTAGGTATTACGCGTTCTGTAATCGTAAATGCACTTCGTAAACTTGAAAGTGCTGGCGTAATTGAATCAAGATCATTAGGAATGAAAGGGACTTATATTAAAGTTCTGAATGACAAATTCCTAGCTGAATTAGCACAACTTAAAATGAAATAATAAGTAAACAAGCAAACCTCTCCTACTTAATTGTAGGAGAGGTTTTTTGTGATCCAGATAATATGTAGATTTGGCAAGCTAATAATCTAGTGTTCATGAAATCCTGTAGATTCTACAAGTCGCATTATAGGTATAATGCGTGGTAGTAAGTTGAATAAAGTGTTCGCTGGGATTTCCGCTGCAGTCGAACGCTTTCCGCCGGGTGAGCGATGAGCCATCCCCGCCGCTTAGGCGTCGTAGGGATGTCTCATTTGCTCACTCATCCGGCAGGAGTCGTCTCCTACAGCGAAAATCAACGGAAATTGCTTACTTATCAGCTTCGGCTCGTAAAAAACGAAATTTTTTACAGTTTTTTCGAATGTGTAAATCCAGTAAAT
>NZ_VDGG01000079.1 GCF_006861775.1 Psychrobacillus soli | reverse complement strand
TATTTATAGGAATAATATGTCTTAAAGCTAGAGGAACTCGCCAGTCTAGTATTTGTTAGACCGGTTTGTCGCGTTCAAAAGGGAATAGTATCTCGTTCAACCATTTATTTTTAATGTTAGATTCTGATGAGTTAGTCTTTACCATAGATTTTCGCTGCAGGCGTCGACTCCTACCGGATAAGTGAGCATAATGAGACTTCTCAGGCGTCCGCCTAAGCGGCGGTGAAGGCTCATCGCTTACCCGGTGGAAAGCTTCCGACTGCAGCGAAAATCACAGCTGTCACCTGATAAAGCTTTTTACGTCGCAGTATCCCTATATTGCGTTTAATAAAAAAGTGACATCATGGAATAGGTTGTACACACAATATTATTTCCACGAACATAAAAAGCCGCCCATTATGGACGGCTTTTTATGTTCTCTTATTACGCTTCTACAGTTTGTGTTGTTAGTGGAGCATCGTACACTTCTTTGTCTAATTCTCCAGTAATTTTCGCTGTTGCGACACCTGCTGTCATCGATCCACTTACGTTTACAGCTGTACGCCCCATGTCGATTAATGGTTCTACAGAAACTAGTAAACCAGCTAATGCAACTGGTAGATTTAAAGCTGAAAGTACGAGAATCGCAGCAAATGTTGCTCCGCCACCAACTCCCGCTACACCAAATGAACTAATTGCCACAACTGCTACAACTGTTAAGATGAACATTGGGTCAAGTGGATTAATCCCTTGAGACGGTGCAATCATAAATGCTAACATCGCCGGGTACACTCCTGCACATCCATTTTGACCAATCGATAGACCAAATGAACCTGAGAAGTTAGCGATTCCTTCTGATACACCTAGTTTCGATGTTTGCGTATTAATATTAATCGGTAGTGTACCTGCACTTGAACGAGACGTGAAAGCAAATATTAATGGCTCTGAAGCCTTTTTCAAATAGGTGATTGGATTTAACCCAGATAAAGAAATAATGATTAAATGCATCGCAAACACGACTGCCAACGCTACATAAGAAGCTACAACGAACTTCCCTAAGTTAAATATCGCTCCAAAATCAGATGTGGCTACTGTTCTAGCCATAATCGCTAAAATACCATAAGGCGTTAAACGTAATACAATTTTCACTACACTCATGACAAGTGCATACACTGCATCAATACCTTTTTTAATAATTGTTGCATTATCCTTGTCTCTACGCGAAACGCCTAAATAAGCAAATCCTAAAAATGCTGCAAAAATAACAACAGCTATTGTAGAAGTTGAACGTGCTCCTGTGAAATCTAAAAATGGATTTGCAGGAAGTAAATCTAATATTTGTTGAGGAAGTGCTTTGTCTGCGACTTCTGCAGAACGCCCTTCGTAATATTCAGCACGCGCTGATTCAGCATCTCCTTGTACAATCTGATCCGCATTTAAATCGAAAATTGCTGCTGAACCGATACCTACAACCGCTGCAACTGCTGTCGTTCCAATTAAGAAACTTAAAATAATCGCAGCCATTTTCCCGAAGTTTTTACCAATTGTAATTTTCGTAAATGCTCCTAAAATGGAGATGAATACTAATGGCATTACAATCATTTGAAGAAGCTTCACATAACCGGACCCAATTAAGTTATACCATTGTACAGATTCGGCTAATACTTCTGAAGTTGCTCCGTAAATTAAGTTTAGTGCTAACCCTAATGCTATCCCAAGCCCTAGTGCTGTAAAAACTCTCTTTGAAAAAGAAACATGTTTCTTTTGCAATATGATTAAAATCCCAACGAATACCAATAAGGCTACTATATTGAGAATAATAAATAATAAATCCATTTAAATGCCTCCCTTTTAACTCTAAACATATAATAATTCTTTTAATCCTATTGGTCAAGTAGGTTTTGGTCGATTTTTGCTTTTCTTCTTTCTTTTCTTTAAATCAGCTATACTGAAGATAAGACTTCACCAAACGTTGTAGGAGGTGTAATTATGGCAGCAAGTTTATATACGCTAGTGGTTTCAGGCATTCTGATTTTAAATATATTTCTTGCCATCGCATTAATTTTTTTGGAACGGCGAGACGCTTCATCTACATGGGCTTGGATTATGATTCTTTTCTTCATTCCTATATTAGGATTCGGCATTTATTTATTATTTGGTAGAAAATTACGTAGAAAGCATTTGTTTCGTTGGGAAGGAAAAAATAAAATTGGAATTGATAAATTGATCGAATTTCAAATGGAGGCAATTGAAGATGATTCGTTTGATTTTCGCTTAGACGATGCAAGTCACTACAAAGAACTCATAATAATGCATTTACACAATAACCACGCAGTTTTAACGCAAGACAACGATGTGGAGATCTTTACAGATGGCCGCAAAAAATTCGATGCCCTCTTGCATGATATAGAAAATGCAAAAGATCATATTCATATTCAATATTATATTTTTCGTTTAGACAACCTTGGGCAGCAAATTTACAATGTGCTTTTAGCAAAAGCTAAACAAGGAGTGAAAGTACGAATATTATATGACGATACAGGTTCCCGCTCATTAAGAAAGCGACATTTTAAAGAATTGATTGCTTTAGGGGGCCGAGTAGAAGCCTTCTTCCCTGCTATTTTGCCTCTTATTAATCCACGGATGAATTACCGTAATCACCGAAAAATTGTCGTGATTGATGGACGCATTGGTTATATTGGTGGTTTTAATGTGGGAGATGAATATTTAGGATTAAACAAAAAGTTTGGATACTGGCGAGATACACATTTACGAATTGAAGGAAGCGCAGTCCATCCCCTCCAAACACGTTTTATTCTCGATTGGAATCAGGCTTCCGCTGAACATGATATTGAATACTCCGATATTTTTTTCCCTGCTATTCCTTTGAAAGGTACCGTCGGTTTACAAATTGTTTCGAGCGGTCCAGACTCTGAATGGGAACAAATTAAAAATGGATACTTAAAGTTGATCATGATGGCCAAAAAGTATATTTATATTCAAACACCATACTTCATCCCAGACGCTAGCTTTATGGATACATTGCGCATTGCCTGTTTATCTGGTATTGATGTACGCATTATGATTCCAAACAAACCAGACCATATTTTTGTTTATTGGGCTACTTACTCTTATGTTGGGGAACTCATAAAAGCCGGGGCAAAAATTTATATTTACGAAAATGGATTTTTGCATACAAAAATGATTGTGATCGACGATGAAGCCTCTACTGTAGGTACCGCTAATATAGATGTTCGTAGCTTCAAATTGAATTTCGAAGTAAATGCCTTTATTTATGATCGGGAAACTTCGCATCAATTAGCGGAGATTTTCGAAGAAGATATGAAAGTATCGACTGAAATGACGTGGGAAATTTACGAAGAAAGAACCAAAATGATTAAATTTAAAGAATCCCTCGCCCGACTATTATCACCAATTTTATAAGAAAGAGGTTTCCAGTAATCGGAAACCTCTTTCTTTTATAAATCGAAATATTCTTCTAAAGTAATTTCTGCTTCATAAATCTTTGGCGCAAGCTCTTTACCGACATATCGGAAATGCCACGGTTCGTACATATATCCTGTATTTTTTTCTTTGCCATTTGGATAGCGCATAATAAAACCGTATTTATGTGCATTGGCAGCCACCCATTTACCAGCTTCTGTTTCCCCGAAGCTCTCTCTAGCAAAATGCTGTTCAAAATGCTGTTCTCCTATATCAAAAGCAAGCCCTGTTTGATGTTCAGAGTATCCAGGACGGGCACTATAACGATCCGCCGCTTCTTGACCATCGTTACTTACATATTTTTCATATAAAGTGGTTTGATAATCAAATGAACGATACGTACTGAATGCAATTAACTCATAACCAGAAAGGGTAGCTTCTGCTGCCATTTCCGTAAATGCTGCTCTTGCTTCCTTGCTTTCACCAGGCGCATAAGTAGATGGCAAAGGATATTTTTTACTTGCAATCAATACCCCCTCCACATAAGTCGGTTCTTCCGGCAATGTTTCGTGACCCTCATAACCTTTCGCTCCTGACAAATCGACTTCTGGTTCTGCTACAGGTGGTGTTTCCACAACCGGTTCTTCCTCTACTGTTTCTTCTACGGGTTTTTCCTCTACAGGAATAGACTCCTCTGCTTTATTAGGAATTCCTAAAGCAGTTAAACTTTCATCTATATCCCAGTCATTCCACCAAATCCATCCGACACTTGCTACTATCAATACTCCTAAAATGGATCCTGAAACAATATAAGGCCATTTTCTTTTTTTCTTCTTTTGTAACAAACTATATCTTGACTTCATATTCTGGTCTTCCTTCTTTCCACTAACGATACTTCTAGTTTACCATTTTTTCATAAATAATTCGCTAGACTATATTCTCAAAATAATAACCCTTATAAAGGATAGTTCGCGCAATGTTTAAAAATAATGCGTCACAGTTATTGGCGTCTCACTCCAAGTAAACTTGTTATTTTAAGAATTGGTTGCTTTCATCGTCATTTTAGTTGCTCTCACACTGATTTGATTGCTTTCCGAGTAGAATTGATTGCCTTCAATGAGCGATCTGTTGCCCTAAGCCATTTTCGTTAATTTTCGCTGTAGGCGGGGATGGCTCATCGCTTCCCCGGCGGAAATCGCAGTGGACACTTCTTACGATACATTTCCCCTACAATGTACGTAAGCCAAAAAATACGTTTACCTTTTTCAGGTAAACGCACTTATTAGAATAAAATTAATGCTAACACAACGAAAAACAGGATAGTAAAGACGATCGCCATAACTCTCATCCACTTCGCCTCACGTGGGAATCCTTTTTCTTTAAAACTTATCGCACGGTAGCCATTACTCAATGCAAAAATAGCCGTCATAAATAGAACCGCCATGTTTAAATTACCTTGAACAATAAACACTAATGCGGTAATTGCTGCTGCCACAATCAAAACGGTAAAAATCCATTTTTCTTTCATTACCTACACCTCACAAGAAAAAACGAAGCTAGAAAAGCTTCGTTTTTTGGTTATACTGATTCTTCTGCTTTCTCTGGATGATTCGAGTAGAATTTTCTCCCTAAGTATGTTTGGAATATTAATAATAATCCACCAACTGTCCAGTAAAGTGGCAATGCTGCCATTGAACTAAACGAGATGAACATAATCATAATAGGAGAAATATAAATCATCATTTTCATTTGTTGCTTTTGTTGCTCAGGAACTGTCCACAGCGATACTTTCGCTTGAATGAAATACACAGCCCCAGCTATAAGCGTCATCGCAATGTCAGGTGAACCTAAGTTAAACCATAAAAATGGATGTGCCTTGATCTCATCCGAATACAAGATAGCGAAGTATAATCCCATGACAATAGGCATTTGAATAACCATTGGTAAACACCCCATATTTAGAGGATTTACGCCATGTTTACGATAAAGACCCATCATTTCTTGCTGTAAAGCCATTTGTTCTTCTTTAGATTTTGTTTCTTTTAATTTCTTTTGGATCTCGTCCATTTCTGGTTTCAATTTATCCATTTTTACTTTCATGCCTTGTTGGTGCTTATAGTTTCTAAGCATTAGCGGCATAAGCGCAAAACGTATAATAACTGTGATTGCAATAATCGCCAGCCCATAGCTACCATTGAACATTTCGCCAAAGAAGTGTATTAAGAATTCAAAAGGTCGAACAAATATATTGTAAAAAGTACCCTCTTTGTTTTCTACTCCTGAACATCCGCTTAGTACAATGACTGCGAATAGAAGAATAGAAAGTAAACTAATTTTCTTTTTCAATTCATTCACCTACAATTATCAAACTATACAGAGTATACATCACTATGAAGCTATTTATCAAATCTAAAGCGATTTAGGCTCATTAGGGAAAATATATTTGAAATTCGGATGTTCCAGATGATTTCTAAATTGTTTTGGTGTTACACCCGTATATTTTTTAAATATACGCGTGAAATAACTTTGGTTACAAAAATGATATGTATCTGAAATATCTAAAATAGCTTTATTCGTATGTCGTAAAAAAAACTGGCATTCTTCGACTTTACGTATATTTAAGTACTCTACTAGAGTTACTCCAGTATGTTCTCTAAAAATACGCGACAAATGGCTTGTACTAATATTGAAATGGTTTGCAATATCCTCCACTGTTAAATTTGTCTCGATCCCATCATTTATAAATAAAATTACTTTATTAACGGTTTGATGACCAAAAGAAGGTTTTTTCCTTTCCGTAATTACCAAAACAAAAAACTCTACTAGCTCATCTGCACATTGAAGAAATTGCGCATCATTCATTTGTGTTTCAATAATATCAACACTTGCAATATTAAATGCCATTACTTTATCTGTAGGTACTTGGTTTTCGTATAGTTTTCTCGCCATAATGGCAGCTAGTTGTATGTAGTAGTTTTTTACATTTAAAATCATTTGTTTTCCAGTTCTAGCGATGATTAAATCGATCATTTTTCTTAATACTGCTTTTGCTTCTTCAATTTCATATGAAAACATATTTAAAAATAGTTTTTTCTCTAATTCGAAAAACTGTTCTAAGCCTTCGACTCTATTTGTAACACCCATTTCTTTGTTATAAGCTTTGGAGAAATACTCCAAAAATATTTTATCTTTGTTATACATATAATCCTCAGCTTTCTTTTTTCTAGTACTTTTGGAACTTCAACTTTAGGAACACAGAATCATTTTATATCACTATACTGGAAATTAAAACTAATATCTCTTAAATAAAGTGAAGTTTTTCACACAGCGTTTTCCAGTTATTATATCAAAAATTTTCAAGTTAATTTCAAAGCCTATTGTTTTTCTATAATATATTTCGACATTTACCACTGTTTTTCAAATATCTTACATGAATTTTTTGGTATTATCCATATAATCATTTTCCTATTGCCTCACATTTCTAGTGGGAAACTGCTCTAAATGCTAAACTAAAGAATAGTTCAATATAGAAATGAGGAACTAAATTGCGTTTATTTGTTTATATCATTATCTTTTTTTCTTTTTTTGATTTATTTGCACAGTTGCCTATTATGAGTCCTTTTGCCATATCTCTTGGGGCAACTCCCTTTATAACCGGTTTAGTTGTAGGTATGTATTCATTTTCTAATACAATTGGAAATGTCATTTCTGGTTTCTTGACCGATAAAAAAGGACCTTTTTATATTTTACTATTCGGTTTGTTTGCAACGAGTGGGGCATTGTTTTTGTATCAGTTCGTAACAGAGCCAATCGGTCTATTATTCATACGTTTTATCCACGGTTTGGTTGCAGGATTAATCGTGCCTGCTGCTTTTACTTTTTCTGCTAACCATACTGCCAATGAGAAGCGTGGAAAAGGCGTGGCATTGTCTGGTGCATTTGTTGGATTAGCTGCAATTGTAGGTCCAGCTATGAGTGGGATTATTGCAAGTAAAAAAAGTGAAGTGTTTGTACTTAGTATTACAGGATCCATTATGCTTTTGTTAAGTGTTTTGTCGGTTATTTTTTTACGATCTGTAGTAATTCATAATAAACCAATGATTCAACAATCGACTCACTCTGTCACAATCGGAGACTTTTTTCGGGAGACTGGACTAGTGAAAGCTTTTGCGGGAGCATTTTTCTTAATGTTTTCTCAAGGCGTATTAGCCTATATGCTACCTTTAAAAATCATACATCTTGGGTTTGATTCGAAAACGAGCGGATTGCTACTTAGTACTTTTGGATTTATCGCAATTCTAGTTTTTATCATGCCAACTAATCGTATTTTCGATCGGGTAAAACCTGTAAAAACATTGGCTTTTGGAATGGCTCTTATGGGATTATGTATGTTGCTTTTAGGACAAACAGAGACACTGTCGTTTATGTATATTTGGATGGGGTTTTATGGAGTTGGGTTCGCTTTTTTATTCCCTTCCATCAACTCATTACTAATCGATTCTACCGATTCTTCTTATCGTGGTAAAGCGTATGGCTATTTCTATGCTTTTTTCTCCATTGGGGTCGTCGCCGGTTCTAGTGTCACTGGTTATTTAGAGTTAACTGCAAATAGCGGCTTTTATCTAACAGGAATTATTTTACTCATCACTTCTGGGTTTTCTATTTTGGTAAAAACAAAGTAAAAAGGGTGCCATAATAGGCCCCTTTTTTACTTGGTTTCCTCTGTGGATTTTTTTGTTTTTTCTTGTACTTCTTCGTTATAGTACTGGACGCTTGTCAACGCCCCTTCCGATACCATTTTGTTATCTGGGATATCTTGAGGATCCGGGTTACCAGTTGCTGTTAAATCCGAATTATTATGCTTTTGAGCTTCCATATAGGAATTTACTTTTGCTTTTGTATTGTTAAAAGCTACAATCGCTTTATCTCTATTTTCTTTTTTTCTAAAATAAGCATATGCCCCCGCTGCAAGACCTGCTAACAATAACGGTTTATTTTTTGCCATTTATATTACCTCCGACTTTTCTAATTATATTACCTGATAGTATACATACCCTTATTTGCACCATCTAAACGTACATTTTTTCCGCTAGCGAATATTGCTTGTATTTTTATTGTACTTATTGGTAGAAGATTGTTCGTATTTTTGATATGATAACAAAAAGAATTTAGAGGTGAGTTCAAATGATTAGGGCGACGACGTTAGAAGATATTTCAACTGTACAACAAATCGCAAAGATCAGTTGGAACGAAACATATAAAGATATTATTCCTGATAATATACAAGCGCTTTTTTTAGAAAAGGCTTATTCGAATACGATGCTTGCAAAACGAATGGAAAAAACAATTTTTTTAATCGCCGAATATAAAGAGCAACCAGTTGGATTTGCTAGTTTTACATATGTAGATGAAGATGGTGATGCAGAACTTACTGCCATTTACATATTGCCGGAGTATCAACAACTTGGGTTTGGTAAAAAGCTACTTCAAGCAGGACTAGAAGAAATGCATACCGGTCACCAATTATTCGTTTATGTAGAAAGCGAGAATAAAAAAGCTCGCACGTTTTATGAATACTTTGGGTTTGAGTGCCTAGAAGAATTTGACGAATATTTTGAGGGACATCCTTTATCCACATCAAAATATATGTATCTATTGAAAACACCAGCTTTTTAAGCTAGTGTTTTTTTAGTTATATTGTTTTGTAGTATTCATCTTGATCAACAGATTGTACTGGTGACTTACGAACAAAGCACATAATTGCAGCGATATACAATAAAATCGAAGTTAAAGAAATAATTCCAGCAAATAGCCCAGCCAATATGAACATAACACCTGCAAGCTTCGGTTTTTTGTTTTTAGTAACAGCAACAATTCCAATGATATTCAATACAAGGCTAATTACAAAGACAATAATAATTCCCCATCCAAAAGCACTGAACATACCTGGTAACGCATCTATAAACATTTCTGCATCCTGTCCTGATAAAGCTGGATCAGTCAATAGTCCTTGTTGTATTTCAGCGTTGAACGACTCATCTTGAAATGCAGCACTTCCACTAATTACAAGAAAAGTTAATGCTATAATTGAGATAACTGTAAATAGTGCACTTATAACTCCTAAAACTAGTTCTCCTGTACGTGACATGTATAATCCCTCCATTAATAAATTTAACTATATGTATTTTACGAATAACTTTTATAAAAGTTCCGTCTTTTTTAATCTTCCCTCCATCTTTTGGGTTAAACCTGTTTATAAATTTTAAAATTTGGGTATTTATATACTAACACTTATTCTAGAAAGGGTGATTAGATGGAGAAAAAATTAATTTTTAACCAGGCTGATTTCTTTTACACATTGGCAGGTGCTTCTGTATTAACAGGTATTTTAGTATTATTTACACTGATTTAATGCACAAACGATAAAAAGGCAAACCACTTATTTAAAAGCGGATTGCCTTTTTATTTTACTCAAGCTTTTACATCATTATACTCATCTGATTTATTGAAAACTGCTACAACATAGGAGCATACAGCTTCCATTTTCAAATTGTTTTCGCGAGCATAGGAAGCGGCAGTATCGAGCAATTTTTTTGCTACACCTTGGCCTCTTAACTTATCAGAAACGTAAGTGTGATCCATTACCATAATGTCTCCAAGTAATGTCCACGTTATTTCACCAAGTTTTTCTCCTTCTTGTACATACTCGTATGCAAAAACATCATTACCTAATTCTTTGTATTGAAAATCCATTGTCTTCCACTCCTTTTCTGAATTTTAACACATCTATTTGTTAATTGACAACGGACGCAACTTGGCTTCAATTTGTGCTCTTTGTGGCTCTAAAAAAGGTGGCAGTGCAAGATTTTCTCCAAGTGATTCCATCGGCTCGTCGGAATCAAAACCTGGTTCATCAGTTGCTAATTCATATAAAATTCCGTTCGGCTCTCTAAAGTAAATCGATTTAAAATAATAACGATCGACTAAACCAGAAGTAGTAAACCCATGAGAGCGCAATAATTCTTCCCATTTCGGGTAATCTTCCATTGTCGGTACACGGAATGCCACATGATGCACGCTTCCTCGTCCTGGTCTTTCCATTGGTAAGTCTGTACGGGTTTCTATATGCACTTCTCCAGCTGGTCCACCTTTTCCTGTTGTATAAACAAGAATATCAGGCATATTTTCTATTTTGGATGGATACGACCCTGCTAATGTAAATCCAAGTATATCTTGAAGTACTTTTTCTGTTGATGCCGATTTTCTTACTGTTAAAGTAACAGGACCTAAACCAACGATAGCATTTTCAGCAGAGATTCCGTCTTTTACCCAAGCTTCTCCATAAGGAATCCCTTTTCCATCATCCACAACGAGCATCAACCTTGAGCCTTCAAAATCTTCAAAGTAAAGCGTGTTTCTACCATATCTTTCAGTTATTTGATCGTGCGGTACTTCATATTGCTCGAATCTAGTTTTCCAAAATTGTAATGCTTCATCGCTTTTAACACGAAAACCACTGTTACTAATACTTGATACTCCAGGATATGTTCTACCTGCCATAGGAATGTCAAAGTATGTCATATCCGTTCCAGGAGTTCCAACGGCGTCTGCGTAAAACAAATGATATGAAGAGGTACTATCCTGATTAACGCTTTTTTTCACTAAGCGCATTCCTAATATTCTTGTAAAGAAATCATGATTTTTATCTACATCACCAGTAATTGCTGAAACATGGTGTATACCTGCTAATTTCATTTTTATTTCCTCCCGCTCTTTATATCTTGAATTCGAGATATTTTAATTATATATTAGCAAATATATATTTAGTGTGCAAATAATAAAGCGTAAGGCTTTAAGTGTTTCCTGGCTTCCACGAAGATAATATGTGCAATATAGGGATACTGCGCGGTAGTGCGTCAACTAGTTACCGCTGGGATTTTCGCTGCAGTCGAACGCTTTCCGCCGGGTGAGCGATGAGCCATCCCCGCCGCTTAGGCGTCGTAGGGATGTCTCATTTGCTCACTCATCCGGCAGGAGTCGTCGACTACAGCGAAAATCAACGAAAATTGCTTACTTATCAGCTTCGGCTCGTAAAAAAACGAAATTTTTTACAGTTTTTTCGAATGTTTAAATCCAGTAAATGGTTTAGAGCAACTAATTGGTCAT
>NZ_VDGG01000078.1:11754-12706 GCF_006861775.1 Psychrobacillus soli | reverse complement strand
ATCAGAATTTCTCTACTTAAAAGAATTTGAAAGTGTCGACCATTTTAAACAAGAACTCCAAAATTATATAAACTATTATAACCATAAAAGGTTGAAATCTAAATTCAAGATGAGTCCTGTACAATACGAGGGCACTGAAAAACTTACGTTTTTAAATTCATATCGTTTTTTCAAACAAAAACAGGCAACTTCTTGTTCGATTTTGAACAAGAAGTTGCCTGTTTCTTTAATTTTTTCTATTCTTTTTCTTTTANTATATAAACTATTATAACCATAAAAGGTTGAAATCTAAATTCAAGATGAGTCCTGTACAATACCGTACTCATCTTGCGCAAGCCGCTTAACTAAAAAATCATGTCTAACTTTTGGGGGTCACTACACTAACGCGTTCGCTTGCGATGTCTCCTCTTCTCACTCATCCCGTAGGAGTCGCCGCCTTTCCGCAAAAATCAATGAGAAAGCTAACTTATGGAGAGACGATATGAACAAAAAATGGTTGAACAAGACAATATCCATCTTGAAGGCGACAATAAGCCTGCTGGACACGTCAATACATACTACGAACGCGACAAACCGGTATGGCAAGTACTAGCTAGCGAATTCGACGGACATTTTATGACCCATTATTCCTATAATACGTAAACACTATAGTCATCTCACTCCAAGTAAAATGGCTTTTGTAAGAATTAGTTGCTTTCGCTGGTAATTTAGTTGCTCTCTACTTGATCTAGTTGCTTTCAGACTAGAACTGGTTGTTTTCAATGTCTAGTCGGTTGCTCCAATCCATTTACTGGATACACTCCATGAAAAGATAATTGTTTTAATTGAGACGATACTAAATAAGTAAGCGGTTTCTAATGATTTTCGCTGCAGGCGTCGACTCCTACCGGATAAGTGAGCATAATGAGACTTCACCGCCGCTTAGGCGGACGTTGTGAAGTCTCATTATGCT
>NZ_VDGG01000078.1:0-11744 GCF_006861775.1 Psychrobacillus soli | reverse complement strand
AGCATAATGAGACTTCACAACGTCCGCCTAAGCGGCGGTGAAGGCTCATCGCTTACCCGGTGGAAAGCGTACGACTGCAGCGAAAATCCTAGCGGTCACCTAATAGGTCTTCTACGACGCACTATCCTATATTAAGTAATCAATCCATTAACCTAAGCACTCCCTCTTTTGATTTGTTATAATAAAATAGAAAGTTTTTAGAAGAGAGAAGGGCAACACATGACAACACAAACTCCTATGATGCAACAATATATAAAAATAAAAGAAGCATATTTAGATGCCTTTTTATTTTTCCGATTAGGCGATTTTTACGAACTATTTAATGACGACGCGATCAAAGCAGCGGCTATTTTAGAAATTACGCTAACTAGTCGAAAAGATGGCGTTCCAATGTGTGGCGTGCCCCATCATTCGGCACAAGGCTATATTGAAACGCTTATTTCTAAAGGGCATAAAGTAGCTATTTGTGAGCAAGTGGAAGATCCTAAGCAGGCAAAAGGTGTCGTAAAAAGAGAAGTTGTTCGATTAATCACGCCTGGAACGATTATTGAAGGAAAAGGCATGCAACATAAAACGAATTATTTTATTGCATCAGCGGATGTAGTTTCTCCAAACGAAGTAGCTTTTTCTTATTTAGACGTCTCCACAGGGGACGGATTTACAACGATTCTTCATGGGGATGAAAAAGAAGTCGTACAGGAACTACTAGCGATACAAGCAAAAGAATTAATCGTGAGTGAACAAATGTACGTATTGATCAATGATTTATCGGCGATCCATGATTTTACATTATCGATTGAACAAGATGAAGCAAATGATCAATCCATCGAAAAATACGTGCCGAATCATCCATTAGAAACACATCGTACAGTGAAACGCTTAATACAGTACATTCAAAAAACACAAATGCGCTCGCTATTACATATTCAACCTTTTACTTTTTCACGTAGAGACTCCTTTTTAGCGATTGACTACCATTCGAAACGAAATTTAGAGCTTATTTCGTCGATTCGAAATGCAGATCAAAAAGGAACTTTATTATGGTTGCTGGACGAGACGGTTACGGCAATGGGCGGACGAAAGTTAAAACAATGGATTCATCAGCCACTTGCTGAAAAAAATGCAATTGAAGACCGATTAGCAGTAGTTACGAGCTTTCTAGAAGATTTTATGTTACGAGAAGAAATAAAAGAAGCATTTAAAGAAGTATATGATTTGGAACGATTAGTGGGAAGAATAGGGTTCGGAAGTGCAGGAGGAAGGGATCTCGCGCAACTGAGACAGTCTTTATCTAAAATTCCTTCTATTAAAGAGCAGTTAGTGTATGCCAATAATCAAGCATTAAATGATCTTGGTCAGGCAATAGAGGATTGCCAAGATATTTGGAAAAAGTTAGAAGATGCGATTCATGAAAATCCACCTATTGCTGTGAAAGATGGTGGCGTCCTAAAAGATGGCTATAACGAGCGATTGGATCAGCTAAGAGACGCATCTGTGAATGGGAAAAGGTGGATTGCGGAACTAGAACAAAAAGAGCGAGAACGTACTGGCGCGAAAAACTTAAAAATAGGGTATAACCGAATATTTGGCTATTATATTGAGTTAACGAAATCGACGATCCATCTTGCAGATGAGGCAAGATATGTGCGGAAGCAAACACTTGCCAATGCGGAACGCTATATTACAGATGAGTTAAAGGAAAAGGAAACGCTCATTCTGTCAGCGGAAGAGGAAAGTTTAGTACTAGAATATGATTTATTTACCCAATTAAGAGAAGAAATTAAAGCGTATATTCCTCGGGTACAAAAGCTTGCCAAACAAATTAGTGAGCTAGATGTGTATATTTCTTTTGCACAAGTAGCTGAGAAGTACCGTCTGACAAAACCAACTTTTCATGATTCGAATGCGATGATTATTAAAGAAGGAAGACATCCTGTCGTAGAAAAAATGATGAACAATCAATTATATGTGCCGAATGATTGTACATTAACAGAAGAAGAAAATATGCTACTGATCACAGGACCTAATATGTCCGGTAAAAGTACGTTTATGCGACAAATTGCTATTACTGTTATTATGGCTCAAATCGGCTGCTACGTACCGGCGGAATCGGCAGAGTTGCCAATCGTTGATAAAATATTTACACGTATCGGAGCGGCAGATGATTTAGCTGGCGGCCAAAGTACATTTATGATTGAAATGATGGAATCCCAGCATGCCATTATGAATGCGACAAGTAACAGCCTCCTTCTTTTTGATGAAATTGGACGTGGAACTTCGACATATGACGGGATGAGTCTAGCGCAAGCGATGATGGAATATATTCATGATCATATTGGGGCAAATACGCTATTTTCCACACATTATCATGAGTTAACTGATTTAGAAAAAACATTGGCGAAACTACGTAATGTGCATGTAGCAGCGACAGAAAAAGATGGAAAAGTCGTCTTTCTACACAAATTAAAAAATGGTCCAGCCGATAAAAGTTATGGAATTCATGTAGCTGAATTAGCGCAATTGCCAGAAGAAATTATTGAACGAGCACGAGAAATACTCGACACATTCGAACAACAAGAAAAGAAAGAGCTGGAGGAAACTTCCGTTCAGGAACAACAATTATCGTTCTTTGATGAACAACCGACGCAAAAAACGAAGCCGGTAGCAGAGCATCCTGCGGCGGATAAAGTGATGAAGAAATTGAAAAAAATTAATATTTCCGGAACAACGCCACTAGCTGCATTACAAATACTATATGAACTACAAAGTGAATTAGACTAAAAAGTAGGTGAATAAAATGGGACAAATCATCGTCATGGAAGAGCTACTTTCCAATAAAATTGCAGCAGGGGAAGTAGTTGAACGTCCCGCTTCTGTCGTTAAAGAATTAGTCGAAAATGCAATTGATGCGGAAAGTACATCGATTGAAATACTATTAGAAGAAGCAGGGTTAGCAAAAATACAAGTGACCGATAATGGAAAAGGAATGGACGAAGCGGATGCTGTTCAATCCTTCTCAAGACATGCGACATCGAAAATCACGACAGAACATGATTTGTTTCGAATCCGGTCGCTCGGATTTCGCGGAGAAGCACTTGCCAGTATTGCTTCTGTTTCGAAAATTAGTTTATGGACATCTGATGGCGATAATGTTGGAACGAAAGTGGAACTAGAAGGTGGGCGAATCATTTCTTGTACACCAGCACCTATTCGAAGAGGAACAGATATCGCTGTCAAGCAATTATTTTTTAATACACCTGCCCGGTTAAAATATTTGAAAACGATCCAAACAGAACTTGGTCATTCAATTGACTTGATCAACAGATTAGCACTTAGTTATCCCAACATAGCATTTAAGCTCATTCATAATGGGCAAACGATTATTCAAACAAGCGGTAGAGGAGATTTACGGCAAGTGCTTGCTTCCATATATGGAGTAGCAAATGTGAAGAAAATGGTTCCTTTCCAGAAGGAATCGTCCGATTTTCAAATCTCTGGATTTGCTACGATGCCAGAAATTACGCGAGCTTCTAAAAACTATATAACGATTTTAGTAAACGGCCGCTGGGTCAAACATTATGGGCTAAACAATGCCATTGTAGATGCCTATCACACGCTACTTCCAATAGGGAGATACCCAATTGTCGTATTAAATATTGAAACGGACCCAATGCTAACAGATGTAAACGTTCATCCAGCGAAGCATCAAATAAGACTTAGTAAAGAAAAAGAACTAATGGAGCTTGTACGTCAAACAATCCGTTCGGTTATTCATCGTGTACAACAGCCACCTAAAATTACAGAAAAACCAGAAGTAAAAAAACAACCGAGCGTGCAATTTGATTTCTTTAAACCATACTCGCCTCCTGAACAACCCATTGCGCAGGAAACGGAAGAAATAATGGGGCAGCCAACAATTATTCATGAAGCAAACATTCACGAAACGATTGAACCGTTACAAGAAGAGCCAGTTCCAGTCGTAGAAGCATATGTAGAAGAAGTAGTCGAAGCAAAACAACCATTTCCAGATTTACATGTCGTAGGACAAATACATGGAACATATATTGTTGCGCAAAGCGATGATGGCTTCTACTTGATCGACCAACACGCAGCACAGGAACGGATTAAATATGAATTTTACAAAGAAAAAGTGGGAGAAGTAAATGCTAGTGAACGCCAAGCGCTACTACTACCTCTTACGTTTCACTATTCACTGGACGAAGCATACCGGATAAAAGAATCCCTGCAAGAATTACAAGATGTGGGTATATTTTTAGAGGAGTTTGGTACTTCTAGTTTTGTCGTTCGGGAGTATCCAACATGGTTTCCGAAAGGTCATGAAACAAAGATTATTGAAAGCTTAATCGAACAAGTATTAACAAATCGAAAAGCAGACATTAAAAAATTGCGAGAAGAAGCGGCGATTATGATGAGCTGTAAATTATCGATTAAAGCAAATCATTATTTAACAATGCATGATATGCAGCAACTGTTAGAAAGCTTGAAAAATGCGCAGCATCCACTTACTTGTCCGCACGGGCGACCTGTTATTGTTCATTTTTCAACGTATGAAGTGGAAAAGATGTTTAAACGAGTCATGTAGGAGGGGCCAAATGGGGAAATTTATTTTATCAATTGATCAAGGAACTACGAGCTCTCGAGCGATATTGTTTGATAAACAAGGCAATAGTGTTCATACTGCCCAAAAGGAATTTACACAATATTTTCCAAAGCCAGGCTGGGTGGAACATGATGCACAGGAAATTTGGGGTTCCGTGTTGTCAGTTATTGCAACGGTTTTGACAGAAAGTGGGCACCAACCAGAAGATGTACATGCAATTGGTATTACGAACCAACGTGAAACAACAGTCGTTTGGAATAAGAAAACAGGAAAACCGATCTATCATGCAATTGTTTGGCAATCAAGACAAACGCAAAACATTATCGACGAGTTGAAAAAAGAAAAGCTCGAGTCCTTTTTTAAGGATAAAACAGGACTCATGCTAGACCCTTATTTTTCTGCTACAAAAGTAAAGTGGATTTTAGACAATGTCGAAGGAGCTAAAGAGCAAGCAGAAGCAGGGGAACTTCTTTTTGGAACAATCGATACGTGGCTAATTTGGAAACTATCAAATGGCAGTACACATGTGACGGATTACTCGAATGCTTCTCGAACAATGTTATATAACATTTATGAACAGAAGTGGGACAAAGAAATTTGCGATAAGCTACATATCCCGATGAATATGCTTCCAAACGTGGTATCTTCGTCTGAGATATATGCGCAAACGGATCCTTCCGTATTTTTTGGAAAAGCAATTGATATTGCAGGAGCAGCAGGAGACCAACAAGCCGCATTATTTGGTCAATGTTGCTTTGAAAAAGGAATGGCCAAAAACACTTATGGTACAGGTTGCTTTATGCTGCTCAATACGGGAGAAGAAGCAGTTCAATCCCCATCTGGGCTACTAACAACGATTGCATGGGGGCTAAATGGTAAAGTAACGTATGCGCTAGAAGGTAGCGTGTTTGTTGCTGGTTCTGCCATACAATGGCTCAGAGATGGTCTTCGTATGGTGAAAAAAGCAGCAGACTCGGAAGACTATGCGAAAAGAGTGGAGTCGACAGAAGGGGTTTATATTGTACCGGCTTTTGTTGGACTAGGTACGCCTTATTGGGATTCAGATGCAAGAGGTGCTATTTTCGGGCTATCCCGAGGAACAACAAAGGAGCATTTCATTCGTGCGACACTCGAATCTTTAGCATATCAAACGAAAGATGTTCTCCATACAATGGAACAAGATTCCGGAGTGGACGTTGAAGTACTTCGTGTGGACGGAGGAGCTGTGGGCAACGAATTTCTGATGCAATTTCAAAGTGATCTACTAGACTTGCCCGTAGAACTAGCTAAGTTAAATGAAACAACCGCTCTCGGCGCAGCCTTTTTAGCAGGGCTTGCTACCGGGTATTGGAAAGATGAGCAAGAACTTGCCGATTTGCGCGAAAGTCAAAAACTGTACGAACCGAAAATGGATGAACCTATGCGTAACCAACTATACAAAGGTTGGAAAAAAGCAGTGGAAGCAACTAGAGTATTCAAACTTTCAGATGAAGAGGTGGATTAAGTGAAATCTTCTGTGGAACGAGAGCAAATTTTGCACACATTAAATTTTTATGAGTTCGATGTATTAGTTATTGGTGGAGGTATTACAGGAGCGGGTATTGCTCTAGATGCAGTGACGAGAGGCATGTCTGTCGCGTTAGTCGAAATGCAAGATTTTGCTGCTGGCACTTCCAGTAGATCGACGAAACTTGTACACGGAGGACTTCGCTACTTAAAACAGTTCGATGTAAAAGTTGTAGCAGAAGTCGGGAAAGAACGGGAAATTGTGTATGAAAATGCCGTGCATGTGACCGAACCGGAATGGATGTTACTCCCTTTTCATAAAAAAGGAACATTTGGACCATTTAGCACATCTGCAGGGTTGAAAGTATATGATTTTCTTGCAGGAGTAAAAAAAGAAGAGCGACGTCATATGTTAACTCCCGAACAAACGCTAGAAAAAGAACCGCTCATAAAGAGCAAGGATTTACTAGGGGCCGGTTATTACGTAGAATATCGAACAGATGATGCGAGACTAACGATCGAAGTGCTGAAAAAAGCAATGGAAAAAGGGGCAGTTTGTTTAAACTACGCAAAGGCTAAATCGTTTATGTATAACGAACAAAACAAAATCATAGGTGCAGAAATTGTAGATGTCATAAAAAATAAACGTATTCATATCCATGCGAAAAAAGTTGTCAATGCAACTGGCCCTTGGGTAGACGCAGTTCGAGCACTAGATGCCATTGATAATAAGAAAAAGCTAAAGTTAACAAAAGGTGTCCACATTGTCATGGATCAATCTGCTTTTCCGTTAAGTCAGGCTATTTATTTTGATGCTCCGGATAAACGCATGATTTTTGCCATCCCACGTGATGGAAAAACATATGTTGGTACAACGGATACTTTTTTCGAAGGCAATATTGAGCATCCAACGGTAACAGAAGAAGAAGTGGACTATTTAGTAAATGCCATTCATCATATGTTCCCACTCGTAAATGTCTCGAAAAAACAAGTAGAATCGACTTGGGCTGGCGTTCGTCCACTTATTTATGAGGACGGGAAAAATCCTTCCGAAATTTCTCGGAAAGATGAAATTTGGCAGTCCGAGGCTGGATTAGTTACAATAGCTGGTGGAAAATTAACTGGCTATCGTAAAATGGCGGAAACAATTGTGAACACTATTTCCAAAGAGTTAGGCGATGAACAATATGGTCCTTGTGTTACTAAACATGTAACTTTATCAGGTGGTGATATTGGAGGAGCGCACCAATTGGAAGCTTTCATTGCAACTAAAGCTCAAATTGCCCCTTCCTATGGTTTAACAACAGCAGAAGGAAAAAGCTTAGCAAAATTTTATGGAACAAATGTCGATCGGGTATTTCACTATGCTCATATATTATCGACGATTCCATCTACTTTGCCATTAAGTCTTCTTGCACAAGTCTATTATGCGGTGCACGAAGAGATGGCCTATTCTCCTGCTGACTTCCTAGTAAGAAGAACGGGCATGCTTTATTTTCAAATCGAGCTATATAAAAAGTATAAAGCGGATATATTGAATGTAATGGGTCAGTTATTGCATTATACCGAGCAAGAAAAGAATTCTTTCCAGCAACAATTAGAGGCCTTATTAATGGAAGCTACTATACATGAAGGCGGGGCTGCTCTCTGAAAACCATTTTAGAAGGTCAAATGTCTGATGATCACTTGATTCATATTGTCCAATATATGCCAGAACAACCTCCAACTTTGCATGTGCATCTTTTGCACGGCATGGCGGAGCATATAGGGCGTTATGATGAATTTGCACAAGTTTTGGTGGAAAATGGCTTTATCGTTAGTGGTCATGATCATCGTGGTCACGGAAAAACGGCAGAAAAAAATGGTCAACAAGGTTTTTTTGCGGAACAAGATGGGTTTGAACGAGTGACAGAAGATGTCCGGGAAGTATTAGTGCAAGTACGAGAAGAAATCGGAGACGTCCCCCTTATTTTATTTGGGCATAGTATGGGTTCGTTCGTTGCAAGGAGATATATGCAAAAATATAGCGAATCTCTTGCCAAAGTGGTACTAAGCGGCACGACATTCAGCCCTGGAGTAATGGGGGATATAGGGAGTCTCATCGGGAAGTTTTCAGCTAAACAGAAAACACCGCAAACCGAAAGTGCTTTACTGAATAAGCTGTCTTTCGGCGGATTCAATAAGCGATTTAAAGATGCACAAACAGATTTCGATTGGTTAAGTTCAGATGCAAATGAAGTGAAAAAGTATATCGACGATCCGTTTTGCGGTTTTATCCCTTCGAATCAGTTTTATATCGATCTATTTCATGGATTAAAAATCATCCATCAAGAAAATGAAATAAAGAAAATTAGAAAAGATTTGCCTGTATTATTGATTAGTGGTTTACAAGATCCTGTTGGTAAATCTGGTAAAGATATTTTTAAAGTAGCGAAAGGTTTGACGAATGTAGGAATGGAAAATGTAACGGTACAACTAATAGAAAATGCAAGACATGAAATTTTAAACGAAGTGAATAAAAGCGAAGCGTCTCAATTTATCGTAAACTGGATGTTAAAAAATGACTGAGAAACCAGTAGTACTTGCAATTGTAGGTCCAACAGCAGTAGGGAAAACTGCTTTAAGTATTGAGCTTGCAAAAACATTCAACGGAGAAATTATTAATGGAGACTCGATGCAAATTTATCGGGAGCTTTCCATAGGAACTGCTAAAATTACCGAAGATGAGATGGAAGGAGTTCCCCATCATTTATTAGATATAAAAGATCCAACAGATAGTTTCTCAGTAGCAGAATATCAAAAAATCGTGCGAGAGAAAATAGAAGACATCGCATCGAGAGGGAAACTGCCGATTATCGTTGGAGGTACGGGGCTCTATATCCAATCTGTTTTATATGATTTTCGCTTCACAGAGCAGCCTAAAATAGACGTAGAGTTACAAAAACAATTGGAACAGCTATCACCAGATGAATTATTTGATCGATTACGAAAGGTAGATCCGGAAGCAGCTACCGAAATTCATCCTAATAATGTACAACGAATTATTCGCGCAATCGAACGAGTAGAGCTTAGCGGCAAGCAGAAAAAGGAAATTGAACAAAACCAAGGACATGAAAAAGTATATCCCCATTATATTATCGGGCTAACTACTAATCGCGAAATTCTCTACGAGCGGATAAATAAACGGGTAGACTTGATGGTAGAAAAAGGGCTATTAGAAGAAGTGAAGAAACTCCATGAAAAAGGGATTCGAGAAGTTCAATCGATACAAGCAATCGGTTATAAGGAAATCTATGCGTATTTGGACGGTCTCCTCCCACTTGACGAGGCATTGGATAATTTAAAGCAAAATTCTAGAAGATATGCAAAGCGCCAATTAACGTACTTCCGGAACAAAATGGACATCCATTGGTACGATCCATTTGTAGATAGTGGAAAGATCATAAAAGAAATTACAGATTTCTTGCAGGAGAATGAATGATTATGGCGAATAGTTAAATGTGGAGAGTACTTTTATGTAAAATGCACAATGGGGGAATTGGAATGAAACCTACGAATATTCAAGATATTTATTTGAATCAATTAAGAAAAAACAATATTTTTGTTACAGTATTTTTATTAAATGGCTTTCAACTAAAAGGGTTAGTGAAGTCCTATGATAATTTTACCGTTCTTTTTGAGTCAGATGGAAAGCAACAGTTAATATACAAACATGCTATTTCAACGTTTGCACCTTCTAAACCAGTCAGCTTGAACGAAGAATAAGCCTGGTAATTTGACAGGCAAGCAGGTTCCTATTATGATTTTAATGGAATAGACATGGAAGGACAGAGTAAAAAATGAATGTAATCACAACAGAAGAACTTTTACAAAAAATAGATGCTGGCGAAACAGTTAGCATCATTGATGTACGTGAAAGTGAAGAAGTAGCAACTGGTATTATTCCAGGTGCAAAACATATCGCATTAGGTCAAGTGGAAACAAGCATCGATCAAATCGATAAGTCAGTTCCTCATTATATCGTTTGCAAAGCAGGAGCGCGCAGTGCGATGGCTTGCGAAATTTTAGAAGAGAATGGCTTTACAGTAACAAACGTAGCAGGCGGAATGCTTGATTGGGACGGCGAAGTCCAATTTTAAGAGCGAAGACTAATTTCATTCTTTGAGATTAGTCTTTTCTATTTGTCATGAAACAGCAAGGAGAGAAACAGATGAATTTTACAACGACATTATCAGAAGAAGTTTTAGACTTAGCAAATAGAGCGGAAGCGAAAATAGCTAGTTATCATCAAGCGGTTGAAAAAATAGCGTTTTTCAATCAGCAAAAAGTAATTCATGCATTTAAAACGCATCATGTAAGTGATCATCATTTTAATCCATCCACTGGTTATGGCTATGATGATGAGGGACGGGATACGTTAGAAAAAGTGTATGCAACTACATTTGGAGCAGAAGCAGCACTTGTTCGTCCGCAAATTATTTCAGGTACACATGCAATTTCCATTAGTTTATTTGGCGTACTTAGACCGAATGATGAACTGTTATACATAACTGGAAAGCCATACGATACGCTTCAATCTATTGTAAGTGGTGGTGAAGAAGATACGGGTTCACTAGCGGATTTTGGTATTTCTTATCAGCATGTTGACTTACTAGAATCCGGTGCGATCGATTGGGAAACGGTAGAAAAAACGGTCAAAGGGAATACAAAAGTAATTGCGATCCAACGCTCTAAAGGGTATGCAGTGCGTCCTTCATTTACGGTAGAACAAATTAAAGAAATGGTCGAAAAGATAAGAGCGATAAAAGAGGATGCCATTATTTTCGTGGATAATTGTTACGGTGAATTTGTGGAAGAATTGGAACCTACTGACGTTGGAGTAGATTTAATGGCGGGCTCATTGATCAAAAATCCTGGTGGTGGACTGGCGAAAACTGGTGGATATATTGCAGGGAAAAGTGAATTTGTTACGAAGTGTGCGTATCGTATGACATCTCCTGGAATTGGAGCAGAGGCAGGAGCATCTCTAAATACGCTAATGGATATGTACCAAGGATTTTTCTTAGCTCCGCATATTGTTTCGCAAGCAGTTAAAGGCGCGATTTTTACTTCGGCCGTTTTAGAAGAAGTGGGCATGACGACGGAACCCCATTATTCGCAAAAAAGAACGGACCTTATTCAATCGGTATCGTTTCAAACAGCCGAACAAATGATTCAGTTTTGCAAAGCGATTCAAATGCACTCGCCGGTAAATGCCCAATTTGCTCCCGAACCTGCTTATATGCCTGGTTATGAAGATGATGTCATTATGGCAGCGGGAACGTTTATCCAAGGATCTAGTATGGAATTAACTGCAGATGGACCGATCCGACCTCCTTATACTGCGTTTATTCAAGGTGGTTTAACGTACGAGCATGTGAAATATGCTATTTTAGGGGCCGTACAGTCTTTTTAAGGTAAATATAGAAATAAAAGAAGTGTAGGAAGTGACTCTGAACTGAGCCCTTTAAAGTAGACAGTTTAATAAAAAGAGAGTTTGCAGTTTAGGCTGCGATGAGATGGTTTCGGTATGCTTCCGGAGCCATCTTTTTTAAATCCCATTGCTTTCGTTCTGAGT
>NZ_VDGG01000077.1 GCF_006861775.1 Psychrobacillus soli | reverse complement strand
TCGCGGTAAGAATAACGACCGGATAAATAGAGCAGAACAGCTTGATATTTTTCTTCTAAGCTAAATCGTTTTCTCATATTATGACATCCCATTCATGTGTCTAATAAATGGGGTGCAGTGCATAGCGTCGGCGATGGCTCATCTCTCACCCCGTGGAAAGCGTTCGCCTTGCAGCAAAAATCGCAGGGGACACTTCATTCAACTCACTAAGACGCATTATCCTTAGATTACGATTTGTTTCCTAGAACAAAAAAAAGCCGGAAATACTGACCGGCTTGTTAAAGTGATGAAGAGTCTTCAGAATCATTAGGTATATTAGCTGGGACCCCTGCACTAGAAGAACTTTCTTCTTGGAATGCCCATTCTTCTTCCACCTCATCATCTTGCACTTGGATGTAAATCGTTGTTTCTCCCACTACTTCTGCAAGAAGCTCGCGTTCTACTGTCACTTGGAATTTCGTTCCTTTTTCAATAATAATTGCTTCTGTACAATTAGGTTGCTGAAGGACACGCACATGTACTTCTTCACCAGTTGAATCTCTGTCACGAAAATATAATTTAATGCGGTCTTTATAATGGATCGTTTCCGTAAACACAGAAGTTTTCGAATGATCATGATGAGCATACCAAACGTTTATGTCAAATTTCCCAGTAACTTCTACGTATCTACCATGTTTTTTCGATGTGCAAGAATGATTGATAACCCAGCATCCTAATATACTCGATGGAGTATTTGGTGGACTAAGAATTTCACTAGATTCCGTTCTCTTTTTCCCTTTAGCCACTACCGCTTTCGTCACAATTTGTCGCGTGTGTTTCATGTTTTTCCTCCTTGTATTCAAGTCATAACATCATATGCGCATTATGCCCAATCGGTTCATCTGCTTAGATAATTCGTTGACCTTTCACAAGAATCGGCATACAATTAAAGGATAATGAAGGAAGAGTGAGGTTATGAAATGGCGTTTTTTGAAGTAATACATGTTGCCAATCAACAAGAGGCAGCTTCGATCGTGCAAGAAAAGCTAGAACAAGATTTAAAAGCAAACACTTTAAACGTATTAGGCTTAGCAACTGGAAGTACGATGATTCCTATTTATAAGAATTTAGTCGAATCCTCTTTGGATTTTTCCGAAGTTACTGCGTTTAATTTAGATGAATATATAGGGCTAGCACCGACTAATGTGAATAGCTATGCTTATTTTATGCAAGAGCATCTATTTTCTCGCAAACAATTTAAAGAAACGAATATTCCAAACGGTAACGCGATGGATTTAGATGCAGAATGTGCACGTTATGAAAAACAATTAAATGAGCATCCACTAGATATTCAATTTCTAGGTGTCGGAGAAAATGGACATATTGCATTTAATGAGCCAGGCACTTCTTTTAATTCGGTAACACATGTTGCGAATTTAACAGACTCTACGCTTGGTGTAAACAGTCAATATTTTGATGATGAAGAGGAAATTCCGCATACCGCTTTTACGATGGGGATTGCTTCTATTATGAAGGCAAAAAAAATAATATTATTAGCCTTTGGAGAAAAGAAACGCCCTGCAATCGACGCATTACTTGGGGATACAATTTCGGAAGAGTGGCCAATTACAGTATTGAAAAATCATCCGCATGTGACGGTTATTACAGATATTAAATGAACAGAAAAAGGACTTCCTGCTAAATAGGAAGTCCTTTTTCATCTCCACTTAATGAAATTCACTTTTCCATACATACACAACATCATAATTCGCAATCTCACCTATACGATTATCCATAACCGCATAAAATTCCGTAGAAGGTGAACTCATACCATTACCTTTTGCATAACAAATAGTTGCCAATACCATTTGATCTGTAATAGGAATACTTTCTAATGGATTACTTCCCCATATACTTTGACTTTCAGTTGGTAATACTTGATGGGTCGTTATTTTACTTGATGAAGCATCATCACCAACACTCATATTAAAAATTATTATTTCTTCGTCGAAGGACATTTTGGATATAGAAAAAATGAGCATGCCATTTTCCTCTATTTCTGTAGTCATTCGACCAATATTTTCCTCAGTAAGCCTTCCAAACTCGTATTTTTCTACCCATAGAGACACTTGTTTGTACTTATCATCTGCTTGAAACTCGAAGACAAATGATTCATCACTTGCTGACGATAATAGGATTTTCTCCCTATCGCTTAGATTTACTTTGGATAATGTATTATCTAATTTGGTATTATTTTCACAAGCAATTAAAAATAATAATAACAAAACAAAAGAAATACGAATACCTATTTTCTTCACATAGTACCTCCATTAAACTTTTAGCTATGAAAAATCTCAAGCATTTTCCAAGTAGCTACCCAATCTTTTTTACGTACGCGTTCTTCATACACTTCTCTTAACTTATTTGTAGATAAAAAAAGTGGTGTAGGTCTAACTTCGAGATGAATAACGTCTTTTATCCCGTGTGGGGCAGCCAAAATCACTTTACCTTGACCATCTAATTTCACACCTAAAGCCGTTACTGTCTCCGGAAAGTTCGCGATGCCTTCTGCGCACAAAACCTGCACAAATCCACCAATCTGGGAGATTTAATAATTTAGCAGCCTTTAATAATTTCATCATCCACTTATCTACTTCAATCAGTCTGATGATATCTTTTTCATTTTTAATGTTCACTTGCTAACCACTTCTTTTGATCTATTTGGAAATATTTTTACCCACCCGATTAAAATACCAATCACCAACAAGCCCATATAAACAAATAGACCAAAAGGAATTTTAGTAAAGATAAAGTGGACAAGTACGAAAAAACCAACGATGAATATCCCACCAAAAACTTTCAACGTACTCATATCCTGCATATGCTCATGCGAATGAGAAAAAGGATAATCTTCTCCGGTAAAAACTCGATATGAAACAAGTGTCATTGCGATTGCCGCAAGTAACACAACGATCAAATCCGGTACAATTCGAAATGTAAAAATCCACACAAACAATATACTTAACACTAAATAAATCGGAATAAAATAATTCATAATACACGCTTTTAACGTCCCACTGTAAATGGAAGACCTATTTTGAATTGGAGCAGCCTGATAAATCCATTGTGCTTTGTACGTTCCTGAAAATTTCAGCATATGAACAACAGTTGGAATCATCGCTAAACTAAAGTAAATAACTAAAAACATATTCCCTTTACTCATTTCTTCCAATGAATGCATTCGAAGATCATTATAAAGGAATACGAATGGAAAAATGAGCGCAAAACCTATTTGAGGATAGATTTTCAACTTGAGCTCACGTTCTTGCTTCATCATTAGCGAAGCAAATAAGTAAAATGTTTGTTCTTCTTTCGTTCTACATAAAACAGTTGCCCAAAAGTGATCTAGAGGACGTGATATTTTTCTATTTCTTTTGGAATCACTTAATAATTTTGCTAGATTTCGTTCAAAAGCTGGCATAAGTCGAATATATAGCAATATGGATAAGATTGGTCCTAATACGGCCAAGACAGAAAAAATAATAATAGGTATGGAAAAATCTTTGTTTAATAACAACTCAAACGGCGCGCTAAACCATAATGGAGGAAGTAACAAATGCCACCATACAAAGGAATAGGTGATATCAAAATTTACAAATTCAAATACTCGAATGACAAGCTGATAACTAATCATGATCGCTAAAGTCAATATTATTTGTACATAATTAATCATATCCTTTAGCTTTTCCCCACTAAAAAAACGCAATATGAATAAATAAACAAATGCAGTAAACACGACTACTAAGCAACTAATCAGAACAACATCCACCAAAAAAATGACCGCAAAACCAATTCCATGTCTAAAAATACTCACGATTAGTGGCACAATTATAAACGACCCCGTCAACAAAAACATATAAATGAGTATATGAACTACTTTCGCAGCATTCAATGTTCGGGTACTAATCGGTTTGGAATGAAGAATATTTTTATCACGAATATCGAGTAGGACAGCCGAAAAATCAGATACCATAGATGTCATCACGATAAACATCAGAACACTAAACATAATACTAATGAAAAAAATAAATTGATCCCCCAAAAATAAAAACGGTGTTAGCAATAGAAGTCCGTATAATCCATACATCCATAAAGATTTAAGAAACTGATTTCCTTCTTTTTTCACTTTCGAACCATTAAAAACAGTTGGCATCCTTCTACCATCCATCGTTAACTTTAATTGCAAAATTTTACGCATCATTTCATAATCTATATGTAATTTTTGAAATATCCATCTGAAACGATCTAAAACTCGAAGCGATGTAAAATCATGCATGGGCATTTGCCTCACTTACTATTTCCACAAATTTTTCTGCAATTTCTTTATGCTCCGAAAATCCTGTAATTTGATTGAAGATTCCCTCTAATGTTCCTTCTGTACTTTGTGCTTGTAATTCCGAAAAACTTCCATCAGCAACGACCCGACCATCCACCAGTAATATGATGCGGTTACTTATTTTCTCTACAACGTCCATAATATGAGAGGAATAGAAAATGGTTTTACCACGAGCCGCTAGCTGATCTAGAATTTCTTTAATAACCATGACACTATTTGCATCTAAACCGCTTAAAGGTTCATCCAAAAATAATAATTCAGGGTCATGTAATAAGCTAGAAATAATGAGTACTTTTTGCCTCATTCCTTTGGAAAAAGAAGATAATCGCTGGTAGAATACAGACTCTAAACCAAACTCTTTCATCAACTGGAATGCTTTACTTTCTGCTTCTTTGCGATGAAGCCCATATAGCTCCCCAGTGAACGTTAAATACTCACAAGCAGTTAGATTATCATAAAGTTCCGCCGTTTCAGGTACATAGCCAATTTTTCGTTTATACGATACATCCCCATTGCCAATTTCTTCTCCAAAAATTTCAATTTTTCCTTCATAGCCTTCGATTAATCCAAGCATGATTTTAACCGTTGTACTTTTCCCCGCTCCGTTTGGACCAATATAGCCGATAATTTGTCCTTGAAATACTTCCAAATTCACACCGTTTAGTACTTGTTTAGGACCAAAACGCATCTTTACATCTTGTAATGATAAAACCTTCTCTTTGTTCATATAATCCTCCCATCCATTTATTCGTCATATGCTTACCATATTTCCTATATACTGTTAATTATACAACTAGAATGCATGTAAAAGGAAAAGAATATTCGAACTACTATGATTCTATTCCTACAGCTATTGAATCTATCCATCATAAAATGATAGGCTTGCATAGAAGTATGAAATAAGGAGTTAATGCGTTTGCAAACTAAGGAAGAAAAAAACAAAAAAACTGCACTATTACTTGTAATTGGGATTATTTTCATCGCTACTACACTTAGGTCACCACTCACATCAGTAGGACCTATTATTTCACATATTCGAGATGGGCTAGCTATTTCCAATATTTTAGCAGGATTTATTACTACAATTCCACTTCTTGCATTTGCAATCTTTTCACCTGTTGTACCAAAAATTGCAAGACGGTTTGGAATTGAATTGACATTATTTTTCTCTATTATTTTATTGGCTGCTGGAATTATTATTCGCTCATTAGGCACTGCACCGTTACTATTTATTGGTACTGCTTTAATAGGGATTGCCATCTCTTTTGGAAATGTATTGTTACCTGGTTTAATCAAACTAAAATTCCCATTACGAATCGGCTTATTGACCGCTACTTATACCGTTTCTATGAATTTATCTGCAAGTATCGCTGCAGGCATCAGTTATCCAATTGCCGATAATACAACATATGGATGGCAAGGTGCACTTGGATGTTGGGCCATATTAACAATTGTTGCCGCACTCATTTGGCTACCACAAATAAATAAACAAAAACGAATGAGTGAGCAAGTAGCGGCTTCCCCTTCTAATAAATCTAAGTCTCTTTTATCGAATCCACTCACTTGGACGATCACATTATGTATGGGGCTTCAATCACTTATTTTTTACACGACAGCTGCTTGGATCCCAGAAATAGTGCAATCTCAAGGAGTAAGTGCTGACAAGTCTGGCTGGATGTTATCCTTACTACAGTTTGCTCAGCTGCCCATAACATTCTTAACTCCGATTATTGCAGGTCGTATGAAAGATCAACGTATACTTGTCGGTATTTTTACGATTTTCTATATCATTGGTTTTTTAGGTCTTTTATATGGAAATACTGCTTTCACATTCTTATGGATGATTTTAATTGGTTTAGCAGGAGGGGCTTCTTTTGGTTTAGTCATGATGTTCTTCTCTCTACGTACACGAACTCCAATGGAAGCGGCCGACTTATCGGGTACTGCTCAATCGATTGGTTACTTATTTGCCGCAATCGGTCCCGTATTTTTTGGTTTTTTGCACGATGCGACCGCTAGTTGGACGATGCCTATTATTTTATTTATCGTATTGGCTATTTTATTATTCGCTTCAGGCATGCATGCTGGAAGAGATCGATTTGTTTCTACTTCAGACGAATAAGGAAAAGAGGAATCAGCAAATGTATAAGCTGATTCCTCTTTTTTAGTATGGTTCTTTTTGGTAAAAGTAATTGGGCGTTTTCTTTTCATTTGTATAAGGTTTATGAAAAATATGAGTTGTTGCAGGAGATAATGGAGGAATTAGCCAACTCCAGTTTCCTGTTACATTACGTCCTGCTTCGATTTCATTGGCTTCAAAACGTTTAAATTGTTGAGCTGCTGTGTGATGGTCTACGATGCTCACTCCATCTTCTTTATAGGAATGTAAAACTGCGACATTCAGTTCTACTAATGCACGATCCTTCCAAAGAGATGCATTCGATTTCGTATTTAGTCCCATATGTTCAGCAATCGTAGGAAGCATATTATAACGATTGTCGTCGGCTAGATTACGTGCGCCGATTTCTGTTCCCATATACCATCCATTAAAGGGTGCGGCCACATAAGAAATACCCCCTACTTCCAATTTCATATTGGAAATCATCGGAACTGCATACCATTTCAAACCCAGATCAGTAAACCAGTCGAACTCCGGATGTCGAATGGGTACTTCTAAAATGGATGCTTCTGGTATATCAAATAGTTTTGGTGGATTGTCTTTTAATTGAATAACGAGTGGCAACACGTCAAACAGGCCATTATTTCCTTCCCAACCGAGATTCTGGCACACTTTTGTGAATGCTACCGAATCCGGATCCCCAATTATTCCATTGTCCGTTTCGTATCCTGCATAACGGATCAATTGATGATTCCAAATGCGAATATCTTGAGCGGAAAACACCGTAATTGTCGGTCTAATTCTTCCATTATTCGTTGCGAATTCAATATGCTCAAGAAGCGCTTCAAATATGGACGCCTCTGAATGTATATCTCTTTTATCTAAAACATTCAAACTTTGCCAAAAAAGTCGACCAATGCATTTATTACTATTGCGCCAAGCCATTTTAGCACCGTATGTGAGCTCATCTAGCGTGTGTTCGTATGTACCTTGTGTTAAAATTTGTTGTTCTACTTCTATTAAACGAGCCGCCAGTTCCTGCTCCGATTGACCTGTTTCTTCATAATACGTTTGGATAAAATTCTTCGCTTCATTGAACATGACCAAAATCCCTCCTGCTGTCTCCCTCCATCATAGAAGAAACTTACCAGCATAGACAAGTCCCAAGGTTTATAAAGTTGTGAGGGATTTATGACAGAAAAAAAAGTGGCTAGCTAGGAGTATTTCTTAATCACACGTTCAATCCTAATTTGATGTCTTCTTATCAAAAGGATCTTTTTACTCCTGTGGATTTGCTATAATCCTAAGGAATCGACTTTTTTGGTTTGGCTATGGTTAATTTAGGTTGCCTTTCTTTAAGGCAGAGTAATCTCTTCTTTACTATTACTCTGCTGATCTACGATAGTTAAGATAACTTTTCCTTTAGATTTTCCAGTTTCCACATAATTTATTGCTTTTATTGCTTCTTCAAACGGAAAGATCTTATCAATCGTTGGTTTAATCTTCCTTGACTCCAAAAGTTCTGTTAATACTTGTAACTGTTGTCTGCTATGCTTCATGAAAAGAAAAGTGTATTCCACATCGTGCTTTTTTTCTAAACTCGTTATCTTAGCGCTCGCTAATGAGAGTAACATTTTTTTAAACGGTCCCAGTCCCATTTCCTTTGCAAAACGACTATTTGGGGTACCAGAAATAGAAACAATCTTCCCACCTTTTTTTACTGTCAGAAATGACTTCTCTAATGTTGCTCCCCCAATACTATCCATCACTGCATCATAATTCTTTATAATGTCTTCAAAGTTTTCTTTTTTATAATTAATGACTTCATCTGCACCAAGTGATTTTGCTAAATTGCTTCCCTCACTAGCTGTAGTTGCAACATAGGCTCCCATTTCTTTTGCAAGTTGTATAGCGAAAGTTCCTACACCACCAGAGCCAGCATGAATTAAGATTTTTTGATCATTTTTAACCTTCAAGATGTCGTAAAGAGCCTGGTAAGAAGTTAAACCAACCAAAGGGATAGATGCTGCTTCTTCAAAGCTAAGATTTTTAGGTTTTATGGCAATATCTTCTTCGTGAACTGATAGGTACTCTGCAAATGTGCCAATTTTGTTAGAGCGCGGACGACCATAAACTTCATCACCTACATTAAATTTTGTTACATCTTTTCCCACTTCAATAATCGTTCCCGCAAAATCGTTTCCTAATGTCAATGGCATATCGTAATGCAGCAGTAGCTTCAATTCGCCCTTGCGTATTTTTGTATCAAGTGGGTTTATACTGGCTGCATGTATTTTAACTAATACTTCATTATTACCTACTTTGGGTAATGGTCGATCAATAAAAGTAGGTTCTTTCTTGTATGCTTCTATTACTAACGCTCTCATCACAAAACTCCTTTTATCCGATAAGGAATAATAACTTCCCCTAAACCAACAAATGTTTAGGGAAAGTTTAATTTATTGTTACTGCTGCTCTTTAATCATGTTCTTCATTCAAGAACGGATAATCTGTATATCCTTCCGCACCACCTGCATACATTGTATTTCGGTCAGGTTCGTTTAATTGTGCATGAACTTTCAAGCGTTTCACAAAATCTGGGTTTGCGATTAACCAAGTCCCTACAGTTACAACGTCAGCCAGTTCATTATCCAAGTCTACTGTTAATTTATCTAAAGAGCGTCCTGCTCGGTTAACGAGAAGTGCTTGTGACCAAAGTTTACGGATTTCTTGTAATAATGGTTCGTTTCCAAAGTGCATGACGTGAAGATAGGCAAGCTTGAGCTTATTTAACTCTGCAATTAGATAATGGTACATATCAATACTTGTTTCTCCCTCTTCTATACCGTTTAGTGTACCTTGAGGTGAAAAACGAATACCCGTACGTTCGGCACCAATTTCTTCAACAACTGCTTTAGCTACTTCAATAGCAAATCGAGATCGGTTTGCTATTGAACCACCGTATGCATCTTGACGGTGATTAGAGTTTTCACTTAGGAACTGCTGAATTAGATAACCGTTAGCCCCATGAATTTCGACACCATCTGCACCAGCTTCAATGGCTGCTCGTGCTGCCAAACGAAACTCATTGATTACATCTTTAATTTCTCCTTCTGTTAACTCCCTCGGAGTAGGAATTTGCTTCATTCCTTGCGCAGTAAAGATTTCCACATTAGGAGCTATGGCTGAAGGGGCAACGGCTTGACGGTGATGTGGTGTGTTATCTGGGTGAGATACACGCCCTACATGCATCAATTGAATAAATATATTTCCACCTTCGCTATGAACTTTAGAAGTTACTTTTTTCCATCCGTCAATGTGTGCTTTAGTATAAATGCCTGGTGTATTTGTATACCCTTGCCCATCATCAGAAGGTTGAGTACCTTCACTTATAATTAAGCCAACAGACGCACGTTGACCGTAATACTCAGCTACTAAGTTACTAGGTGTACCATCTTCTAAGGCACGACTTCTTGTCATAGGGGCCATGCATATACGATTCTTTAAAGAGATATTTCCAATACGCACTTCATCAAATAACTTACTCATATTCAATCTCCTTTTTTGTTTGTTATGGCACTTATAGCGATGTAGCATCTAAAAATGAATTAACATTTTCAGCAAATAATTCTGGGAACTGAAACAAGTGTCCATGACCAGAATCAGGATAAATAATCAACTGTGCATTTGGTATATGCTCTGCAAGAATATAACTATTTTTTGTTGGTACCATTACATCTTCAATACCATTGGTCACCAGCACAGGATGATGAATGTTTTGCAACCAATCGTAATTATGATTAGTCTTTGGTTGGGCCCATTTTGCAACTGCTTTCAGTTGAGCTGCTTGTACTTTACCTGAACTTTCAACCTGTTTCTGATTCATAATTCGTTGTAGAGACTGCATCCCAGCAGCTTTACTTGTTTCAGTTGAACGATAGAAGAAGAACATGAAATCATCTAACGCATCATCGTTTACATTTCCTCCGTGACGATTCATTCTCTCAAATATTACTGGGTCGGGTCTTACTCCAGCTTTTGGAGACGAACCAGCTATAATAATACGGCGAATGAGATGTCCTTCTTGTAAAGCTAATTCTTGAGCAACCATCCCACCAATTGAGAAACCTAGAAGATCCACTTGGTTAAGACCAAGTGCATTAATAAATGTAGCAGCATCTTGTGCCATTTCAGTTATCGTTTCTGGTGTTTGACCATTTGTCTCTCCAACTCCTTTATTATCAAAAAGGATCACTGGTCTTTCTTTTGCAATTGGAGCCAGCATGTTAGGATCCCAATTTTCCATCGTCCCTCTAAAATGAACAAGGAAAACGACAGGTGTACCTGATTCCACACCAAATCTCCTATATGCAAAGCGTGTTCCATTGGCCTCTATAAATGTTGACACTGATGGAATTGTAAATGTTGTCATATAAATTCTCCTTCATTATTTATTAGCTTTTATAAAAAAGCACTATTTAGAATGATCGTTCTATAATGAGAAAAGAAAAAAGAAAGCTATTCTAACACTTTCATCATTAAATCGATAATGCTTTCTAATTCCTTTTTTGTATAATTGGTTTTAACTAACACTCTTATACCAATAAGGTTATTATGTAGAAACTGAGCAGTAATCTGAGTATTTAAATCATTTTTAAATTCGCCTTTATCTTGCCCCTCTTTTAAAAGCTTATTGAATAACTCTTCTGTATCGTTAAACATTTTAGTAGTTAGATGTTGTATATCTTTATCTAACAAAGACAACTCTACAGCCGTGTTAACTGAAAAACAACCTGCTGGATAGATTTCTAATTCAGCTACTTTGACTACATGCTCAAAAATTTTTCTAATAGCATTCTTCACTGTTGAAGAATTGCTTATAATTGTAGTCCATTCTTTTGTAACAAACAGTTCATAATATTTTAAAGAAGCTAAGAATAACGAGTGCTTGTCACCAAATGTATCATAGATACTTCTCCGATGGATCCCCATGTGGGTAACCAAATCTTGCATCGATGTTTTTTCATATCCTTGCTTCCAAAAAAGGTCCATTGCTTTTTTTAGAACTACCTTTTCATCAAATTCTTTGTTTCTAGCCATCTTAATTCCTTCTCCCTAAAGAATAAAAAAATCTTTTTTAGAACGGTCATTCTATAAAGGACAATACACTAAATAGAACGATTAGTAAAGTATTAAGTTTCGGGATATGATCTTTTGGGTCTAGATAACTTGCCGCTTAGTGCAACTGATTAGAGGTTATATGGTATGATAATGAATATTAGTTAACCATATAAAACGAATTTGTTAACATATATTTTTATCGATTCTATCTTAATTTATTTTTTTTTTGGGGGGGGAAAATTATGTATAAGCTACGAGGTCACCATCTTTTTTGCCTTTTAGGCTATCGAGGAATGGGCTATTCCGAAGAATACGCGGAAAATATGACACGGCTTCATCAGACGTTGAGGGACAACCCGAAGACGAGGATTCAACTTGTAAAGGGACCCGATCAATTGTGTGAGAAGTACCCAAACTCAGAGGAATACCACTGCCAGAACGACGATATTTACGAAAGAGATGCTGCTATTTTAGGAAAATTAGGGCTTACAATCGGACAAATACTCATTTGGGAAGATATCGAATCACATATCCGCAATTACATCGTCCCCTCCGACATTCAAATCGTGTGTGAAACATGTTCCTGGCGTTCATATGGAGTTTGTGAAGAAGGCGTTAAAGAAGTAATGGAAGGAAAGGGATTAAGGGAAATTAAATAACCCTTCCCCTTCTATCCGATAGTTCTTGTGAAGAAATTTTATTAAACCAAGCATCTGTTTGTAAAAGTGTACTACTACACAACAATTATTTTCTTAACAAAGAGTCACTTTTATCTTTTTCTATTAACCCTATTAATTTATCCAATTTTATTTCCAATTCATTAAGTTGAGTTTTTTTCGCCTGTTGATTCAAAATTAATCTCTGAACTGAGCCCTTTAAAGTAGACAGTTTAATAAAAAGAGAGTTTGCAGTTTAGGCTGCGATGAGATGGTTTCGGTATGCTTCCGGAGCCATCTTTTTTAAATCCCATTGCTTTCGTTCTGAGTTGT
>NZ_VDGG01000076.1 GCF_006861775.1 Psychrobacillus soli | reverse complement strand
CTGGATTTACACATTAGAAAAAACTGTATAAAATTTTGTTTTTTTACGAGCCGAAGCTGATAAATAAGCCATTTCCGCTAATTTTCGCTGCTGGCGGCGACTCCAGCCGGATGAGTGAGCAAATGAGACATCCCTACGACGCCTAAGCGGCGGGGATGACTCATCGCTCACCCGGCGGAAAGCGTCCGCCCTGCAGCGAAAATCCCAGCGGATACTTCATCCAGCTCACTACGTCGCAATTTCCCTAAAAAGTGACATACCTTATATCCTTTGGTGTATATGCTTACTCTTCCAAAAAAAGTAGTACAAACCATACCCATGGTTTGTACTACTTTTGTAAGTGTTATTTAGTTTGGCATAATTTGTTCCATATTTTGCTTAATCGCATCATCACTCATTTCGCCAGTAATGATTTTCTCTATTTTACCTTCTGGGTTTACAAGCATCGTGGTTGGCAACGGATTAATATTATATGTCTCCATCACACTTTTATTGCTATCGATTAAAACTGGAAAAGTTAAACCCTTTCTATCCACATATTTCTGTACGGCAAAATTGGATTCTCCAATATTAACGGCGAGGATTTGAAGCCCTTGATCTTTATAATCTTGATAATGTTTGTCCATTAGTGGGAATTCTCTTTCGCATGGTTTACACCAAGTTCCCCAAAAGTTCAAAAACACTCCTTGCCCTTTATAATCGGATAATTGATGCTTTTCCCCGTTCATATCGATAAGTGCAAAATCCGGTGGACTATCCCCTACTTGCAATACTGCTGTTTTTTCTTTCGTTAAGTTGGAGTATATAGTGAAAACGATTGCCACAACTAGGAGGCTCAAGATGACTGAACGAATGTAAAACCGTTTTTTCTTTTTATTTTCCATTGTTACGATTCTCCTTTCTTACTTACGTTTCCAAAGTATGAACATCATGATAGTAACAAATATAAAAGCAATAAGCGCTAAAAAAGGAATCGTCACAAATCCAAACCAATTAATATATTGTCCCGTACAAGGAACGCCACTTGTACAACTGCTGAACTCATGCATAGAAGGGATCTTTTGCAGCGCATAATGATAGCTAGACATAACGATGCCCGTAATGGAAATTGGCAATATATATTTATAAATTTCTCGATCATTTCGATAAAAAGCAATGCCTAGAAAAACAACAAGTGGATACATTAAAATTCGTTGATACCAACAAAGCGTACATGGGATAAAACCCATGCGCTCGCTGAAAAATAAACTTCCTACCATCGCAATAATTGAAGTGATCCATGCTAGTAGAAGTGGCTTATTGACCATCGGTAGCCTCTTCTACCATTTTGGCGAAATCATCCATTGTTGCACCCGTGAATTCCTTTCCTCCAATATAGATAGTCGGTGTGGATGCGACGCCTAGATTATTCGCTATATTCATATCGGTCTGCCAAGCTTCTTTCCCTGCGCTTTCACTAAATGCGAGATTTACTTTTTCCACTTCTTCTGCAGTTGCAACTTCCGCTAATACTGCTTGTAAAAACTCTTCTGTCATTAGATTCGCTTGTCCGGATTCAGTTGTCTGATTTGCAAATAACAAGTGATGGAATTCCCAAAACTTTTCATTGCCAAGTTCTTTGTATACTGTTTCTGCAAATTGCGCAGAGGTAGTGGAGTCTGGTGCGATGAATGAGTAGTTCATAAAGTAAAATTTCGCTTTTCCTGTTTCTACAAATTGCTCGTTAATCATAGGTAAAAGTGTGCTATTGAATTCTCCACAATGTGGACATTTGTAATCTCCGAATTCGATGATTTCAACTGGTGCGGACTCTTCTCCTATGAATGGTTGCCCTGCGAAATCAATTGCAACTGCTTCTTGCTTCGCGTCTGTTAATACAATGATTCCTATTATACATACCGCGATTATTCCAATGATCCAAAATATTTTTTTTGACAATTAAAACACTCCTAATTAAAGACTACATCATGTAGTGTAATGGGGTAAAAAATTTACGCTAATGCGTAAATAAAAATAGCGCAAATTAAACTAAAAATAGCGAATGATATCAATGCTACTTTCAATGGGATTTGCATTTGAATATTTTTTAATGGATTTAATATATATTCAATCCGGTAATTGACGGATGTGTCCGCAAAGGATGCATATGCAAAAGGCATTTTTTTAGCCATTCCTACTTTTAACATTTTCAAAAGCGCGCTACCTAAGTGGACAGATGTTTCTTGTTTCTTAATCGCAAATTCATCTGCCAATACTTCTTGAATAATTCTATACTGCTGGTTAAACCATTTCAAAATTGGGATATACCCAATTGTGGACGCACAAAGTGATAATATGAATATCTTTAGTGGATCTCGATTTGCTTTATGGTACATTTCATGTGCGATCACTGCTTCTAGTTCATCATTTGTTAATAAGTTGATCAAACCTGTTGAAATAACGATTTTAGGTTGCACGAATCCCATCGTAATCGCCATTGGTGCAGGATGCGAGATAATGATAAAATCTTCTTTTTCACTGCCATATGTTTGATTCAACTCATTCGTGAGCGTTATCTCTCTATATTGCTCTAATCGTTTTTTCATACGTGCAGTATGAATCAATTGTGAACTAATATGCCAAATCGTAAAAACTAGCGTAAAGATTACGAGTCCGTCTAAAGCAAACTCTAGTGAAGATAATCCAATTGCCTTCAACCAGCTATGGCATACTACTACAAGGTTAAACTTGGCGTTCCAACCTACTAGCATGGAGACTGCGTATATCGCCATCTGAATGAAAATAGTACCCGAAATAACTAGTGCTGCAAAAAATAGAAACGATGATTGACGTTTGGACATAGGCTACTGTTCCTTTTTCAATTCTTTAATTTTTTGTTCTAGTTTAGCGACGAGGTCATCATCCACGTCTTCAAGCGCATCTAACATATGACTAACGACTACGTTTCCAAATTCGTCCATCAGCTCATTTGTCATTTCTTTCGATTGTGCACTTAAAAACTCGTCTCTTGTTTGAAGTGGTTTGTATAGAGAGGATCTTCCTTCTGCTCTCTTTTGCAAGATTCCTTTTTCAACGAGTCGGTTCATGACGGTCATCACTGTGTTAAAATTCGTTACCTTTTCCTTGTCGAGCATTTGTTGCACATCTTTAATGGTCATTTCTACGTCATTCCATAAGATGTCCATAATTTTTGCTTCCAGAGGTCCAAAAAAGCGATTCAATCCACTTTCATTCATTTTAAACTTTCGAATTTTCATAGCTTTACCTCCTCACATTACACATTGTAGTTTAAACGTTTTTACTGGTCAACTATCTTTACTTGAAATGGAGTAGTGAGCTAATTAGCTGTATTTTATGAAACTTTCTTGTTACACTACAATTTGTAGTTTAATTGAAAAAGGAGAATTATGCAATGAAAACCAAACGATTGATCATTATAGGTATCGTCTTAGTTATAGTGCTCATCTCACTATTCACTTTATTAAAAAAAGATAATACTACTTATGAAACTTACAATACGGACTCTCCTACTAGAGTTGGTGAAGTGCATTTAATTGTTTCTAATGTTGAACAAATGACTTCCTTTTATGAAGAAGTGATTGGCTTTAAAGTGTTAACATCGGAACCTAGTAGAGTCACACTTACTGCTGACGGGAGTACTCCCCTACTCATATTAGAGGAACAAGATGATTCCGTTGAAAGACCATTTGGAACGACTGGACTCTATCATTTTGCCATTCTTGTGCCAGATCATGCTAGTTTAGGGAATGTACTTATGCATTTAGCTGGAACGGAATATCCAATGCAAGGTGCGGCCAATCATCAATATAGTGATGCGCTTTACTTAGCAGATCCGGATGGCAATGGGATAGAAATTTATGCAGATCTTCCTCCTGACACTTGGGAAAGAGACAAAAACGGTGGTTATGCAGGCGGGTCTTATCCAATTGATTTTGAAAAATTAATGGCAGAAGCTACGCCTACTTGGAACGGACTTCCGGAAAACACACGTATTGGGCATATGCATTTGCAGGCTGCAGAACTAGCTATTACAGAAAAGTTTTATGTAGATGGACTTGGGCTTCATGTAACGAGTAAAGATAACGGCAGTTTATTTTTATCCAAAGATAATTACCACCATCACGTGGCACTAAACACTTGGTCCGGAACTGGCATCCCTGCTCCACCCGATAATGCTAGAGGGCTCAAAAACTTCACGCTTATTTTTTCTCCGGAAGAATTAGATGAGGCAAAAGCACGACTTACGGACTTGGGTTTTCATTTTGAAGAAAAAGAAGGTTCCATTATCGTTCGAGATCCTTCTCTAAATACGATTGAAATAATAAGCAAGTAATGCCTTTCTAAATATTACTTGAAATAATAAAAACAAAAGTATAATGCGTCGTAGTTAGTTACCGCTAGGACTTAGTGCGGTGCTTTTCGTCGCTAACGCTCCTCCAGAGTCTCACACTGCTACACCAGCTTCCAAAATTATGTAGTTACTGGACAAGTAATTCCAGAAAATGGTCAAGAGCAACTAACTACTCACTGAAAGCAACCAGTCCTATTCGGAAAGCAACCAAATTTAGCACTAGAGCAACCAATTTGCTAATGAAAGCAATCAATTCTCAAAATAACAAGTTCACTTGGAGTGAGACCCCGATGAATGTAAGGCGTTATTCCAATAAATGGTTGAACAAACGAACTATATTTTAGTAAATGCTCTACTTATTTGAGAAGGCATTTTCTAATTAATAAATATTGCATATGTTACTTGAAAAAAGTAATCCGCATGTCTGGATTTTTATCATTTCTTAAGCAATAAAAAAACAGGAGAAGAAAACATCTATTCCTTCTCCTGCTATATTTTAAATATTTATTAATCGAACTTCATGCCCTTTAATAAATCTGCAAAGGCATTATTAATCGGTTCTTCCTCTTTTTCCTGCTGTTTTAAATACTTTTGCACAGAGCGTTTATCCACTTTACCGCCGCCTTCTTTTTTGCGACGAGCTTCAAAGGCAGATAGTTTCTCACGATAGCCGCATTTACAAGTAAAGATTTGACCATCACCTTCACCACGAAGTTCTAACTTTTTCTTACATTGTGGACAGCGAGCATTCGTCACACGTGCTACATTTTTACGGTGACCACATTCACGATCTTGACATACAAGCATCTTGCCTTTTTTGCCGTTTACTTCAAGCATTGGTTTACCACAGTCTGGGCAAGACTTTGTGGAAATGTTGTCGTGTTTATATTTTTTATTACTGCTTTTAATTTCAGAAACGATTTCTTTCGTATACTTTTTCATTTCCGCAATGAATACTTCTTTTTTCAGTTTGCCGTTTGCAATTGCTTCTAGCTTTTGTTCCCATTCACCTGTCAAAGTAGGTGATTTTAATTCTTCCGGTACTAGCTCGAGCAACTGTCGACCTTTTGATGTGATATGAATGTCTTTTCCACGTTTTTCGATTAGGAACGAATTAAATAACTTGTCGATGATATCGGCACGCGTTGCTACAGTACCTAATCCACCAGTCGATTTTAAGGTGTCCGCTAGCTGCTTATTTTGTGTTTCCATATATTTCGTAGGATTTTCCATTGCCGTTAGTAATGTTGCTTCATTAAAGCGTGCAGATGGCTTTGTTTGGCCAGACGTTTGGGCGATTAATTTCACGTTTAATGTATCGCCTTTTTCGATGCGTGGTAAAATCTGTTCTTTTAAATCATCTGCCGCATCTTCATCTTCCACGTGATTTTGGTATACTTCTTTCCAACCGCTCACTAAAATCGTTTTTCCTCTAGCTACAAAGTTCTCCTCACCAATTTTCGCACGCAGCGTTAGTTGTTCGAACTCAAAGGCTGGGAACAGGACTGCCAAGAAACGTTTTACGACTAAGTCATAAATTTTACGTTCTTTATCATTGAAGGCAGAGAAGTTTACGTATCCTTCAGTTGGAATAATCGCATGGTGATCGGATACCTTACTGTCGTCTACAAATGATTTAGAAGTTTTTATAGGCTTATTCAATACTTTATTTGCTAATGAACGGAATTCACCTACCCCACAAGCTTTAAGACGTTCAGGAAGTGTCCCTACAATGTCCGATGAGATGTAGCGTGAATCGGTACGAGGATACGTTAATACTTTGTGCTGCTCATACAGTTTTTGCATGATGTTCAATGTTTCTTTTGCAGAATAACCGAAGATTTTATTCGCATCACGTTGTAGCTCCGTTAAATCATAAAGACCAGGCGCAAATGATTTCTTCGGCTTTTTCTCGATTTCCGTAACAGTCGCATTGCCTTTTCCTAGCTTTTTCACGATTGCATCGACTTTATCTTTATCGAAGCTACGACCATTTCCTTTTGCATCTTGCCAAGTGAGCTTTAAATTATCTACTGTTTGCGCTTCGATACCATAGTAGGTTTGTGCTTTAAAATGCTTAATCTCATCTTCACGTTTCGCAATAATCGCTACGACAGGTGTTTGAACCCGTCCACAATTTAGCTGTGCATTGAATTTTGTGGATAGAGCGCGACTAGCGTTAAGACCTATATACCAATCGGCCTCAGAACGAGCTACTGCGGATGCATAAAGGTTTTCATACGCTTTGCCTGGTTTTAAGTTGGCAAAGCCATCTTTAATCGCTTTATCCGTTACAGATGAGATCCACAAACGTTTAATCGGTTTATTCACTTTCGCTTTTGCAATAATCCAGCGAGCAACGAGCTCACCTTCACGACCAGCGTCAGTTGCGATAATAATCTCATTAATATCCCCACGAGTTAGCTGCGATTTTACTGCATTGAATTGTTTACCTGATTGTTTAATGACAGACAGTTTTAGGTTTTCAGGAAGCATCGGTAAATCTTCTAAATTCCACGTTTTATATTTAACATCATAGCTTTCTGGATCCGCCAATGTTACAAGGTGACCAAGCGCCCATGTCACCACATAATCCTTCCCTTCCAAATAGCCATTTCCTTTTTTATCACATTTAAGTACACGCGCAATATCGCGTGCAACTGATGGTTTTTCTGCTAATACTAAGCGTTTTGCCATACATAACATCCTTTCATAAATCCATATCTAAATATAGCATACGTTTCGTTTTGATTCAGTTAGTAGGCTGGGGAGAAATACATATAATAGGTATAAAGCGTCGTAGTAAGCTCAATAAAGAGATCGCTATATTTCCGATGGGCGAGTGATGAGCCGCTACATCGCTAACGTTCTTGCAGGATCTCACACCGTCATGCAAAATTCCAAATAATAGCTAAGGGCAATCAAAAAACTAATGAAAGCAACTAATTTCTTACAATAGCAAGTTTACTTGGATTGAGACGACCATGATTTCGACCTATTATAGGAATAATATGCCTAAAAGCCCGTCAAACACGCCTGGCCGGCATCTACTCGACTAGTTTGTCGCGTTCACAGTGGACAATGTCTCGTTCAACCATTTATTGTTAATATTAGCCACAGATAAGTAAGCAATTTCCATTGATTTTCGCTGCAGGCGTCGACTCCAGCCGGATGAGGGAGCAAAATGAGCCACCCCAACGTACGCCTTAGCGACGGGGGTGGCTCATCGCTCACCCGGCGGAAAGCGTACGACTGCAGCGAAAATCACAGCGGTCACTACGACACAGTATCCCTATAATATGTCCAAATCATAGTCGTTTCACTAAGTAAACTTCCCTTTTAAGAATTAGTTGCTTTCACAGGTAGTTTAGTTGCTCTCCATGCTTATTTGATTGCTTTCGGCATAAAATTGGTTGCTTTCAATGACCGATTGGTTGCTCTATGCCATTTATTGGATCATACAGTCGAAAAAATGTAATTTTAAAAAGCTAATCGGCTCGGTTTCCGATTAGCTTTTATTCTCTCCTTCAAAAGAGACTATTCCTTTTGGGTTTGGTTACTACTTCGGTCTTTCAATAGAAAAAATATCACCTATTGCCGCATAATTTGAACCTGCTAAACGACTGACAGCGTTTAAACCTCTAGGGTCAATTCGTCCATCTTCATAAATCGCTTGATCAATGTGAAAGCGTACAACCTCTCCAATAAACAAATCACTACCTGGTCCATCGCCACCAAAAGGAATGGATTGTACTAGTTTGCATTCCATTCGAACTTTCGCTTCGCTAACACCCGGCACAGATACGATTTCGCTTTGTATAAGCGTTAAGTTTGCCAATTCGATTTCACTTTCCTTTGGAGATAATGAAGCAGCGGTTTCATTGATTTTCGCCACATTTTGATCATCTACAATATGCACAACGAATTCCCGATTGTTATAAATATTTCTTGCAGTATCTTTCAAATGATCACTAGGTCTTTGAATAGCAAGTGACACCATCGGCGGATTAGATGAAACGATATTGAAATAGCTGAATGGTGCACCATTCACGATGCCATCCTCCGATTGTGTCGTGACAAAGGCAATAGGTCTTGGAATGATAGTACCAATTAGAAGTTTATAATTATTTCGCTCACTATTTTGTTTTGGATCAATCGAAATCAATATGGTCATCCCCTTTATTAGTCAATTGTACGCACTTTAATTGGAATAAGCGAATTAACTAATCGCTCACGATGTTGTTCGTATTGTGCTGGTAACATTAACTGGGTCCCCATTGTTTCTAGTGTTTCATCATGAGCAAACCCTGGTGGGTCTGTTGCAATTTCAAATAGTATTTCGCCTGATTCACGGAAGTACAATGCATTAAAGTAGTTGCGGTCTTTCACTTCTGTTACATGTTGACCGAGATTCATCGCATGTTGTTGCCATTCAAGATGATCTGCATCATCTTGTGCACGCCATGCAATATGGTGAACGGTACCAACACCCATAGAGCCTCGTACACCTGTTACCATTTTTAAATCGATCATATTGCCGATATCAGCTGGAGCTTTAAAGCGGGTATAATCACCTTCCGTTCCGACTAATTCAAGCCCCATTACATCTGTTAATGTTTTAGCCGTTTCTTCCGGTCTGCTTGAGTAAAGTGTTGCACCACCGAAGCCTTTAATAGCGACTTCTGGTGTTACACCGCCAAATGTCCAGTTGTTTTGTTCACCTTCTGCACGTGCTACAAGCTCTAAATGTAAACCATGTGGATCATCAAACTGAATCACTTGTTCTCCAAAACGGTCTGCTTTTTTAAATGGAATCGCAAATGTAGCAAGACGGTTGACCCAAAAATTTAATGATCCTGTTGGGACTACATACGTTGTAACACCAACTTGACCGTCTCCAATTTGTCCTTGATAGGCATCTGCCCAAGGGAAAAAGGTAATAATGGTGCCTGGTTTCCCTTCACCATCTCCGAAATATAAATGGTAAGTGCCAGGATCATCGAAATTTACTGTTTGTTTAACTAAACGCAAACCTAGTACCCCTGCATAAAAGTCAATGTTCTCCTGTGGATGACCAACGATCGCTGTAATATGGTGAATTCCCGCTGTTTGTTTTTTCATTATTATTTCCTCCTCAGTTGAGATTTTCACTCTTTTAGTCAATAGGTTCTAATTTTGCCTCGATTTCAGCTCGCTTACTTTCTAAAAATGGCGGTAAGTCGAGCTCTTTACCTAGTGTTTCAATGGATGAATCGACTGTAAAACCTGGTCCATCCGTTGCTAACTCAAATAAAATACCATTTTCTTCTCTAAAATATAAACTCTCAAAATAGTAACGGTCTGTAATTTTCATAAGTTCAAATCCAAAATCTTGAATACGCTGTTCCCATGCCCGCAATTCCTCGCCGTCTTTTACACGAATAGCTAAATGGTGCACACTACCTTTTCCGGGTTTTTCTTTTGGACCATCTTGCTCCACAATAACAATTTCACCAAAAGCTTGTCCCTTTACAGATTGGTAGACAGCTTCTTTCGCTGTGCGTGAAGCTAGTTCATAGCCAAACAGGTTTTCTAATGTATTCGCTAAACTGTCCAGTGATTGCACGGTCATTTCCACAGCACCCATTCCAAGAATGCGATGTTCCTCTACAACGATTGAATCATCCCAAGACTGCCAAAATGCTGGAACCTCTTCGCCATTATTATTTAAAAGTACGAGGCGTAATCCCTCACAATCTTCGAAATGGAGTGCGTCTCGTCCTGCATACGTAGTCAGGTCCCCATGTTGCACATCGAGTAATTCAAATCTTCTCTTCCAATATAGTAAACTATCATAAGATGGGACGAGTATCCCAATACGGGTAATAGCATTCGTACCTCTTTTTGTTCTTCCTACCATCGGGATTTCAAAGAAGGACAATTCTGTTCCTGCACTTCCTGTTAAATCGCCATAGAACAGATGATACATACTCGGATCATCTTGATTGACCGTTTTTTTTACTCTACGAAGTCCAAGCACGTTTTGATAAAATTGATTATTTTGCTGTCCTTTTTTTGTAATCATGGAAATATGATGATGCCCCGCTATTTTGTTCATCTTGGTTCCTCCTTTTCTTTGTTTGTATAAGTTCTGAGCAAAACCTTCAATCTGCTTGATAGCGTTTGGCTCAGAATTTATTGGAAGTTATTATAAATACAAAATGTGCATGCGCACATGCACATTTTGCGGTTTTCATCTAATTATTTACGTACTGTGTTTAATGCAGTTGTCCAAGGAATAACTTGGTCTAACATTTGGTTTACTGAATCTGCTTGTACTGCAGCTGGTTTGAAATCTGTACCATTTTCGAAATCTGTAAATAGTGATAGTGCAGGATGTACACGTACATGTGCTACTAGTAATTCACTTAAAATACCACGTAAATGTTCTGTTGCACGAGCACCACCTACTGAACCGTATGATACGATTCCTGCTGCTTTGTTATTCCACTCTTCACGTAAGTAATCTAAAGCATTTTTTAATGCTCCAGTGATTGAGTGATTGTATTCTTGAACGATGAATACGAATCCGTCTTGTTTTGCAATGATTTCTGACCATGCTGCTGCACCTGATGCGTCGCCGCCTGCTTCACCTAAAAGTGGTAATTTGTAATCTGCGATATCGATAATTGTGTAGTTTGCATCTCCACGTTTATCTGCTAATTCTTTTACCCATGCCCCTACTTGTGGACTTACGCGTCCTTCACGTGTTGATCCTAAAATAATACCTATATTTGATTTTGTCATTGTTTTTTCCTCCTCAGATTGTTGTTGTGTTCCAAATAGTTTATTTAAAAAGCCCATTTGTTCTATTTCACCTCCTTATAAGTACTCTTTTTCTATATTAAGCGCGCTACGTACTGTATCGATCGGTCGCACAGATGCCTCAATTTGTTCCCGTTTCCCTTCTAGGAAAGGTGGTAACGATAAAATTTCTCCAACTGTTTCGTAAGGTTCATCTCCCATAAATCCTGGACCATCTGTTGCCCATTCAAAAAGGATGCCAGGTGCTACACGTGCATATAAAGATTCAAAGAAGAAGCGATCCACATATCCTGAAGTACCAAAACCAGCTGCTTGCATATGTTCAATCCATTCATAGAGAACTTTTGTATCTTCTACGCGGAAGGCTGCATGGTGCACTGTACCGAATCCTTGTCGGCCAGCTGGAAAAATCGTATTATGCTCCACAATTACTTGCGCACCGTTTCCACCTTCACCAACTTCGAATAAATGAAGTGAACCCTCTTTTGCAATTTCGCGCATTAACATCACTTTTTCCAATACTTCTTTAAAGTAATCAAATTGAGCAATACGAATATGAATTGGTCCTAATCCTGTAATCGCAAATTCCAATGGTACTGGCCCATTTTGCCATGGTGTACCCGATTCAATGCCCTCGTTAAATTCATCCGATATCAACATATATTGTTGGTCATCAAAATCGACAAATGAAATAGTTTTCTTACCGAATATTTCTTCAATACCCGTATTTTTCACTTCGTACTTTTTAAAACGTTTCACCCAGTATTCAAGTGCAGCATCAGTTGGTACGCGGAAAGCTGTTTTATAGATCTCGTTCGTTCCATGCGTTCCTTTTGGAATACCTGGGAAATCGAAGAATGTCATATCTGTACCAGCTGACCCTTTATCGTCCGCGAAGAATAAATGATACGTTTGAATATCATCCTGATTGACTGTTTTCTTTACTAGACGCATTCCTAATACATATGTGAAAAATTCATAGTTTTTTTCTGCACTACTTGTAATCGCTGTTACATGGTGAATTCCTTTTAAATGGTTCATATTGTTTCCTCCTTCTATTGTCTTGAATAGATAAATCTCTAATTCGAGATATTTAGTTAAAAAAATTTATACTTGCTTCGCGTGATGTCCAATTTGTTTGATTAATTCGATCGTTTTATCTAAGGTACCTTTAATTCAATATATATTAATTTAAGATATCTCGAATTAAAGGTATCTTAACATATATATAAATTCATTGTCAATATACTTATCCTAAAGTTAGTGTATTTTTAGGTTTACGAATAGAAGCTTTTATAGAGCCATCATTAATTGATTGCTTCCCCATCTGGGATTACCACTACGTATGCTACCCGACTAGCTGTTGTACAGGGTTCTTTTTTTACGATAGAGTCTGGATGTAGAAACACTCGTAGAAAGTCATCTACAAGTCATACATTTTTATAGTTTCCTATACAAAAAAGAGTCTTCACGCCATTTTTAATGACTAAAGTGTACCCTTTGTAAAGGACATTTTTAAAAAAGGTTAGCCTGCTTTAAGAAGATGATCTCTGTATTGTACAGGGGTCATCCTTTTTAAATTCCATTGGTATCTGTAATGATTATAATAGGTC
>NZ_VDGG01000075.1 GCF_006861775.1 Psychrobacillus soli | reverse complement strand
CGACGGTGAAGGCTCATCGCTTACCCGGTGGAAAGCGTACGACTGCAGTGAAAATCCTAGCGGTCACTAGTCGACGCACTACGTCGCAGTATCTCTATAACACGTATAATATAAAAAACGTCATACCTTATATTAATATTACTTGAAAAAATTATCCACATGCCTAAATTTGTGTGGTTTCCTAAGCATAAAAATAGCGAACATCCCTTATGTAATCGTAGGGTTGTTCGCTTTTACTAACCAAAAAAGTAAAAATGCATACAAAATGAGTAACATTAGAAACCCTACTCGAAAATTCGTATGCTTTGTTTTATGTCGGAATAACTGCATACCTAAATAAGCACCAATGCCTCCGCCAAGGATTGCAAGTGTCCATAACGTACGCTCTGAAACTCTTTGTTTATGCTTTTTTGCTTGAGACTTATCATAGCCCATTACGATAAACGATAGTATAGACATTATTAAAACAACAATTAGAATGATTTCCGTCATTTCATACTCCTTGTACAAAAAAAGCTGATAGAATCTCTATCAGCTTTTTTATCTTTTATTATTTAGCGATTGCTTTTTTTGCTGCATCTGCAAGTTGTGTAAATGCTGCTGCATCTGTCACAGCTAGATCAGCTAACATTTTACGGTTTACTTCGATTTCAGCTAATTTTAATCCGTGCATTAAACGGCTGTAAGAAAGACCGTTTAGACGTGCTGCCGCATTGATACGTGTGATCCATAATTTACGGAATTCACGTTTTTTGTTACGACGGTCACGGTATGCATACATTAAAGATTTCATAACCTGTTGGTTTGCTACTTTATATAATGTATGTTTTGAACCGTAATAACCTTTAGCTAATTTTAATACTTTTTTACGACGCTTTTTTGTTACTGGTGTGCTTTTTACGCGTGGCATGATTCATTACCTCCTGCTATTCTTTCAAGATTTAAATTTCTTATTATTTCATGTAAGTAAGTAAAGTTTTGATACGTTTGTAATCGCCTGAAGAAGCTACTTTAGTTTTACGTAGTTTACGTTTAGCTTTAGTAGATTTATTAGCGAATAAGTGGCTTCCAAAAGCACGGTCATGTTTTAATTTTCCTGTACCCGTCTTTTTGAAACGCTTTGCAGCTCCACGGTGAGTTTTCATTTTCGGCATGTCGAATTCCTCCTAAACAATTGTACTCTGTTACTGTTTTTCGTTCTTTGGTGCTAGCACCAAGAACATACTACGGCCATCCATTTTCGGTTTTGATTCAACCGTGGATACTTCCGTACAAGCTTCTGCAAATCTATCTAAAACGCGTTGACCAATCTCTTTATGAGTAATGGCACGACCTTTAAAACGAATAGATGCTTTCACTTTATCTCCTTTTTCAAGGAACTTGATCGCGTTTTTAAGTTTCGTTTGGAAATCATGTTCATCGATTGTTGGGCTCAAACGAACCTCTTTCATCACGATGATTTTTTGATTTTTACGAACTTCACGATCCTTTTTTTGCTGCTCAAATTTGAATTTACCATAGTCCATGATACGAGCGACTGGCGGCTTGGCTTGAGGAGCCACAAGGACAAGATCCAAATTTACACGACCTGCAATTTCAAGTGCTTCGTTACGTGTTTTCAATCCTAACTGATCGCCATTTTGATCAATAACTCGTAGTTCGCGTGCTCGAATGCCATCGTTCACATACATGTCTTTGCTAATAACAATCCACCTCCAAATAGTGTCGCGAATACATGGTTTGGGCATAAATTCCGTAGAAACGAATTACTTACGCCGTTTTCGATCAAATAAAAAAACGAGCAGACATAAGATGTATGTCTGCCCGCCGATATAAGTACATGTAGATGCCTACATATTACAGTCGATCGTGTGCTTACCAGTCAACAACTTAATGTGTCGAACAGGTGAGAAGCGGGCAGCCTCTTCTTATACCACAAACTTGTATTCAATAACCTTAATAACTATAGCATGTAGCCTTGTACATGTCAACAGTATTTATGATTAATGTTTTGTTTCTTCCTGAATGCGAGCTAAAAACACATCAAATGGAATACTTTCCGATTGCTGTTCTCCGTATTTACGTACGTTCACATTACCTGTTTCTAACTCTTTATCACCTAAAACGAGCATGTACGGAATTTTTTGCATTTGAGCTTCTCGAATTTTATAACCAAGTTTCTCTTCACGATCATCCATTTCTACACGGAAACCTGCTGCTACTAATTTCTCTTCAATCTGTTTTGCATAATCGAAATGTACCTCATTGGATACTGGAATAATTTCTAGTTGAACTGGAGCTAACCAAGTTGGGAAAGCACCTTTATATTCTTCGATTAAAAAGGCAACAAAACGTTCCATTGTCGAAACGACTCCACGGTGTATTACGACTGGACGATGTGGCTTACCATCTTCGCCAACATAAGTTAAGTCAAAACGTTCCGGTAATAGGAAATCCAATTGAACAGTTGATAAAGTTTCTTCTTTACCAATTGCTGTTTTCACTTGAACGTCTAATTTTGGTCCGTAGAATGCTGCTTCGCCTTCTGCCTCAAAATAATCTAAGCCAAGCTCATCCATTGCTTCTTTTAACATCGCTTGTGCTTTTTCCCACATTGCGTCATCGTCAAAATATTTTTCTGTATCTTGTGGATCACGATAAGATAGACGGAATGTATAATCTTTTAAGTCAAAATCTTTATAAACTGCGATGACAAGCTCTACAACTTTTTGGAATTCCGCTTTAATTTGGTCCGGGCGTACGAAAAGATGCGCATCATTTAATGTCATCCCGCGAACACGTTGTAAACCGGAAAGCGCTCCTGACATTTCATAGCGATGCATTGTACCAAGTTCTGCAATACGTAATGGAAGATTGCGGTAAGAATGCATACCGTTTTTGAAAACCATCATATGGTGTGGACAGTTCATCGGGCGCAGTACTAATGTTTCGTTATCCATTTCCATTGGCGGGAACATTGAATCTTGATAGTGATCCCAGTGACCGGAAGTTTCATAAAGCTCTTTAGATCCTAGTACTGGTGTATAGACATGTTTGTAACCAAGTTTAAGTTCTTTGTCAACGATATAACGCTCGATGACACGACGAATCGTTGCACCATTTGGTAACCAAAGAGGTAAACCTTGCCCTACTTTTTGAGAGTTCGTAAACAATGCTAACTCTTTTCCAATTTTACGGTGGTCACGCTCTTTAGCTTCTTCTAACATTTCTAGATGGTGTTTAAGCTCTTCTTTTTTGAAGAAAGCAGTACCGTAAATACGTTGAAGCATTTTATTGTCACTATTCCCGCGCCAATATGCTCCTGCGATGCTAAGTAATTTGAACTCTTTTAACTTACCTGTAGATGGCACATGTACTCCACGGCAAAGGTCGAAAAATTCACCTTGTTCGTAAATTGATACTTGTTCACCTTCTGGTATAGCTTCTAGAAGTTCTACTTTGTACTCATCTTCTTTAAATTTATCAAAAGCTTCCGCGCGGGATACATTGAGGCGCACGATTTCGATGTTTTCGTTAATAATTTTTTTCATTTCTTTTTCGATTAATGGAAAGTGTTCTGCAGTAATCGGTTCAGGTGAATCGATATCATAATAAAAACCGTTTTCGATGACTGGACCAATTCCAAGTTTTACATCTTTAAACAAACGCTTAATCGCTTGCGCAAGTAAGTGAGCCGAACTGTGACGAAGAATTTCTAATGCTTCTTCCGATTCTGGCGTAATAATTGCTATTTCACCGTCAGTTGTAATCGGTGTTTTAAGATCGATCAATTGCCCACTTAGCATACCCGCTAATGCTTTTTTACGTAATCCTGGACTAATCGATTGTGCAATTTCTTCTGTTGTTGTAGCTATTGGAAATTCCTTTTCTGCTCCATCTGGAAATTTTAACTTAATAACTTCTGCCATGTTGAACACTCCTTGTAAAATTAATAATAAAAAAAACACAAAAAAACCCCATCCCTAAAAAGGGACGAGGTTCAAATCGTGGTTCCACCCTTCTTCTGTCTACTAAAACAAAAATAGACGAAGCTCTGCATCGGCTAACGGGCCGGTGACCGGTAACTGCTACTATTAATTCACAGTTGCTGCTCGGAGGTGGTAAATCGATTGCCGGTACTTAAGAAGCTTCCAGCCAAGGCTTCTCTCTCTAAAAAGTCGTTCAAACTGATTGTTGTCCTCTTCAATGCATCAAAATATTCTTATAAAAGAAAGTATACTGGTATGTAAAAAAAATTGCAAGTGAATATTACTTATCGAGCTTTTTTACTGCATTACTTCTTGTTTGATTGGCATACCCAACATATCACAAGGTCTACCAACTTTCACAATTTTCCCTTTATCAATTTTAACAATACGATCCGCTAAAGCATGGGCATCATTTTCATCATGTGTTACGAAAATAGATGTAATATTAGCCCTTTTTAATATATCTCGTAAATCTTTTCGAATTTTATACTGTAATTCAGCATCCAAATTAGAAAAAGGTTCATCTAAAAGCAAAAGGTTTGGCTTTGGTGCAAGTGCTCGTGCAAGAGCAACCCGTTGCTGCTGACCACCACTCAATTGATATGGGTACCTTTTTTCAAAGCCTGCTAGTTCTACTAATTCTAAAACTTCCTTTATTCTTTTTTCTTTTTCCTTTTTACTTAATCTAAATAAACCAAAACTAATATTCTCGGTCACTGTCATATGAGGAAAAAGAGCATAATCTTGAAATACTAAACCAATCCCACGCTTCTCCGGGTGAACAAAAGTAGTTGAACTAAATAATACATTGTCACCTATCGTAAATGTACCTTTTGTTGGCAATTCTAATCCGGCAAGAATACGTAAAATCGAGCTTTTACCACTACCACTTCTTCCTAAAATAGAAATGACTTCCCCTTTTTCAATTGTCATACTGAACTCGTCAATCGCATTTTCTTTTGAGTTAGAATAAGAAAAGCATACACTTTTAATTGCTATAAACATCTTATTTCGGCCCCTTTTCAAGTAAATAATGAAATACAAAAATTGCAATTGCACTTATCGTGATAATGATTAGAGAAGCTTGAGAAGCTTCCATAATTCTTTCATCACTTGCATACTGAAAAGCTTTTGTTGCAAGTGTATCAAAGTTAAATGGACGTAATATTAAAGTTAACGGAATTTCTTTCATAATATCAATAAACACAAGGATAAACCCGCTTATTATGGCACCTTTCATCATTGGAAGGTCAACTTTGACAAAAGTTCTCATTAAGCCGGCCCCTAGTATGCGAGATGCATGACTAAAATCTGTACCTATTTTATCATAACCAGATTCTATTGCGTTATAACCAATAGCAAAAAATCGAATGATATAAGCAGTAATTAACATAATAATACTCAAACTTAGTACAAGCTTTGAATCTATCCCCATGACTGCATAAATAGGAGAAAGAAAGCGATCTAAGGCAATAAATGTTGTAACGACTGCAACGGCAATAACTGCTCCAGGAATTGAATAACCTAGCACGGTAATCTTAGGCAGTACTTTTACATACCTCCCTTTGACTATACGACTGAAGTTTCCGATAATAAGTGCACAAAATATGATAATTGCAGCACTAACCCCAGCTACAAAAACCGAGTTTTTAATATGATGAAAAAATTGATCCGTAGGAATTTTTCCAAAAGTTAATATAAACCAACTCACTAATTGAGCGACTGGTATTAAAAATGCGAAACTAAAAATAATTAATACATAGGAAGTTGCAAATAAAGCTTTCAATCCTCCTAGCTTAATTAATTGTAATGGCCTTACTTTAGTCGAAGCGAAACTGAATTGCTTTTTTCCTCTAAGTAGCTTTTCGAAAACTAAAATCAATATAACAAATCCCATCAAGGAAGCAGCAAGTTTAATGGACGTTTCAATATCTCCAAATCCAAACCATGTTTGAAATATTGCCGTACTAAATGTTTGAATACCAAAATATTTAACGACACCGTAATCATTCAACACTTCAAGCACAACTAAACTCGATCCTCCAACGATTGCGACTCTAGAGATCGGTATTACTATTTGAAAGAAAATTTGCCAAGGTCCCTTCCCAAGAATTTTAGCACTTTCGATCAATGAAGCAGATTGATTGGATAAAAAAATACGCGTAATGGTGTAAACGTAAGGATACAAAAACAACGTATAAATAAATATTGCACCTGGAATATTCATTATATCAAAATAAGATGGGTTAACTATTATACCAAATTCATTGCGCAGTGTCTTTTGTATTACTCCAGTATAATTTACAATACCGTGATATGTATATGCTCCAATAAATGGAGGAATGGCTAAAGGTAAAATTAATGCCCATTTAAAAAAGTTCCGTAAAGGAAATTGATATTGTGCAATAAGCCATGCAAGACTTAATCCTATTACGATACTAAAAACAGCTGTAAAAACTACTAATATTACAGATGTTTGTATGTAATTTTGTAAAACAAATTTTTTCAAATGATCCCAATTTTCATTGGCAGGAGTAAAAATACCTTTCAAAATTGTTAAATTAGGTAAAAATAATAAAATAATTATGCAAGACGCTGAAATAGTCCAACTATTTATATTTAGCATAAGCCTCTTCACGGAAGAAAACACCTCAGTTTATAATCGCAAGAAACCCCTTGCCGAATTTATCAGCAAGGGAGTACTCTTTATTATTTCCAACCAACCTCGTTGAAAATCATAATAGATTTAGCATTATTGTCACCTAAAACAGAAAGCTGAATGTCTTGTTCTTTAAAATCACCCCAAGACTTCAGAAGATCTGAAGGTTCAACATCAACGTTTACAGGATATTCAAAGTTTGCAGTTGCAAATGTTCCTTGTGCTTCTGGAGCTGACAAAAACTCTAGAAGCTTAATAGCATTTTCTTTATTTTTAGAATGCTTTACAATTCCCGCTCCACTAATGTTAACATGCGTTCCTGTAGTTTCTTGATTCGGAAAGAACACATTTAGTCCTTCCGCAACTTTTACTTCTTCAGGATCTTCTGAATTTAGCATTTGACCGTAATAGTAAGTATTCATTATAGCAACATCACCAATTCCAGCAGCAATCGCTTTTGCTTGATCGCGATCTCCCCCTTCAGGGTTACGAGCTAAATTAGCAACAATTCCTGCTGCCCATTCTTTTGCTTTTTCTTCCCCATTAATGTCAATGAATGAAGCAAGTAAAGATTGGTTGTATACGTTTTCTGAAGAACGAATAAGCACACGGCCTTTCCATTTATCTTCTGTTAACGCTTCATATGTTGATAATTCTTCTGGCTTTACTTTGTCTTTATTATATATAATAACACGCGCACGTTTCGTCAAACCATACCACATTTGGTCATTATCTTGAAATTTCTTTGGAATTTGTTTATCTAATAGCTCACTTGAACCAGACTGTAGAACTCCTTCTTCTTTTGCACGATACAAACGTCCAACATCCGCTGTATAAAGAAGATCTGCTTGTGTAGCATCCCCTTCACGTTTAATACGCTCTAGTAACTCGTCCGCTTCGCCTTTAATTACATTTACTTTGATACCAGTTTCTTTTTCAAAATTCGCGTATAACTCATCATCCACATCATAATGGCGACTAGTATATAAATTGACTTCTTTACTTTCAGTAGTTGTTACCTCTTTTTCTGTAGTACTAGGTGTCTTTGTAGGTTCGCTTGTCTCATTTCCACAAGCCGCTAGCATAAGCAGTAAGCTCATCACGAATAAACTAAATATCTTTCTCAATTCTTTTCTCTCCTTAGTAATGATTGGCTTTGAAATGAAAACGATTATCATTTTCATTATTTATTATAATCGATAATATATAAAAATCAATAGAAATTACCAACGAATAATAAAATTAGAATTGTCAGACAAAAAAGAGCGGAGAAATATCCACGCTCTCAACTAGTTCCTATCATGTTTCAACTGAAAAAATATTAAGAATCTCTCCAATTCTTCCCTTGGAGTGAGATTGGAATCGTAAGTGCACGAATTCGTTCCATAATTCGTCCGGCTTTCACTACTTCTTTTTCCCCACGCTGTGTGACGGAGAGATGATGCTCTAACTCAGAATAGTTGAAATTAGAAGTCATAAAAGTAGGCAGCTGTTCTGACATTCGAAAATGCAAAATAGTCCCCAATATTTCATCTCTCGTCCAGCTAGACATTACCTCTGCACCAATATCATCGAGCATTAAAACGGGAGCTTTTTTGACGAATTCTATTTTTTCCGATAGTGAGTGATCTTGAATGGATTGTTTCATTTCACGCAAAAATTCTGGAACGTATACTACTACAGAATGAATATGTTTAGCTGCTAATTCATTTGCTAGTGCACCAAGCAAATAAGATTTCCCAACGCCGAATTTCCCGTGTATATAGAGTCCCTTCGTTGGCAATGTATTCGTCCGTTTCCATTCTTCCAAAAAGTCAACAGCAGCGCGAACTGCAACGACCCGACTACCGTCGCTTACATCTACATCGCTAAGACGTGCTTCCATTACTTCCCTAGGCATATGTATGCTATCAATCATCGAAGTAACTTTTCTGCGCTCATCCTCGATTATTCCTCGATTACAACGAACATATTCTAAATCAATTAGACCACGCTCTAAAACTAATTTTGGTTCATAGCCTTTCATGTAATTCTTGCATTGCTCTAGGGATTGGCACGAACCGCAATCATGAGACTGTGACTTATACTCGTATAATTTACTTAAACCCCGATCGACGATACGTTTCGACATGTCAGCTGCATTTTCTTCTAAAAACTTTTGCACGCCTGGATCTTCTAACACTTCTCGTTTCATATCATCTAACCTTGTGGAGAATTCGGGTGTTTGAACCATTCTTTTTAACGTTTCATTAATTCGTTCCATTATTTCCACCTACCTTTTCAATGCATTTAAATCAGCTAATAATTTTTGTCGTTCTGCATCTATATTCTGTATGCCATTTGTTGCATTTCCAGATTGCTTTGTTTCACCATCTTTTTTATAAAACCAATCCGGTACTTTTTCTTCTCGAACTGGTTTTTTCGTATAAGATTTCTGTTGAGATCCTTCACTTTTCCATTTTATATATTGCTCATGTTCGCTTCTTGCAAGTTCCATTGCCTGTTTTGCTGTTTTCACATCTTTTCGCATCCAGTGGGAAGCAATTTTTTCAGCATAATTTTTCGTCAGTTTCATATCCGTACGAAGTAACACATATTGCAATAGCACATTGACAACACCGATTGGCATTTTAAAATGAGTGACAAAATGATTCGCTAATTGTACATCTGCTAGAATTGGTTCTTTGCCGTTCGCAATATCTTTCAATACAATTGCGGGAGCAGTCGTTTCTAAATAATGGATAAGTTCTTCTTCTTTTGATAAAGCTTGGCTCGTTTCAGGTATTGGTTTAGCCGTTTGCTCAATTTTCTCAATAACTGGAGCGGTTTTTGAAACAGTTAGTTTATAGTAATCAGCGCATGCTTTTTTTAATCTTGCTTCGGAGAGATGGAGTTCATCATCTAATGCAAGTATGACCACTTTTTGCATCTCAACAGGGTGTAAGTTATATAAAAAAGCTAGTTTTGCGATTACTTCTTTTGCCTCTATCGTCATCGCTGATTTTGGTACAAGTTGTTCCGACAACCCTTCCTGCAATAAAGCAAAATCAAATTGATCGAAGTAAAAAGGAACAGAATCCATTCTTTTTTTAGATTGAAACTCATCTTCATAAGAAATGGCATTCCCTGTTTTCGAAGATGGTTTAAACACATCCATAAAGGTGCGAGATACATCTGTAAACCCATCATGCCAGTTCGCAGGTTGGATAAATCTACTACGTAATTGTTTATATGCGTTTTCCCCAATTTTCCCTAACAAAAACATCGACAATAATGGATCTTTTAAAAAGGACTCTGCATCGAGCGGGGCAGTTAACTCATAATAAAAGACACGACCGTCATTCTCTGATTTTTGCCAAGTACGAAGCAAACCAATTGCTTCTAATGCAATTCTCGCTTGAAAAATTTTACCAATGGAAACACCTAATACATTCATTAGTTGATAATGGGGCAATCCCTCGTTTTTTTTTGCTTCTCCATCAGCCCATAACGTTAAGTATAGGCTGATGCTTTCCGCTCCAACTAATGGTTGATAAAACAATGTTAATAATTGGCGATCATAATCCGAAAAAGAATATGGCAAGCGAATCATATACATGTCTGCTGGCTGAAGCTCCTTATATAACATCGACAGTTGCACCTACTCTCTTGCTGCTTATAATGTTGGATTTTTTTTAAGTATTTCTTTTAACTCATCTATAAAGACAGTGATATCTTTAAATTGGCGATAGACAGAAGCGAAGCGAACGTAAGCGACTTCATCTACTTTCGCAAGTTTATCCATTACTTTTTCTCCAACTTCCTCCGATTTCACTTCGGAGTTACCTGCTCTTCGCAATTCTTTTTCAATCGAAAAGACGATATCTTCTAGTTGATCAAGCGCAACTGGTCTTTTCTCACATGCGCGTATTAAACCACGAAGTACTTTCTCTCTACTAAATTCTTCCCGTGAACCATCTTTTTTCACTAAGATTAAAGGAGTTTCTTCTACTTTTTCAAAGGTTGTAAATCTAAATCCACAATCTTCGCACTCTCTTCTTCTTCTAATTGCTTTATTATCATCAACTGGCCTGGAATCGACAACTTTCGTGCCATTATATTGACAAGCTGGACATCTCATATTGATCTCACCTAATTCCTTACATGGATTTGTATATCTATTATAACAATGTTTTGGGATAAAATCGAAAAAGCAGAGGAATCGCTTCCTCTGCTAAGTCATTTAGGCTAAGTTATTACGCTTGAACTGTCATGCGCGACTTAGGTACATTAACTGGACCCATACCACGAGGCATTTCAATCGTTTCGCGTATTCCAGCATTAAGAGCATCTGCAATATAATTAGCTGCAACTGATGGATCTAAATCACCACATGTATACACATCAATGCTCGCATAACCATGCTCTGGAAAGCTGTGAATCGTTAAATGTGATTCGGAAATTATAACGACTCCACTTACACCTTGTGGTGCAAATTTGTGAAATGCAACTTCTCTGACTTCTGCACCCGACTTTAATGCAGCATCAACAAATGTTTGCTCGATAAATTGCATGTCGTTAAGTTTGTCGAAATCGCATTCCCATAGTTCTGCAATAATGTGACGTCCCATTGTTTCCAATGTCCGTTTCCCCCTTTGATAAGTTTTAGTTTTAATAGTAACAATCAAAGTTGACTACCACGGGGGAAAGTTAGTCCAAAGAGGTCCTAACCCTTTAAGTAGTCCATGTACGTGAAGTACACGATTATCATTATATGATGTATTAATAAAATAAGCAACATATAAAAATCCTCTTTCTAAAAAAGTTAGAAAGAGGATCATAATCTTATATGCTAGAAACTAGTTTAAGACCGGCAGCAACTTTTTTAGTTAAGTCTACTACACGTGCTGAATAACCCCACTCATTATCATACCAAGCAAGAACCTTTATTTTACGATCACCGATAACCATTGTAGTTAATCCATCTACAGTAGAAGAAAGAGTAGAAGTATTAAAATCAATCGAAACTAATGGCTCCGTTGTAAATCCTAATATTCCTGCCATAGCTCCTTCAGAAGCTTGAATAAATGCTTCATTTACTTCCTCCACCGTTACATCTCTTTGTACGTCTACGACTAGATCTACTAAAGAGACATTCGGAGTAGGTACACGAAGCGCCATCCCATGAATTTTCCCTTCTAACTCTGGTAACACAAGTGTAAGCGCTTTTGCAGCGCCTGTAGAAGTTGGAATAATGGATTGCCCACATGAACGTGCACGTCTTAAATCCTTATGTGGATTATCTAGATTGTTTTGATCATTTGTATATGCGTGAACTGTTGTCATTAACCCGTTTTCGATTCCAAACGTATCATTCAATACTTTTGCAACTGGTGCTAAACAATTTGTTGTACAGCTTGCATTGGAAATAATATGATGATTTTCTAAATCTAATTTGTCATCATTTACACCAACTACAATAGTTGCATCTTCATTTTTGGCAGGAGCAGTAATTATTACTTTTTTCGCCCCAGCTTTTAAGTGAGCAGCTGCTTTTTCACCATCATTAAATTTTCCAGTTGACTCAATTACGATGTCGACATTCAACTCTTCCCAAGGTAAGTTCGCTGGATCACGATCATTCACAATTTTAACTCGTTTGCCGTTTACAACAAGTGCATTGTCTTCTATTAATACTTCTTCAGAAAAAGTACCATGTGTAGAATCATATTTGATTAGGTGTGCTAATGTTTCTAAAGGATACCTTGCATTAATCGCTACAACATTTAACTCTTCCTGTACAATTGCTTGGCGAAATACCATTCGTCCAATACGTCCAAAACCATTAATTGCAATCGAAGTTGCCATGTGAAAATCCTCCTGTAACTGTGTGATACTTTATATTTTCTAACCTGTAATTAGTATAACACATTATATCAATCATGTAGCCTCTTTTATAAGAAAGATTTATTTATTTTAAATTTGGGCTTTTATCCATATTCAGGTTATTTTTCTATAGAACGAAGACACTAGCGGAGGTCACTACCCCGATTTGGCAAATGGGAAAGATGAATGGTATGTCGCGCATAATAGGGATACTGCGTGGTAAGAAAGTGACCGCTAAGATTTTCGCTGTAGTCGAACGCTTTCCGCCGGGTGAGCGATGAGCCATCCCCGCCGCTTAGGCGTCGTGTAGTGACCCCCAAAAGTTAGACATGATTTTTTAGTTAAGCGGCTTGCGCAAGATGAGTACGGTATTGTACAGGACTCATCTTGA
>NZ_VDGG01000074.1 GCF_006861775.1 Psychrobacillus soli | reverse complement strand
AACCAAATTGCTAGTTAAAGCAACCAATTCTTAAAATAACAAGTTTACTTGGAGTGAGACGACGATGAATACGAGGTGTCATACCAATAAATAGTTGGATGAAACGAACTATATCCTAAGTAAATGCTCTACTTATTTGGAGAAAGCATTTTCTAATTAGCTTTAATAAATATTGCGTAGGGAATCTGATCAATTTAAAGCTCTGATAACAGTAGACGCAAAATTAGCAAGCAATCCCCATGGATTTTCGCTGCTGGGAGGCGACTCCAGTGGGATCAAGTGAGCAAAATGAGACTTCACAACGGACGCGCGCAGGCGCGGCGGTGAAGGCTCATCGCTCACCCCACGGAAAGCGTCCGCCCAGCGGACACTCATTTTCAACTCACTACGTCGCAGTATCTCCAAATAGCGGCATACCATCTACTTATAACTTCCTAAAGGATTAAAAAACATTTTAAGAGGAGTGGATATATATGAAAGCGCTACAAAAAACAAAACCAGGTGTTGGGAATATTGAAATTGTAACCATTGAAGAACCTGTATGTAAAGCTGACCAAGTGAAAATAGAAGTAGCTTACACCGGAATTTGTGGAACAGATTTACATATATTTCATGATACATTTAAAAGCTACCCACCAGTCGTTTTAGGTCATGAATGTTCGGGTGTAGTTGTTGAAACTGGTGTCGATGTAACTAATGTGACTGTTGGTGATCGCGTTGCAGTATTAGGATCCACTCAGCGTACTTGTGGAACATGTATTCATTGTAAAACGGGTTACTATATGTTTTGTGAACACCGCCGTGGCATGGGACATGGCGTAAATGGGAGTTTTACCAAATATTTAACAATAGAAGAACATGTTGTCTATAAATTACCTGACCATGTATCTCTTCAAGAAGGGGCATTAGCGGAGCCTTTAGCTTGCGGTGTCCAAGCAATTGAAGAACTAACAGATATTAAGAGCGGTGATGTAGTCTTATTATCAGGACCTGGTCCAATTGGGCTTATTTGTCTGTCTTTATTAGCTTTGAAGGGTTGCAAGATACTTGTTACAGGTACAGATGTTGATGTGCAACGTTTAGAAATTGCCCAGGAATTAGGCGCAGATAGAGTTATTAATGTTCAACAAGAAAATTTATCAGAGATTGTTGCATTAGAAACAAATGGTTTAGGAGTAGACATTACGGTAGATTGCACGGGTGTACCTGTCGCGATCAATGAATGCTTTAAACAACTAAAAAATCGGGGAAAACATATCCAAGTCGGGATAGCAGGCCAACCCTTTACGATGGATTACGATGTTATCTTATACAAACAATTACAAGTATATGGATCTCTCGCACATTCCTATGAAACATGGGAAAGAGTAATAAAATTATACGAGCAAAATAAAATTAATTTGAAACCAATTATTACGCATACGATGCTTTTAGAAGAATGGGATTCTGCATTCCAACTATGTGAAGATAAAAAATGCGGTAAAGTTCTACTTAAATATGAAAATCAACCAATATTGGGGTGATACGAATTGAACACATTAGAAATGAAAGTCGCAAATTTAGTAGAAATATCTAAAGTGGAAGTCGGTTATGAAGAAATCCCTTCTATCTCTCCTAATGAAGTATTAATAAAGATAAATGCCGTTGGTGTTTGCGGATCTGATATTCATTATTATAAACATGGGCATATCGGAAAAAGAACCGTACAATACCCCCATATTCAAGGTCATGAATGTGCAGGAACTATTGTCAAAATTGGTAGCGATGTAACTAAGTTTTCGATTGGTGATAGAGTCGCTGTGGAACCAGGTGTTCCATGTCGAATATGCGAAAAATGCAGAAGTGGGAAATATAACCTTTGTGATAAAGTAATATTTTTATCTACCCCTCCTTATAAAGGAGCGTTGCGCCAATATATTAGCCATCCAGAAGATTATGTATTTTTGATACCCGATTCTTTAACTTTTGAAGAGGCTACTTTAGCTGAACCCCTCTCTGTAGGTATTCATGCCTTAAATCGTGCAAACTTAAAACCTGGAATGAAAGTCTTAATAATGGGTATGGGACCAGTTGGGCTAATGGCAGTTGCAGCGACAAGTTATTTTAATGCAGAAGAAATAGCAGTAACAGATATTGTCAAACATAAACTGGAAGTAGCAAAAAGTTTGGGGGCTACTCAAACGATCGAAGTAGCAAAACAAGAAATAGCAGAACACTATTTTGATTTAGTACTTGAAACTTCGGGAGCAGAACAAGCGCTAGCCGCAGCTATTAACTCTCTTAAAAAAGGGGGTAAATTAGTTAGCATTGGGTTTCCACACCAACAAAACGTTACGTTAGATTTAACGACTATGTTACAAAAGGAAATCGATTTGTTAACTGTTTATAGATATGCCAATACATTTCCGTTAGCCATAAACATATTGACTGAGTTAAAAGATGTTATTGGGAATATTATTACATCTACTTATGTTCTGGATGATATTAGTGATGCGATGGAAAAGGCTTGTGAAACGCAGTTAGATACGATAAAGGTTATTGTATACCCTCATCTACCTAAAGATGGGCATTCATTATGAAAATAACAATCTCCATTAAAAGGAAGAGGTTTTTAGATGAAAACTTATAAAATTGCTACAATACCAGGAGATGGTATTGGAAAAGAAGTAGTGCCTGAAGCAATGCGAGTACTGGATACTTTAGCGGAATTAGATGGTAATTTAAAATTCGAATGGGAAATACTACCTTGGGGCTGTGATTACTATTTAGAAAATGGCGAGATGATGCCTGAAAACGGTCTCGAAATTTTAAAAAATTTCGACCAAATTTTTCTAGGGTCAGTAGGTATGCCTGAACTAGTTCCTGATCATATTTCACTATGGGGATTGCTCATAAAAATTAGAAGAGGTCTTAAACAAACTATTAATATCCGACCTGCAAAACTATTAAAAGGACTTGATTCACCATTAAAAAATCCTGGAGAATTCGATATTATGGTTGTACGTGAAAATTCTGAAGGGGAATACTCAGATAGCGGTGGTAGAATTCACTCAGATGCGGATGAAATTGCCATTCAAAATGCTATTTTCACTCGGAAAGGCACAGAAAGAGCAATGCGTTATGCATGTGATTTATCAAATCAAAGAAGTAAAAAAGTGACGAGCGCAACAAAATCAAACGGCCTTTCTCATAGTATGCCTTTTTGGGATGATGTTTTCCATGATGTCGTAGCTGATTATCCATCTCTAGATCAAAACAGTGTCCATATCGATGCTATGGCAGCTTATATGATTATGAAGCCTTCCGAGTTTGATGTAATCGTAGCTTCCAATTTGTTCGGTGACATTTTGACAGATATTGGTGGAGCAATTATGGGAAGTATCGGCATTGCACCAGCAGCTAATCTTAACGTAAGTAATGAGTTCCCTTCCATGTTTGAGCCTGTGCATGGTTCTGCTCCTGATATCGCAGGTTTAGGAGTTGCTAATCCATTAGGCCAAATTTGGACCGGAAAACTAATGTTAGATTATTTAGGATATGCTAGACTAGGTGATCATTTACTTGAAGCAATAGAATATAGCTTAGTCCAAGGCATCAAAACGCGTGATTTAAAAGGTCAAGCTACTACAAAAGAAGTCACCCATACAATCATTCAATATTTGAAAACTAAATTAGAGTAAGTTGATAACTGTTTATTTCTATACTCTGCATACTGTAATATATAAAAAATTGTCGAAGAATAACTTTTCGACAATTTTTTACTTCTAGCTCGTTACTGGATAGTCAGGAATGTTCGACTTATATCAAGAAAAATCATATAGATCTTCCCCCTCAAAAAAACACCCCAACCATTTCTGGAAGGAGTGCTCTATAAACCTTGCTATCATAAGCTTTTTAAATAAGCCGCCTTTGCCGTACTTTAAATAAGAAAGTTTTAAACCACCACTCCTCAAAGTGGGTGTTCGCAAAAGCTATCTTGCATGTCCTTATTGTCAAAAGAGAATAAGGCTTGTCATTCCAGCTTCTATATAAAACTCCCTGTTACAGCATAAAGGTTAAAACTTAATATCCATACGTACAATGCAGCTCGTATTTATATAGTATACCTATTTTAAATTAAAATCAACGGAAATGATTGCCACAGAGTATGGATATTTATTTAGTGTGCATCTGGGAATACTCTTTGTACCGTATCCGTAAACTCTTCAAAAAACCCTTCCACCGGTTCATTTGCTCTGATTTTTTCGCCGTATTCATTGAATTGTTTCGTGAAGTCCGGATTCGTTGTCACGTATACATTGTTAAAGTTTGCGTTTGTCGCTCTAGCTTCATCTGCAACTTTATTTTCCAATTCTTCGCTCGCGTCTACCCCTTCTTTCAGGTCAACAGCAACATATGCGTTGTTATCCGTTACAAATACATTCACACTTTCTACTTCTTCCATTCCTGTGATTTTGTCAGCAACATCATCGGCTAGTTCTACTTTATGACTTTCGTTACCATTTGCGTCATCAGTGTTCGTTTCAACGGTATTTGTGTCTGTATCGATGTTCGTATCAGTTGCATTATCCGTTGTAGCCGCACTGTTATCTGCCACATCATCGTCTTTTTTATTTGTTCCACACGCTGCTAATGATCCGACAAGAAGCATGATCATAGAAATTTGTAGCAATTTATTCATCTTGAATCCTCCTTTAAAATCTAACACTCGAGGATAGTATGAGTTTATTTTTTACAATTTATTCATTTTAGTTTTCTAAAACTGGAGGGTAAAGTCTCGCTTTTTTTAGCCTAGAATAATGGGCAAGCGGACGTTCTTCTTTGTAATTGCCCTTTAAAAAAGACGTCATTGTATTTTCATAAACTATGCCAGTTGCATTTTGTAAACGCCAAGGTGAATGGCTTATATCAACCCGAAATAGCTGTCCATTCGTTTTCGTCCATAAGCAATATCGTTCCGTTAGCCATGTATTAAGCTGAGTACTTTCCAAAGGCCTTGCTACTGGCTCAAATGTAGTGAGGAGACTTTCATTTTCATATTCACATTTGCTATGGATTGAAAATGTTTTTTTATGCTTTTTAAAATTTATTTCTGCGTTACGATATGGTAAAAATTTACCGAAAGTCGCTAGTTTTACAATGAAAGGATTATTCGCATCTAAACTGAAAAAGTAGGCACCGGCTTTTCCTTTGTAAGTAACATATGTACGAACATTAAGTTCTAAAAAAGATTGTAACCCAGGTAGACACGGCATAAATCTGGGGCGATTCTCTTTCACTTGAAAAAATACGAAGCCAATCCATGCTTTGCCTTTATATAAGTTGAGTTCCAACTCGGCAGGAATGTATTTGCGTATTTCTTCAGGAGACACAGACCAATGAAGAAATAATACATGATGCCATTCCTGCGTCATCATCCACGGTTTTTTCCACATAAAGTAGTTCCTTTCTTTTAAGATAATAAGCTTATTGTCCCCCATTACCGCTCTTTCAAACGAAAGAAGTTTATTTTTAATAAAAACCCAAAAAACCCCTTCCAAGAAAAGGGGCTATTTTCTCAATAACTTATTTAACTAGCATTTAAATCCTTACCGAAAATAGATACACTTTGTCGATCAATTACAAATTCTCGCCCATTCCATTTCCATTCATTTTGCACAAATCCTAATCCATCCGCGTGATATCTACCCGCAACTTCTTGATAGGAAAGAAGCTCATACGTACCGTCTCTTGCATAGTCAATCGGATACAAACCGCTAATTGGATCTACCCATCCTTCTATCGGGCTTTTTAGCGTACCATCCGGATTATAAATTTCCGATAAATACTCTTCCCCTTTATATGTTAAATCCAATGTGTATTCCTTTTTGGGATTCGAGCTAGTCACCGTTGCTTTATAATGGTCCTGATAATGCACTTCATATTTCGAATACTCATTATATACATCTGTATCAAATATTGGTTTCATTTTTCCTTCTAAAAAGGCAAAAACATATGAATAAATCGTACCGCCACTTCCGCCGGTATCTATCACTATTTGTATATCATCTACACGATCCCCTGTAAAATCACCAAGAAAAATGGTTGGATTATATCCCATATTTTCTTTTAAAGAGATCCTTTCATACATATTCGTTTTTCCATTCAAAATTACTAGCGTAATATTTTTCCAAAATGGACTTCCCTCGGTCTTTTCTCCAGTGAGATAGACAGTATCCCGAACGCCATCACCTGTTACATCCCCCATCGCCCAATTAATTACCACTTGGTTATGTGGATTTGTTGTCCCTTGATGATTTAAGATTTCTTGTCTTTTTTCTGTAAGCACTTCTTTTGATGGGTAAGGAGAAGAGAAAGTTAGGGCTTTATCAATGGAAATTAATGCTTGATCCAAGTCTCCGGCTTTCATTTGTGCATCTGCTAAGTAGTACCAATAATAAGAGAAATCATTTGTTTTCAATAAATTTTCATAGTATGCTGCTACTTTTTTAAAGTAATAAGGATAGACATCTTTCGCCTGAACAAGTCCAGTTTTATCCAAACGATAAACATCTACCTTATATGCTTCACCAGTATCATGTGTCCAAATTGCAAGTTCATACTTCCCGTCTTTGTTCATATCTTCCGCTTCCAACTTACTGTATACGATATCGTTTGTAGGTAACCAGACAAATCCATTAGTTGTCCATTGCAGTAAATTTAAGTGGGATATTATGCTACCTTGTTGCCAGCCAATAATCACCGTATTTACACCAGTGTCTGTGAGTGGTACAGCCAATAAATTCGTAATCCCATATCCACTTCCACTTATCATAATTAATGGCTGCCACTGATTATTTACGTTTTTTAGGACCAAAATATAGTTTTTCCCTTGATACCGAAACGCCCCGATCAACTCATCCACATGGTCCCCGTCGATATCCGCTACTAGCACCGCCACTTTCTTTTCAGGCTGTTGCAATTCCAAAACCGTTGCAGTTTGCGGTAAAAATTGCTTAAACATATTTATATAATCGTTCATCATACACCCCTTCCCAACATCATATGCGCAGAAATGAGTAGATGTGGCATATTAGTTTAAAAATGAAGTAATTGCTTCAATGACTAGATAAGCACCTAATTTTGCGGTTCGATTATTTTCATCTAAAAGTGAATTTACTTCCGAAATTTCGAAGGATAGTGTCTTTTTTTTTAGAAGTAACGGTACAAATAATCGTACTTACCATAGTTGGGTTTAAGCCAAAGGGCGAATGATTACACATGTTTCATCTGTCGGATCAAGCGTGTCAGGTCGGTCTAATTCCACAATTTTGTGATTACCTGAAACTCTTTATGAAGTTAAGAAATTGATATGTTTATTTGAATACAGGCTTTATTTTCACACTCATTCTTTACTCGATTGAAACATTTGTAATCAAACTGTAAAATTCCTTAGCGAGCCTTTTAGTAGCAAGGCTTTACTCCATGTCTCATTGTCTAGTGGAATAATCTACCTTAAAGTAGCTATACTTTCACATGCTAAAATCAGTGCAGTGCGAGCCACCAATATAAAAAACAGGAGGTACATGATGAAAAAAAAATTCGTCACAACTACATTATCAGTCGTAATCGGTTTTAGTGCATTAGGGGTATCCCCTACTGTCGTTCATCCAATAGAGGCCTCAGCTGCAACCATTAATAGTCAAAATAACCAACAAGCAGTCGAAGTAAAGGCCAACCAATTAATTCAAACTGCCAAAAGTTTAATAGGCAAGGCTACTTATAGTAATTCGGTTTACAAGGATACATTCCCTTATAAATTTTCATGTGCAACTTTTCTAATGTACATTTTCGAGAAAAATGGAGTAGATCTTGGAACGTATAATGAAGATTATATGATGAAGCAAGGAACTCCTGTAGCTAAGAATCAACTACAAAAAGGGGATTTACTATTCTTCGATAGTAGAGGTGGTAAAGTTCCAAATCACGTTGCCATGTATATAGGGGACAATAAAGTCATTCACATGGCAGATCCAAAACAAAATATTGTTATTTCAGACTTAAATAGTAAGCCCTATTATAAAGATAACTATATAACAGCAAGAAGAGTTTTACCTACTCTACTTCCTGCAAATCCTGCCACTAAAGGGGATAATATTGTTGCAAAAACGATTAGTTTAAAAGGGAAAGTGAAAATGGGTAATGTCAATAATGCAGCGCAATTACGTTTTACTGCTACTGGATTTGTGGACTATGTGTACAAAACTAATGGCGTTAAATTAGGTACAACAAATATGAAAGAACTAATGAAGAAAGGGACAACCATTTCCCGCTCCAACTTAAAGAAAGGTGATTTGGTTTTCTTTAACAGTACCAAAGGATCTAAAACACCAACTATGGTAGCAATATACGCAGGAGATCATCGTATCATTATTCCAAATTCAAACGGTGTTCTAACAAGAGTGCTATTTGTTGATTATTATAATCAGCATTATATAACGGCAAAACGCGTTCTTTAAGTGTATCTTGTCTACATTGTTTCAATCTTGCTTTGGACAGCACATCGACCAAACTATTACCGGCAAATATTTAAGAGGGAAGAGAAGGGATCTACCACTTCTCTTCCCTCTTTTTCGGTGTTCTTATGGCCGTCTCTAGATTTTCATCAATTCCTAAGCGAAAACAAAAGAAGCATTCCAGGCATATTTGTGCGAATGCTTCTTTTTTAATCACTCTACTATTTTTTTTTATTTTCTTTCAAACTATTGGCAAAGTCAATCATTGATCGGCTCGACATTGGGCCTTTTATCAACAAAATGGAATTTCCGTCAAGCATGGGCTTTAAAACATCGATGACACCAGTGACATCTTTAAAAATATGGACTTTTGCCTCTGTCCCATCTTTCTTTGCTTGATTTGCTATTTCTTCTGCTTTGCTCCCTATTGTAATCAGCGTATGAATGTTTCTTTTCGCAACCATACTTCCAATCTCGCGGTGATATTTCTTTTCAAAATTCCCTAATCGCTTAATATCGCCGAGTACAAGGATGACATTTTTCCCCTGCCCAATGGAATCTAACACCTTTAATGCAGCTTCCACAGATGTAGGATTATTTGTCCAAGTATCATCTATAATTGTACTTCCACCTATTCCATTTGAAAACTCTAGGTGTCTTGTCATATTTTTATAGGTCGCTAAACGTGAAATGGCTTCATTTATATCCATACCCATTTCATTTACAGCTGCGATTGCAGCAAGTGCGTTATATACTTGATGTTCACCGTAACCCGGTATAAAAGCATTATATTTTTTATTCGAAATATGAATTTGAAAATCCATTCCACTTTTTGCGAATCTAATATTAGAAGCTCTAATATTAGACTCCTCACTTACCCCAAAATAAACTATTTTTCCTTTAAACGACTGCAAAGGAACTTTTTTTGTATTCAAATCATCGGCATTTAGTATTAACGTGCCGTTTCGCTTTATACCATCCACTATTTCTGATTTCGCTCTTATATATCCTTCCAGATTTCCGCAACCATCTAAATGATGGACGCCGATAGTTGTAATAATTCCGATTGTAGGCTGATAAATCATGCACTGATGTTTTATATTACCTGTATTCCCCAACCCAAGTTCAAAAACCGCGGCATTTGTATTTTCAGCAATGCCCATCAAATAAGGAAGAGATTGACGCGGTTCATTTTTACTGCTAATGGATGCTTGGACATTCCAATCTTTACTTAAAACATGTTTGATCATTTCTTTCGTTGTAGTTTTACCACATGTCCCTGTTATTGCAACGACTGGTATTTGAAAAAGACCTCTATAGTAATCCATGAATTTCCAATAAGCTTGCACAAGACTTCTTACTCTTATGACTGTTGTATCCGACAGAGCATCTTTCAATTCTGAGGAAGGCTTATCTGAAATCACAAGAGAAGGTCCCTTATTATTAATTTCTTGCCAGTTAATAGAATCACTTCTACTTACAAACATGAGCGAATTTCGCTTTGTTAGTTCATGCCGATTATAGTAAATAGCATTACTTACATTCCAAAGCTCGGAACCACTTAATAATTCCCCTTGTAGTAAATTTCGGATTTCTTTAACGCGTAAAGGTTTCAATAGTACTCCTCCTTCCCTCTTTATAATATGAAATCTGTTTTTTGATGATTAGGTATGGAACGTGCACAGTGTTTGTCCATCTTTTTAAATTTATTTTTCACCAATATAGTGGAGTTTCCTTATCAATTGAACTAGTAGTTTGTGCAAGGGTAAATTATTTCTTCTTCCGTAATTTTGAAGCTAATTCAATTATAGGTTGGCTATACATATCTCCCTTGATCAGAACAATTGTATTGGCGTCTACAATTTTATTTAACAGATTTAAAACGAGGACTTCATTCCTGAATGTATAAACCGGTGAGGTTAAACCCCTTTTTACTGCATGGTCTGCCATGATGCTCGCATGCTCCCCTATCGTGATGAGTACATCCACTCCTATCTGATAAATTAACTCTCCGGCTTGCTCATGAATAGTATAGCCCCAAGAACCTAAATCAGTAATTGTACCTATGATTGCTATCTTTTTTTTGTCTTTTCCAACTTCATTTAATACTTTTAATGCTGCTTCCAATGAAGTCGTTGTAATACTCCATGTATCATCAATAATTACAGAGTCGTTTATACCATCCACCACTTGAAGTTGCTTATTAAATTTCCGAAATGTTTTCAAGTGATGAGCAGCCTCCGGGATAGTCACTCCCATTTCATAAACAGCCGCTATAGCTGCAAGCGCATTATAAACTTGATGAACTCCGAACCCTGGTACATACATTTGATAGTTTCTCTTCTTATGCTTTATACTGAATTGCATGCCGTCTTGAGCGTACTGAATATTACGAGCTCGAAAATGACAAGTACTATGGGTTCCAATTTTTATAATCTTTCCTCGAAAACTTTCCAAATCAATTTTACTTGTATTACTATCGTCCCTATTAATGATTAATACTCCTGTCGGATTAATGATTTTAACCATTTCACCTTTTGCCTCAATATAGCCTTCTAGCGTTTTACAATAATTGAGGTGATGTGCTCCGATGTTTGTAATGATTCCGATTGTAGGTTTGAAATATTCTCCTGCATTTAGTACATCCCCTGGTGCACCAACAGCCGTTTCAAAAACAGCAGCATCGGTTTCCTCATCTATGTTCAATAGATATTGCAAATTTGCCGTTCTAGAGTTACTTGTAAGACTTGTGGCGGTAACTATTCTATCTGCTGAGAGAATATGCTTGATCATTTCCTTTGTTGTTGTTTTTCCTGACGTTCCTGTAATCGCTACGACAGGGATTTGAAATTTACTGCGGTAGTAGCGAACAAATTTCCAATATGCTTCGTCCGCATTCGTTACTTGGATTACAGTTACATTCTCAGGAATTTCATCTTTATTATATTTCCATTCTGTTGCAAGCACTAAAGGGAAAAATTTCTTTAGACTTCTCCAATCTATAATTCTCTTATCTGTAAAAAGGATAGTATTTTCCCTCTTAATTTGTTTTAAACGGTATGCTCCATAATGTACTGTTACTTCATCTGATCCTTGCACTAACTCACCAGATATGATTGTTCTTATAAAGCTGACTGGATGAGGTTTCATTTTAGTTTTCACACTCCTTTCTTAATACATAATATGTTTTTTTACTGTAGTTGACTGTATAAATGGAACTTAATTGCGTGATACATAACTATTCCAAAGCTAGAAAATGTCATACATATAGAAAGAAACATATTAATCAGTGTTTATAGGGGGGAGTGAATCGTTTGAAAGCAATTATTTTTATAAGTACAAATAAATCGGGATCCAGCAGGGAAGCGATTAAAGCAGCTGAGCATATGGGGTACTTTACCATCCTTTTCACAAGTAACGAAAAGCAAATCCAACAAAGAGAGGAGTACACAGATGTTCATAAAATGGTTTCTGTAAACACTAACAATCTAGATAATATGAGAGAAGAAATTTCCAAGTTACAAACAAAAGGTGTGGATATAAAAACCATCGTTAGTTTTGTTGATCCTTTTGTTCATACCGCATCCATTCTTTGTGATGAATTTTGTCACAATTACCTTTTGTCTTCAGCCATTGAAATAATGGAAAATAAAGAGAAAACACGTTTGTCTTTAAAAGATCAACCTTATACTCCTAAGTTTTTCTTGATCAAGCCGGACGAGTCAATTCCTACTGATACAATATGTAAACAGCTCAATTTTCCTATTATTGTAAAATCCCCAAAATCAACCGGATCTAAAGACGTACTGTTAGCTACAGGAAAAGAGCAATTAGAAAAGCATATTGAAAGTCTTCGAAATAAGAGCCCAGATAATTCCATTATGATAGAAGAATATATAGAAGGTGAGCAATATTTGGTTGAGGCACTCGTGCATAAGCATAAAGCACGTATTGTAGGAGTAATCGAACAAGAAATCACCAAAAACAAGCGTTTTATTATTACGGGTTATGGAGTGCTTGCAAATGTTCCTGTAAGGATTAGAACAGGAATTGAACAGGTTCTTCAGTCTATTATTACAGAACTCGGTATTGAAAATGGAGCTTTACATTTAGAAATCCGCTTGTCTACCAATGGTTGGAAACTAATCGAGATTAACCCAAGAATTTCTGGGGGTGCCATGAACAAAATGATTCAAGCGGCATTCGGATTTAGTTTAGTGGAAGAGACCTTGAAATTATTTTTAGGAAAAAGCCCAGCGTTAGTACCGAAACATAAGAAGTATGTATTTACCAAATACGTTGTTTCCACAAAGAAAGGAATATTAGAAAAAGTGACTGGAAAAGGAAGAGCTAAAAAATTTCCTGGGGTCGTAGAAGTTTACGTGAAGCCTAGAATAGGAACTCTTTTAATCCCTCCCTTATCTATGGGTCATAGATACGCTTATGTAATTGCAACCGGTAGTAGTTTAGAAGAAGCGAAAACCCACGCAAATACCGCGGCGTCGGAAATCACTTTTCATTTAAAAGAGGAGTAAAACTAAGAACTGAACTGAACCCCGAATAGTAGACACTTTAGAAAAAGTGTAGCTATTCGGGGTTTTTTCTTTTTCAAAACCCCGTTATACTAGAATTTACGAACTTTGAACGGGAGAAATCATTATGAGTAAAATA
>NZ_VDGG01000073.1 GCF_006861775.1 Psychrobacillus soli | reverse complement strand
CCCTATGCCATTTACTGGATTCACCCTTTTGAAAAACTGTATAAAATTTTGTTTTTTACGATCCGAAGCTGATATGTAAGAAATTTCCTTTGATTTTCGCTGTAGGCGACGACTCCTGCCGAGGCCAACAGGATGTTGGTCACGAAGGCGTTGCCACACGATGTGGCGCTCTTAGCCTTTGTTCCTCTGTGAGCAAATGAGACATCCCTACGACACCTAAGCGGCGGGGATGGCTCATCGCTCACCCGGGGGAAAGCGTTCGACTGCAGCGAAAATCCCAGCGAACACTTTATTCAACGCATTACCACGCAGTATCTCTATATAGTGTGATACCATCTACTTTATTATTTCCTACGAACACAAAAAAACTCATTCGTCCAATGGACAAATGAGTTGATCAGTTAATTTAATGCCGTGCACCTTCCTTCGCTTGAAACACATAAGCGGCACCCTTGTCGTTAACTCGGCTTAGGCTACCCCGCGGCACATGAGAAAGCACCACTTAATGCTGCTTCCTTCCGGACCTGACATGGTTCATGGGCACTCATTGCGCAGGACCCAAACGTCAACATCACGTGCAAGGACCAGACCCTACATGTATTCAACCTCAGAGAAGGAGTTCAGTCTCGCTAGAGCGGATTGCGAGTTACAAGACACCGCTACCTTCCCACCTAGCACGGCATCTACTAGTATACTTTTTTTAGAAAGAAAAATCAATGAAAACGAACATTTATATTCAGATTGCATAGAAATTTACTCAATGATTGACAAGTTATTTTTTTAACAAAAATATAACGATATATATTGACTTTATTTTTCAAGCATGATAAATTAGTTCTTGTACTTCGGAGGAATACCCAAGTCTGGCTGAAGGGATCGGTCTTGAAAACCGACAGGCGGGTCATACCGCGCGGGGGTTCGAATCCCTCTTCCTCCTCCATTTTAAATACACACACGCATAAATTTGAGATTGAATTCGTTGCATTGGTAACGAATTTTTCTTTGTACCTATTAATCAGAAAATTAAATATTATTATGTATATTAAAACCTCCCACCTATAATTGGCGGGAGGTTTTATATTATTTACGTAATATCGCGGTTTTTTCTATAAAATGACCAATTCTTGCAATAATCATTTCTACATTTTCTGGATTTTGTACGATGTCATAGTCGTTTATATTTAAGCGAAGTACTGGACACCCGTTAAAAGAGTCAATCCACTTTTCATAACGCCCATGCATTTCTTCCCAATAAGCAATAGGTGTCTGTTGCTCCATCGGACGTCCTCGATCATGAATACGATCAATAATATTATCTAAAGATCCTTCTAAGTAAATCAATAAATCAGGATGTGGGAAATAAGGTGTCAGAACCATTGCTTCAAACAAGCTCGTATACGTTTCATGATCTACTGGATCCATCGTTCCTTTTTCTTTATGCATTTGAGCGAATATACCTGTGTCTTCGTAAATGGAACGATCTTGGATAAATCCTCCGCCATATTCAAACATTCTTTTTTGTTCTTTAAAGCGCTCCGCTAAAAAGTAAATTTGTAAATGAAAACTCCACTTAGAGAAATCTTCATAAAAACGATCTAAATATGGATTCGCATCTACTTTCTCAAAAGAGGTTTTAAAATGAAGTGCATCCGCAAGTGCTTTGGTCATTGTAGATTTTCCTACACCAACAGTTCCTGCAATTGTAATAACTGCATTTGAGGGGATGCCATACTTCTCTCTTAAATTCATACTTATAAACTCCTTCTATGCAATGTTGCATCTACTTGATCTAATATTGTTTGTAAGTCTTGTCCATTTTGAACAAAATCTATTTTGTCTCCGTCTAATCTTAGAACCGGAATATTGGGATGTTTTTTTTCAAAGTGATTGATAAACATCCGATAATCTGAGGAAAGTTGCTGTAAATAATCTGGGCTTATCTTTTTTTCAAAGTCCCTTCCGCGCATATCAATGCGATTAAGAAGAACGTCTAAACTTGCATCAAGATAAATAACCATATTGGGAACTGGCATATCTTTCGTTAAAATTTGATAAATAGATTCATACTTTTCATATTCTACTTCATTTAACGAACGTTTAGCGAAAATTAGATTTTTAAAAATATGATAATCCGCTATTACTCCTTTATCTTTCGATAAATACTTCTTGTCTATATCACTTAATTGCTTATATCGGTTACATAAAAAAAACATTTCCGTTTGGAAACTCCACTCGGCAATATCATCATAAAATTTATTTAAAAAAGGATTTTCATCCACAATTTCTTTTAACAATTCAAATTGATACTTAGTGGCAATTATCTTTGCTAAAGAGGTCTTTCCAACACCTATGGGACCTTCTACCGTAATAAATGGAATGGACATTATTTTACCCTCACTCTAATATTTCAAATCGTGCCCTTTATTTTAACATAGCTCGAATATAAAAAATAGAATATAGTTGCCTTTCCCAAAGAAAGACAACTATACTCTATTTTTTATTCACCCGAAACATTTCTTGTAGCAAATACCAGTTTTGCGGGAAGTCAAAGCCACTATGCCAATAGGCTATCCCTAATAACTTTAACTCTTTCAACAGTTTAAACTTTGCTTCAATCGACCTTGCATCCTCAAACCAAACTTCATGCTCTTTCCCATCTAGCCAATAATGAAAATACGGTGCTTGCGCAACTTTATCATACTCAATGGCAGCATTCCGATTTTTAGCTAATTGAATTGCTTGTTGAGGACTCAATGCTTTAGCGATTGGATTGCCTTGTTTATACGGTAATGTCCAGTCATATCCATATAAATTTTGACCCATCATGATTTTATTAGGCTCAATTTCTGTTACGGCATATTCTAATACTTTTCGAACTGGACCAATCGGGGATACTGCCATAGGTGGGCCTCCACTATAACCCCATTCATACGTCATAATGACAACAAAATCTGCTACTTCTCCAATTCCTTTATAATCGAATCCACCGTACCATTTACCATTTTGATCAGCACTTGTTTTTGGTGCAAGGGTTGCAGAAATGGCATATCCCTTCGCAAAATCCTTAAATTCTTTTAAGAAGGTCACATAATTTTCTCTGTCCGCTTTATCTATATACTCAAAGTCAACATGAATATGCTTCGTGCCTCTTTTTTCTGCTTCTGCAACTGTTTGGGCAAAGACATTATTCTTTACGGTTTCATTTGTAAAAATGGTATGTGCTAAAGTATCACTAAATGCATAGTTTTCAATATTTACGAGTACAATAACTGTTTCTACTTGATGTGTTTTCGCAACTTCTGATAAACTTCCCCAATTCATAGGAAGTAAAGAGCCGTCCCTCTTTACTTCATACGCAAATGGCATCATATACGTTAATTGGTCTGCATTTTTCTCTACTTGATGAATAACATTTTGTGATGGTACTTCGGTATACCATTCTACGTATAAGTTTGTTTCAATCATAGGCCGTTCTGGACTAGGGGTAGATGGTAAAACAAGTGCCTGACCAACGACTAATACATCTGGATCAGGAAGTTCGTTTATAGAAGCAAGCGTTGCGACATTTGTACCAAAATGCTTGGCTATCTCATATAAACTATCTCCTTGTTTCACTATATAAATCAATCGATCACTCCTTCCACATACAATATGCAGTATGTAAATAAAACATGCTACACTATGCATAAGGGGCTGATTTAAATTGGATGAACATTATATGAGTTTAGCGGTAGAAGAAGCGAAAAAAGCAGCTGCTATTGGAGAAGTACCAATCGGAGCTATTATCGTATATAAAGATGAAGTAATTGCAAAGGCTTTTAATTTAAGAGAGACAACTCAAAATGCCACTACCCATGCGGAGTTAATAGCAATTCAAGAAGCGTGCGCGAAAATTGGCAGCTGGCGATTGGAAGAAACGACTTTATATGTCACACTAGAGCCTTGTCCTATGTGCGCAGGAGCTATTTTACAATCCCGTATTCCACGAGTAGTATACGGTGCTAGAGATGCAAAAGCAGGTTGTGTAGATTCGTTATACCGACTTTTAAATGACAATAGATTCAATCATATATGTGAAGTGACGGAAGGAGTATTGGCAGAAGAATGTGGTAGTCTACTTACTCAATTTTTTCGGAATCTCCGAGCACAAAAAAAGAACCAGAAACGCGTATAGCATCTCTGGTTCTTTTCATCTTACTTAATAACTGTTTTACCGCCCATATATGGTACTAAAACTTCTGGAACAACTACTGTTCCATCTGCTTGTTGGTAGTTTTCTAAAATTGCAGCCACTGTGCGACCTAGTGCAAGCCCACTTCCATTCAATGTGTGTACGTATTCAGGTTTAGCACCAGCTTCTCTTCTAAAGCGAATACCAGAACGACGAGCTTGGAAATCCTCGAAGTTACTACAAGAAGAAATCTCTTTATACTCCCCATAACTTGGTAACCAAACTTCTAAATCATATTTTTTGGCAGCAGTAAATCCTAAATCTGCCGTACACATATGAAGCACGCGATATGGTAAACCTAATAACTGCAACACTTTTTCAGCATGACCAGTAAGTAACTCTAACTGCTCGTAAGACTCTTCTGGTTTCACAAAACGAACAAGCTCCACTTTATTAAATTGATGCTGACGTATTAAACCTCTTGTATCACGTCCGGCAGATCCTGCCTCTGAACGGAAACAAGCACTAAAGGCAGTAAATGCTTGTGGTAATGCTGCCCCGTCTAGAATTTCATCACGGTAAAAGTTTGTTACCGGAACTTCTGCCGTAGGGATTAAGAAGTAGTCCTCTTCATTTATTAAAAATGCATCTTCTTCAAACTTCGGCAGCTGCCCAGTACCTGTTAAACTTGTACGATTAGCTAAGTATGGTGGAAGCATCTCTTCATAGCCATGCTCTTCTGAATGCAAATCCATCATAAAGTTTATTAATGCACGCTCAAGCCTTGCTCCTAAACCAAGATAAAAAGCGAAACGACTTCCCGTAACTTTTGCTGCACGTTCAAAATCGACTATTTTCAAATCCGTTGCAATATCCCAATGTGCTTTCGTTTCAAAGTCAAATGAAGGAACTTCTCCCCATGTACGAATTTCCACATTATCGTCTTCTGAATCACCAATAGGAACACTATCATGTGGAATATTTGGGATGCGCATCATCATATGATCGAACTTTTCTTCCACTGCTCGTAATTCGTCATCCAATACTTTAATCTCATCGCCAACTTCACGCATACGAGCAATAATATCATCGGCATTTTCTTTATTACGTTTCATCTCTGAAATTTTTTGAGAGAATTCATTTCGTTCCGCTTTTAGCACTTCTGTTTTAGCAATTAGTTCTCTTCGCTTTTGGTCTAACGGTTGGAATTGATCAAATTCAGAAATTTCTTCTCCACGTTTTGCTAGCTTCGCTTTTACTGTTTCGTAATTTTCTCGTACAAATTTCACATCTAACATGTATAATTCCTCCTAATTTTTAATAAAAAAACGACAAAAAAGCCCTCATCCCATATAAAAGGGACGAGAGCATACCCGCGTTGCCACCCTGATTGACTTGACCATATGTCAAATCCACTTGTAAAATAACGGCTTTTCAACCGGAAACGACTTACTAAAATTCAGCCGTTCAACTCAAAGGACGGATTCACAAGTGTTTATATCAGCTTGCACCAGCCGCTGACTCTCTAGAAAAAACGTGCTTGTTACTACTTCCTATCATCGTTTTTTAATCATGAAATTACTCATACTTTACTATACAGTTGCTTTTTTGGCAAGCGATTCCTTTACCATTTCAGTAAAATAGGCAGTAATGCGATGATCTACTGTTAACTCGGGATGAAAAGAGCATCCAAGTAAATGTCCTTGTCTAACCATAACTATTTTTCCTTCGTGCGTTGCAAGTATTTCTACATTTGGTTCAACTTCCACAATATGCGGGGCTCTTATAAAAACAGCAGGAAAATCAGTTGCTATGCCTTTTACTTCAAGTTGTGTTTCAAAACTATCTACTTGGCGACCAAAAGAATTACGCTCTACTGTAGCGTTTAATACACCGATATGTGCAAAATCATACCCAACTATTTCTTTTGCAAGTAATATAAGTCCAGCACAAGTACCAAACATAGGCTTTCCTGCTTGAGCAAATTCTATTACAGGTGTAAGTATGTCATGTCGATCCATAAGTTTACGCATCGTTGTGCTTTCTCCACCTGGTAAGATTAAGCCATCTACAAGATTTAACTCGTCTGTACTTTTTACGATTATTGCTTCCACTCCGCAAGCCTCAATAGAACGAACATGCTCACTTACCGCTCCTTGAAGAGCTAAAACTCCTATTTTAACCATATTACCACCCTCTATCTTGCATGCGTTCCCCAGCAGATAAACGAGAAATTTCGATTCCCTTCATTGGAATCCCTAAGTCTTTTGAAATTTCTACAAGTAAGTTATAGTCTTGATAATGTGTTGTTGCTTCTACAATAGCACGTGCAAATTTCTCTGGATTTTCTGATTTAAAAATACCTGAACCAACAAATACTCCATCTGCTCCAAGCTCCATCATTAAAGCAGCATCTGCTGGTGTTGCAACGCCACCTGCTGCGAAGTTTACAACTGGCAATTTACCATTATGTTTAATTTGTAGTAACACCTCATACGGTGCTCCTAATATTTTTGCTTCTGTCATAAGTTCATCTTCGTTCATATGAACAATTTTACGAACTTGTGCATTCACTTTACGTAAATGACGAACAGCTTCTACGATATTCCCTGTTCCCGGTTCTCCTTTAGTACGAAGCATGGAAGCTCCTTCCCCAATACGACGAGCCGCCTCCCCTAAATCTTTACATCCACATACAAACGGTACTGTAAATTCACTTTTACGTAAGTGATATTCTTCATCTGCAGGTGTTAATACTTCGGATTCATCAATATAATCGACACCCATTGCTTCAAGAATACGAGCTTCTGTAATATGCCCAATACGAGCTTTCGCCATTACTGGAATAGTTACTGCACCCATGACTTCTTCCATAATGCGCGGATCTGCCATACGAGCAACACCGCCTGCTGCACGAATATCTGAAGGTACACGTTCTAACGCCATTACTGCGACAGCTCCTGCTGCTTCTGCGATTTTTGCTTGCTCTGCATTGATAACGTCCATAATAACGCCACCTTTTTGCATTTCCGCCATTCCACGTTTTACTCTATCTGTACCTGTTTGATTGATTGTCATATTATTTTCCCCTCCAAATTGTTATAATGTTTAGTATAATAAAATATGACCATTTGAAAAGTACCAGAAATCATTAAATTGAAGTGGTCAGATAGGTGGTAAAATGGACTTTCTTATGTTCCAGCTCGAAAAGGACTCTCTAATCCCGTTATATGAACAGCTTTATACAGAAATAAAAAACGCAATTATTAATGGAAGAATTGAAGAAGGAGCCAAACTGCCTTCTAAAAGAAAGCTAGCTGAATATTTAGCAGTTAGTCAAACAACTATAGAGTTTGCATATAGTCAACTAGTTTCGGAAGGATTTATTTCTTCTGAATCAAGAAAAGGTTTTTTTATACAAAACTTAGAGGAACTTGCGTTGTTGGAACAAAATCCTCCTCTTATAGTTCAAGATGAAAGTACAACAGATATCTATTCCGTTGATTTCTCTCCCGGGAAAATTGACATGGATTCTTTTCCGTTTACAATTTGGAGAAAATATTCCAAAGAGATTATTAGTGAATCCAATAAAGATGTTCTTTCACTTGGACATCCTCAAGGGGATTACGTATTAAGACAACAAATTTCTTCCTATTTGTATCAATCTAGGGGTGTTAAGTGCACACCAGAGCAAATCATTCTGGGATCTGGAACGGAGCAAATAATGCCCTTAATTATTCGTTTACTTGGGACAGAAGCTATTTATGGAATTGAAAATCCCGGTTATCCCCTTACCCATCACTTACTTTTCGAAGACAAGGAAAAAACCGTACCAATTTTAGTAGATAACGAAGGAGTCCTCATTTCACAATTAGAACGATCGAATGCTACGGTTATGTATGTAACACCTTCCCATCAGTTTCCTACAGGGGCTGTTCTTTCTGCTACCCGTAGGACACAATTACTTGCTTGGGCTTATCAATCAGAAAATCGATACATTATAGAAGATGACTATGATAGTGAGTTTAGATACACCGGTAGACCAATTCCTTCCTTACAAGGAATCGATCAAAACGAACGTGTCATTTATTTAAGTACATTTTCAAAGTCATTAATGCCTTCCCTTCGGATTGCATATGCAGTTTTACCGAAACAGCTTATTGCACAGTATAAACAAAAATATTCTTATTACGCTGCTACAGTACCTCGAATAGATCAGCAAATACTCGCCAAGTTCATGGAATCAGGTTATTTTGCAAAACATCTAAATAAAATGCGAAAAATTTATAAACGCAAGTTAGAAATTATAACAAAAACAATTGCAGCATATGATCCACTCGTTACAATTTCCGGAGAACAAGCAGGTATGCATCTTTTATTAACCTTCCAATCAATGAAACCGGAAAGTGAACTGATTGCACGTGCAAAACAAGCAGGTATACGTATACATGGCATACAAGAATATGTTTCTACTAAACAGAATCCATTTGAAAAACCAAAAATTGTTTTAGGATTTGGCGGTATCGAAGCTGAAAATCTTGAAACTTCCATTGAACAACTTATGGACGCTCTAGAAATAAAAAAATTACTATAATAAAGGATAGTTTGCACAGTATAGAGATAGTGCGTTGGCTAGTGACCGCTATGATTTCCGCCTGCAGCGAAAATCAACAGAAATGGCTTACTTATCCACTTCGACTCGTAAAAAACAAAATTTTATACAGTTTTTTCGAATGTGTAAANAATCAAATCAAATCCGAGAGCAACCAAATTGCTAGTGAAAGCAACCAATTCTTATAATAACAGGTTTACTTGGAGCGAGACGAAGATGAATACGAGGTGTCCTACCAATAAATGGTTGTATGAAGCGAACTTTATCCTAAGCAAATGCTCTACTTATTCGGAGAAAGCATTTTCTAATTGGCTTTACTAAATATTGCGTAGGGAATCTGATCAATTTAAAGCTCTGATACCTGTACCCCTTTATTACGCTTTTAAAAAATAGTGACATTCCTTTTGTTCACCGGAGAAAGTTAACGAAATGTCCGGTACTTATAACTTTCTCATTGAAAAAAGCACTGTAAAACCCGATGTTTCGAGTTTACAGTGCTTTTTTAGTTAAAATAGTCCACCGATAAAATCAGTTGTGCTACTCCACAAATTACCGAAGAATTTCCCGATACCTTGGAACATTAAGCTAATCCAACTTGCCCGTTCTACTGCTTCAGTCGTTACAACATCCACTTCTGTCGCCTGATCAAGAATATAACCATAGTCTGTTCCTTCAGTTTTTTCTAGATGTACTTTTCCTACTACTGTACCTTTTTCAATAGCAGCTTCTAATTTTTCTGCTTCTGCTGTAAATACAGGCTTGTACAATTCTTTTTCATTTGTCTTAATGACCATTGAAATTGGATCTTTTACAGCAATGGCTACTGTATCTTCTTTCCCTTTTTCAACAGATAATGTTTCATGTTCCGGGATTTTATATCCAGCTGGAACAATTTCTTCTTTTGAAAATTGAGCAAATCCATAGTCAAATAATGCTTTCGTAGCATCAAAACGTGCTTTATACGAACCCATGCCATTTGCATCTACGGCTTTCATGACAACGGCAATTACACGCATACCATTTCTTGTAGCTGTCCCAGTAAACGAATGTCCTGCAAATTCTGTCGTACCCGTTTTTAAACCATCTACACCTTCGTATTCAAAAACTAATCCCGGTAACATCCAATTCCAGTTACTCATTTCAATAGCATCAGAAGTACCCTCACGGAATGTTTTTTTAGGAATTTTCGTTGTTTCTAATACTTCAGGATAATCTTTCATTAACAAATAAGCCAATTTTGCTACTGATTTAGCAGGCATTATATTTTCATCAGATGCTCCTGTACTTGCTGGATGCATCCCTTGCAAATCTTCATTATTTAAACCGGAAGAATTGACAAATTTATAACCTACTAAGCCCATTTCTTTCGCTTTTTCATTCATTAATTTCACAAAATTCTCTTCCGTACCAGCAATTGTTTCTGCGATAGCAATGGTTGCAGCATTGGCAGAATAAATAGCCATTGCTTCATACAATTCTCGAATTGAATAACTACCGTCTTGTCGAAGAGGAACATTACTTAAACTACGATTTTGAGAAATTTTATATGTATAATCCGTTACAGAGTATTGTTGATCCCATGTAATTTTTCCCGATTCAATCGCTTCAAATAGTAAATACTCCGTCATCATTTTCGTCATACTAGCAATACCTAAAGATGCATCTGCATTCTTTTCATACAGAATTTTACCTGTTTCAGCGTCGATTAATATTGCAGCATCGACGTTTAAATTTAAACTTTCTTCTGCTTTTGTAGCAGTCGGCATTCCACATATAACTGAAACAAGAAACATCGGAAGTACTAGCCACTTAATCACTGATGTCATCCAAACTTTCTTCACTACTGTACCTCCACTATTAGTTTTTCTCAATGCTCATTTTAACATACTTTATCCATAAGAGGGCTTATGTAATTAAAAAAGCACCCATTCGACCTAGACTATGACGTCGAATGAGTGCAAAAGTTTCGATTTATACGTAAACCTTAAGAAATAGAATAGTTTGGAGCTTCTTTCGTAATTTGAACATCATGTGGGTGACTTTCACGAAGCCCTGCACCTGTCATGCGAATGAATTGTGCATTCTCACGTAAATCCTCTAAATTTCCTGTACCACAGTAGCCCATTCCTGCACGAACACCACCAAGTAGTTGGTGAATTGTATCGGAAAGTGGTCCTTTGTATGGAAGACGACCTTCAATACCTTCCGGAACTAACTTTTTCGCATCTTCTTGGAAATATCGATCTTTTGAACCTTTTTCCATTGCGCCAATTGAACCCATTCCACGGTATACTTTAAAGCGTCTACCTTGGAAAATTTCTGTATCTCCTGGGCTTTCAGTTGTTCCAGCAAGTAAGCTTCCTAGCATGACAACATGTCCACCTGCAGCAAGAGCTTTGACAATATCTCCTGAGTACTTAATTCCTCCGTCTGCAATAATCGTTTTACCTGCTTTACGAGCTTCTGTTGCACAGTCATAAACTGCTGTAATTTGTGGAACACCGACTCCTGCAACTACACGAGTTGTACAAATAGAACCTGGTCCAATTCCTACTTTAACAACATCCGCACCTGCTTCAAATAATGCGCGAGTTGCTTCCCCAGTTGCTACATTTCCAGCAACAATATCTAACTCTGGATAAGCTTCTCTAATACTCCTTACTGTATCCATAACTCCTTGAGAATGACCATGTGCAGTATCAATAACAATGACATCTACTTGTGATTCTACGAGTTTCTCTACACGAAGCATTGTATCTTTCGTTACACCAACTGCTGCTCCTACTAGTAAACGACCAAGATGATCTTTCGCTGCATTTGGGAATTCAATCACTTTTTCAATATCTTTAATTGTGATTAATCCTTTTAACATGCCATTATCATCTACAATTGGTAATTTTTCTATTTTATATTGTTGTAAAATTTTCTCTGCATCTTCGAGTGTAGTACCAACTGGTGCTGTCACTAAATGTTCCTTTGTCATTACTTCATCAATTTTTAAAGAATAGTCTTGGATAAAGCGTAAATCGCGATTTGTAATAATGCCGACTAATGTTAAATCTTCTTCATTATTTACAATCGGAACTCCAGAAATTCTGTATTTCCCCATTAAGTGTTCTGCATCATACACTTGATGAGTTGGTGTTAAGAAGAAAGGATCTGTAATAACCCCATTTTCAGAACGTTTAACTGTCTCAACTTGCTCTGCCTGTTCTTCAATGCTCATGTTCTTATGAATAATACCTAATCCACCTTGTCGAGCCATCGCAATCGCCATTTTAGCTTCCGTCACAGTATCCATACCAGCACTAATTACCGGGATGTTCAACTTTACTTTCTTCGTCAATTGAACGGAAAGATTAATATCTTTTGGCAATACCTCTGATTGAGCTGGAACTAACAAAACATCATCAAATGTTAAACCTTCTTTTTGAAATTTAGACTCCCACATTTCTAATTTCCTCCTTCTATAACTGAATATTATTACAAGGTTATCAGCGTGTACGTCTAGTGTCAAGAACACTTAAATTAAACATTAATTCCGACTTTTCTATCAAATAAACTTTTGAATATCTTGTTCCATTTTTAGTGGAGCTGTCTGCGGTGCATATCTACCTACCACTTTTCCTTCTTTATCGATTAAAAACTTCGTAAAATTCCACTTTATGTTATTAGATAAAAATCCTTTTTGCTCCGTAGTAAGAAATTGAAATAATGGATGTATTTCCTTCCCTTTAACATCTACTTTTGCAAACATAGGAAAAGTAACACCATGATTTAGTTGACAATATTCCAATGTACTGTCAATATCCTCAAACTCTTGATTGTTAAATTGACTACAAGGAAAACCCAATATTTCTAGTCCTTTATCATGATATTCTTCATATAACTTCTGAAGTTCAGTGAACTGCGGTGTAAATCCACAATGACTTGCAGTGTTTACGATTACTAATGGTTTACCCTTGAACTCGTCTAAAGATACATCTTCACCCTTTATATTCTTAGCTGTAAATTCATAAACTGATGTCATTTTTAACACTCCTTCATTCGTCTTAACTATACAATATTTCTTTTTTTATACATGTACAAGTCATTTGATTTATGTGAGATAGTTTTTAGAATGTATACTTGTATATGCTAAATAAGCAAAAGTTATAAAAAAACTTTATTTGGATCTTATTTTTCGAGGCTTAACATTTACTTTAAGAGCAAGAGTTGAGAGAATGTATCTCTAAGTAATACTACAAATAACAAAATATAAGATGCCTTCTATTTAAATATAATTAAGTAAGGTTCTATCATCTAACTTTTTTCATTTTCTAAAGCATAACAAAAAGAAGTCGTTATCGATTACTCGATAACGACTTCTTTATTAGTGCCCAGCGACGTCCTACTCTCACAGGGGGAAACCCCCATGATGGTAGCCGCGTTTTCTCGAATTGAAGGCACAAGCCATACCCTTGCCCACACTGGACTTTGCCATCATCACTAGACTAATTGAGTGCTTGTTCACTCAAAACTGGATAAAAGACATTTTCAACAAATAAATACATTTGGTTAAGTCCTCGATCGATTAGTATTCGTCAGCTGCACGTGTCGCCACGCTTCCACCCCGAACCTATCTACCTCATCGTCTTTGAGGGATCTTACTTACTT
>NZ_VDGG01000072.1 GCF_006861775.1 Psychrobacillus soli | reverse complement strand
AACCAATTCTTAAAATAACAAGTTTACTTGGAGTGAGACGACGATGAATACGAGGTCTCATACCAATAAATAGTTGTATGAAACGAACTTTATCCTAAGTAAATACTCTACTTATTTGGAGAAAGTATTTTCTAATAAGCTTTAATAAATATTGCGTAGTGAATCTGATCAATTTAAAGCTTTGATAACAGTAGACGCAAAATTAGCAAGCAATTCCCATGGATTTTCGCTGCTGGGAGGCGACTCCAGTGGGATCAAGTGAGCAAAATGAGACTTCACAACGGACGCGTGCAGGCGCGGCGGTGAAGGCTCATCGCTCACCCCACGGAAAGCGTCCGCCCAGCAGCGGAAATCCCAGCGGACACTCATTTTCAACCCACTACCACGCAGTATCCCTAAACTATCTATTTATCTTGATCATCTGACACGAATACCAGACTGTGTTTTTACAATTATAAAGGGCAGGAAGTAGAAAGACACTTCCTGCCCATAATATGCTAGAATCTATTGTTCCTTATTAACACCATTCACTTGGAAATTATACCGAATCGCATCTCTAAAGAATGTATGAAGCATTTCTTGGAATAAATGAAGCGCATCGAACGAGTATAAGCGATATGGATCTTCTTGACCATACCCTCGAATGCTGATACCTTCTCTTAAATGATGCAGATTATTTAGATGTCCAATCCACAAACGGTCTAACGTCTCCGTATAGTAAGATTGAATATTTCTCCACTCTTCGCTATCACTACTTGTTAAATTGACAATCTCAAAAGCTTTCTCATAAACAGCTTCTAACGCTTCCTTCAACTGCTCTTTATTTTCCGAATTTAAAGAAGAAAATGCATCCTCTTCATACGATGTTAGCATTGAAATGATTTTAATCTCATCCATTATCTCGTTTATAATACCCGACTCATGCACATCATTTAAATTCGAATCCGTAAGTTCGTCGAGTAGAGTGTTTAGGCGTTCATGCATAGCATCAATAATAAGCATTTGCATATTTTCTACTTTTAACGCCTTTTCTCGGTAATTATACATAACGCGTTGTTGATCGTTATTAATATCATCTAATTTCAATAAATGAGATCGACTCGAGAAATGCATACCTTCGATTACATTTTGAACATTATACACAAACTTCGTTGGATTAGATGAAATAACTAAGCCAGTCTCATCCGTTTTCAACTTATTTTTGTATTTAGTAAATTCCTCTTCATCATAATAGTGGAATAACTCGTCCTCTAATGAAATGATAAATTGCGAGCTACCTGGATCTCCTTGACGTCCACCACGACCACGAAGCTGCATATCAATTCGGGCACTACTATGAAGTTCCGTCCCAATAATATGCAGACCACCTAGTTCAGCAACGCCTTCCCCTAAAGTGATGTCTGTTCCTCGCCCAGCCATATTCGTTGCGAGCATGATTTTATTCATTTGTCCCGCTTGCGAAATTAACTCTGCTTCATCTTCTACTGTTTTTGCATTAAGTATCGAATGTTCGATTTCAAGGTCATTTAAATAGGAAGAAAGTTTTTCCGACTGTTCGATAGAAGTCGTTCCGATCAAAACAGGGCGACCCATTTTATGGTATTTTTGCGTTTCTTCTACAATTTTTTTCATTTTATCTTCATACGTTAAATAGACGAGCGTTTCCATATCGATGCGTTTGTTTGGTTTATTTGTCGGTATTTCCGTTACGCGTAAGTTGTATGTTTCCCAAAACTCATCGCGTGAAGGAACTGCACTACCGGTCATTCCAGATACATGTTTGTACAATCTGAAATAATGTTGAATCATAATAGAAGCTTGTGTATTATTTTCTTCTTTAATGGAAACTTTTTCTTTCGCTTCGATTGCTTGATGAAGTCCATCGCTAAATGTACGACCTTCCATAATACGTCCAGTATATGGATCCACAATCATAATTTTGTCGTCTTTTACAATATAGTCTACGTCTTTACGCATAACTACTTTTGCTCGAAGTGTTTGCATTGCAATATGCATAAATTCACGATGCTCTCGGTCATATACATTATCAATGCCAAATGCTTCTTCTAGGCGATCTGCACCATTATCCAACAACACGATTTGTTTCGTCTCTGGGTAATAATTGTAATCTTCTTCGTCTTTGAACGAACTAATAACTAGCTGCATAATTGGAAACAAATTCAAGCTTTCGTGGGATTTCCCTGCTAGAATCAAAGGAGTTCTTGCTTCATCTATCAATATGCTATCTACTTCATCGATTAATGCATAAAAAAGTGGTCGCTGCACAAGCTGTTCTTCGCTTTGTACCATATGATCTCTTAAATAATCAAAGCCAAATTCTGTCCCAGTACCATATGTAATGTCGCAGTTATAGGCAGCTTGTTTCTCCTCATTCTCTATACCGGAAATATTCAAACCAACTGTTAAGCCTAAAAACTCAAATAACGGCTTCATTTGTTCAAAATCTCGACTTGCCAAATATTCATTGGCTGTAATAATATGCGTTCCTTTACCGTGTAAAGCCATCACATACGCAGGTAGCGTTGCAACTAATGTTTTACCTTCTCCCGTTTGCATTTGAGCAATTTGAGATTGAGTTAATACTGCTCCACCCATTAACTGTGCATCATAGTGTCGCATACCTAACACACGTTTCGAAGCTTCGCGTACGACCGCAAATGCTTCCAACATGATTTCTTCAGGAGTTGCTCCATTATTTAATTGATCACGAAAACTAGTTGTATATGTTTGAAGCTCTATATCGGTTTTATTTGTAAATGAATCTTCCAACGCGTTAATCTTGGATACTATTTTTTTGAGTTGCTTTAACTCAATTATTTCACCAGAAATCATTTTCTTAATAGAATGTAACATGTTCATTCTCCCTACTTTTAAATTCCATTGCCTATTATATCATGAATTAAACGGGCAAGCATTTTCCAGCTGATTTGCTAATGTTTCAATTATATTACAACTATAAGTTTTAAATGTTACCAATAGATGTTAATGTTAAAATATAGATGAGGGGGTTTTAATTTGAAGAAAATTTATATTCCAGTGATGGCTGCCATGTTAGCTACACCATTAAATAGTGTGGCAAATGCTGAAGAATTACTAAAAACAAACACAGCTTTAGAAGAAGTAGTAGTACAACCGGTAGGAACCGGGGAAGAAGTAATTGAGGTCGAGGGTAGCGTAGAAGAATGGTTAGAAGACGCGATAGAGGAAGGACCAGCGGAAGAAGTTATCCAAGAAGGATATGAAAACTTAGGTCCAATGATTTTCAAATCATCTGCTATTTCATCTAAAATTGCCGCAAATGATAAAGGTGAGTATTTCATTTATTACATCATGCATGGAGCTCCAGCGGCATTAGTTATAGTAGATTATAAAACAAAGGAAACTATACATACATTTACGTTAGAGGATTCTAAAAGTGCTTGGGGTCTTGATGTAGATGAAAATGGAAAGCTTTGGGTAGGTGGATCTGTTTCAAGTGTTCTATATAGCTATGATCCAAATACGGAAGTTTTTGAAAATCATGGAGCTATTTTTTCCAATAAAAGCGATACTTCTATTCAAGATTTAATCGTCTCTGGACATAAATTATATGCTGGGTCAGCATACGGAGGCTCACTAGTAGCGTTTGACACAGAAACGAAAAAAATAGAAGAGTTTGGACAAATTCGAAAAAGAAAAGAATTTGTGAAAGCAATCGTTGCAGATGAGAAAAAAGATGAAATTTACGTATCGATCGGTTCTTCCATGGATTTATTAGTAAAGAAGCCTGGCACGAAAAACTTCACATCTTTTTTACCAGCAAAATACATGTCGGAAAAGTACGCGCAGGATTTAGTGTTAACGGATGAGTATGTCATTGCAAGATTGCATCCATCTAATATAGCAGTAGTTTTTGATAGAAAGACATTGAAAATTGTGGATGAGTTTGAGTTGAGTTCAAAAACTGTTTCTACGTTATCACCAGATGGAAAGTCTCTATACTATACAAAAGCGCAGCAATTAATCCGGTATGACTTCGAAACAAAAGCGCATACGGAGCTTGGTTTATATTTACCAAAAGGGACAGAAGCGATTAATCTGGACTTTATCCTAAAAGAAACGAAAAAAACAGAAGATGAGCAAACAGACCTGGTATCACTTTTTGAAAAAATATTCAGTGAGAAATCTCTCAAAGAAATTCAGTCACAAGCAACTTCGACAGACAACAAGGTAAATGTGGAAGCACCGATTATCGAGGAACAACTAACTACTGAGACTATCTTCGAAGAACCGAAAGAATGGCTTCTATCTGGAATGGTCGATAATCTAGGTCAATTATTTGAATACAATCCACAAACAGGAGAAATTCAGTATTATCAATTTGACTTACCAGAACAACCGGTAGAATTATATACACTAGCTTCTAGCGAAGATGGTAAGAAAATATTTGCTAATGGATATATGTCCGGTGGTCTTGGTGTATATGATGTTGCAACTGGAAAGAAAGAATTATATCGAAATATTAGCCAAATAGAGTCTATGTTTGATATAAACAATAAATTGTATATCGGAGCATATCCACTTGCTAGAGTACTAGTTTATGATCGTTCCCTTCCATGGGAAACTGTAAACCCAAAAGAAGTTATTCGGATGAGTGAATTCGGGCAAGAAAGAACGACTGCAGTTGCACCTTTTAATCAAGGGAAAGAAATTATATTCGGCACATTACCAGATGCAAGTGTTGGTGGCGGTGCGCTTGCTTTCTATGATACGGTAAATGAAAAAATGGAAATATATGAAAATTATATATATAACCAAAGTATCGTGTCACTAGTTAGTAGAGGAACACAAATTTTTGGTGGAACTTCTATTCATGCGAATCAGCAAGTTAACCCAAGGGGAGCAAGATTATTCTATTTTAATAGAAGTAACCCAGAAAATAAAACATACATTCAACTACCATTTGACTCAAGTATGATTACAAGTTTATTAGTAGATAGCAATAATAAAGTATGGGGTATGGCGGATGGGAAACTATTCGTTTATACAGATGAATTTACAGACGTTAGAACGGTCGAATTATTACCACTGATTTCTGGTAGATTCCGAAATGCACAAATTATAGATAGTAATGATGGCTATATTTACGGAAGTGTCGAAGGAAAACTATTTAAAGTGAGAAAAGATAATTTAGAAGTAGAATGGTTGAAAGATAAAGGAGTTTATGGACTCGTAAAAGATGTCGATGGGAACCTTTATTATTACGAAGGAAGTAATTTATGGAAGTATACAATTGAAAAAAATAGAAAGTAACAACAAAACGAGTAAAAATAATTGCTCAAGGAATTGAAGGAGAATATAACTAAATGAAACAAAAATTGCTATACCTTTTTATCGTGTTTGCAATCGTCACTGGCGCTCTTTTTCAACCAAATCAGGCAGAAGCTGCTACAACTAAAGTTTATTGGGACGGTATATTAATGGTTCCTGGTCAAGTTGGGAAAATTAAAGTAGTCAAACCAATCAACTTATGGAAGCGTACGGATGCAGGTTTAGTGTTCGAACGAGTATTAAAAAAAGGTGAGCAATACCGTGTCTATAGATATGATAATTTATACGGAGGTCAATATGGCCTTGGTGGAGGCATGTACATTACGAAAATGGCCGGTTATGTCGAGTATAAGACACCTTCCAAAGCAAAACTAAAAGAATTAGCAAATGCAGAAGGAACGACAGCACCAAGCGGAAATAACTCATTACAGTTATTTCCAACTGAAGCTACACCGACTTTAACGGGTGGTAAAGTATTGAGTCAGGCGGTTACACAACTTGCTCCTGGTATTCGTAAAAAATACTTCGATATAGACGGTGCAATTGGTGCTCAAAATGTATTTGTAATCGAATATGATGGGAAAACTACTAATGTCGGACTAAAAACAGAGCTTGCAAAAGATCAATTAGTGGGACTAGAAACAACATCCTCTCAAGCAAATAGCGTGGAACAAAATGATTCTTATCACGTAGTTGCTGGAGTGAACGCAGATTACTTCGATAAACAAGGACAACCAATCGATTTAATGATGATGGACGGATCCATTGTCTCTACATCGCAAACGCCGGCTAGTGAGTTAGCAGTGTTAGGAGTTAAAGCAGACGGCAAAGCAATAATTGGTGCTCCTCAAGTAGCGATGAACGTATCAGTGAATGGGCAACAATCATATGCGATTAGTTCTGTTAATAGAAAACGATTAGCGAACAATCTAGTTATTTATACAAGAGACTTCAATGCAACAACAGGAACAAATGAGCTCGGTACAGAAGTTCGAGTGAAAATAGATTCTGGAAAGTTAAATGGATCTGAAACACTAGTCGGTACTGTTTTAGAAAATGTTACCGGTGTTGGGAACGCTAAGTTAAACAAAGATGAAATTATTTTATCCGGACATAACTTTGCAAGTGAGTTTCTACAAACGGTTCAAGTAGGAGACCAAATTGCGATTACAACAAAATTTACTCCTGCTGAATGGAATGATGTAAGAGAATCTGTCAGCGGACGTTATCATTTAGTGAAAAATGGTACATTACAAACGATTAAAGTTGCTGGGGTAGCACCTCGAACTGCTGTAGGTATTAAAAAAGATGGAAGTATTTTCACGGCGGTTATCGATGGAAGATCAACAGATAGTAAAGGGTTAACTTTGCAAAATACTGCTAAACTAATGAAAGATTTAGGGGCAACCTACGCAATGACATTCGATGGTGGGGGTTCTTCTACAGTAGTTACGAGAGAACTAGGTGATAGTAAAGTAACTGTTCAAAACAAGCCTTCTGACGGAATTGAGCGTTCGGTATCCAATTCTTTATTATTCATTAGTCAATATAAAACAGGTGCACTTGCAACGATAATGCCCGTATCAAACGTATTAGAAGTATTCGAAGGAGAAAGCTATACAGATTTGTCTGTACCACTTAAAGGAATCGATCAGTATATGAATCCGGTAGCTGTATCAGGAAATGGTAAAGTAACTTCTTCTATTTTAACGACTACAAATGGTAAGCAAGTAGTCAATGCGAAACCAGGTATGTATGCAGGTGTAGTAACTTATGATGGAAAAACAGCGAATATCCAACTAAAAGTATCGAATGGTGCCCCAACTATATTAGAATCCTTTAATAAAGGTATCCTTAACTATGAAGCTACTAGTGATCGAGCAAAATCTGTTTCGGTTCAATCTGTTACTAATGATAGAGACGGATCAAAAGCTATTAAACTAGTTTATGACTTTACTGGTACAACGGACACTTCAGGTGCATATGTAAGTGCTAAAACAAAGTTAACTATTAGCACTCCTGCTAAAAAGATTGGTATGTGGGTAAAAGGTGATGGCAAAGGAAACTGGCTAAGATCACAAATGGTAGATGCAACTGGTAAAACAGTTCATCTAGATTTTGATAAAAATGTGAACTGGACGGATTGGAGATTCGTAACGGCAGAAGTACCGACAGGTCTATCTTATCCACTTAAAATGGATTTACCAGTACGCTATATGCAAACAGAAGATGCAAATAAATCGAATGGTGAAATTATTATCGATGACATCCAAGCGATTTATAAAGACTAACCAATTCACGAGTGCGCCAAAAAGCCTACTGGATAAGGTTAAAAAGTATTAGAAGTTGCGAACCTTTTTGATGTATGATAACGTAATCAGTATGGATTTTTGCTAACTGTGGAGGGAAGTACATGTATTCGGAAGAAAAAGATAAAGAGAATGCTTCACCTGATTTATCAATGGAAGAAAATACGCCAAAAGTAATAGGTTATTATAAACGCCAAGCTTGGGCTGTAAAAGTATTTGACAAGATTGATCAAGATAATATAGTCGAGGATGGTAAAGATGTAGTACTAGCTTCTTCCATTATTCAATCGAGTAATGATTTGTTTTTCCCAGCTTTCATTCGCATTAATACGAAAGAAAACGGAAAAGTTGCGGGTGCATACTTGATTATTGAAGAAGACGATAGCTTTCAGCTGTTACCATTAGAACGTGCTTTAGAAGAATTACAATTAGATGAACTAGTTCCTTTTAAGTACCGTACGCTTGAAAAAATTGAAGGCGACGAGTACCAAGTAAACTGGCCAGAATTTTCATAAGTAAGTGGAAGGGCGCTCGAAGATACAATTTCGGGCGCTCTTCATTTCTTTATTAGAGATGCTAACTATTTTTCTCATACACATAGTAATGGAAAGCCTTCGCACTACGGCAAAAAATATCCGCTTTATTTTTCTAAGGAAGATTGTCTGCTGAAACTGGCATAAAAAGTATTATTTGTGGCAGCCTCACTTCAAGTAAACCTCTTACTTTGAGAATTGATTGCTTTCGACAACTAGTTGGTTGCTTTCAGTAGTAATTTGGTTACTCTAGGGATTGAATTGGTTGCTTTCGCAGACCAGTTTGTTGCCCTAAGCCATTTACTGGATTCACAAATTGTAAAACTACCTAATATTTGGATTTAGCGCGACGATTTAAGACTCCTGTTTAGAAAGTGAGACAGACAAAAACCCGCACGTAGCTTAGCGGTAACTCTATTAATACGCGTTATTTCCATTGACTCCTGCTTAATTACGAAATTCACCAGTAATTTATACTTTGTATCTAAAGAATCAAAAGACTGACTTTTGCCTATAATAAGGCGAAAAGTCAGTCTTTTCTTTCTTTATAATATACTTGGTTACAAATCTATTTTTATAGTATAATGAGTAATCGAAGAAACTTTCATATTGCTAATTCGTCTATTGATAAGACAAACTTAATAGCCAATGAAAATAAAAAAAACAAGGATGATATTTTTGGACATAAAATTACTTCTTGCTTTTATCATTTCTATGGTAACGGCAATAGCTGTTACGCCACTTGTTATAAAACTTGCACATAAGATCGGAGCTGTAGATAAACCGAATAAACGGAAAGTGCATCAGAATGTGATGCCTCGACTCGGTGGTCTTGCAATTTTTATTGCAGTAGCAGTAGGTTACTTTGTATCTGGTTTATATGAAGCAAAAATTACCGGAATAATTGTTGGTGCATTGATCATCATTGTTTTGGGAATCATAGATGATAAATATGAAATATCCGCGAAAATTAAGCTTTTAGGTCAAATTTTAGCTGCATGTGCAGTAATGGGAAGCGGCTTAACAGTAGAAGTATTAAATATTCCTTTCATCGGAGTATTTGATCTTGGGATATTCTCATACGTTGTAACATTATTTTGGATTTTAGCCATTACGAATGCGATTAACTTAATCGATGGGCTAGACGGTTTATCTGCTGGTATTTCGTCTATTGTATTTGCAAGTATTGCATTTTTAGCGTTTTCTGCAGACAAAATGTTAATACTTAGTCTGTCGTTAATATTACTTGGTAGTACACTTGGATTTCTATTTCATAACTTTTACCCTGCGAAGATTTTCATGGGGGACACAGGATCCATGTTTTTAGGTTACTCGATAGCCATTTTATCATTATTAGGTTTGTACAAAAGTGTTACGTTATTTAGCTTTGTCGTACCAATTATGATATTAGGCGTACCGATTTTTGATACATCGTTTGCGATTATTCGCAGACTTGTAAATAGAAAACCAATATCCGTTGCGGATAAATCCCATTTGCACCATAGATTGTTAGCATTAGGCTTATCGCACCGAGATACTGTGTTGGTTATATATGGTTTCGGTTTAATATTTAGTATTGCAGCAATCACGTTTGAAACACTTACGTTAAGATGGGCTATTTTTATACTAGTCTTCATATTAATCGCATTTGAAATTGTTGCAGAAAAAATAGGTCTCGTGAATGAAGAGTATCGACCGATTTTATCAGTATTCCGTAAAGTTGTAGGGTATAAGCGCAATTAGCGCTTTACATATTAAAATTCATTGATAGGTTGGTGTAAACGAAATGAAAGTACCAATGTTAGATTTATCTGAGCAATACGCATCTTTAAAAAGCGAAGTATTAGAAGCCTTAGATGGCGTTATGAGTAGTTCACAATTTATCCTAGGGGATAATGTAAAAAAATTGGAAGCAGATCTTGCTAAGTATAGTCATGTTGCCCACGGTATTGGCTGTGGTAACGGGAGTGACGCAATTCATATAGCTTTACAAGCAGCGGGAATTGGTGCTGGAGATGAAGTAATTACAACACCATTTACGTTTTTTGCTACAGGTGGAGCAATTGTAAGAGCTGGAGCAAAACCTGTTTACGCAGACATAGATCCGATTTCATTCAATTTAGATCCTGAAGAAATTGAAAAACATATAACAGAAAGAACAAAAGCAATTATTCCTGTACATCTATATGGCCAAATGGCAGATATGGTGCGCATTCGTGAAATCGCGGATAAACATAACTTAGTTGTCGTGGAAGATGCAGCTCAAGCAATTGGAGCAAAACAAGGGGAATATACAGTTGGTGAACTAGGAGATGCTGCAACATACAGTTTCTTCCCAACGAAAAACCTAGGTGCTTACGGTGACGGTGGGATGGTCGTAACGAATAATGACGATCTAGCAGAAAAAAGCCGTGTCATCCGTGTACATGGAAGTAAGCCGAAGTACTATCATAGCGTACTTGGATATAACAGTCGTTTAGATGAATTACAAGCTGCCGTATTAAACGTAAAATTCCCTCATTTGGATACTTGGAGTGAACAACGTAAAACACATGCAGATTACTATACGGCATTATTAAATGAAAAAGTGGCAGACTATGTAAAAACACCTGTCGTTGTAGAAGGCTTCCATCATGTGTTCCATCAATATACAATCTTGATAGAACGTCGTGATGAGTTACAAGCGTTCTTAAAAGAAAACGGTGTATCTACCATGATTTACTACCCACTACCATTGCATCTACAACCTGTTTTTGAAAGCTTAGGGTATAAAGAAGGCGATTTCCCTAAAGCGGAAAAAGCTGCAAAAGAAGCACTTTCTTTACCGATGTTCCCAGAGCTAAAAGAGGAACAACAACAATATGTTGTAGAGAAAATTGCTGATTTTTTTGCTGGAAAATAATGTGATGAACAATTAGTAGAGGGAGACGTATTTTTTTACGTTTCCCTTTTACTGCCTGTATGAGACGAATTAACTTCATTCAGCGCCTGTATACAATGGAGTAGTACGAAAACAAACGGAAAGTAGCATTCGATTTAGTTTGAGGTAAAAAAAACCAACTGAATAAAGTTAAAGCCTCCGGCGGATGTCACAGATTTTTTAGAGGAATTTATCGAGCAAGCTCGATAAAAATCTGGACGCAAATTCGGCCAAGGCGAATTTGATTAGGAGAAGTGAGATGGCGGAAAATAAGACGTATAAATTATATGATTCATTAGAATTTTTTTGGAAAAAGAAGATTTGGTTTATTATTATCCCTGTAATTGTTGCATTATTAGGATATGTAGGCTCCATGTTCATCCCTAAAGACGGAGAGTATGTAGGGAGAAGTACAATGTTTACTGGTTCTGTAAAATTAGAGGCATTAACGAATCCTGATCATATTATGGCGCAATACGGTGAACATTTTACCGGCAAAGCGGAAGTATTCGTTCCAACAAGAAGTTATATTAAAGCAGAAGTTTATGGAGAGACTGAAGAACAAGTAACAAAAGAGCTTACATTATTCGATGATCAGTTACTGGCTGGTTTAATGGCGCAGAATGATAAAGTAGTTGATGGGACACAAAGATATGCTTTAGCGCAATCAGCGAGAATCCAAACCTTTCAAGAGGCTATTGAATCGTATAAACAAGCATTAGCCGACACGGATATCGAACCAGTAATAAACCACTATACTTTATTACTTAGCCAAGCAGAGCAGGAACTAACTAATGCTATGGCAACGGAACAACGTGTGCGCAATGATATTATCTCATATGAAAAACCTGCACTGGCGAATGCATATGTAGTGAAAACAAAATCATATGGACTTGAAGGAGCAGTTGCTGGATTTATCCTAGGATTATTATTCACAATCTTTATTTTATCTTTATGGAAATACATTTTAGAAGCAAGAGGGAGTAAACAAGCATGATTCAATTTGCAATTGTAGGTATGGGTTTCATCGCAGATAAGCATATAGCTGCTATTCGCAATACAGAAGGCGCAAATCTATTGGCGATTTGTGATACAAACCCAGAACGACTAGTAATAGATGATGAAAATGTGTTAAAATACACCGATTTAGAAAAAATGCTAACAGACAACCCACAAATAGATGTAGTGAATATTTGTGTACCTTCTGGCTTACATGCAAACTTAACAAAAATTGTAGCGAAGCATAAAAGACATATTATTACAGAAAAACCGATGGCGCTAAACTCCGCTGACGCGAAAGAAATGATGGAAGTAGCAAACGAACAAGGGATTAAACTTGCAATTGTTCATCCAAACCGCTATCGCCCAGCCATTATGGAAGTGCGTGAACTGATGGATGCTGGGAAGTTCGGTAAGCTAAGCCATGCGAATGCAACTGTTCGTTGGAATAGAGGACAAGAATATTACGACCAAGCACCATGGAGGGGCACGAAAAAGTTTGATGGTGGCGTATTAATGAACCAAGCAATACATAATTTAGACTTGCTTCTATGGTTCATGGGGCCAGTGAAATCTGTACAAGGGATGGTAGCCACAAGATTCCGCAATATCGAAACGGAAGACGTTGCAACTGCACTTATCGAATTTGAAAGTGGAGCACTTGGAGTAGTGGAAGCTGCAACTACCGTTTATCCACAAAACTTAGAAGAATCCCTGTCTATTTTCGGTGAAACAGCTAGTGTGAAAGTTAGCGGGAAAAATGCATTATTCATCGAAACATGGGATGTAGAAGGCTATGCGGAAGATGAAGTACAAGCATTAAAAGCAAAAATACAAAGTGAGCCTTGGGGTAAAAAAGGACATGATTGTATAATAGCAGATATGGTAGCAGCGATAAACGAAAACCGTGAACCAGCAGTTAGTGGGCTAGATGGATATAACCCAGTTCGTTTAATCGAAGCAATTATCGAATCATCCGAAACAGGAAAACGTATTATATTTTCGTAATTAAAAAGGAGAGACAATAATGTCTACACACTATGAAGAATTATTAGCAAAAATTGAAAACCACACAGCCGTAATCGGTGTTGTTGGATTAGGTTATGTTGGTTTACCACTAGCCGTTGAAAAAGCAAAAGCTGGATACACAGTAATCGGTTTTGACGTACAAGAATCGAAAGTTGAACAAGTAAACAAAGGAATTAACTATATCGGTGATGTAGTAGATGATGATTTAAAACATATGGTAGACTCTGGACATTTAAGAGCTTCTTCAGACTATGGTTCGATCAGTTCAGTAGATGCAGTTGCTATTTGTGTTCCTACACCACTTGATATTTATCAACAGCCAGACACTTCTTATGTAGAAAGCTCTGTGAATGAAATTGCAAACTATGCGAAACCAGGAACATTAGTCGTGCTTGAATCGACAACATACCCAGGTACAACAGAAGAAATTATTCGTAAAGCATTAGAAGATAAAGGATTTACAGTTGGAGAAGATATTTTCATCGCATACTCTCCAGAACGTATCGATCCAGGTAATAAAAGCTTTAATACAAAAAACACACCAAAAGTAGTTGGTGGTATTACA
>NZ_VDGG01000071.1 GCF_006861775.1 Psychrobacillus soli | reverse complement strand
CAAAGAGAATATTGTCTCGTTCAACCATTTATTTTTACTATTAGATTCTGATAAGTTAGTCTTTACCATAGATTTTCGCTGTAGGCGACGCCCCCTGCCGAGGCCAACAGGATGTTGGTCACGAAGGCATTGCCACACTATGTGGCGCTCTTAGCCTTTGTTCCTCTGTGAGCAAAATGAGACTTCATAACGACGCCTAAGCGGCGGTGAAGGCTCATCGCTCACCCCACGGAAAGCGTCCGCCCTGCAGCGAAAATCCCAGCGAACACTTTATTCAACGCACTACCACGCAGTATCCCTATATCGCGTTCGATACAAAAAATGGCATACCTTATTCCTAAAGTATAAAAAAACGCAAGCAGGTAAACGATCCATTTCCCTGCTTGCGTTTTCACTTTTATTTCAACAATCCTTCTTTTAAATCATTATGCCATTTCGAAAGCATCGGTAAATCTGATTCTGCAATTGTTCCCGCTTCTTTCGCAGCGTTTGTCAATGCATTATAATTCGTTAAGCTCACAAAAGAAATGCCTGCTTCTTTAAAAGCTTGCTCTGCTTTCGGAAGTCCATATGTAAAAATGCTAACAACCCCTAGTACTTCAAAGCCTTCTTTTTGAAGTGCTTCTACGGCAACTAGGCTGCTTCCGCCAGTAGAGATTAAATCTTCAATAACAACTACTTTTTGTCCTTGGACGATTTTACCTTCGATTTGATTGCCACGACCATGTTCTTTTGCTTTAGAACGAACATACATCATTGGAAGTTCAAGTACATCACTCACCCAAGCTGCATGTGGGATTCCTGCTGTTGCCGTTCCAGCTACCGCTTCTGTTGCTGGGAAGTTTTTTTCAATGGCTTCGGCTAATCCCTGTGCAATTTCTTTTCGTATCGTTGGAGACGACATCGTGATGCGGTTATCACAGTAAATGGGTGATTTAATACCGGAAGCCCATGTGAAAGGATCATTTGGTTTTAATTCAACTGCTCCTACTTCGAGCAACGCTTTTGCGATGGAGTTTTCTAATGTCATGCGTGTTCCTCCCACATTTTTAATATGTTTTTATAAGCTTGTACTTGGTTTTCTGCTTTTGTAATCGCGCGTCCTACGACGATATGTGAAGCACCTAATAGTCTTGCGTTATTTGGGGTCGCTACACGGATTTGATCGTGTGCCTCTCCTTCTGCTAAGCGAATACCTGGTGTTACTCGCAAAAATTCATCGCCGCATACTTCCACAATTTTCTTCGCTTCGAGAACGGAGCTGACGACACCGTCTAGTCCAGCACTTTTTGCTAATTTTGCGTAGTGAACAACAGATGCATCGATCGTTGTTTCGATCAGTTGCTCTTCTTGCATTTGTTTCTCAGAAGTGGACGTTAGCTGTGTTACACCGATAATAGATGGTCTTTTATTGCCCGCAGTTGTACCAGCTTCTAATCCTTCTCGAGCAGCAATCATCATTGCCGCTCCACCAGCAGCATGAACATTGACTAAATCAGCACCTAATCGTGCCAGTCCTTTCATCGCCTGCCCGACTGTATTTGGAATGTCATGTAATTTCAAATCAAGAAATACATCATGTCCCATTTCTTTCAGCTTATAGACGATCGATGGACCCTCTTGCAAATAAAGCTCCATCCCTACTTTAACGAATAACGATTCTTCAAATGGAGTTAAAAATTGATATACATCTTCGGCTGAAGCAAAATCTAACGCAATAATTGGGCTATTTTTCATAATCGATGACTCCTTCCAACTAACTCTGTAACCGTTTCAAATCCTAGTTCATCTAATTTTTCTGGAAGCTGTTCGATCAAATTTGGACATACAAATGGATCGACAAAGTTCGCCGTGCCTATAGCAACCGCACTTGCTCCTGCTGATAAGAAGTCGATCACGTCGTCAATTGTCGAAATACCGCCCATTCCTATAATTGGGATAGATACTTGTTTTGCCACATCATACACCATACGTAGAGCAACTGGTTTAATCGCTGGTCCAGATAATCCGCCTGTTACGTTCGCTATTACTGGTCTACCTGTTTTCGTATCTAAACGAATGCCAAGCAGCGTGTTAATCATCGTAATTCCGTCTGCTCCGCCTGCTTCTACCGCTTTTGCGATATCATTTACATTTGTCACATTCGGGGAAAGTTTTACATATACCGGCACAGATGATACTTCTTTCACAGCCCGAGTTAATTCTTCTGCAACTACCGGATCTGTTCCAAAAGTAATACCACCTTGCTTCACATTTGGACAAGAGATATTTAACTCCAGTGCATGCACATTAGGTGCTTGTGAAATGCTTTTCGCAACTGCAACATAGTCTTCTGTTAGTGTTCCAGCTACATTTGCGATAATTGGCACATCGTATTGCTCTAACCAAGGAAGTTCATTCTCCATTACTTTCGTTAAACCTGGGTTTTGTAATCCGATAGCATTCAACATCCCGGCAGGTGTTTCTGCTACCCGTGGTGTCGGATTTCCAAGTCGTGTTTCTAATGTCGTTGCTTTAATCATAATTGCACCAAGCTGCGATAGATTATACAATTTTGCATATTCTTTCCCAAAGCCAAAGCACCCAGAAGCCGGCATGATTGGATTTTTCAATGAAAGTCCTGGTAATTCAACCGCTAATCTATTCATACACGAACAACTCCTGACTGAAACACTGGACCATCTGAACAAACTTTTACATAGTCGGCTTCTGTTTTTTCTGTCGTTTCACATACACATGCAAAGCACGCACCAATTCCGCAGCCCATACGCTGTTCGAAAGATAAATACCCTGCTTTTTCCGGATACATCTCTTCAAGAGCTTTAAGCATTGGTGTTGGTCCACAACTGTAGTAAACGGCGAAATCATCTTCAAGTGTTTCTAACACATTTGTAACAAATCCTTTATGACCGTAGCTACCATCTGCTGTTACAATATGCGTTTTTCCAAGCTGTTGGAATTCTCTTTCGTAAAACACAACATCTTTTGATTGGAATCCGAGTACATGTACTGGTTTTACACCTTTTTCTACAAGTCGTTTAGATAACTCATAAAGTGGTGGTACCCCAATTCCTCCTCCTACTAGTAACGCAGTTTGACCTGCTTCTATCTTTTCTATCGGAAACCCATTTCCAAGAGGCCCAAGTACATCGACTTGAGCTCCTGGTTTTTTTTCCGAAAGGAGCGTCGTTCCTCTTCCATCTGCACGGTAAATCATAGTAAACTCTAACGTTTCTTTGTCGATGGATGAAATACTAATCGGTCTTCTCAGCAATGGTTCCATTTGATCAGACACACGTATATGGACAAATTGACCTGGTTGCTTCATATCTAATACTTGTTGCCCAATTAATGTTAACTCAAAAATGTTCGCCGCGATTTGTTGCTGTTTTACGACTTGCATTTGTCCTTGTCTAATCATGAACGAACCTCCTCATGTTTCATTGTTTCTGTGGAAAAAGTCATGGATTCAATGACACGTAGCATTGCTTCAGCTGTATCTAAAGATGTTAAGCATGGAATACCATTTTCAACAGATTCTCTACGAATGCGGAATCCGTCACGTTCTGGTTGCATCCCTTTTGTTAGTGTGTTAATAACAAATTGTGCGTCTCCTTTTTGAATAACATCTAATATTGTCGTACCTTTTGAACCAATTTTATCTACGATATCTACTGGAATGCCTGCTTTTTGAATTGCTTTTGCCGTTCCTTCTGTTGCAATAATACGGAAGCCTATATGATTAAATCGTTTAGCGATTTCTATAGCTTCTTCTTTATCCTTGTCCGAAACTGTCATTAATACGGAACCATAATCTTTTATTTCCATACCAGCTGCTACTAAGCCTTTATATAATGCTTTTTCCAGTGTAATGTCTTTCCCCATTACTTCTCCAGTAGATTTCATCTCTGGTCCGAGCGTAATATCTACTCGACGAAGCTTCGCAAAGCTGAATACTGGTACTTTTACATATACACCTTGTCTATTCGGAGCAAGTCCTGGAGTGTATCCTTGTTCTATGATAGATTGACCTAAAATCGCTTTTGTTGCAATATTCGCCATTGGAATGGAAGTGATTTTACTTAAAAATGGTACTGTACGGCTTGAACGTGGGTTTACTTCAATTACATATACTTCATCTTTTGAGATGACGTATTGGATATTCATTAACCCGACAATTTTTAACCCTTTTGCAAGTCTAGTTGTATAGTCTACAAGCGTATCAATATGCTGCTGTGACAGTTTTTGTGGTGGATATACCGCAATAGAGTCACCAGAGTGAACCCCTGCGCGTTCGATATGCTCCATAATTCCTGGTATTAACACATTCTCTCCATCACAAATTGCATCTACTTCAATTTCCGTACCAGTTAAGTAACGATCGATTAACACTGGCTTTTCTGGACTTGCATCTACTGCATGCTCCATATAGTGTTGAATCTCCTGCTCGTTATAAACGATTTGCATCGCACGTCCCCCAAGGACATAGGAAGGTCTAACTAGAACTGGGTAGCCAATTTCGTTAGCAATTATTACTGCTTCTTCTACTGAAACCGCCGTTTTACCAAGTGGCTGAGGAATATCGATTTCATGTAAAGCAGCTTCAAATTCGTTTCGATTTTCTGCACGGTCAATATCTTCGAGTGTAGTACCTAGAATTTTTACGCCTCTTTCTTCTAAAGCAGCAGCTAGGTTGATCGCTGTTTGTCCACCAAATTGAACGACTACCCCTTTTGGTTGTTCTAAGTCTACAATATGCATTACGTCTTCAACCGTTAATGGTTCGAAGTATAATTTATCTGAGATAGAGAAATCAGTGGAAACTGTTTCAGGGTTGTTGTTTATAATGATTGCTTCATACCCTGCTTCTTTAATAGCCCAAACAGAGTGAACCGTCGCATAGTCGAATTCTACCCCTTGACCGATACGAATCGGACCTGAACCAAGTACGATGACACTTTCTTTTTCTGTGCGGATAGATTCATTTTCTTCTTCATATGTTCCGTAGAAGTATGGAGTTTCTGATTCGAACTCTCCTGCACAAGTATCGACCATTTTATATACTGGTACGATGTTATGTTCTTTCTTGAAATTGTACACTTCGATTTCTTTCACATTCCAATATTTTGCGATTGTTTTATCTGCAAAGCCCATACGTTTTGCTTTGTATAACACTTCTTGATCGAATGGTTTCGCTTGAATCTCTTTTTCGTACTGCACAATATTTTGTAATTTATTTAAGAAAAATAAATCGATTTGGCTCCACTCATGGATTTGTTCTACTGATACTCCTCTGCGAAGTGCTTCACCGATGAAGAATAGGCGCTCATCACCAGCTCGGCGAATACGCTTTTCCATCCACTCATCTGTGATAGATTCAGGATTTTTCATTTCGATATGGAAGTGACCAGTTTCTAGTGAACGAACGGATTTTAAAATAGCTTCTTCAAACGTACGTCCTAGAGACATTACTTCTCCAGTCGCTTTCATTTGTGTACCAAGATTACGTTTAGCAGACTCGAATTTATCGAATGGCCATCTCGGAATCTTCGCCACGATATAATCAAGTGCCGGTTCAAAGCAAGCATATGTTTTTTCAGTAACTGGATTCATCATTTCGTCTAATGAAAGACCTACCGCAATTTTTGCAGCAAGCTTTGCGATTGGGTACCCAGTTGCTTTAGATGCAAGTGCAGATGAACGACTTACTCGTGGGTTCACTTCAATAATATAATAATTGAAGCTATATGGATCGAGTGCTAATTGCACATTACATCCACCTTCAATTTTTAATGCACGAATAATCTTTAAAGAGACATTTCGAAGCATTTGGTTTTCACGGTCTGATAAAGTTTGCGTCGGTGCTACTACGATCGAATCCCCTGTATGAATCCCAACTGCATCGACGTTTTCCATATTACATACTACGATTGCGTTATCCGCAGAGTCGCGCATTACTTCATATTCGATTTCTTTATAGCCTGCGATTGACTTTTCAAGTAAACATTGTGTTACTGGGCTATACTTTAAGCCACTCGTTACGAATTCTACTAAATCTGCATCATTATGGCAAATACCACCTCCTGTTCCACCTAAAGTGAAAGCAGGACGTACGATTACTGGGTATCCAATTCGTTCAACGAATGCTTTTGCCTCAATTATATTATGGATAATATCACTTTCTGGTACTGGCTCTCCAAGTTCATTCATTAAGTTTCGGAATAGATCACGGTCTTCTGCTTTGTGAATTGCTTCTAGCTTCGTACCTAAAATTTCAATGCCTAATTCATCTAAAATACCGGATTCATCCAGCTCAATTGCCATATTCAAGCCTGTTTGGCCACCTAGAGTAGGTAAAATCGCATCAGGTCGTTCTTTGCGAATAATTTTGCTTACAAAAGGTAAAGTAATTGGCTCGATATAAACTTTATCTGCTATTTCTGTATCTGTCATAATCGTTGCAGGATTCGAGTTTACGAGAATTACTCGATAGCCTTCTTCTTTCAATGAAATACAAGCTTGTGTACCAGCATAGTCAAATTCAGCTGCTTGACCGATGACAATTGGTCCAGAACCAATTACTAAAATAGTTTCGATATCTTTACGTTTAGGCATGTGAATTCTCCTTTTTGCTATTAGCATTCATTAATTCGATAAATTGATCAAATAAGTGCTTAGAATCCTCTGGACCTGATGAACCTTCTGGATGGAACTGTACGGAATACACAGGGAACTTTTTATGTTTCACTCCTTCTACAGTACCATCATTTAAAGCGATATGGGTAATTTCCAAATCTGTGTTCTCGATGGAATCTGCATCAATTGAGTAACCATGGTTTTGAGAAGTAAGCTCTGTTCTTCCAGTTTTTAAATCTTTTACTGGATGGTTACCCCCTCGATGCCCGAATTTCAATTTGAATGAAGTTGCACCACTAGCTAAAGAAATTAGCTGATGTCCAAGACATACGCCGAAAATCGGAACTTGACCGATGATTTCTTTTACCATTTCGATTGCTTCAGGAATATCAGTTGGATCCCCAGGGCCATTGGATAACATAACCCCGTCTGGGAACATACCTAAAATTTCTTTTGCAGATGTATTATACGGAACTACAGTAATGTCGCAATCACGTTTATTTAATTCTCTTAAAATGCCGTGTTTCATCCCGAAGTCGACTAATACAACTCTTTTTCCACGGCCAGGACTTGGGTATGGACGAGTGATGGAAACTTGCTGAACGACATTTGTAGGAATAACTGTTGCTTTCAATTTTTCTATTTCTTCCGCTATGTTCACTTCTTCTCCAGCTTTTGTCAGCTTTCCTTTTAAAGAACCATGGTTGCGGATAATTCGTGTCAATTTACGTGTATCAATTCCTTCAATACCTGGAATATTTTTTGCTTCTAAAAATTCATGTAATGTATTTTGGCTTCTAAAATTGGATGGCTGCTCTGCAAGTTCTCTTACAACTACTCCTGAAAGTGCAAGATCAATAGATTCAAAATCTTCCGGGTTCACCCCGTAGTTACCGACCATTGGATAGGTAAATGTTAATATTTGACCACAATTCGATGGATCCGAAATGGATTCTTGATAGCCAGTCATAGCGGTAGTGAAAATAACTTCCCCGAATGACCCTTCTTCACTTCCAAATGCATTCCCTTTAAAAACTGTTCCATCTTCTAGTAGTAAATATCTCATTTTCATACGTTCCCCTCCTGCCATACGATTTCTCCGTTATAAATAGTTACTTGCGGCCACCCCGCACAAACCCATCCGTCAAACGGTGTGTTTTTCCCTTTTGATAAAAATGATTCTTTATCAATTGCTTGTTCTTTTTCTAAGTCTATTAAAACTAAATCTGCTGGTGCTCCAACTTCTAACTTCCCAAATTCAAAGCCGAAAACGTCAGATGGTTTAGTCGTTAAAGAGTCAAGTAATTGCTGTAAAGTCCATTCTCCCGTTTTGACGAAATGTGTATACAAAAGTGGGAAAGCTGTTTCTAGTCCGACGATACCGAATGGAGCTTTTTCAAAACCATACGCCTTTTCTTCATCTGTATGTGGAGCATGATCTGTTGCTACGAAATCGAGTGTTCCATCTAGTAAACCTTCACGAAGTGCCAACATATCCTCTTTTGCTCGGAGCGGAGGATTCATTTTCCAAATAGCTTCATTGGATGGAATATCATCTTCACAAAGGAGTAAATGGTGAGGACTTACTTCTGCTGTTACATGAACTCCGGCCTTTTTAGCATCTCGTATCACACGCACTGATTCTTTTGTGCTTACATGGCACACATGATAGTGGGCTCCTGCAGCTTCAGCGAGTAGAATATCTCGCGCAATATGTACTGATTCAGAAACGGATGGAATTCCTTTTAATCCTAATTCCTCGTTTCTTTTTCCTTTATGCATTACACCACCGTAAATAAGTGTATTATCTTCACAATGCGCAACAACTGGGATTTTAAATTTCGCCGCTTCCTCCATTGCTTCCAGCATAGTACCTGCTGCTTGTATTCCAACTCCGTCATCCGTTAAAGCAAACGCACCAAGATTTTTTAACTCTTCAATATTTGTTCTTTCTTTTCCAGCCTGACGTATCGTAATCGATGCATATGGTAGCACGCGTACTAGCGCATTTTTCTCTATTAAACCAAGCACATGTGAGAAATTTTCCGCTGTATCAGGTACAGGTCGTGTATTTGGCATGGCACAAATCGTTGTATATCCACCTTTAGCGGCTGCTTTTGTGCCTGTTTCTATTGTTTCTTTCTGCTCACCACCTGGCTCACGTAAATGGACATGAACATCGATAAATCCAGGTGAGAGAAGCATTCCTTTTCCGTCTATAACATTGGCATGTTCAGCTGTTACATTTGTTCCGATTTCTGCTATTTTTCCTTCTTTGATGACAACCGAAGTTTTTTCGAAATCTCCTGCATTGTTAACTATTTGAACGTTTTGAATAATTTTTGTCATGTTATTCTCTCCCTTTCAATATCGTTTCTGTAATTGCCATACGGACGTACACACCATTTTCCATTTGCTTCATAATTCTGGAGCGATCACATTCTACTAATTCACTCGCGATTTCAACGTCTCGATTAAATGGAGCTGGATGCATGATAATCGCGCCATCTTTCATTTTTCGTTCTCTTTCCACAGTTAATCCGAATGCTTGATGATAGTCTTCTTTAGAGAATATCCCATTTTCCTTATGTCTTTCATGTTGTACTCGAAGCATCATCATTACATCACTAGATTCAATTACTTCATCGAAATCTTGAAGGCATTCGAACTCTCCTTGCCATTCTGTCGGGCAAACTAATTGCACTTTTGCTCCAAGTCTAGATAGGGCATCTGCGTTTGATCTTGCAACTCGACTATGTGCTATATCTCCAACTATTGTGATAACTTTATCTTGTAATGTCCCAAATTCTTCCCAAATCGTGAAGATGTCTAAGAGGCTTTGAGTTGGATGGTTTCCAGTCCCGTCTCCTCCATTAATGATAGCTACTTTCGTTTTTCCTATTAACTCTTCAAAAAAGTTGTTTTGTTCATGTCTTATTACTAAAGCATCTATTCCTATTGCTTCTAAAACTTTCACTGTATCGTATAGCGTCTCACCTTTTAATGTACTTGAAAAGCCTGAATCGAAAGGGAGTACATTTAGCTGTAATTTACGTTCCGCCATTTCAAAACTCATTTTCGTTCGAGTACTTGGTTCAAAAAATAAATTTGCCATTGTATAGTTGTTTTTCAATGTGGAGGTAGCACCATCTCGAAAATCCTCTGCTCTTTTTAAAATTGCTGTTATTTGTTCCACCGATAAATCTTTCATTGATACTAAGTTTTCCATGTAAATCCTCCTCTTTTCTATAAAAAAAACTTCTTGAAAAGTCTCAAGAAGGTTCGTTTAAGCATAGACAAGGAAAGGAATCTCTTAGTGAAGTCCCAACCAATCTATCCGAACCTTTTGCTGACTCTCTGTTCAACTTTTAAAAGGTTACCTATTCTGTTGTATTTAAGTTCGGTGTTTCCGCTTCTTTTCTTCCTGGTAATACCAAATTTAGTATAACCCCAATGATTGCAGCTAGTGCCATTCCTTCTATACTTAATGATTCTGATACGATGAATTTTGCTCCACCGATTCCGATTACTAAGATGACGGACGCAATGACTAAGTTTCTGCTGTTACCAAAGTCTACATTTGCCTCTACTAACATTCGTAAACCACTCGCTGCTATTATTCCGAATAATAGAATGGAAACCCCACCGAGAACGGAAGTTGGGATTGTTGCAATAACAGCCATTGCTTTTCCAAAGAATGATAGTAAGATAGCGATTACTGCTGCACCCATAATGACATATACACTGTACACTCGTGTAATTGCTAGCACACCAATATTTTCGCCATATGTTGTCTTCGGTGGACCACCGATTAATGCGCTGACAAATGTTCCTAAACCATCACCAAGTAATGATCTGTGTAAACCCGGTTCTTTAATATAATCACGATTCACTACTTTTCCAAGCACAAGTTGATGACCAATATGTTCCGAAATCGTGACGATAACAATCGGCACCATGACTAGTAGTATTTTAGAAGTTACTACAAATTCATAATGTACACCCGGTATTAAGAAGTCGGGCAAAGCGAACAGGTTGGCTTCTTTAATCGGTTCAAAACTAACTATTCCAATGATAATGGAGTAAATATAGCCGACTACTAAACCGATCAAAATCGGCATTGTACTTAAAATATTTTTAAAATAGATTGTACAGAAGATTGCAGTAAACAGTGTTACAAGGGCTGCAGAGAAGTGTAGAAAACTATATTCTTTTAAATCTGTCCCTTCGACAGGAATATTCATTGCCATATCTACGGCAGTACCTGCAAGACCAAGCCCGATTACCATAATTACTGGCCCTACTACGATTGCGGGCAATAATTTCATGATCCACTTATATCCACTCTTCCAAATAATAAGAGACACGATTCCGTAAACTAACCCGACGAACATGGCTCCAATCATTGCGTTGCCTGGATCTGTCTTACCATTTGTCGCTATAATAATCGGAGCGATAAACGCAAATGATGATCCCAAGTAGGCAGGGACTTGAAATTTCGTAATTAACAAGAAAATAATTGTCGCTATTCCACTCGTAAGTAGTGCAATAGCAGGGCTTAACCCCACTAGCTGCGGTACTAAAATGGTGGAACCAAACATGGCGAACATATGCTGGAAGCTTAATGTGATCAATTGACCTCCAGATGGTTTTTCATTTACATCTAATACGGTATTTGACATGGATGATTCCTCCCTTTTTCTCCAGATTTATTATTCAAAAATGGTGACTGTATCTAATCCATCTTTTTCTAATACTTTGACAACAATTCGTTCACTGCTAGAAGTCGGGATGTTTTTCCCTACATAATCAGCCCGTATTGGAAGTTCTCTATGCCCTCTGTCTATTAATACAGCAAGTTGGATTTGTGCAGGTCTCCCTAAATCCATTACTGCATCCATCGCTGCTCGAACTGTTCTTCCTGTATATAACACATCGTCGACTAGTATTACTTTTTTCCCCGTCACATCATGTGTTATATCGACTTCTTGAACTAACGGCTCGTCTGTACCATTTTTTAATGATAAGTCATCTCTATATAAGGTTATATCGAGTTCCCCCGTTTTGATTGCTTTACCTTCTATCTGTTCAATTCTTTTTGCAAGTCGTTCTGCCAAAAATGCACCTCTTGTTTTAATCCCAACGAGTATACACTGTTCAATACCTTTGTTTCGTTCGATAATTTCATGTGCAATTCGTGTAAGTGCTCGCTTGATCGATTGTTCGTCTAAAATATTTGCTTTTTCTGCCATTGTTATTCTTTTCCCCCTTTCGGTAATATAAAAAACCTCTTGAGCTATAGATGCCCAAGAGGTTGTGGTTGTATGCGCGCAATTAAATAGGGTGAGGCACACTGAAAAGTCCGCAGACCTATAGTGAGTCACTTTCACATATACCTTCTCAGCCTCTCTGGACTGTTATTAAAGGTGAAGCTATTCGATTTTCTTTTTTCAGTATAATCTACTCGTCTTCTTTTATCAAGGATTGTTTTTTTAAATCTTGAATTAAGTTTTCGAAATCCTCCGGAAGTGGGGAAGAAAACTCCAAATACTCGCCCGTTTTAGGTTGTATAAACCCTAATACTCCTGCGTGTAACACTTGTCCGTTGAAATTAATTGTTTTTTTCGGTCCGTATTTTGGATCTCCAGCTAAAGGATGTCCAATATACTTCATATGCACGCGAATTTGATGTGTTCTTCCCGTTTCCAATTGACACTCTACTAACGTATATTTATTAAAACGTTCTAGTACTCGGAAATGGGTCACTGCATGCTTTCCGTTATCTACTACAGCCATGCTTTGTCTCTCTTTTTTATCACGTCCAATAGGAGCATCAATTGTTCCTTTGTCATGTGGAATATGTCCATGTACAAGTGCCGTGTATTTACGAGTAACTGTTTTCTTTACTAATTGGTCGACTAATGATACATGTGCTACATCATTTTTGGCAACCATTAGTAGTCCAGTCGTATCTTTATCAATACGGTGAACAATTCCTGGACGTAGTACCCCGTTAATACCCGATAGATCTTTCACTTGATACATTAGCCCATTTACAAGTGTACCACTTACATGACCTGGAGCAGGATGAACGACCATTCCACGTGGTTTATATACAACTACAACATCTTCGTCTTCATAGACAATGTGTAAATCTAAGTTTTCCGCAACAATATCAAGTGGAATAGCTTCAGGTGGAGCGACAACAATGACATCTCCTTCTTTTACTTTATAGTTCGATTTTGCAGCTTCGTTATTCACTAACACATGTCCATCTTTTATAAAGTTTTGGATTTGCGTGCGTGACCAATCCGTTTCAAAAGAAGCTATTGCTTTGTCAATTCGCTCTTTTGCTTGTTCTTTTTCTATTACAAATGTTTGTTCTTCCATTACTTCACCTTTTTCTTTTCTGCTCGTTCTTCTTTTAATATGAATATGATTACCATCACAACACCGATTGATAATGCCGCATCCGCAACATTAAAAATAGGAAAGTCATAATTTATGATTGGTATTAATACATCGGCAAAATCGACTACTTCTCTTCTCCATAGACGATCGATAAAATTTCCTATTGCACCGCCTAGTAGCATCATTAATCCAGCTTGAAATATCGGCTTACCTTTTGCTTCTTTATGAAAATAATAAATAATCCCGATAATAACGATAATCGTAATTATGGTAAATAAACCAAATTGACCTTGTAGCATTCCCCATGCCGCTCCACGATTTCGATGAGAGAGTAATGCAAAATAAGGGTCCAATATAGGTATACGTTCACCTAGTTCCATATTTTTAACAATTAACCATTTAGTCCACTGATCAAGGGCAATAACAATTGCCGCTAGTCCATAAAATTTCCACACATCAAATTCCCCCGATTTAAAAGAATCTCTCCTAGTTTACCATACAATATAACATTTCGTAAAAAAACAGAATAAGAAAGTAGCAATCATTATTAACGGATAGCTCGCGCAGTATAGGGATAATGCGTTGTATAAAGTGTCCGCTGTGATTTTCGCTGTAGACGGACACTTTCCGCTGGGTAAGCGATGAGCCTTCACCGCCGCTTAGGCGGACGCCTGAGAAGTCTCATTATGCTCACAGAGGAACAAAGGCTAAGAGCGCCACATCGTGTGGCAATGCCTTCGAGGCCAACATCCTGTTGGCCTCAACCGGAGTAACCACCTGCTGCAAAAATAAAGAGAAAATGCTTACTTATTCAGTCGCAACTCGCAAAAAACAAAATTTCTGCAGTATTTCGTCTCGGTGAATCCAATAAATGGCTTAGGGCAATCAATTAATTATTGAAAGCAACCAAATCCGCATGAGAGCAACCAAATTGCCAGTGAAAGCAACCAATCCTTAAAATAGCAAGTTAACTTGGATTGAGACGACAAACTGAGATGCATTAT
>NZ_VDGG01000070.1 GCF_006861775.1 Psychrobacillus soli | reverse complement strand
TTTTTAGTTCATACTTCTTCTGTACCCAATAAAAAAGAAGATGAATCAGTTTGGTGAAAAAAAAGAGTGAACTAGAAACAATTTTTCGTTATTTTTTATGGAGTATTTCTAAAGTATACAGCTATGGACGGCGACTCCTGCCGAGGCCAACAGGATGTTGGTCACGAAGTCGTTGCCACACGGATGTGGTGCTCTTAGCCTTTGTTTCGCTGTTTGGCTAATGAGCCACCCTAACGACGCATCATCCACATGTCTAGATTTTTATGATTTCCTTTAGTATAACTAATTATTATTACATACATAGTAATTTCAAATATTCATATGCGAAGAAATACAATAACTATGCTATAATTACTAACAAATAAATAATGTATGAGATAGGATGTCCGACATGACTTTGAAAAAAATTGCTTGGGTTGTAGATAGTACTGCTTATATGAACTCCCTTTTAAAAGACCATTCAGATGTTTATGAAATTCCACTGAATATTCATTTTGGCCAACAGCAATTTATAGATGGTGTAGACTTAACTTCTGAACAGCTGTATGAACGTATTCGAAACGGTACAGATCCAGTAAAAACTTCTCAACCATCCGCGGGAGAATTCGCAGAACTTTATACGAAACTAAGCAAAGAATACGAATCCATCATTGCAATCCATGTTTCCAATAGTTTAAGTGGAACGATTTCTTCTTCCTTAAGTGGTGCAGAAATAGCAGAAGTACAAATGGAATGTGTCGATTCTTTTTCTTTATCTGCCGGGATAACAGGACTCGTCGAAAAAGGTCTCGAGTTGCAAGCACAAGGTCTACCTTTTGACGAAATCGCGTCTATGTTACGAAAAGAAGCTACTAAATTTCGGAACTATATTTTAATCGGCAACTTAACTCAGTTATATAAAGGTGGAAGATTGAGTAGTGCCCAATTTTATTTAGGTAGTTTATTGAAAATAAAGCCAATCATTCAGATTAATAACAAAGGTGAATTGCAAGAGCTGGATAAAGTTCGCTCTCAGAAAAAAGCAGTTCAATATTTGATCGATCGGGTTGTAGAATCGGTCGAACAAGAAGATGCCAAATTAGTGTATATTATGCATTCTAATGCACTGACACAGGCTGAAAGTTTAAGAGATGCGATTTTACTTCAATCCCCTACTATTAAAATAGAGATCGGAGAAATTAGCACTGTTTTAGCAGTTCACGCAGGCGAAGAGACATTAGCTGTGCTTTGGTACGTGCCGTAACAAAACCAAGCAGGACACAAAAAAGAGCTTAGAGAGTAGTTTCCAACGACTTTCTAAGCTCCTGTTTTCAATACACTATCATGTAACTAAAATGGGATCCATATGTAGAGGCTTTACAATTCTTTTTTTCTTATGAAAGGTTACTACTTCTTTCACACCTTTTTCCACTAACATCTTTTTTATATCATCTGAATAAATACCTAAATCATTAGGAAAATGCGAATCCGAGGATGTTGTGAACTTTACTCCTTCTGCAAGTAGGATATTTAAAAACATTGGGCTCGGGCACATTTCTTTCACTGGATAGCGATAAAATAATCCAGGATTGATCTCTGTAGCCATGTCATTTTCAACTAACGTTTTTGCAACCTCTTTATATATTTCCACCAAACTTGCTTCATCCGGTCTATAATTAAATACTTTCATATTGTCTAAATGCGCAATAAAATCAAAAATTCCACTTTTTGCTGCTTTTTTTACCGTTTCAAAATGATTATTGTAGAGTTCATTCAGATCATATTGCTTAAATTTATGTTGCAGTTCGGGATTATCGAATCCCCATCCTTCATAAAAATGCACAGATCCAATCACATAATCAAAGTCATAATTACTAAGTATAGATTTTAACTCCTCTTCTCCACCGACAAAATAATCAGCCTCTATACCTAACCTTAGTTCAACCCCTTTAGAAGCCCACTTTTCCTTCTGAGAAGTAATGAATGTAACAAACTCTTTCAAACTTCTGACCATTACTTTTTCTAACCAATCTGCTTGTTTTTTACCTACCTCTTCTGAACTAACATCCATATATTTGGTAAAATACGCTTTCGTTTCTTTGAATCTGTATAAATGATCAACAATTCCTACCTCTTTAATTCCTTTATTTAAAGCTTCTTGTAGAAAAAAATCTAACCACCAAGTGGAATATTCCGTTTCATCTAAGCGTTTACGCATTAGCTCCATCGATTGTACTAACCACTCTTTTGTATGCTTTTTTTCTTTCATAGAGTCAAAATGCTCCAATGCCTTCAACGTTTTCTCTACGAAGGAAAGTGAATAAGGTCCTTCTTCCAGATGAATATGATAATCTACTTTCATATGCTCCATTCCTTTTTCATATGTTCTGCATCATTTGTGCTAATCCACTCATATTCTCCTCTAGACCAGTCTAAAGGTTGTTCTTCATTACAAATGACTTTTGTAACTTTGGAAATAGGGCTTATTTCAAATAATGTCTTTTTATTTAATTTGGATGAATCAGTAAGTAATATAGCTTCCTGGCTATGCTCAATCATGACTTCTGATACTAGTGATTCATCCATATCGTAATCATATATAGCGTCTTTCGTCACTCCACCACAGGATATAAAGGCTTTATTAAAATTAAATCTTTTTAAAAAATCCACCGTAAATGTACCTTTTACAGATGCTTGATCAGGATTTGTAATACCTGGTAGCATAATTACTTGTCCAGAAATGCGCTTCTCCTCAATCGCCAAATTAAATCGATAGGCTGCACTTAGAGAATTCGTTACAACTGTTAATGATTGAATGTCTTCTATCATATCCGCAATATGTACGGTCGTCGTACCAGCATCTACTACAATTGTATCTCCGTGCCGAATAAGCTCGGCTGCTTTTTTGGCTATTTTCACTTTTTCATCAAAATTCAATGACACTTTCTTCTCATATACCATCTCTTTTTGAGTCGGAACATAAGGGACTGCTCCACCATGGATTCGTGTCAACTGCTCATTCATTTCAAGCTCTGCTAAATCTCTTCTTATTGTTTCAGGCGTTACATTTTGATGCTTCGCAATATCCATTACCATGATTTTGGAAGACATTTGTAGTTGGCTTAATATAAATTGGTGTCGTTCATCTTTATTGAACATTCCATTCCCTCCACCGTTATCTAGTCATTAGTATTAATCTACCAATATGTTCACTGATTTCCAACGCCTTTTTTTCCATCGCAAAAATAAAAACAAAGCACGAATCCACTCATCTAATATAAATACGATCCAAATACCTACTAATCCATAGCCCAACCATACACCGACGATAAAACTCATCGGAATAACAAACCCCCATACAACAACAATACTTATAAATACAGGATACCTCACATCGCCTGCAACATTAAGATTCGAAACGAGGATAACATTTGCTGTTCTAGCAGGCTCTAACAAGATACTGAAAAAAACTAACAGGATCGTAAGATGGGCTATTTCCTCATTTGAAGTGAAGAAGGAAATAACTGTGGAAGATAATAATGCGATAATAGCTGTTAAAGTAGTAGTTATAGCAACACTTTTCACTAATAAACGTACCGAAAAGTTATACGCTACATCATGCATTTTAGTTCCGATGAGCTTACCTGTTATGATTTGACTTGCTTGAGATATTGCCATTGAACAAGCAAAAACAACAGAAGTAATCGTCTGCGTATAAATTTTAGCAGTAACAGTAGCGGCACCTAAGCTAGCTATAAAACCAGTAATAATTACTTGCGATAAATTATACGAGACATGTTCCCCAGCTGAAGGGATACCGAGCACTAGAATTTTTTTCATTGCTTTTACATCTATTTTTAACCAATCAATAAAACCAAATAGTAGTTGCTTATGTTTCACAAAGTACAAGCATAATATGATCATACCAATCATTCTGCTTAAGTTGGTCGTAACAGCAATACCAAAAACACCTTCACCGAAAATCGAAATTGGTGTGAATAGTACGATATAGTTAAAAATAATATTAATAATATTAATGAATATGGACACAAACATAACAAATTTAACCATCGAGTAGCTTCTAAAGATGCTTCCTAATAAGCCCATAATCGAATGAAAAACGAGACCATATGTAACTACTTTTAAATAGGTGGAAGCTTCACCCATCAAACTCTCTGGTACTTGAATCATTTGAAGTAGTCTTCCATGAAAGATTACTAAAGCAGACGTCATTACAATAGTAAAAATCACATTTAAATAAAACGCTTGCGAAACAACTTTTGCACTTCTTTCCTGTTGATCAATTGTCGAAAGTTGAGTTAGCTGAATAGCTGTTCCAATATTGATAAATCCGTAAATCATAGTAGTCACAACTAGTATTTGGTTCGCTAATCCAACCGCTGCAACACTATTGTCGGAGTATTGACTAAGCATTAACACATCCATGTTCCCAAGTAGAAGTTGGAATAGCTGCTCCACTAGCAAAGGTATAAAAAGGAATTTGAATGTAGGTATTTCTTTAAAATTTTTCATTTATTTATAATTTTGATAGAAAGTTGTTTCAATAATATGCGTATCAAACAACTGATTGGAGTTCAATTCAATTACGCGTGCCCCGCGTGTTAGTTCTCCATAACACTGGAATCCACTAATTCTACCGTAGCATAATTTAACCTCATGAAGCTCGGCAACAAAGTCATTATCATGATCATGTCCACAAAATACTCCTGCGACATTCCCATTCAATAATAGCGAAGTAAATAATCCAGTATTGACCATTGGGGAAGAAATACTTTCATTTTTTTGACCACTAGCTTGGCCATCTTCCCATGCTTCTTTATATTCTGGAAGTGGTATATGCAAGAATAATAAATCTTGCTTGAAATCTTTCTTTCTACCACCATAATGTTTGGAAACATTATTAAACCATGTAACTTGATCTGGATGAACAAACTCATATGTCCCAGTTTTTAGCGGATCCAAAGCACCACTATCAATCATGTAAAGAACATTTGTCACAGTATTATGCTCATCCTTTATTTCCACACAATAAGCTGCTCGATCTTCCACCACATGTAGATGCTTTTTCTCTACTAGTAAATCAATTTTTTCTTCCATTTTCCTTAATTCGGAACGGGTAACACCTTCTTCCGTATCATGGTTACCATAAGTTATTGCTATTGGTTTGTTTAATGCATTTAATACGTTTATCAATTCATCAAAACTTTTTTCCGGCCCTTCTACACCTTCAGACCATATTAAATCTCCTGTAATAACAATTAAATCTGGATTTGCCTTTTCCGTCATTTCTTTTATATGGTTAAACGTTAAATAGTCATGTTCATGAAAAGGCATTGATCCTACATGTAAATCAGTCAATTGCAAAATCGTAAATTTTCCATCATTTTTCATTACTAATTCCATTATTCCATCCTCCTATTCTTTTACCGAACCGATATTAACACCTTTAACAAAATACTTTTGAATAAATGGGTAAATCATAATAATTGGTGCTACAACAAGAATTATCGTTGCCATTTTTAAAGAATCACCTGTAACCGTGATTTTCTCTATGAGTTCATATGCACCTGAGTTTTTCATCAACGCATCTGCTAAAGCTTGTTGTCTTGTCAACATTTCTTGTAAAATTGTTGCAAGTGGTTTTAGTTCTGGATTCCTTACATAGAATGATCCAGAGAACCAATCATTCCAGTGGGCAACAGCGTTAAAAAGTCCAATTGTCGCAATAACTGGTTTACTCATTGGTAAAATAATTTTAAGGAAAATTTGAAATTCACTACAGCCATCGATTCTAGCTGCTTCCTCAATACTATCTGGTATTTGCAAAAAGAAAGTTCTCATGATTAATATATTCCACACACTATAAAGGCTTGGAATAATATAAACCCAAATCGTATTTGTTAAATGGAGTTCCGTTAGTACTAAATAATAAGGAACAATTCCGCCGCTAAATAACATCGTAAAGAAGATGAAAAATGTAATGAACTTTCTACCCGGCAATGTCTTCGTTTTAAGTGCATAGGCAGCCATTGCAGTTAAAAATACGCTTATAATCGTTCCTACTACTGTTCTGAACAAACTAATTCCAAAAGCATTTAAAATGGTTGATTGCTTAAAAACTTCGATATAATTTTCAAAACTAAACTCTCTAGGGAAGAAAGAGATTCCTCCTCTTTGTGCATCAGTTCCTTCATTAAGCGATAATGCTAGTATATTTAAAAAGGGTAGAATGATAGACAAGCAAAGCAGAGCCACAATTATCAAATTGAATATTTTAAAGAAACGCCATGTTTTATCATGCTCGTCGAACATACTTATACCTCCAATTAGTAAAGCTTCCTTTCCTTCATGTAGAAAAGAAAGGAAGCATTTTATTTTTAGAATTTAATTGTCGTTCCTTCAGATTCTTTTTCTTGAATTAGATTAATATAATCGTTTAGTCCAGCTTTTTCTAATTGTATTTTAGAATCATTTAATATTTTCTTCGCTTCTTCCGAAGACTTACTATAGTAGGCACGAAGTAAATTTTCATTGTACGTATCTAATGCAATGTTTAAATTATCGCCATTTTGGAATTCGAAAATAAATGATTTAGGAGTTGAACCGTCTATTACTTTTGCATTCTGGAACTTCTCGTCATAATTCCACATTTGAAGAATTTTTTCTGCAGCTTGAATATCTTCCCCAGCGACTCTTGCACCGTATTCAAACTCACCGAAATCCGCTAAATTGTCCATATCTGTATATCCTAAATGCTCTGCCCAGTAAGAACGAACTCCTCTAAAACCTAACTTAGCTGCTGCTTCTGGATCATTTTCTTTTAATTCTAGTACTTCTTTTTTCACTAGAGGATTACCTTGTTCATCTAGTGTGTAATCTCTTCCTTCAATTCCATAATGGCTGAGTAACTTACCTTCACGACTTGCTAAAAAATCAGCTAATTTCACTATATCCTCTGGGTGTTCTGTTGTTTTAGGAATAGACCATCCAGCATAACCAGATTTGTAGTTTAATTGCATTTGATAGTCGCCTTCAACGGTATCAATTGGGCCAAGCGGGATATATTTCATGTCATTATTTTGTACAACATAGTTATGCATATCAGAAACAATCCCAAATGATTTGTTCACAATGCCTTCTTTCGCTCTATTTTCTTCCATCGTGAAAAACTCAGGATGAAGGAGACCATCCTCTAATAATCCCCTAATAAAATTAACTCGTTGTAGACCATACTCGGTTTGAGATTCATGCTTGATTGTTCCATCTGTATCTTTCAAAAACTTCTCACCGGTAGCCCCTGACCATACAAGATCATTAAAAATAGCATCTCTGTCTGCTCCACCCCATGCAGTTGGACCAATAGGTGTCATCGGTTTACCATTTACATCTTTTAAATTGGCAGCTTTAATCTGCTCTGCTACTTCACGTAATTCTTCTGTAGTATCAATTTCAGCTGGGTTGATACCTAATTGGTCTACAATATCCTTTAAAATGTATGGCCCTCCAACATATTTACGGGTAACAGTTCCAGCTTCACGTGGAATGGACATATGCACAAAATAACTTGAATCATTAAATTCATCTCTAAACATGACATTGTCTTTCGTGTCTTTTGGTAAATAGCCTTCTTCAAAATACTTACTATAAATGTTTGTTTCTTTTAACATTGGCGTTAAATCGTGGAACATGCCTTCACGAGCGCCTTTTAATAAAATTTGCATTTCCGGTCTTCCACTATGATCTAAGTAGTATGCAATGAAATCTGGTAAATCTCCTGATGCTAGCCCAGAAGTTAAAGCTTCCGTTGAGCTTTCCACTGTAATTCCTTGTAATTCTAAAGTAATCCCTGTTTTTTCTTTTAATTCGGCAGCAATTTCAGGGTTCATTTCGGCTGAAACGTCTCCATCACTCATAAATACAAGCCCTTTTACAGTTCTATCTGCGATCCAAGTATCAGGTGCGCCTTCAGGTTTTTCATGGCTAATCGCTTCCTTATCATTCGTGCATGCTGTGAGTAACAAAATGCTTACTAATAGCACCGATAATAGTTTATATGTTAGTTTTTTCATCTTTTTTTCCTCCTAAATAGTGAATTACCATAATGATGTATTAAACTTCTTACTTGCAAAACGGTTTACTGCAAGTACAACAATTAATCCTACTATTCCTTGCATCATTCCTACTGCTGTTGCATAGCCGAATTGGCCACTTTGGAGACCCGTACGAATAACATACGTATCGATAATTTCAGAAACTTCCATATTACCTGGAGTTTTTAGTAAATAAATTTGATCAAATCCTGCTGATAAAATATTTCCTAACGATAGAATAAACAAAATTAAAATGGTCGGTCGAATACCAGTTAAGGTGATATGCCATATTTGTCTCCATCTATTGGCACCATCGATCGCTGCTGCCTCATATAAAGAAGGGTTAATACCCATAATTGCGGCAAAATAGATGATAGAGCTCCAACCAATATCCTTCCAAACATAGCTCCAAAACATGACGGAATGAAAACTTGCTTCTTCCATTAAGAAGAATCTGCTCCCATCACCTCCCAAGAATGAGATCATTTGATTCAATAATCCCGTGTTTGGTGCTAAAATACTTTGTAAAATCCCTACAACAACTACCCAAGATAAAAAGTGTGGTAAATAAGTGATACTTTGAAAAAAGCTTCTAATTTTATTATTTTTTATTTCATTAAACATAAGCGCTAAAATAATCGGAAACGGCAACGCTAATATTAATTTCATCGAGCTGATGATGAGTGTATTTTTGACAAATGTCCAACTTTGGGGATCCTGAAAAAATCGTTCGAAGTATTGGAGTCCTACCCAAGCGCCGCCAAATATCCCTGTATCAAATCGAAACTCTTTAAACGCCAAAACCATACCAGCCATCGGTAAATACGAGAATATAATGAAGAAGATAATACATGGTAAGAGCATAAAATATTGAGCCCGATGTTGCCAAATGTTTTCAAAATTGATCTTCATTGGCTTTACTTTTTTCTTTTTTTTCAAGCTAGATGGTGTTTCTATTTTTTTATCAGCTGTCATCACCATAAAATAACTCCTCCTTCCTAATTCATTGATTCATTTTCTGTGAAATAAATGGGATTTGTTAATAAAATACGATTTAGATCCTGATCAAAAGCTGAAACTCTTAACCATCTCAATTGTTTAATAGTATCGATTATGTAATGAATATCTAATTGATCGCTTTTAACTAAATCCCCTAAATTCGATTCCACTTTCACGACATGCACCTTGGTAGCATTTGTAAGATGAATATTTACTACCATTTCATCGGCATCATTTAAAGTTATCCGATCTCCACTTGTCCACTCGTTATTAATATTCCACTCAATTTGAGGTGCAATTGTCATATAGCTTCTTCCAAGTTTTATGGCATGTAAGATGTCCTGTTCCGTTGCATTTTTCTCAGCCATGACATAAAGAGAAGCTGGCATTTTAGTTGTTTTTGAATGATGCCAATCCCTTCCACATGTTGCGGGGATCTCCATACCATGATTTAATAATTGCGTCCATTTCCCAATGGCATCTACACTGGATAACGAATAATGCGGATCTTCTGAATTCCAAACTTCAATAAAATCAATATACTCTAGAGATTCCAACACATACTGCCATCTACAGCCTGTACAATATGGACTTCCAGTATCAAATGGATGAGCAATACCTATTAATAAATTTTGCTCTTTCATTTCTTTTAATTTTGCATGGATATTATATCGATCAATAGATGTCCAATCGATCGGCTTTTGATCTTGATAGCCTAATGTTAAGAAATGTCCGTGTAGTGTTGTCATTTCTAATCCTTTAATCAACTTGATCGATTTATTCTCCATTGCAAGTTCATTAAATGCACTTAACGTATTATGATCTGTTATCGCTAGCCAATCGATGTTTTGCTTAATGGCTTCACTCACTAATTCAGAAGTAGTATGAATAGCATCACTATGTTGCGTATGCGAATGTAATTCTACTTTTTGGTAATGGAGGTTATCCATTTTATTTCTCTCTAATGCATTTTTAGAAATATCTTTTATTGTTATAGGTTGAGAAACACTCAATTCCTCTTCATGTAGCACTTGAATCGTGCAATCGATTTTCGTCAATTCCGTAACCAATGTATGTAGGTTGAAAGATATATCCCAAAATCCTGGCTCGATTTCGCCAGTATTCATCCCTGGTGTAGAACTCGTGTTGTTAATCGTAATCGTTCCAACTGATTCAAATCGATGACAGCTTCCTTCGAATCCTTGATTGGAGCGAGCTGATATAGTAATTAGGTTTCTTACTGATTGAATATGAGCTCTATCTGAAGAAGCCATATGATTGTCTTTCTGATATTTTAAAAACAGTTTATCTACATTTGCTTCTACTTTTTCTTCCGTTGGTGAGTAAGCATAATGGATACTAAGCTCTTTCGTTAACTTTGGTACTTCCACTCTAAATAAAATATGTGACTGATGTGCGTCCGGGGTAACTGTAAGTTGATAGTTCCCTAAAGTTGTTTTAAACAGCGACAATTGCTTCACCTTTTTCAATCTCTACTGAATGTAATTCAATTCGTTCGGTTGATTGTTTATCAAAATAGTGGATATGTTCAAAGTCAAAAATCATGTCAATTGATTGACCTGATTCAAATGGTTCTACTGCATCCACTTTTACAACCATTTCCTTATCATTCAATTTCACATGTAAAATGGTTTCAGATCCTGTTAGTTCTGCTAATTCAATTTTTGTTTGAAAATGAACGTTATTTTCACTTTCTTTATGTTCATTAGCTAATTTAATATGTTCAGGTCTAATACCGATAACAATGGTTTGGTTCATATATCCTTTTTCTTTTAACGTATTAATCTGATCCATCGATAAAGGAATAATAGTTCCAGCTATATCTAGTCCGGCTTCTGTTAAAATACCTTCCAGAAAGTTCATAGCAGGAGCACCTATAAAGCTCCCAACAAAAATATTATTTGGTTTCGCATAAATTTCTCGTGGCGTTCCAACTTGTTGAATGACTCCATCTTTTAATACAACAATTCTAGTCGCCATAGTCATCGCTTCTGTTTGATCATGCGTTACATATATAGTTGTTGTTTTCAATTCTTTATGAAGCTTCGTTATCTCTGCTCGCATTTGTGTTCTTAACTTCGCATCTAGATTAGAAAGAGGCTCGTCCATTAAAAATACTTTGGCATCTCTTACAATTGCTCTCCCTAGCGCTACACGTTGTCTTTGCCCACCTGATAAAGCTTTTGGCTTTCTGTCTAATAATGGTTCAATATCTAGAATCTTTGCTGCTTTAAGCACCCGTTCTTTGATTTCTTTTTTTGGAACTTTTCTTAGTTTTAAAGAAAAAGCCATATTCCCAAATACAGTCATATGTGGATACAATGCATAGTTTTGAAAAACCATTGCAATATCTCTGTCTTTCGGATGTAAAGAATTTACTACTTTATCGTCTATGAGTATTTCTCCATCACTTATACTTTCAAGACCTGCAATCATTCGGAGCGTAGTAGATTTACCACAACCTGAAGGACCAACAAACACAATAAACTCTTCATCATTTATTGTTAAATTAAAATCTTTTACTGCTTTTACGTCACTACTATAATCTTTCGATAAATTACGAATTAATAACTTAGCCATGGTACCTCCTAATAAAGTTCGTTTTGTTTTTGTTCTCAATCATTAAATGTTTGTTTTATTTTTGTTTACATCAGAAATTTAACATGCAAATATTAAGCGGATATATTACACAAGTAAATAATTTGTAAATTACAAAAGTAGTAGTACCATTTACCATAATAAAAAGGGTAACTAAAACGTCTGAGCGTTTAGTTACCCTTCTTCTATTAAAACTGATCTTTCACATGGAAAAAGACGTATTTTGTATTTGGTGTATGTGCATAGGAATCTGCATAGTTCCAGTGCCTATTTCGGCTATTATTCGTATGCGCGTTTACATAAGGGATGCCATCTTGAACACTCGTTACAATTGTCGAATGGTCGTATCTCCCGTCCCCTTCAAAATCATAAAAGATAAGATCCCCGATAATCAGCTTGCTTGGAGAGTCCACTTGAGTAGCCTGTAAACCTATTGTAGACCCAGCCAAATACCATCGTAAAGAATGAGGCGTACTCCAACTAAAACTCCAATTGTTATTCCCTAACCACCATCCTCTTTCTCTATTAAATTGTCCTCTCATAGGGGCACCACCGGCAAATAAACATTGTGAAATAAAATTGGTACAATCCACATCAAACATAGGAAACTTGGGGTTGTAGCTATTCCACCACTTTTGGGCATAAGCCACCGCGGCTTCGCGGTTATAAGTTGCCAATTTTCAACCTCCTTCTATTTGTTTATATGATTTAAAAGGAATTATATGCTAGTATTGATTCAATGAATTTTTAATTTTTTCACAAAAATTTAAGCCTCCGGCAGATGTCACAGATTTTATAAACAATTACTTGCGTTATGGGCAATTCAAAATCTAGACGCAATTACGCCAAGGCATAATTGATTTTTTTGAAAATGGTAACCTACTTTTCAGAAAGGAAGATGGCTAGTGATACAGCATGCAGAAAAAGAAATTACCGAGTCAACTTTGCTATGTGATGAGAAAGGTAATTTGAATCCAAAGGCAATTGGGTATGCCAAAAAACCAATCATTGAGAGCAATTTAAAAGGTCATTATATGCGGAAAAAAAAGTGGAATTATTGGTGTGTTTTTGGAGATGAGATACTCTTTTCTGCAACAATTAGTCATTTAGATTATGCAGCAGTTTGCTATGTATACTTCTTAAATTATGAAACGCAACGATTTGTAGAAAAAACGGTTACAATTCCTTTTGGCAATAAAGTAAAAATGCCTTCAAACGTTCTAGAAAGTCTTCATCTCCATTCGAAGGAGATGTCCATCCAACTATTATATATACAAAACGAAACGCATATGACGATTACAGTACCTGATTTTGATGGTGACCTTTTGCATGCTGATTTACATATTTCGCATCCCTTAGAAGATGAATCATTGAATGTTGTCATCCCTTGGAATCGAACACAATTTCAATTTGTAGCTAAACACCATATATTGCCTACTTCTGGATTTGTAAAAATGGGAGATGCTCGTTACGCTTTTCAAGCAGAAGATAACTTTGCGGTACTCGATTACAGTAGAGGGATTCTTCCTCGGGAGATGACGTGGAATTGGGGATTTGCTTCAGGGCGGATAGGACTTAGACGTATTGGATTAAACTTTGGCGGAAAATGGACAGACGGTACAGGCATGACTGAAAATGCGATTATATTAGATGGAAAACTAACGAAAATACATGAGGACTTATTGTTTACTTATGATACCAACGATTTTATGTTACCTTGGAAAGTGAAAACGAAATTTTCAAATGAAGTAGATTTAACATTTACCCCTTTTTTCCACAGAACTACGAAAACGGATATAAAACTTGCTTCTTCTGAAATCCATCAGATGATTGGTTACTATAATGGCAAAATACAATTAGAAAACGGTCCAACATTACATATCCGTGAAATGTTGGGTAGTATCGAAGAACGAAAAGCGAAATGGTAGTAACAAAACCACAAGCAACTTTAAGGTCAAAACCTATTTCTATCGTTTCCGTAGGCCTTTGGACAGACTTATCGCTATATCATTACCGTTTGATTTTTTTGAAAGGCTGGTCATGACTAACGTCACGACCAGCCTTTCTTTTCTCGGTAATCTTATTGCATTTATCTGTCCGTCGTCCTCCTTCAACCGTACAAATAAGGTTAAGACCTTTTCGGATAATGAGAGAAAAGATACTTTCCAACTCATAAAGGAAGCACCCGAAGACGCAATTTCGGGTGCCCAAGTAGCTCCTCTATACAATAAATGCTCACTATTTTTGGTCATATACTTTTTACCAGTAGAAGGAATTTAGTAGAAATGCTCTTCTTTAAGATTCTTCCTAATAGGTATCCTCTTCTTAACCTATTATACATTCCACTGCATTTTCCTATCGCTCAAAGTACAAGTAACCTTATGCACTCAAAAAGTATATACTCTCTTCTCTTTTAGTTGTCTTTTCTTGACGCTTTCCGTGGGGTGAGCGATGAACCTTCACCGCCGCTTGCGCGTACGTCTGAGAAGTCTCATTTTGCTCACAGAGGAATAAAGAACGCCACATCGTGTGGCAACGCCTCCTGCTACGAAAATCTATGGAAAAATACTAACTTATAGGAATTATATATTGATAAAAATGGTTGGACGATACATTATCCACTACGAATGTGACAAAACACATCTCAAACGAGAAAAAACGGTCTAGCAGATGCTAGCTGGCGATTTCATGGCTTCAAGATATGTTGTTCCCAGAATAGGTCGAAATCATAGTAGTTTCACATAAAGTAAACATACTATTTTAAGAATTGATTGCTGTCATCGGAATTTTGGTTGCTCTCGCACTGATTTGATTGCTTTCCTAGTAAAAATGATTGCTTTA
>NZ_VDGG01000007.1 GCF_006861775.1 Psychrobacillus soli | reverse complement strand
TGACCTATTATAATCATTACAGATACCAATGGAATTTAAAAAGGATGACCCCTGTACAATACAGAGATCATCTTCTTAAAGCAGGCTAACCTTTTTTAAAAATGTCCTTTACAAAGGGTACACTTTAGATGTGGTCACCTTTTTTATAGATTCAAAAAAGACAATGTACGTGGGCTTAAAATATATAAGAAAGTAGTTATTCTCTAATTAGCCTAAAGTAATTAAATTTTTTTTAATTTCGTTGTAGGAGTACGACGGACGAATGTTAGTAATAGGATTACCGAAATATATAGAAGGGGGCGGCAATGGTATTAGAATACATTCAAGTCCAAAGTACACCGAAGACGTGTTTAATAATTAGCTAAGGCTTAATAAAATTCTCTGTATAATACGGAATCGATCCATACGTCCACTTAGCAAAGAAAACACCAACACCAACATGTGTATACGCAGTGCTCACAATATTCTTACGGTGACCAAGCGAATTCATCAAAGCCTCATGGGCAAAATAAGCATTCGTATACCCCGTCGCTATATTCTCCCCAGCATTTCTAAACGTTACACCATCCGTTGCAAGTCGATCAAACGGCGACTGCCCCTTCAAATTATCATGACTAAAATACTCATTCGTCCCCATATCAGCACTATGTTTTCGTGCAACTGCAGCCACCTTGGAAGCATTTTGCAAAACAGGAACACCTTGAACCTTTCTTTCCGCATTGATTAACTCAAATAACATAGTTTCATAACTTGCTTCTAAAGAAGTTGACTTTTTCGGATATAAATTCGGGTTTTTATTCATTAATTGATAATCTATTAAGAGAATGGCAGAAATTTTATTGTCATTATGTACATCGATAAAAAAGTTCGCTTCATATTTTGGTAATTGGTACGTGATGATTTCGATCGGATATGTATTCCCAGTCGTTTGATAATTTGTTCCTAGTCTATTTTCTAGTTGACTAACTGTGTTCGAAATCGAAACACCATTCACCTTGTAATGCTTATCTTTCGTATAAAGTGAGGCAATTTTATTGTTTAAAAAGCTGATCGCATAAAAATTTTGATAGTTTTGGTGATAAATAGAAGTGGAAGTACCAAATTCATTGATCACCTTTTTTTGCACGATTCCAAGCTTAGGTGTAACAGATGCTGCAGTATCACCAATCGTAAATGATGTAGTGGCATTCTTTGAACAAACTAATTTCTGCTTAGAAGGTGTTTGATACAAAATCGATTCGTCATCCTTTATAACTAAGCCGCCACCAAGATGGTAATAAGTCGATTTATCTGCATAGACGCGATAATTTTCACCCGGTTTAACTGTTCGTGAAAATTCGAAAGTACCATGCACATTTTTGTAAATAGTCGTTGGTTTTTGAATGAGCACTCGCCCGATTTGTCCTGATTTTAGTTCCACTCCGTCCCAGTACACGGGAGTTGGACAAGAAGCAGAAGAAATCATGGGAGCTACACTTAAACTAATAAGCAATAGAATTAATATGGATAACTTTTTCATTTCATCACCTCTTATGTAAAAGTATAATTCAATTCACATCAAATTCCAAAAATTCTTTTTCGACAACTTCCATTTTTGCTTGCCCATTCGTCATTTCCGTCATCCAATCTGTAAATATGGACTCTTCATCCGCTTTCGTATAGACGAACACTTCGACGGAATCCGCATAATTAATTTCTTTCAACGGATAGTCTGAATTTCGTACTTCATTTTCCACTTTGCCTAGCCATGTGTAATCGACCTGAACTTTCATCAAGTGATGTAACTTTCGTTCTACTACATTCGCTGCATCAATTCCTTCTGTCGTTGCTTTTCCATACGCGCGAATAAGACCTCCACCACCAAGTTTAATCCCTCCAAAATAACGTGTGACAACAACTACTGTATCTTTTATCCCTTGTTTTTTCAGCACTTCTAGCATCGGCACCCCCGCAGTACCACTTGGCTCCCCGTCATCGTTTGCTTTTTGGATGTTATCATGCTCCCCAATTATGTAAGCGGAACAGTTATGAGTAGCATCTCTATGTAGTTGTTTGATATTATGAATAAAATCCTGTGCCTCTTGCTCGGTTTCGGCACGGTCGACAAATGTTAGAAAGCGTGACTTTTGAATGATAATCTCGCTTTCACCGTAGCCTTTTACTGTCCTGTAGTCATTTCTCATAAAACAACCTCCTGTATCATTTGAAATATACTTGTAAAGTAATTTTAATTTATTTTTAGTTATTAAGTGCTATAATAGGGTTTGTCAGCATTTATGAATGGAGACTCATATGCATGCTTAAAGGAGAAAAAAACAGATGACGAAAAAGAATCTAAATACTCAATCGTTAGATGTTATTTTCGATCGAATGGTCGAAGTGATGGATCACTCGAAAAGGGATATATTCATTATAAGCGAACAAAGTCGACAAAGCTTCGAAGAAATGAAAGTTGAGCTTGAAATTATTCGAAGTAATATTGAAATAGTTATTTTAGAGGGCGATACGCTGGAAGCTAACTCAAGGCTAGCGCGAAACCGATTAGCCGAAGTCTCAAAAAACTTTGACTCCTACGATGAACCTCAAGTCCGTAGTGCTTATGAAACTGCAAACGAAATTCAAATAAATCTTCTCATTAAACGAAACGAAGAAAAACAGTTACGACAACGAAGAGATGAATTAGAACGCAGATTACAAGGGCTATTAGAAATGATCGACCGTGCTGATCAACTAGTTAACCAAGTAAATATAGTGATGAATTATTTAACGTCTGACTTAAAAAATGTAGGAGCGGCACTTGAAAACGCCAAGATTAAACAAGATTTCACACTAAAAATTATCGAAGCCCAAGAGGAAGAGCGTAAAAGACTTTCTCGTGAAATACATGATGGACCCGCACAAATGCTTGCAAATGTATTACTTAGAACAGATTTGATCAATCTTACATACGAGCAGCGTGGTGGAGACGAAGCGATGAAAGAAATTATCGAACTAAAGACAATGGTTCGTAATGCGCTTTCAGAAGTTCGTCGAATCATTTACGATCTTCGCCCAATGGCACTCGATGATTTAGGACTAATTCCAACACTTAGAAAATACATATCTACGATTGAGGAATACAATCCAACGAAAAAAATTAATTTCCAAGCATTCGGAGAAGACAATCGGATGCAAACCAATTTCGAAGTAGCCATTTTCCGGTTAGTTCAAGAATGTTTAACGAACAGTATTAAACATGGAAAGTTCTCGGAAGCATGGGTAAAAGTAGAATGGTTGCAACAAAAGATGAATATTATCGTCAAAGATAATGGGGTCGGTTTCGATCCACAAGTTGCAAAAGACAAATCATTTGGTTTAATCGGTATGCAAGAACGAGTGGACTTGCTCGAAGGAACGATGAAAATCATTTCTTCCCCAGGCAAAGGCACCACCATTTTGTTTAGCATTCCGTTAAAAGAGAAATAATAACTATTGCAGTTTTTATTAGGAGGAAATGTACATGACGAAAATTATTATTATAGATGATCACCAACTATTCCGTGAAGGAGTAAAACGCATCCTAGATTTCGAGGACACATTCGAAGTAGCGGCAGAAGGTGACGATGGCAATGACGTACTACGTTTATATGAACAATACTCACCAGATGTAGTACTTATGGATATAAATATGCCAACAAAAAATGGAGTAGAAGCAACAGCTGACTTATTAGAAAAATATCCTGACGCAAAAGTAATCATCCTATCTATTCACGATGACGAATCATACGTATCCCATGCCCTAAAAACAGGCGCACTAGGATACATGCTAAAAGAAATGGATGCAAACGCAATCGTCTCTGCGATTAAAGTAGTAGCAAAAGGCGGCTCTTACCTACATCCAAAAGTAACACGCAACCTAGTAGCAGAATTCCGTCGCCTAAGCGAACGTGAAAATAAAGGGAACTTCCATCAAACAGAAATTCGCCGCCCATTCCACTTACTAACTAAGCGCGAATGCGAAGTGCTCCAATTACTAACAGATGGCCAAAGTAACCGCACCATCGGAGAAACGCTATTCATCTCCGAAAAAACAGTAAAAAACCACGTTTCCAGCATTTTACAAAAAATGAACGTCAACGACCGCACCCAAGCCGTAGTAACCGGCATCAAAAATGGTTGGGTGGAAGTACGCTAAATATGTAATGAATCCTCTTGCCCGCGGGCAAGAGGATTTTTTGTGTAGTGGAAGTGGTGGATCTTGCGATTTAGAGAGTGTATCTTGCGATTTGCCGCCTCTATTTTGCGATTCTGGTATAGTATCTTGCGATTCGGAGATCCTACCTTGCGATTCACCAAAAATACAACTCTATCTCGCCATTCACTACTCAACCAACAAAAAAAGGACCGATGATCATCGATCCTTTTTCTGTGTATAAAATGTCTTAGGTCCAGCTCTATGAACTTGTAAATCCATACTATTGAGCATCCGAGAAGCTGCATAAACGGAATCTACCTGACAGAAAACACGAAAATCTTTATTTCTTATTTCTTTACTCACCAACCAAAAGTACTCTTGCACTGCATTTTTATGAGCATCGCGGGACCTTTGATCGCATTTAATACATGTCCAAGTTTTACCTGTTCGCTTCATGCCTAAAGTGCTACAGTTTGGGCATTCCACTCCTCGAATCAACTCATTTGGAGAAATATGATAGCTTTCACAAAGGGGGCGATGGATAAAAGCAGATTGCTTTTTCCATATCATTTTTTCAACGAAGTCTAGCTGTTCACTACTCAATTGAAAAGAAGATGGAAGTTCATACATGTGAATGATTTTCTCAATAATACTTTCTAATTTGAAAATTGGATAATGGGCAGGTTTCTGACGGATTCTACAGGATTTGGCGGTCAATACCACGGCACCTGTAACGTTCATTTGGGGGAGATTTAATAATCGGAAGAACTCTTTCATAAAACGGATATGTTTCAAAAGTTGAAAATAAGGATTTCGATATGCTATTTCGTTACCATTTCTATCTACTTTATAAAATTCATCAGCATCCTCATTAAAATACAAATCGTCGCTAATATTTTTAGACTCTAACACGATGCAACACCGGTCAGTAACTATTAAACAATCAATCTGCACTTTCCACTCACCAGATTGTAACCCTACATCTGAGAAAATTCGATACGAACCTGGCAAGCGCAATTCCTTTAATTTCTGCAATAGTCGATTTTCTCCGCGAACCCCAGACTCTATTTGGTGTATATCTTTACGGATATCCTCCTCTTTTATATGTGACGCTCGCAATCTTTTCAATAAAGCATATTGTTTTTTTACCAATCGTCCAATTCACCTCCATTCCCAAAAATCATACAACAAAAACACCGAATATTCCACCTAATCTAACACGAAACCAAATAATTGAGTTTTCGTCATAAGTATGACAAAATATCCACTAGCAGGAGGGAAATTCACACATGAAAATCATACAAACACTAGCTATCGCAACTATCGCACTACTTCTAGCAGCTTGTAATAGTAATGAAGATACAAACGAAAACACTGGGTCCGTAAACGACATCGCCCCAACAAACACGCAAAAAACGACCGATCACGGCGCAAATGACAAATCGGAAGTCGGCTTTGAAATGGCTGGTGGCGACATCGAAGAAGCAACAAACGTACCAGCGAAAGAAAAAGAAGCAATACTGAAAGCCTTCGACGAATACATGGAAGCATTCAACGAGGAAGACATCGATCGCTACATGAACACCATCGCCAAAAACCCAGAAGGCTTCAACTATGACGATGAAAAAGTAGTCGTCGAGCAAACATTCAACGACTACGACACAATCCGAACAGCCGACAACACAACGATCATCAAATACGACAAAACACAAGCACAAGTTTTCGCGAACATCCATATCGCACTAGAACAACCAGATTCCGGTGCAAAACTAGAGCGTGAAGGTCGCCAAGTAACCGTATTCGTAAAAGAAGACGGCAAATGGCTTGTCACAAGCGTCTACTTTATCGGAGACTCAGCAGCTGAATAAACGATACCCCGGGCATATATGACAAATATCATGCTCGGGGTATTTTTGTGCTTCCATTTTCTACCCCAATTCAGTAAAATTAACAGTAGGAGTGTGATTTGAAACATGAAGACAGCAATCGTAACAGACAGCACCGCCTATATCCCAAAAGAAATTCGCGAAAAACTTGACATTCGCATGGTGCCACTTAACGTTGTCATCGGAAATGACACTTACAAAGAAGAACTCGACATTAACGCAACCGAATTTTACGACAAAGTTCGAAACGAGCGTACATTACCGAAAACGTCTCAACCTGCCCTCGGAGACTTTGTCGAAACGTACGAAGAACTATCCAAAAACTACGACGCAGTCATTTCCATCCACCTATCGAGCGGTATTAGCGGAACACTCGCAGGTGCCAAGCAAGCTGGTGAAATCGTGGACAACATACATGTATATACATTCGACTCGGAACTTTCCTGCATGGTACAAGGCTTCTACGTGCTCAAAGCTGCACAAATGGCCAAAGAAGGAGCACATCCAGACGCAATCATCGAAGAACTGAACACGATGAAACAAACAACACGCGCCTACTTCATGGTGGACAACCTTGATCATCTACACCGCGGGGGGCGTCTTAACGGCCTCGAGCGTGTCATTGGCACGATGCTTCAAGTGAAACCAATCCTTCACTTCGAAAACAAAATCATCGTCCCATTCGAAAAAGTCCGCACGCGCAAAAAAGCGATGAAACGCATTGCAGACTTACTCCAAGAAGATGCAACGAAACACGCAAAACTGCAAGCAACCATCATCCACGCAAACAATGAACAAGAAGCAATCGCATGGAAAACCGAGTTAGAAGCAAATCTACCAAACGTTGAGTTCACAATCAGCTATTTCGGTCCCGTAATCGGCACGCACCTCGGCGAAGGCTCGCTGGGTCTTGGATGGGTAAAAACCAACTAAGGAGAATGCCCATGAACGAACAACTGCAACAATTTCTCACTGGCCGCATTTGGCTTCGCGAACACACCCCATTCCCGCGCGAAGCCATCGACGCCCACATCGAAAGCGGCCACATCCACCTCAAACCCGGCATCGAAAAAGACGAAAACCAACCCTTTTTTGGTCAATTAAAGAAGTACGTCTGCAACCGATGCCACAACACAAACCAGCACTTATTTCACACATTTCACTGTGCACGTTGTAATAAAAACTGCACGTATTGTCGCCACTGCATAAGGATGGGGCGGGTGAGTAGTTGTTCGGAGTTACTGCTTTGGAAGGGAGTGCATGCTCGCGGCGCGAACGCTCATGAATTTGCATGGAGCGGTCAACTAACCCCTCTTCAACAAAAAGCAAGCGAAGAACTATTATCAAGCGTCAACCAAAACCAATCTCACCTGCTTCACGCAGTTTGCGGAGCAGGAAAAACCGAGCTACTCTTCCCATCTATCTTCCAATGCCTAAAGCAAGGAAAAAGAGTATGCGTAGCAGCCCCAAGAACCGACGTCATCCTAGAACTATTTCCACGGTTCCAAAAAGTATTTCCACAAACAACGATTCACGCATTATACGGTGGAGCACCAGATCAACAAGGTTTTGCCGAACTAATACTCGCAACAACACATCAACTATACCGATTTGAACAAGCATTCGACGTCGTATTTGTCGACGAAGCTGACGCCTTTCCATATTACGCAGATGAAACGCTACAACGCGCAGTGAAAAAAGCAGCAAAACAAGACGCCGCCATTCACTACGTAACCGCAACACCTACGAAATCACTCCAAACAACAAACCAGTCCGTACTTTCCAGAAGATATCACGGACACGACCTACCCGTCCCAAGATTCGACAGCCTATGGGGATATGCACGACAGCTAAACAAAGGGAAAGTACCATCCAAGCTCCAACAATGGATTGAAGAAAAAACAAAAAACAACATCCCATTTCTCGTATTCTTACCAACTATCGAAATGCTCGAAAACTTCCCTGGAGACCTAGCGAGAGTGCATGCAGAACACCCAGACAGAAAAGAACTCGTCATGCAGCTCCGCGAAAAGAAAATACCAGGACTACTGACGACCACCATTCTAGAGCGTGGTATCACCATCGAAAACGTTCACGTAGCAGTCGTTGGAGCGGAACAGAAAATCTTCACATCAAGTGCACTAATCCAAATAAGCGGACGAGTCGGTCGGTCTTTTCAATATCCAACTGGTGACATCGTCTTTTTCCATCACGGCATCTCCCGTGAAATGGACAAAGCACAAGCCGCAATAGAAGGGTGGAATCGTTCATGAATTGCCTACTATGCGGTACTAATTTTCAACCAGCCCCGACATGGAGAAGACTATTTCTGTATGAAAAAGAGTCTTCCACATGCAACAGATGTTTTTGTAAATTTACGAAATCAAATGCAACGATCCAATTCGATGATTTTAAAGGTACTCGCTACGAAGGTGTAGTCGACACCGTTACATCTCTTTATGCTTACAACGAAGCGATGAAAAGCTACTTACACCAATACAAGTTTTTACAAGACGTAGCACTTGCACAAGTATTTTCAGCAACCTTGCACGAAGCATTCGAAGGAAAAGAAGGCATCGTCGTCCCAATTCCGATGCACCCAGAAAAACTAGTCCAAAGAACATTTGCGCAAGTCGATGAGCTGCTAAACAGTGCAGGTATTCCCTTTCAACATCTACTCGCTAAAACAGCTACGACCGAACAAGGAAAAAAGACACGAAAGGAACGACTAGAAGCGAGCCCTCTCTTTGAAGTTACGACTAAAATAGAAGCACGAGACTATATTTTATTCGATGACATTTACACAACCGGGGCAACTATCCACCACGCAGCAAAACTATTGAAAGACGCAGGAGCAACAAGAGTCGAAGCAATTACTTTAATAAAAGGATAAACTGCCGATATAAAAGGGGAGACAACTGAACTTGGAGGGATCCTCATGGGAGAATTAAAAAATTGCCCATCTTGCGGCGACTTTTTTAACTATACAGGCATAAGAGATGTGTGCAATAACTGCGCCGTGAATGAAGAAAAACTATACGAAACGGTCTACCGCTTCCTGCGTAAACGTGAAAATCGTGCAGCAACTGTAGAACGAATCGTTGAAGCTACAGGCGTAGAAGAAGCACTGCTACACAAATGGGTTCGCAAAGGGCGCCTGCAGCCAGCTATGTTCCCTAACCTTGGCTATCCATGTGATAATTGTGGTAAACTAACGACACAAGGTAAACTATGCATTAGCTGCACCGAAGAACTAAAATCTGGACTTCGTCAATTCGAAGCCGCACAAGAATTCCGAGAAAAAGTGAGCAAACCAGAAGTAACGTACCATAAGAATCAAAGAATATAACTAACAAGACTCTCACCAACCGTGAGAGTTTTTGTATTAAATAGTATATAAGACTCAGTTAAACACCCTAAAGACATTTCGTACAAAAGACTCTAAACACTTCCCGTTTAAAACCGAAATAACCAATAGACACTTTTTTCGAAGAAAGGGGGATACATCACGATGAAAATTACAAATATCGGGGTAAACCAAGTAAATCCATATAAACGCAACCAACAACAAGCAGAAAAAGCGCAACAAACAACGAAACCAACAACCGATCAACTAGAAATCTCATCCGCAGCCAAAAGTCTACAAACGAAATCACCTGTAGAGGTGGAACAAGCAGAACGAGTTGCTAACATCAAAGCAGCTATCGATGCAGGAACATACAAAGTAGATGCCAAAAAACTAGCATCGAACATCCTAGATTATTACCGTTTGTAAAAAGGAGCTTAAAACCATGTCCATCGAAAAGATTTTGCAATCTCTCACGAAACTCGACATGCTTCACAAAAGTTTACTAGAAATTGCATATAAAAAAACAGAAGTCATCAAAACGGGCGACATGGACAGTCTAAACCAACTGCTCAAGGACGAGCAGGCACACGTAGCAGGCATTTCTCAGCTGGAACAACAGCGTCAAACAGAGGTAACGGATTACCTTCGAGCAAAAGGAATTGCTCCTACTGACAACCCAACTGTTGCACTTGTCTTGGAAAATACCAACACAAACGAAGAAAAAGAGCAATTAGGAGCAGCCCGAAACAAACTACTCCTAACAATAGAAACGCTCAAATACCAAAACGACTTAAACCAAAAGTTGACACTACAATCTCTTCAATTCGTCAATCTAACACTCGATACATTACGACCAAAGCCAGACCAAATTAACTACTCAAAATCCGAAGTACAAGCACCATCAACAACCAATAACTACTTCGATTCACAAGCATAAGGAGGCGAACCCATGGGCTCCACATTTATGGGACTAGAAGCAAGTAAACGCGGATTGACGACACAACAGTCCGCCCTATACACAACTGGGCATAATATTTCCAACGCCAACACACTAGGCTACTCGCGCCAACGTGTTAATATGGAAGCGACATTAGGTTATCCAGGAACAGGATTAAATGCACCAAAAATTCCTGGTCACTTAGGAACAGGCGTACAAGCACAATCGGTACAACGTATTCGCGATTCTTTCGTTGACAATCAATATCGCCAAGAATCCAATAAATTAGGCTACTGGGAGGCAAGATCCCAAGCAATAACGCAACTTGAAGACGTACTAAACGAACCGTCCGAATACGGCTTAGCAAAATCGATGGATGAATTTTGGAAATCACTTCAAGACTTAAGTGTAAACCCTGAAAACGGTGGAGCACGCTCCGTAGTAGTGCAACGTGGGATTGCAGTAGCAGATTCTTTTAACTATTTATCCAAATCAATTGCTCAAGTTCAAGCAAATGCAGGAAATGAAATTGGCATTTCGTTAAGAGACGCAAACTCTGTACTAGAACAAATCGCAAGCATTAACGAACAGATCCAAGCAATCGAACCAAATGGCTATATGCCAAATGACTTGTACGATGCTCGTGACATCTTAATAGATGAACTTTCTGCATATTTTCCAATTGAAGTAAAATATGAAAAATCCGGTGGAAATGCCTTAGCAATTGCAGAAGGTAGTGCAACAGTTTCTTTGAAGTTGAAAGATGGCACATCTATCGAAATCATTAACGGAAAAGATTTTAAACAATTTAGAAGTACTTCTTCGGCAGTAACAGATGGTGTCACTCCTACAGGTCCGGTAAACGGAATAAGTATTGTAAAAGTTAATGCAACTGGAGCAGATTCTGACCCGATAAACATTTCACTTTCCAACTTAAATGATTCGGGAAAGATAAAATCTTTAATTAATTCTTATGGATATGAAACGGGCGATACTACTAATCCTGTAAAAGGCCTTTACGCTGATATGATCGCAAAACTAGACAAAATGGCGGCAGCATTTGCAAAGGAATTTAATAAAATTCATATGGGTGATGCAACAGATCCAAATTATCCGCAAGGATCTGACATGTATGGAAACGCTGGAGCAGCATTTTTTGTCAGCAATAATGGGAACCCTATAAGTGCAAGTAATATATACGTTTCAAGTGACATTATAGGTGATCCTGGTAAATTAGTTGCTTCAGATTCAACACCAGACCCAACTAATCCTGAACCAGGAAACGGAAAATTTGCTTTGAAACTTGCAAATATGAAATTTGCTAACTTATCTGATTTAGGTAATGTAAGTGCCCAAACTTATTTCCAAGGGCTTATCGGTCAACTAGGGGTAGATGGTCAACAAGCTACACGTTTAGCATTCAATTCGGCAACACTTCAACAAGCTGTCACTGAACGCAGAGCATCCGTAAGTTCCGTTTCACTAGACGAAGAAATGACTAACATGATTACATTCCAACAAGCATACAACGCAAATGCTCGTATGATCACCGTAATCGATGAAACACTCGATAAAATCATCAACGGCATGGGCCGTGTAGGACTATAATAGGGGGTACTAAATATGCGCGTAACCCAATCAATGTTATCGAACAATATGCTTCGTAACTTATCAACGAGCTATAACAACATGGGAAAACTGCAAGACCAAATTACAACAGGTAAAAAAGTAAACCGCCCTTCCGACGATCCCGTCGTAGCAATGAAAGGAATTGGCTACCGAACAGCAGTAGACAAAGTAGAGCAATTTCAACGGAATATTGGAGAAGCAAACAACTGGCTAGATAGTTCAGACGACGCTTTTGATAAAGTAGGTTCCGCATTGCATCGTGCAAATGAACTAGCTCTCCAAGCTGCAAATGGAACAACAACTCCGGACGACCAAAAGAAAATCGAGGCAGAGTTAGACCAACTAAGAAAACATATACAAAATATCGCCAATACAAAAGTAGGCGACAAATATATTTTCAGCGGTACAAAAACAACAACTCCATTGTTTGATGAACAATCGGGAGGATATCCGACAACTAATTTAACTGCATTTGAAAAAGATATAGAAATTGAAGTGTTTGATGGAATCTCATTAAAAGTAAACACAAATGCAATCGATGTATTCAAAAATATCGATCAAATGTTTCAAAGTATAAAAGATGGGACTGTCGATTACAACGAGGCAATCGGAAAAATCGATGAGCAAATGAATAGTATACTTACTACTCGTGCCGACATAGGTGCTCGTCAAAACCGAGTAGAACTAATGGACGATCGTCTTCAAACCCAATCGGTAATCGCAACGAAACAAATGTCTGAAAACGAAGACATCGACTATGAAAAAGCAATTACAGAAATGATTACACAAGAATCGGTTCATCGTGCAGCATTATCTGTTGGAGCAAGAATTATTCAACCTTCATTAGTAGACTTTTTAAGATAATAAAAAGCGTTTGGACAATATGTTCCAAGCGCTTTCTTTAAAGGAGAGAGCAATTGTGAACATCCCCAAACTCCAAGTCCATTCAACAAAAGTACAAATCGGGCTGAACACCCAAAAACCAGTGCAGCAAATTGAGCAACCAAAAGCTAATTTAGATCTTCAACAGCCAAAAGCGGTACAAATGATAGAAACGACAAAACCGCAACTCACTATCGACACAGAACAAGCAAGAGCAGATTTAGATTTAAAAAGCTCCAGCAGAAGAGTCGCTGAAGTTGCAGACTATAGTAAACAAACAGCACTAGACGGCACAGGTCGGCGCGCACAAGAAGGCAATGAACTGATGCGCATTGAAAACGGAGGAAATCCGATTAGTAGTCAAGCCAAACAAACGGGTAGACAACCGTACTCCTCTTTAAGCATCAAATTTATCCCATCTCACGGTAGCGTCAAAGTCAACTTCGAACCAGGCAGTGTGGACATAAAAGTAGAGCCACAGCAAGTGATCAATAACTCTAAAATGAATAAACCAATCCATACATATACACCTGGTAAAGTAGCGGTAGAAATCCAACAGCACGCATCGCTAAAGATAGATTGGCTTATATAACAGTAATAGAAGGAGTAAAACAATATGAAACTTAAAACAGCTTATATGGGAGAAGTTGAAACCGATTCCTCTAGCTTCATAACATTTGAACAGGGAATTCCCGGTTTCGAAAAAGAAAGAAACTTTATCCTACTTCCAATTGAAAATAACGAAGCTTTTCATATATTGCAATCTGTTCAAACGGTAGAGTTAGCATTTATCGTAACGAACCCGTATACAATCACAACAGACTATAGCTTCGAACTAGATGAAGCAACAGTGCATGCGCTTCAAATACAAAACGAAAAAGAAGTCGCTGTTCTCGCAATCGTATCATTGAAAGAAACAATTGCACAATCGACTATCAACTTAAAAGCACCAATCATATTCAATCCAACAAACCAAAAAGCAAAACAAGTCATTCTAAACGACGAAATATACTCAATTCGCCATCTCATCTCTTCAGAAAGTAAAAAGGGGTGAGAAAATGCTAGTATTATCTCGAAAAGCCGGCGAAACAATATGGATTGGTGAAGATGTAGAAATCGTCATCTCCGAAGTAAAAGGAGAACAAGTAAAAATAGGAATTCGCGCCCCAAGAAACATCGACGTCATCCGTGGTGAACTAAGACAAGACATCTCCAAATCCAACACAGAAGCCGTCATAAAAAATATAGACATTTTCAAAAAGATAAAAGACTAGATTCAAAATAAATTAAAAAAAATTAATAGAAATTCTATTAAACATTTCCAATCTATTCCGATACTATCTATGTAAGCAAGATAAACGGGGTTCGGCCGGCCCGATTCTCTTGTCGACATACCAAAAACACTGCTCACAAGGACGTGAGCAACATATTCCAAGGAGGAACTAAATAATGAGAATTAATCACAATATCGCAGCACTTAACACACACCGTCAGTTATCAAGTGCTTCAACTGCACAATCTAAGTCAATGGAGAAGTTAGCTTCAGGTCTTCGTATTAACAAAGCTGGAGATGATGCAGCAGGTCTAGCAATCTCTGAAAAGATGCGTGGACAGATCCGTGGTTTGGACCAAGCTTCTAAAAATGCTCAAGATGGTATTTCATTAATTGCAACTGCTGAAGGTGCACTAAATGAAACACATGATATCCTTCAACGTATGCGTGAATTAGCTACTCAATCAGCAAACGATACTAATACAACGGGTGACCGTGGTGAGATTCAAAAAGAAATGAACCAGTTAACTTCTGAAATTAACCGTATCGGTAATACAACAGAATTTAACACGAAAAAACTGTTAAATGGTAAAGTTAATTTAACGGAAGCTGTTTCTGCAAACGTTAAGGGAACTTCAGTAGACTCTTCAATTACAATTGTATCTTCTGCAACTAATGGTTCTGCTACTGGTACTGCGGCGGTAAATCAAGGTGTTACTGAATTCCATGCAGGAAAAGGTGCTACTGTTACTGGTGACGTAGCATATGCTGGTGCTGGTGCTACTCCGGGAGCAGTAGCTGGGGCGAATGTAACAGCTGCTGATAATGAGTTAACTGTCACATTTAATGGAACACAAAAATCTATTGATTTGGCAATTTTAGACTATGATAATTCAGGTGCTGGTACAAATGCATCAGATTTCGCTGCAGATATCGAAGCAAAATTGAATACTGCATTTGGTGCAAACTCTTTTACAGTTGGGTTCGATGCATCTGATAAATTAGTTATTCAAGCTGCTAATACTACAGATACATTCTCAATTGATGGTGGTAATGCATTAACTCACCTTTCATCAACAGCTGATACAGCTTCATTAACTGCAGGAGCTGCTGTAGCTGCAAATGATTCGTTTAACCTAAATGTTAATGGTGTAGAAAAAACAGTTACCTTGACAAACGTATTAGGTAACCAAGGTACTAACGGTGGCGGGGTTAATGGTTCATATGACTTATCAAGTGCAGTAGACCAAGGTGAATTTTTAACTCAGTTGAATGCAGATTTGGCTACTCAATTTGGATCAGGAAATGTAACAGCTAGCTTAAATGCCGATGATGAGCTTGTGTTTACAAGCAATGCTACGGGTAATGTCAGTAGTGCTGAAGTAGTATCGGGATCAGGAAGCATTCTTTCAGATTTGGGAATTGCTACGACTGATAAAATTAAGGGTCAAGATAAAAATGATGTGATTTCAATGACTGTTGATGGAGAAACAGTAACAGCGACACTTGCGGCTGGAACTTATGATTCCAATGTATTAGCTTCAACTCTACAATCTGAAATTAATGCAGATACAACTGTAGATGCTAAGGTTTCATTTGAAGATGGAAAGTTCACAATCACAAGTGGTAATGAAGGTACTAATGGATCAGTAAGTGTTGATGACAATGGATTTGCTAAATCAATTGGATTATCAACTGGATCAACAGTAACGGCTGGAGTGAATGAGAAAAATGCTGCTTTGCAATTCCAAATTGGTGCTAATGCAGGTCAATCTATGGGTGTCGATATATCAGACATGCGTGCAAATGCTCTTGAGATTTCCTCGACAACTGGAGATACTAAAGAAGTAATTGATGGCCAAGGAAACACTTTAACTGCACATTATATGTCAAGTAATGATGTTACAAACGGTACTAATAGTACAGGTGCTGAAAAAGCTCTTGATATTTCATCTGCTGAAAAAGCAACTGCTGCGATTGCGGTATTAGATGAATCAATTGCAAGTGTATCTGCTGAACGTTCTAAACTAGGTTCTTACCAAAATCGTTTAGAGCACACTATCAACAACTTGGGTACTTCTTCTGAAAACCTAACTGCTGCGGAATCTCGTATCCGTGACGTAGATTATGCTTTAGCTGCTTAAGCAGTGACAAGCACAGTCGTCCTAGCTGGTAACGGCTAGAGATAATTATCGGGTGAATTGCTGGAAACCCCTAAAACTCACTTCCCTACAACGTAGCTGGAAACGGCAAGCGTGAATGGTTGAAAAGAAGAGAGATTGGGCAATCAGCAGCCAAGCTCCTGTCTCGAAAGAGTGGAGAAGGTTCAACGACTAGGATAGACCATCTAAGGCGAAAGCTATGGTGATGAAATCCATAGGTGAAACAATGTCCATCAGCATTGTGAATCCGAAGTGCCCGACCCCTAACAAATAACGTTGAGGGTGAAGATATAGTCTAGTCATTTATGAAAGTAAATGTTCGCACGATGGCGAAAGAAATGATGGAACAAACAAAGAATTCAATTCTTTCTCAAGCAGCACAAGCAATGCTTGCGCAAGCTAACCAACAACCACAAGGCGTACTTCAATTATTACGTTAATCTGGTTAACAAAACGCGGTCCGGAAATCGGATCGCGTTTTTATATGTTAAAGCAATATTCGGTAAGTTACTTATTGTTAGTCCAGTTGCTGTGGAATTTGTGTAAGGTTGAGGCCATGAGAAATTGTAATTTGAATTTTTATAGAGTAACTAGATAAGCTGAGTATTCTCCTCTTTCGAAAAGTTATCGGTAGAAAATATTACATTTCAATAACATTATTTAATTTTTATAAATGCCTATTATCCTGAAACTACCTCGCTAGCGTAAGCTCATCAAGATAGCTTACTATGAAATGATAGGGTAATTGTTTTAGACCTTGTGGTTACCACAGCTTGTATAACTCTTTAATAGACCCATGTGTCTACGATTGTACAACAAAGCCTTCGGAAAAGCCTTTTCTAAGACTTGGATCTAATACCTTTCAATATGCGGGAGATACAAGTGAATATGATCCTTCGGCTGATGAAAGTAGTAATTAGCTTATTTGAAGTCTTCAACACGATGTATAAACTAATAGCTTGTCTTTCCTCCTTTTTGTTTCGTAATACAACCGCCCCAAGAAGCTTTCCACAAAAAAAAAAATATCTGAACTTCCCACCAATTCCATCTCTCATTTATACGAATGTATATTCTTTTTATAACAAACTTGAATATATGTAGTAGTTATATTCTTTTTTTGAAATTCTCTATTAGCAAGTAAATTTATTAAATAAAGATGTCATATATAATTTTTAATATTTAGAAGGAAAATGTAAAATGATGTCGAATACTTATAATTTGTAAGAAAAATAATCTATTTGGAGGAGATGTAAATGTACTACCCTTTACTTAAATTTGGTAATAATGAAATGAAAGCATTGAGGGAGTTAAAAGAATCATCTCGAAATAAGCTTATCCCAATTGTAGAATCTAAAAGAATTAAACCTCTCAACATTGGTAAATGGGAAAATGCATTCAACACTTTAGGGAGTTACTTAAAGGAAAGAGTAAAATCAATAAATTTTATTTACGATTTTAACTGTGCAATTGAAGAATTGGGATCTAAAGATGAGGTGCTATCTTCCAATGGAGAAGATCTAGTAGTGCATTGTATGGAAAAGATGAGAGAACATAATTTATCTATTATTCCATGTTTTCAACATGATTCACCCGAATGGTTAATTGATTCAATAATCAAATACAAAACAGAAGAAATTGCGATAAGAATACGCTGTCATGATTTTCAGGAACCATTTGACCGATTTGTCTTCAGTAAATTAAAAGAAGACTTATTAAAAATAGATGAATCAGTAGAGGTTACTATAATTTTAGACTTTTTCAATATTAAAACAACAACAACTAGAATAAAAAATGCAATTAATACTTTTAAGCAGCTAAATCCAGTAAATATTGTATTCTTGTCTACTGCTTGTCCGGAAAATGCTAACGAAGCGGATGCACATGGTTTGACACTTGTAAATGCCCGACATGAATTAAATACTTACTACGAATTAAGTAGGGACTTCGAGGAACTACATTTTGGTGATTATACGACTAGATTAAAAGGGGAAGTCTTAACAGGGTTTAATTACAATCTATCTTACTTCAAAATATTTTATTCGACAGAAACAGATTACTATATTGCAAAGTCAAAATTAATTAGGGACGGTGGCGAAGATTCGTTTTATGAAATTTGCCAACAAATAGTGGATCAAGATTTCTACCCAGGCGAAGGTTTTTCTTTTGGGGATTTAGAAATAAAAAAATGTGCAGACAAAGAAATAACAATAAGTGACCATCAGGCACCCATTGCTATTTCTGTAAATCATCACATTGAGACTACTATTAAACAACTTTAAGATAGTCTCCAGTTCTCTCTTTTTTTTAATGTGGTGTAAACAAATTGTCGTGTAATCTTGAAATCAACTTCTTGACCTAAATATTCGAGAAGTTGATTTTTTCTCATCTTTTTTAATGATTTATTTAAAGATAGGTAGTCAATAAATTTCTCTAGTTCCTTTTTCCAAAGTAATCTCATTATTAATTCTGGATCTTGTTGCGATACTTTTTTTCCTTTTCTTACGTTTATTAATCGAGTTTGATCAGCACTTATTGTTTTAATCCCCCACCATTTTGGTACCATAACCTTAACTTCTTCAAGATATTTTCTTGAAACAACTATAGTCATTCGTTCAAATGCTCGATTATAATACTCTAATTGTCTTGGCAATCGATATAAAGTATCTAAATCACTTTTTATCTCATAACCATGTATTATTCCATTAACCACAGCTACATCAATTCTTGCTGCACCAAAATCCAAACCAAGTTCATTGATAATTCGAGTATTATCGCAATTCGAATACTTTTGATTTAATTCCTCTAATAATAATTCTCTGACCTGTGTATCATTTAGCAATCCCATACTATCACCTATTTTTATCTTAGATAAATTTTGGATGAATTTCAAGTGACTTTTCTCTTCTCTTACTAATATTGTGGAATTGAACTATTTGTTTCATACGATCCACTTAGACAAAACCAAGAGATTTTTTCTCTTTTTTTAGTTACTCCTTAATTTTGAAACCCACTAGCCGATATAACCCATAAGGGATGTATAATACAAGGGGGCATGATCCGTATGGTGAATCGAATTGGTGAATCTACTATAGACTACAATACAATTTCAAAAACAACTAGTGTTGAAAGTTCTGTTGAATCTATAACTCCTATTATTAGCAATGCTGAAAGTGAAAAATTATTAACTGAAAGCACTGAACAAGGGCAATTACCCGCTGAAAAAGCAAAGAAAATGACTGATAGCATGAACAAGTTTTTAGAAACGACTAATACAGAGTTACGTTTCAAGTATCATGAAGAGTTAAACACATATTATGTGACATTAATAGACTCCAAAACAGATGAAGTAGTTCGAGAAATACCATCGAAGAAAATGTTGGATATGTACGCAGCAATGCAGGATTTTATGGGTCTTTTTGTAGATAAGAAAATATAAAGGGTTGGTGATTTCATGCGTATTACAGGATTAGCAAGTGGTATGGATACGGATACAATGATTAAGGAATTAATGAATGCGCAACGTATTCCTTTAGATAAGATTATGCAAAAGAAGCAGTACATGGAATGGCAACGGGATGATTACAGAGCAGCAAATAAAAAACTGTTTGATTTTCGTAATCTAACAAGTGATTCAATGTTACGTCAATCAACATATATTCAAAAAACAGTGACTAGCTCAGCACCTGACGATATAAGTGTAAGAAACGTGAATTCAACCAGTGATTTTACTGGTAAAATTAAAGTTGAACAGTTAGCTGAGGCCGCTACAATGCAAAGTTCAGGTCGTGTGCTCAATTCAGAAGCAGATTTGAAAAAAACTTTAAAAGAAATAAAGCCAACGATAAATGTCCCAACAACCTTCAATATTAAAGCAATCAAAGAAGATGGAACGTTAGATACAAAAGGCTATGATGTGAAAATAGATGAAAACTCTACTATGCAAAGTATTTTGGATGATATCAATAAGAATTCAGGTGTCACGGCTATTTTTGATAGCTTTACAGGAAAGATAGCGATTACTGCGAAAAATAGTGGTAGTGCTCAAAATAGTGCTAATGAAATTGAATTTAGTGGAGATTTTGCAAAATATTTTATGATGATGGATAGCAACAATGTTAAAGCAGCATCAGAATCAAGAGGAACAGATGGCAAAAATGCAAAATTTACTTTCAACGGTTTAGAAACACAACGACAATCAAATACTTTCCAAATCAATGGTTTCGAAGTGACTTTGAAAAAGGCAAGTAATGTAGACATTACTTTTAGTTCTGCTCCTGACACAGATAAGATTCTTGCATCGGTAGTTAAATTCGTAGATGAATATAATAAATTAATAGAAAATCTAAACAGTGAGATTCGTGAAACAAAATATCGTGATTTCCAACCTCTTTCTACTGAACAAAAAGCAGATATGAAGGAAAAAGAAATCGAGCTTTGGGAAGAAAAAGCGAAAAGTGGGACACTTCGAAATGATAGTGTCATTTCTAGTGCATTAAGCCAAATGCGTTCTGCATTAAATGCAGCAGTTGGTGGAGTTATTGGTGCTGACCGATTAAGTGAAATCGGTATTACTACTTCTAGCAACTACATGGAAAACGGTAAATTAGTGATTGATGAAACGAAATTACGTAAAGCAATTTCAGATGATCCCAATCAAGTTTATGAGCTTTTTGCCGCGGACGGTCCTACGAATTCAGATAAAGGGTTGGCAAGAAGATTAGTAGCCACTTTAGACGAGACACGTAAAAAAGTCATTGAAAAGGCGGGTACGGATACTGCAGTAAATACTACATTTTCACTTGGACGTACATTAAAAGGTTATGATGATCAGATTTCACGATTTGAAGACCGTCTTCAAATGATAGAAACTCGTTACTATAAACAATTCTCTGCCATGGAAACTGCCATTCTTCGAGCAAATAACCAATCCTCCTATTTGATGAATGCATTCGGTGGAGGACAATAATAAATAAGTGAAAAAGCGTTTTAAATAGAGGAGTGTTAGCATGGCTATAAATAACCCATATAAAGCCTATCAACAAAATAGTGTAAACCAATCGACACCTGGTGAATTGACACTTATGTTGTATAATGGCTGCTTGAAGTTTTTGAATCAAGCAAAAAAAGGTATTGAAACAAAAGATATCGAATTGAAAAATACAAATATCCAAAAGGCACAAAATATTATACGGGAGCTAATGATTACGCTTGATATGTCTGTTCCTGTTTCTGAATCGATGGCTTCCTTATATGAATATATGATTAATCGTTTAGTAGAGGCTAATATACAAAATGATTCAGCTAAAGTGGATGAAGTGATTGGATATACAACAGAATTCCGTGATACGTGGAAACAAGTGATTCAAATTAATCGCCAAAAACAATACGGTCAACCGGGTGAAGTATGATTCGGGATAGTTTAAAAGACTGGAAAAAGGTTACAGAACTTTTGACTAGTATTTTGGATGTGCGAGAAGAGGATAAGCGAGATGCGGTCATTGAACAAGTCGATAAACTGTTGACAAAACGGGATGAATTGCAAGCGGCTATTCAAGCCCCGTTTACCGATGAAGAGCAAGCGTTCGGACAAGAATTGCTTCCTTTAGAAAAGATACTCCAAGTGAAGCTCAACGTCTATCTGAAAGATATCCGTCTAGATATATCCGAGCAGCAAAAGAAAAAGGTGTCCGTTAATGCCTATATGGACCCTTATAACCAAGTATACCGAGACGGTACATTTTACGATAAGAGAAAGTAAAAGTTAATCCGGTATGAAGCATATGCTTTTGCCGGATTTTTAGAAGGAGTTCACATCATGACTACATTAACCGAAGAACATCTCCATTTAGTCCAACAATATCGTGAAATGCTTGAATCCATTGAGGAAGGATTTCAGTATGTCATTGCTAGTTTTCAAGATTATTCCAAGACAGAAGGGGATCTTGTACTCGGTGATATTTTTGCTGCGTTCCTACAAATTGCAGAAGTTAATCCAGATTTATCCGAAATATTTCAAAAAGATTCATCTATGATTGATGCTGTAAAAGCATTCGAAGATGTTTTATTAGCTGCAGAAAAAATGGATGGTTTATTTGAAAAGTCGCAAGAAAAACAAGAAATTGTACAACAATTTTTATATCCGGCGTATAAGCAGTGGTATCAAACCATTCATCCATTACTTATAGAACGTGCAATGCAATAATAAAAGACGGCTCCAAGAAGGTTATTGTTCTTGGAGCTTTTGTCAATATATTTCCCAGGCAATAAATTTACAAAATTATTAGTGAGATAATAATAAATAAATGCTATGATAAAATTACTAGTCTAATAGAAGGAGAGATTTTATGTTGAAGAAAGTGCTATTAGTATCAGTTCTATTATTTACATTTGCATCAACAGCAACTGCAAGCTCTAATACTCTGTACGAAGTAAAAAAAGGGGATACTTTATCGAAGATTGCTAAAGCAAATAAAGTTGCCGTAAAAGACCTGCAAACATGGAATAAGCTGACGAAAGATAGTATTTATGTGAAGCAGAAGTTGGTTGTACAAAAACCAAAAACAGCCAAAGCTCCAACTAAAGTGACAACACCAGTAGCAACCGCGAAACCTGTAACGCAACCAAAAACAGACAAGATTGTGCAACCCGTGCAAGTGATGGCAGAAACGCTCATAACATCTCCTACACCTGTAGCAGTGGAAGCAAAAGCACTTTCTGCAAGTGGACAAGCTGTGTACAATACGTTAGTAGATTTTGCAAAACTATTAGAAGGTACTCCATATCTATATGCAGGCAATACGATCGCTGGATTTGATTGTAGTGGATTTATTCATTTTGTACATATGCAAGCTGGATTGAATATGACGCGCCAAAGTAGTGAAAGCTACTTCACACAAAGTGCAACTGTATCTGATCCAGTTGTAGGAGATTTAGTATTTTTTGAGAATACATATAAAGAAGGCATTTCACATATGGGCATTTACATAGGCGATGATCAATTTATTCATGCAGGCTCAAAAGGTGTGGAAATCACAAAGTTAAGTAATGTTTATTGGAAGGAACATTTTGTATCGTTTAACCGATTTCATGCGGTGAGTGTGGAAAAATAATAGATGAAGGGGATTTCTTATGAAAATGACAATCGCGAAAAAGATGTGGTTAGGTTTTTCTGCTGTTTTACTTCTTTTATTTGTAATCTCCGTTTTAGCATTTATGACATTGTCTAATGTAAGTAATAAATATCAGTTTTTATTGGATGATCGGGCGGCAAAGGTTAATCTTGTGAAGGAGATTGAGATTGCGCAAAAAGACGTAGCACGTAGTATATTGGATTATGTATTGACTAATACAGATGCCTCTAGAAAAAATGTAACGGTACACATAGAAACTGCAAAGAGTTTATCAGAAGAACTTCGAGGTAAGTTATTTTCTCCGGAAACAATTGCGATGATGGATGATCTGGACAGAAAATCACAAGCGTTTTCGTTGAAAATCGATGAAGCGATTGCCGCGAAGCAACAGAAAGATACAGCAATTAATAATTTGACAAATGAAGCGAAAATAATGAATGCTGGATTGATTGAAGTACTTGGAGAAATCGAACAATTTTTGCAAAATGATATGGATAAGACTAGAGAAGATCTGACAGCTTATGAAGCAGGGGCTAAAATGTTCATTATCATTTTAGTTGCTGTGAGTATTCTTCTTGGTATTATCGTCGCGTATTTCATCAGCAAAAGTATTGCGAATCCGGTTAAAAAGGTTACGGCCGGACTGTCAGAAATTGCGGTTGGGAACTTAGCGGTTGAGCCTATTCGTATTAAAAATAAAGATGAGGTCGGGGCAATGGCGACTGCTTTTAATACGATGTCAGCAGATCTCAGACAGATTGTTTCAAACGTACGTGATTCTTCCATGCAGCTTGCGGCGAATGCGGAAGAACTTTCTGCCAGTTCGGAGGAAAGTCTTGCTTCTTCTCAAATGGTTGCGAAATCTGCGGAAGAGCAAATGGCTACCAGTGAACAACAAGTTCGTCATATGGACGCTTCGATGCAATCGATGGGTGAACTGGCACAAGGAATTGGTCAAATTTCTGTTGATAATGAAGAAATGTTACAGGCTGCGGACGATGTGACAAAACTCGTGAAAAAAGGTTCGGATGTGGTGGCGGATGTCGCAAGTCAAATGAACACGATTCATACAACCTTTAAAGATACAACGGTTATCATGCGAAACATGGCCAAGCATTCAAGCGAGATTCAGACTGTTACCGCCCTCATCACGGATATTTCGGAGCAAACGAATTTGCTTGCGTTAAATGCTGCAATTGAAGCGGCACGAGCTGGAGAGTACGGAAAAGGCTTCGCTGTTGTAGCAGAAGAAGTGCGAAAACTTGCAGAGCAATCGAAAAACTCAGCCTCTGAAATTGAAAAAATGGTAGAAATGATTCAAACGGCTTCTGGGGACGCGGTGAAAGCTATCACGGTGGGCGGAGATAAAGTAGAAGAGGGTCTTGCGAAAACGACTGAATCGCTTCATGTGTATACGGAAATCGAATCGGCAGTTGGCGTAGTTGGTTCCAAAATTGACTCTGTTTCTGCAGCAATCGAGCAAATTCAAGCGATGGCTGAATCTGTTTCGGAAGGTGCGCATGAAGTGCAGCGTCTAGCTACACATGCAGCGGATGGGGCAAATGATACAAGTGCCGCTACCGAACAACAGCTTGCTGCAAATGAAGAAATTACATCCAATGCTCAGGCCTTAGCGGATCTTGCAGAAGTACTTCAAAACAACGTAAGTCATTTTAAACTTTCATAATGTACATGCATGGCTTTAAATCGTTCTATACGATTTAAAGCCATTTTTATATTCACAAAATATGACAAAATACCTTCACCAATGTATAATGTAGTGGTTACTATAGAAGTATAATATTTATAAAAAATAGGAAAAAGGAGCTATAACATGAAATATACAATTACTAGGAAAATGTGGGCTGGGTTTTCATCCGTATTAGTATTATTAATACTTGCAAGTGGGTTATCTATCTTTGCAACAGTTGACATTACAAAAAAATACAAAGACATCATTGAAGATGACATAGAAAAAGTGAACCTTGTTACAGAGATTGAGTTTATTCAAAAAGATATGGCAACCGCTGTATTAGAGTATGTTATGTTCGGAAAAAATACCGCCATTGAAAACTTAGAAAAAGAAATGGAAAGAGGATCTGTTGCTGCAGGAGCGCTTATCGAAAAGTTATCTGATCCGGCGTCTATAAAGTTAATGGAAGATCTTCAAACGCAAACGGTAAAATTAGTTGATTCGAATAATAAAGTAATAGAACTGAAACAAAAGAATGGGAACTTTGCTCAATACTCCGCCACTTCTTATGAGCTAAACACGGAAGTTTTAGCTATTTTAGCAGAATTAAAGGAAGTAGAACAACAGAATGTGGATAATACAAAAGCAGATTTAGGTGCTTATGTACAATTAGCAAATAAGATTACGGTTATTCTCACTATATTGAGTGTCATTCTAGGTGCCCTTGTTTCTTATTTCATTAGTAAAAGTATTACTAAACCGATTCAAAAAATGACTGCAGGACTTGCAGAAATTGCAGATGGCAACTTAGCAGTGGAATCTATTAAGATAAAAAATAAAGATGAAGTCGGAGAGATGGCGACTGCTTTTAATAAAATGGCTACTGATCTTCGAAATATTGTTTCGAACGTTCGAGACTCGTCGATGCAGCTTGCAGCAAACGCGGAAGAACTTTCTGCTAGTTCTGAAGAGAGTTTAGCATCTACTCAAATGGTCGCAAAATCAGCAGAAAGCCAAATGCTCGCAAGTGAAGAACAAATGAGCCATATGGATTCTTCTGTGAATTCTATCGTCGAATTACAACAAGGTATCGGACAAATCGCGCAAAACAACGAAGAGATGCTTCAATCGACGGATAGTGTACAAGATCTTGTAACAAAAGGAGCGTCTGTTGTATCGGACGTTGCAAGTCAAATGGATACTATACATACGACGTTTAATGAAACAACAGAAATTATGAAAAGTATGGCGAAGCATTCCGATGCAATTCAATCGATTACTTCCCTTATTACAGATATTTCGGAGCAAACGAATCTCCTTGCCTTAAATGCGGCAATTGAAGCAGCGCGTGCTGGAGAATACGGCAAAGGTTTCGCCGTAGTAGCAGAAGAAGTACGTAAACTAGCAGAGCAATCGAAAAACTCTGCGTCCGAAATTGGTTCGATGGTTCAATTAATCCAGTCTGCATCTGGTGAGGCAGTCAAAGCAATTACAACTGGCGGAGCAAAAGTAGAAGATGGCCTGGCGAAAACAACGGAGTCCATCCAAGTATTCAAAGAAATTGAAAACGGTGTAGGCGAAGTCGTGTTTAAAGTGGGATCCGTGTCCGCGGCGATTGAACAAATTCATGCGATGACTGAATCTGTAACAGAAAGTGTACAACAAGTTCAACATTTAGCATCCATCGCTGCAGATGGTGCAAACGATACAAGTGCAGCAACAGAAGAACAGCTTGCCGCAAATGAAGAAATCACAGCCAATGCGCAAACTTTAGCAGATTTAGCAGAAACACTCCAAGCTGAAGTAAGCCATTTTAAAATTTAATCAATAATCTAGTAGCGACTCCGGGAAATTGGAGTCGCTTTTTCTGTGGGAGAATAGGAAGTTGTGATATGGAGGGGGTACTTTGCGATTAGAAGTGTCTATTTTGCGATTCTAAGCCTTGATCTTGCGATTTAGCGAGTCTATCTTGCTATTCTAGTAGATCTTGCGATTAGAAGTGTCTATTTTGCGATTCTAAGCCTTGATTTTGCAATTCAGCGAGTCTATCTTGCGATTTGGAGGTTCTATCTTGTGATTCAGCGATTCCACCCTACGATTCCCACCCCAAAAAATCTTCCTCAACTTAGACACAACCTACTCACACACAATATCGTATACTATACATAGGTGATGATTTTATGTATGCATTTATAGTATTTATACACGTTTTAAGCGCGATTTTGTCTATTGGTCCGTTCTTTGTACTCTTTCCCATATTAAATAGGATGAAACTCCAAAATAGAGAGGTGCTAGATTCATATTTAGAGGTGTTCCAGGCGGCTATTCGCATTGTGAAGCATGCTGGGCATGTGCTTGTTGGATCTGGTATTTTGCTTATGTGGCAAGGAAATTGGCCGTGGTCGACGTCGTGGGTCATTATGACGATTGTTGTAATGGTTAGTTCAATCGTTTTTTTAGCGCGAGCGTTTAAGCCAAATATTCGCTTGTACCGAAATGAAATGATCGATTTACAAACACTCATTCAAAAATTACGTCGTTCAGTTTGGATGTATATTTTATTGCTACTTATTATGCTTTGGTTTATGGTAGCAAAACCAAACTTATGGTGAACATTTTTTTCCCGAGAGAGAGTTTTTTTAAGAAAAAATATAAAATTGATTTTCTAGAAACATAACAAAAGTTTACATCTCACTTGTTGTTTGGAGAACCATCCGCTTTTTATAAATGCCCATATCTTGTCATAAATAACCTTTCTCACACACTTATGTGAGGAAGGTTTTTATTTTGAATAAAAAATTCACAATTATTTTTCTAGCGTGTAAAATGCGATATATCGCGAATGAAAACGATTACATTATAAACGAATATTCCAAACTAACAGATTATTTTAAAAAATGGTGTTGACGCAGCATTTTAAAGGCGATATGATAGCTACAATATATTAAATATTGTGAGAAAATTCACATAGAGAAAAGACTTTTAAAAGTCTAGGCTGCAAAGCTAAACGCTGTTGAGGCGGAAAGTATAGGGGCGATTAGAATTGAGAAGTGACATGATAAAAAAAGGTGTCGATCGAGCACCGCATCGAAGTCTACTCTATGCAACTGGAGTAAAAACAAAAGATTTAGATAAACCATTCATTGGCGTATGTAACTCCTATATTGATATTATTCCTGGCCATATGCATTTAAACAAATTTGCAGAGGTCGTTAAAGAGGCAATACGTGAAGCTGGCGGAATTCCATTTGAATTTAACACGATTGGTGTAGATGATGGAATTGCAATGGGTCACATCGGGATGAGATATTCACTTCCGAGTCGTGAGCTTATTGCAGACTCAGCGGAAACAGTTATTAACGCACACTGGTTCGACGGAGTGTTTTACATTCCTAACTGTGACAAAATTACTCCAGGAATGTTAATGGCAGCAGTAAGAACGAATGTCCCATCTGTTTTCGTTTCAGGTGGACCGATGGAAGCTGGAACTTCAGCTGACGGGAAACAACTTTCCTTAACCTCAGTTTTTGAAGGTGTTGGTTCTTATAAATCAGGTGGAATGACAGCGGAACAACTACTAGACATTGAACAAAATGCATGTCCAACATGTGGTTCTTGTTCAGGGATGTTCACAGCGAACTCGATGAACTCACTAATGGAAATGCTTGGTGTGACACCACCTGGTAACGGGACGATTATTGCAACATCAGACGAACGTCACCGACTTATTAAAGAAGCTGCAAAACATCTTGTTCGAATGGTTAAAGAAGATGTGAAGCCAAGAGATTTAATCACAAAAGAAACAATCGACGATGCATTCGCGCTCGATATGGCAATGGGTGGTTCTACAAACACAGTACTTCATACATTAGCTATCGCACATGAAGCAGAAATCGAATATGACGTAAGAGAAATTAACGAAGTAGCAAAACGTGTTCCTTATTTATCGAAAATTATGCCAGCTTCTGATTACTCTATGCATGATGTACATCTAGCAGGAGGAGTTAGTGCCATTATAAAAGAACTTTGCGAAATTCCAGGAGCTGTTCACCCGGATCGTATGACGATTACAGGGAAAACACTCTATGAAAACGTAAAAGATTCAGAGATTAAGAATGATCAAGTCATACGTCGAAAAGAAAATCCATATAGTCCTGTAGGTGGCTTATCCGTCTTATTCGGAAATATTGCTCCAGAGGGTGGAGTTATTAAAGTCGGCGCAGTAGATCCTTCTATAAAAGAGTTTACTGGGAAAGCAATTGTGTTTGATTCACAAGAAGCTTCTCAAGAAGCAATCGACAACGGTACTGTTCAAGAAGGTCATGTAGTCGTTATTCGCTACGAAGGCCCTAGAGGTGGACCGGGAATGCCGGAAATGCTTGCTCCAACTTCAGCGATTCAAGGTCGCGGACTAGGAACGAAAGTGGCACTTATTACAGACGGGAGATTCTCAGGTGCATCTAGAGGAATTTCCATTGGACATATTTCTCCAGAAGCAGCTGATGGTGGACCGATCGCGTTAGTCGAAAATGACGATATTATCGTGATTGACTTGACTAATAGAACGATAGAATTGCAAGTTAGCGAAGAAGAATTAGCAAAAAGAAAAGCGAAACTGCAACCATTTGAACCAAAGATTAAAAAAGGTTATTTAGCAAGATATTCAAAACTAGTAACATCTGCAAGTACAGGTGGAGTTATGAAAATCTAATATTAGAAATCTATGATGAGGCAAAAGTTAAAGGGATCTTGTATTTACAGAGAGCCGGTGTAGCTGGGAACCGGCAATACAACCTTTAGCGACATCCCCTCGGAGTGAAGTGTTGAATGGGAAACCTATTAGATACTTCCGGGTGTAGTAAGACTTAACTACTCTCGTTAAAAATGGACGGTCGGCTATTTGTCGGTTGTCTGCGAGGTAGCGGTTGCGCTATGAACTAGGGTGGTACCATGAAAAGAATTTCATCCCTATACAAATGAACTATGTTTCTTTGTGTGGGTTGAAATTCTTTTCATTTTTTATATAACTTGTTTTAACTGGACGATTTGATCAAAAGGAGGAAATTATGATGAAGATGACTGTTGAAGAAACAGCACAAATGTATGAAGAGCCCGCAACCACGGAAGCTCCCAAACAATTGGATGGTGCAGATGTTTTAATTGAAACATTGAAAAAGCATCAAGTAGAAATAGTTTTTGGTTATCCAGGTGGAGCCGTATTACCGATTTATGATGCACTTCATAAAAACCCGATTAGACATATTTTAGCTCGTCATGAGCAAGGTGCGATTCACGCAGCAGAAGGATATGCTCGTGTATCTGGAAAAGTAGGAGTAGTTATTGCAACTTCTGGTCCAGGTGCAACAAATGTCGTAACAGGAATTGCTGATGCGATGATGGATTCGATTCCACTCGTTGTTTTCACAGGGCAAGTTGCAACTACTGTCATTGGAACAGATGCTTTTCAAGAAGCAGACATAATCGGTATTACACAGCCAATTACAAAACATAATTATCAAGTAAAAGATGTAGCAGATTTACCAAGAATCGTAAATGAAGCTTTTCATATTGCTTCCACAGGTCGTCCAGGCCCAGTCGTCGTAGATATTCCTAAAAATATGGCAACAAGTATTTTTGTAACAAGTGAAGATGCAACGGATGAAGTTAATCTTCCAGGTTATCAACCAACGACAACACCGAACTTTTTACAAATTCAAAAAGCGGCACAAGCAATTTCAACTGCAAAACAACCGCTCATTCTTGCTGGAGCAGGCGTATTATTTGCTAAAGCATCCGATCTACTAGAAGAGTTTGCAGAGAAGTATCAAATTCCTGTAACCAATACCCTTCTAGGACTAGGAAGTATCGAAGGAGATCATCCATTATTTCTAGGAATGGCTGGAATGCACGGAACGTATACAGCGAATATGGCCATTCAAACTTGTGATCTACTAATCAACGTTGGTGCAAGATTTGATGACCGTTTAACAGGAAACTTAAATTACTTTGCTCCAAATGCAAAAGTAATTCATATCGATATAGATCCTGCCGAAATCGGAAAAAATGTACCAACCGAAATTCCGATCGTAGCGGATGCGAAAGAAGCTTTACAAGCACTATTAGGACAAAACGCTCCAAATGGCAACACTGCAGCATGGTTAGAAAGTTTGAAGGTGAACCAAGCAGAATATCCCCTACATTATCAAGCAAGTGAAGAACGAGGACTTCTTCCACAACAAGTGGTAGAACTCATTCACGAGTATACAAATGGGGATGCAGTTGTTACAACAGATGTAGGGCAACACCAAATGTGGGCAGCACAATATTATAAATTTAACTCTCCACATAACTGGGTAACTTCAGGTGGACTTGGAACAATGGGCTTTGGTTTCCCAGCAGCAATTGGGGCACAGCTTGCAAAACCAGATGCAAAAGTAGTTTCAATCGTTGGAGACGCTGGATTCCAAATGACTCTACAGGAACTGTCGCTGTTACAAGAAATGCGTATTCCAGTAAAAGTAATCATTTTAAACAACCAAGCACTTGGGATGGTTCGTCAGTGGCAAGAAACGTTCCACGGAGAGCGTTACTCACAGTCCTTAATTCCTGTTCAACCGGATTTTGTGAAACTTGCGGCAGCTTACGATTTGAAAGGGTATAAAATCGAAACGTATGAAGATGCAAAGGTTCAATTAAAAGAAGCGCTAGCATCCGATGAACCTGTACTAATCGATTGTCGAGTTGTTCAAAAAGAATCGGTATTCCCGATGGTTGCTCCTGGTAGAGGACTACACGAAATGATTGGAGTGAAGCCAGAATGAAACGCATAATTACCGTAACCGTTATTAACCAAAGCGGCGTTTTAAACCGCGTAACTGGCCTTCTCATGAAACGTCAGTTCAATATCGAAAGTATCACAGTAGGTCATACCGAACAACCGCAAATTTCTAAAATGACATTCGTCGTAAATGTAGAGGACGAACAAAAACTAGAACAACTGTTAAAACAGCTTCAAAAGCAAGTGGATGTACTAAAAGTGAATGACATTACCGAAAAATCGATTGTCGTTCGGGAGCTCGCACTCGTGAAAGTTGTCGCACCACCCGCAGTAAGGTCTGAGATCAATAGCATTGTGGAACCATTCCGAGCAGCTACCATTGACACAGGTAAAAATGTCGTGACGTTTCAAGTGACAGGTAACCCAGAAAAAATTGATGCATTCATCGATTTGCTCAAGCCATACGGTATTAAAGATTTAACAAGAACAGGTGTTACAGCATTTGTTCGTGAAACTCAAAAGGTTCATACACCACAATTATCTATTTTGTGAGCAACATAAATACTTAGTAACACAGTTTTTACTTTTATATATATTTACACTAAAACCCAAAATTCGAGGAGGAAATAACAATGGCTAAAATGTATTATAACGGAGATATCAACGAAGGAATCTTAAAGGAAAAAACAATCGCAATCATCGGGTACGGATCACAAGGTCACGCACACGCACAAAACTTAAAAGATTCTGGATTTAATGTAGTAGTAGGTATTCGTGCAGGAAAATCTTTTGATCAAGCAAAAGAAGATGGACTAGAAGTTTATTCGGTAAAAGAAGCGGCTGAAAAAGCGGAAGTTATTATGATTTTATTACCAGACGAAAGACAAAAAGCGGTATACGAAGCAGAAATCCAACCAGCATTAACTGCAGGTAAATCACTAGTATTCGCACACGGATTTAACGTTCATTTCGATCAAATCGTACCTCCAGCAGACGTAGATGTATTCCTAGTAGCACCAAAAGGACCAGGACATTTAGTGCGTAGAACATTTGAAGCAGGAGCAGGCGTACCAGGATTATTCGCAGTTTATCAAGATGCTTCTGGCAACGCGAAAGACACTGCTCTAGCATACGCAAAAGGTATCGGAGCAGCTCGTGCAGGTGTTCTTGAAACAACATTTAAAGAAGAAACAGAAACAGATCTATTCGGAGAGCAAGCAGTACTTTGTGGTAGTACAACTGCAATCGTAAAAGCTGGTTTTGAAACTTTAGTAGAAGCAGGATACCAACCAGAACTTGCATACTTTGAAACATTACACGAATTAAAACTGATCGTTGACTTAATGTACGAAGGTGGAATGGCTACAATGCGTTCTTCTATCTCAGATACAGCTGAGTGGGGAGATTTCGTATCAGGACCACGTATCATCGACGCTTCTGTAAAAGATCGTATGAAAGAAGTATTAACTGACATTCAAGACGGAACATTTGCAAAAGAATGGATTAAAGAAAACGAAACAGACCGTCCAAAATATAATGCAATCAAAAAAGCGGAATCAGAACATCAAATCGAAGTAGTTGGAGCGAAACTTCGTGAAATGATGCCATTTATCAATGAAGGGAAAAAACAAGTGAAGAAAGAAGTGGTGACGAGTGCACAAAATTGACATTTTTGATACGACGCTTCGTGATGGTGAACAGTCCGCAGGGATTAATCTAAACACGCAAGAGAAGTTAGAAATTGCTCGTCAGCTTGAAAAGTACGGAGTTTCCATTATTGAAGCAGGTTTTCCTGCTTCATCCCCTGGGGACTTTGAAGCCGTTAAACTAATTGCAGATACGGTAAAAAACTCAGTTGTTACAGGTCTAGCCCGCACGATCAAAGGTGATATTGAAGCTGCTTGGGAGGCATTAAAAGGTGGAGTACAGCCTCATCTTCACACATTTATCGCCACATCCCCAATTCATATGCAATATAAGCTCAATAAAACTCCGGAACAAGTGATTGAACTTGCTGTTGAATCAGTGAAACTAGCAAGAAAATATTTTCCGCTAGTACAATGGTCTGCAGAAGATGCAACTCGCTCTGATAAAGATTTTCTAGTTCGCATTATGAATGAAGTCATTAAAGCAGGGGCTACAACGATTAATGTACCAGATACAGTAGGGTATGCAACACCTGCCGAGTACGGTGCATTGTTTAAATACCTGACAGAAAACGTGAACGGTATTGAACGAGTGAAACTTTCCGCTCATTGTCACGATGATTTAGGTTTAGCGACAGCAAACACGTTAGCCGCAATTGAAAATGGTGCAACACAAGTAGAAGGTACAATCAACGGAATTGGAGAACGAGCTGGTAACGTAGCGCTAGAAGAAATTGCAGTTGCACTACATATTCGCAAAGACTACTACCAAACAGAATCCGGCATCATTTTAAAAGAAACGAAACGCACAAGTCAGCTTGTTAGTAAGCTAACAGGCGTAGCTATTCAACCAAATAAAGCAGTAGTAGGGAAAAATGCTTTTGCTCATGAATCTGGTATTCACCAAGATGGTATGCTGAAAAACCCTGAAACGTATGAAATTATTACGCCAGAATTAATTGGGGATGCATCTACCGAGCTTGTACTTGGAAAACACTCTGGTCGCCATGCCTTCTCTAGCCGAGCAGTGGAAATGGGCTTCCATTTAAGTGATGAAAAACTAAATGCAGCTTTTGCAGCATTCAAAAAATTAGCGGATTCTAAGAAAGAAATCACAGAGGATGATTTATTTGTTTTATTAACAGATCAACAAGTAAAAACGTCTGAAGTCGATGTATATGAATTAGAGAGCGTGCAAGTGCAATACGGTACGTCCAACATTCCAACTGCTACCGTTCAAGCGAAAACACCATCTGGTCAAGTAGAAGTTGTATCGTCTACTGGAGCTGGTTCGGTGGAAGCTATTTTCAATACGTTAGAAAAATTAGTGAATGGCAAAGTTCATATTATTGATTATCGTGTATCTTCCGTTTCTAAAGGCCGCGATGCACTTGGCGAAGCTGTAATTAACTTAACTTACAATGATGTCGTATCCGTTGGGCGTAACGCTTCGCAAGACGTATTAGAAGCTTCCGCAAAAGCATATTTGAATGCGATTAATAGACAATTAATAAAAGCACATTATCAAGAGAGAGTGCCGGTTACACAATAATAAACGGGAGTGAATGAGATGGAAAAAACGATAACAGTATTACCAGGCGACGGAATTGGTCCAGAAGTAACAGGAGCAACTGTCCAAGTGCTTCAAGCAATTGAAAAACGATATAATCATACGTTTAACTTTCAATATGCTCTGATTGGTGGAGCAGCAATTGATGCTTGTGAAAATCCACTTCCTGAAGACACAATTAAATTATGTAGCGAAAGTGATGCCATTCTCTTAGGTGCAGTTGGTGGGCCAAAATGGGATCAAAATCCATCTCATTTACGCCCGGAAAAAGGATTACTAGCAATTCGCAAACATTTCGGATTATACGCAAATATTCGTCCAGTAAAAGCGATTCCTGCATTACTTGAAGCTTCACCGCTTAAAAAGGAAATTGCGGAATCAGTAGATTTAGTCATCGTTCGTGAGTTAACGGGAGGTTTATACTTCGCAGAACCACGTAAGAAAACAAAAGATTACGCATTAGATTCACTTGTTTATACACGAGAAGAAATAGAGCGTATTGTTGATACAGCTTTCCAACTTGCTAGAAGTCGTAGAGGGAAACTTGCTTCTGTCGATAAAGCGAATGTACTTGATTCGAGTAAGTTGTGGCGCGAAATTGTGGAAGAAAAGAAACAAGGTTATCCGGATGTAGAAGTGGAACATATGCTTGTTGATTCGACTGCGATGAAGTTGATCACGAAGCCAGATGCATTTGACGTTATTGTAACGGAAAATATGTTTGGAGATATTTTAAGTGATGAAGCATCTGTTATTACTGGTTCACTAGGAATGCTACCATCTGCAAGTACAAGAGGGGACGGTTTTGGTTTATATGAACCAGCGCACGGTTCTGCTCCTGACATTGCAGGGCAAAACAAGGCAAACCCAGCAGCGACTATTCTTTCTGCAGCAATGATGCTACGCGAAGCATTCCAAATGGAAACAGAAGCAGCAGCAATTGAAGAAGCAGTATTTAATGTACTAAACGACGGTAATTTCACAAGCGATTTACAAGTAGAAGGTAAACGCGTTCTGTCAACAACAGAATGGACAGCAAAAGTATTAGAAGAATTAGATTCAGAATTTGTATCCGACAGTATTATGTTTACGTATGTCTAACCAAAAGGAGAGGGACTAAATGGCAAAAACGATTATTGAGAAAATTTGGGATGAACATGTAGTATATGAAGAAGAAGGAAAACCAGACCTTCTCTATATCGATTTACACTTACTCCATGAAGTGACATCTCCACAGGCTTTTGAAGGGTTACGACTAAATAATCGCAAGGTTCGTCGTCCAGATCTTTGTTTTGCAACGATGGATCACAACGTACCAACTCGTAATAGAGAAGAGATTAAAGATGTAATTGCGCGCAAGCAAATTACTACACTTCAAGATAACTGTGAAGAATTCGGAGTTCCACTTGCAAATATGGACCATCCAGATCAAGGGATCGTCCATATTATTGGCCCAGACCTTGGTCTAACACAACCTGGAAAAACAATCGTTTGTGGGGATAGTCACACATCTACACATGGTGCGTTCGGTGCCATCGCTTTTGGTATCGGTACGAGTGAAGTAGAGCATGTACTTTCTACTCAAACACTTTGGCAAGCAAGACCGAAAACAATGGAAATTAAAGTAACTGGGGAGCTTGGTTACGGAGTTGCAGCAAAAGATATTATTTTAGCTATCATTTCGAAGTTTGGAATCGATATGGGTACTGGATATATCGTAGAGTACACAGGCGAAGCGATTCGTAAACTATCGATGGAAGAGCGTATGACGATTTGTAATATGTCCATCGAAGCCGGAGCTCGTGCTGGATTGATCAGCCCAGATGCAACTACTGTTGAATTCCTAAGAGGTCGCGAACATGTTCCAACTGGCGAAGCTTTTGAAAAAGAAGCAGCACGTTGGTTAGCACTCGCTTCTGACGAAGGAGCAGTTTACGATCAAACAGTCGAAATTTCTGCCGACGAAATCGAACCTTTTGTTACTTGGGGTACAAATCCTTCCATGGGTTCAGGCGTTTCCAACAATATTCCACTTACACAACATTTCACGGAAGCAAGTGACAGATCAGCACATGAAAAAGCACTTGCCTATATGGGACTAAAAGAAGGAATGCCATTAACGGATATCGCTATTAGTAATGTATTCATTGGCTCTTGTACGAATGCGCGTCTAAGCGATTTACGCACAGCAGCAACTGTAGTAGAAGGGCGTAAAGTCCATCCGGCCGTAAAAGCAATTGTTGTTCCAGGATCACAAACAGTAAAAAAACAAGCAGAACAAGAAGGCATCGACAAAATCTTCCTTAATGCAGGATTTGAATGGCGCGAATCTGGCTGCAGTATGTGCCTAGCGATGAATGACGATATTGTTCCAGCTGGCGAACATTGTGCTTCTACATCCAACCGTAACTTCGAAGGTCGCCAAGGTGCAGGATCTAGAACGCATCTGATGAGCCCAGCAATGGCAGCAGCAGCAGCAATCGAAGGTCATATTGTAGATATTCGAAAATTTCAACTTGATTCAGTAGGGGTTTGAGCCCCTACTGAAATAGAGGAACTCTGGCTAAGTTCGCCGCGTCGTGCGGCAACGCCTGAGTGACCAACATCCTATTGGCCTGAGCCTCCGGCGGATGTCACAGATTTTGTAAAGGAGTTCATCGAACAAGTTCGATGAAAATCTGGACGCAATTACGCCAAGGCGAAATTGATTTAGTAAACGCGTAAGGAGGAAAAACGATGGAACCTATTAATGAAATAAAAAGCGTCATTACCCCATTAAATCAAAAAAACGTCGATACAGACCAAATTATTTCGAAAGAATTTCTAAAAAGAATCGAGCGTACAGGGTTCGGCAAGTACTTATTTTATCACTGGCGCTTCGATGCAGAAGATAATCCAATTCAAGATTTTGTATTAAACGATGAACGCTATAAAGATTCTACTGTATTAGTAGCACATGATAACTTTGGATGCGGATCTTCTCGTGAACATGCTCCGTGGGCTATTTTAGATTATGGATTCCGAGTAGTAATCGCACCAAGTTTCGCCGATATTTTTTATAATAACTGCATGAAAAATGGAATTCTTCCTATTAAATTGTCCGTTGACGAAGTGGAAGCCATTTTGAGTAAAGAAGAATATAACGTAGAAGTAAATCTAGAAACACAAACAGTAACAGGAGCGGACGGTTCTGTCTATTTATTTGACATCGACCCGTACCAAAAGAAAATGCTTCTAAATGGTTGGGATGAAATTTCATTGACCTTCCAATATGAAGATCATATTAAAGCTTTTGAAAACAAAAAATTAGCAAACTAGGAGATGGTTTTGTTGGGAATTCATACGACACTGTAGGTTTATTTGAAGCATCAGAAAAAGTAGCGGAATTCGTGCATCGTACACCATGTAAAACGTCAACTACATTGAACGAAATGACCGGTAAGAAAGTGTACTTGAAATTAGAGAACTTGCAAAAAACTGGTTCGTTTAAAATAAGAGGTGCGATGAATAAGGTTTCACAGTTATCGGAAGCAGAGTGCGAGAAAGGATTAATCGCCGCTTCCGCAGGGAATCACGCACAAGGAGTTGCCTATGCTGGAAAAGCACGCAATGTGCCAGTAACGATTTTCATGCCAATCGGTACACCAGAAGCAAAAGTAAACGCGACAAAAGGGTACGGGGCGACAGTTAAGCTTGTCGGACAAAATTTCGACGAAGCATTTGTTGCAGCAAGAGAAGAACAGCTTCGAACAAGAGCGACGTTCATCCATCCATTCGATGATTTAGCGGTGATAGAGGGCCAAGCGACGGTCGCTATGGAAATGCTGCAGCAAAGTCCCGAAATCGATACAATCGTCGTTCCAGCTGGAGGCGGAGGCTTACTCGCTGGTACCTTACTTGCCGTAAAATCGACCCGTCCAGATATCCGTGTCATTGGCGTCCAATCAGCGAATTCTTCTGCTATTGCAACTGCTTTTAAAGGAAAAAATGGAGGACTTGTCCCATTCCAAGGTAAGACAATCGCAGAAGGGATCAACGTGAAAGTACCAGGAAAGCTAACGATGAACATTATTCATTCACTCGTAGACGACATCATCACAGTATCCGAAGCAGAAATTGCATCTGCAATTCTCTTCATGCTAGAACGCGAAAAAACGCTTATTGAAGGTGCTGGAGCCGCAGCAGTAGCGGCAGTGTTGAACCACCACATGCCATCCGCATCACGAAATGTAGGAATCATCGTAAGCGGAGGGAACCTCGACATCAGCAAACTCGCTGAATGCCAAAACATGTCGATCCAAGTTCCATTAGCAAAATAAACTATAGTTAGACCACTAGTCTTTATTATTACAGGCTAGTGGTTTTTGCGTGGGGTGAACTTGCGATTCTGGGTGGCTATCTTGCGATTCGGAGAGGTTATCTTGTGATTCATCGCCCCTATCTTGTGATTCGGAGTAACTAGTCATGCATTTTGCGATTTGAAGGATAGATCTTGTGATTCAGCATCCCCATCTTGCGATTCGGAGAGGTTATCTTGCGATTCATCGCCCCTATCTTGTGATTTGGAGAAACTAGTCATGCAACTTGCGATTTGAAGGGTAGATCTTGCGGTTCAGCATCTCCATCTTGCGATTCGACGCCCCTATCATGCGATTTGGAGAAACTAGTCATGCATCCCCCAATTTTCATTCCAAATAAATGAGTTGCTAACTTGACTTTATTAAGTAACTAAAATATAATTACTTACGAAAAGTAACTTAAAAGAGGAGAATACAAAATGAAATATCAAAATAAACCATACACATTCGTAGAACTAGTAGAATTAAAAGTCATAAACCTAGAAGAATCACTTAATTTTTATCAAGAAGTAGTAGGATTCAAAGTCCTTGAAAAACAAGATAACAAAGCACTACTAACTGCAGACGGAAAAACAGCATTACTTTCTATTGAACAACGACCAGACTTCGAACCAAAACAACAAAAAACAACTGGTCTATACCATTTCGCATTATTACTTCCTACTCGTGCAGACCTTGGCGCAGTATTAAAACACTTTATCGAAAACAACATTCGCGTAGGAGCGGGAGACCACTTAGTAAGTGAAGCACTTTACTTAAATGACCCAGATGGTAACGGCATCGAAATTTATAGCGACCGCCCAGATACTGAGTGGAAATGGAACGGTGAACATGTTGCAATGGACACACTTCAAATCGATGCGCAAAGTATTTTAGCAGAAGGCGCAAGTACAAAATGGACCGGTCTACCTGAAGGCACTGCAATGGGGCATATCCATTTACATGTTGCGGATTTAGCAGCAGCGGAAAAGTTCTATAATGCGCTAGGATTTGAAGTTGTGACTCCATATCCAGGTGCCCTATTTATGGCAACAGGAAAATATCATCACCATATCGGCATGAACACTTGGGCTGGAGTTGGTGCACCAGCTGCAGCGGAAAATATTGTAGGATTAGAAGCATTCACTTTAGTTTATCCAAGCAAAGAAGTATTAAATACTGCAATTGAAAACTTGAAAACAATCGAAGCACCACTCACAGAAGAAAATGGCTTATTCATCACAAAAGATCCATCTCAAAATAAAATCAAATTAATCGTTAAATAATTACAGGGTGCCTTCGATTAGGCGCCCTTTTTAAGTGAAATAAAATCCAAATAATGGCTACAAGCACCCAGTTTCCAATGAAAGCAACCATTCCTCCCTCATAAGCAACCAATTCCCGTTCGAGAGCAACCATCTCTCCAGCATAAGCAACAAAATCACCCCACATACACGAAATCTTCACCCTCATTACATCTATATATATACAATCTCCCTAAGCATCATTCGACAAATTATTGATATTCGACAAAATCAATTCATCGATAAATTTTATGTAGAAAAAACAGGAATATAATTAATTTTACATGTTACATATTTGAACATTAAACGACATTATTTACAGTTGAATAACGTCCTCATTTTTCTGTTTGTAAAGTTACTGTAAAGTTTTGAAAAAGTCGCTCTAAACGGCGGTGTAATATGCTATATTTCCATTTAGGAGGTCTCATTACCTATGAAAAAATGGTCTAGCATTCCACTGAGAACGAAGTATTTAATATCAATTTTTAGTTCTTTCCTCTTATTTGGCATTATGACCGTGTTACTGGTTGTTCAAGTAATACACAATCAAAAACTTTCTGATAAATTAGAAACATCATCGGAAAATGTCGAGAACGCAGATATGATGCGGGCAGAGGTAGCTAGTTTATACATAGCGATTTCCCTATTCGCGGGGGATCCGTTAGATGAATTCGACAAAGATTATGAAGCAAAGAAAACGAATTTAGCGCAGTTAGTTCCAACTGCTAGTGAACGAATGGCGCATGTAGATTGGGATACTTTCACACAAACATTAAACGGCATTCAAACAACTTATGAGAACAATTTAAAAAAATCTGTTATCAATAAAGAAAATGTTGCAAAACGCCGCCAGCTACAATCTATTAATGAAAAATACAATGTATTAATAGAAATGCTCGATGCTACAAGAGAGCAAGAATCGAATAACAGACAGTTAATAATTGAAGATATGAATGCAAGCCAACAAAATACGATCGTAATTGTTGTTGTCTCTTTCATCGTAGCAGGGTTGTTCTCGATTCTTTTATTATTACTGACGAATCGTCAAATTAGAAATCAGTTAACGTCCGTTGCATCATCCGCAAAAGAAATTTCAAAAGGAAATCTACTTGCGAAACCAATACATATTTCGACAAAAGACGAAATTGGCGAAGTATCCATGGCGATGAATGAAATGAAAACCAATTTAACAGACATGGTTCAAATGATTAAATTGACAGCAGAAAAGCTCAGTATAGATAGTACAACATTAAAGGAGTATTCAGCTGAAACCGTGGCAGGATCCAATACCGTACAAATGGCTATCAATGAAGCAAGCGTAAGTATGATGGAGCAAAAAGAAGCATCGATTGGAATTCGAGCATTTTTAGAGGAATTTTCACGAACGTTTGAGAATGTGTCCGAAAAAGCAGTAGCCTTAAATAATCACGCATCATTTGCGGTTGAAGTTGCAGATGCAAGTGCAGATGCGATGAAAAAAGCGGCGGGTGAAGCAGCACATTTGCGATCCTTATTCAAAGCTGCAGATAAAGAAAGAAAATTATTGCAAGAGCGAACAGAAGAAATAGCAAGAATGACATCAATAGTACAATCTATTTCCAAACAAACAAATCTACTTGCATTAAATGCAGGCATCGAGGCCGCAAGATCTGGTGTGCACGGAAAAGGGTTCGCTGTCGTTGCAGAGGAAGTAAAAAAACTGGCGGATGAAGTGTCTGCTACTGCGAATACGATTAACAGCATTTCCACCTCTATTTCTCATCAAGGACATGAAATGGAAATTGTTTTTGCAGAAGGGCTTTCTACATCCAAAAACAATGCTACATCATTCCAGTTATTACATGAAAAATTCGATACAATCGTTTCTTTTATTCGGGAGTCTAAAAATCAAAATGATCATATGACAGATTCCATTATTACAATTGAGCAAGAAAAGAACACATCTGAAAAATTAATTTTTGAGTTAACGGAATCTATTGAAGCAAATACAACACAAATGGAACAAACCGTAGAATTACTTGTTTCAAACGTACAAACGATTGAGTCCTTATCAGCGTTAATCAGTGATATTAGCGAACAAGCAATGATTTTAGAAGCATCAACCGCACGTTTCACCATCTAACAATAGCTCAAAAAGTCTTTTCTCCAGACTTTTTGTGCTTTTTTTATTTTAATAGAATCATATTCGCGGAATTTGTAATGTAATTGTTACACAATTGTAAAATAAGAAGGTTCTAAAGCGTGGTAAGATGAATTTAGAGAATTTTTCTGAAAACTTTAGTCGCTCGGAGGAACACTATGAATATCAAATCTATGTCGCAAAAAGTCATTGCTATATTCGTATTATCTATAATTTTAGTTACAGCACCATTCGCAGGAAATACTGAAGCAAGTTCAGTAGACTCAAAAGAATTAGTAGCAACAGCTAAAAACTTAATAGGAACTAAATATCGCAGCGGTGGCACTACAAAAGCAGGATTTGATTGTTCAGGATTTGTAGGATTTGTTTACGAAGGGTTAGGAATTAGTCTTCCTCGTAGTTCATCAGGTATGCATGCATCCGGTTCAAAAGTGGAAAAGTCTGATTTAGAATCCGGAGATTTAGTTTTCTTTAACACATCAGGTAAAGGTGTTTCACATGTTGGTATATACATTGGCGACGATAAGTTTATCCATTCATCGACTTCAAAAGGCGTGAAAATTGATAAATTGAACGATCCACATTATTGGGGAAAACGCTATGTTGGAGCTAAACGAGTGACGGATGTAACAGTAGCTATAAACAAATAAACATATACACGAACGCTCTATCGTATAATTTACGGTAGAGCGTTTTTAATTTGACTTAGGTAGAAGAACCACACTTCTGCCGAGTCAAGTTTAGCCTCCGGGGGATGTCACAGATTTTGAATTGCGCTAGCACACTTCAAAATCTGGACACAATTACGCCGGAGCATAATTGATTCTGCAAAAATAATTGAAAGAAATGATGCCTTTCGTCATAATAGAGTAAAAATGACCCGTGTAAAGGGGAGAAAAAAATATGCACTATAAACGAAAAGAATCCTTCCGCTATACCTTTACTGAACCATGTAAAGCGACTTTTCGATTAATAAAAGATGCAAATGGACTTTCCGAAAAAGAAATATCCAAAAAAGGTATTTGCGAAATTATCGATATCAGTCCACATGGTGTGAAAATTTTTACCGAATTTTCCATTGCAATCGATAAACAAATTCATGTAGAACTCAATTTTACATTAGACGAGTCGCCGATTGATTTGATAGGTGAATTTGTTTGGTCACATCGCAAAATAAATGGATATGAGTATGGTATTAACTTTCCGGAGGATACTAATACGGAACAACTAATAATTAATGAACTAAAAAGTTTACGCAGAAAATCGATAAACGTTCAAAAGTAAAGAATATTACACAGTTCGACAAAAAATAAATAAATTCTTAAAAGTAAGAAGGATATTTCAGGTGGGATGTTGAATCATATATATAGAGTTAAATTTAAAGGAGGAGTTTTCATGCTAAACTTTAACATTCGTGGGGAAAATATTGAGGTAACTCCTGCAATGCGAGAACATGTTGAAGGGAAAATTGAGAAAGTAGACCGTTACTTCAACGAAGAAATCGAGGCAACAGCCAATGTCAATTTAAAAGTGTACAATGACAAGCAAACGAAAGTAGAAGTAACGATTCCTATGAAAAATTTAACACTACGAGCGGAAGAACGCCATTCAGATATGTATGCTGCTGTTGATCTTATCGTAGACAAGCTAGAAAGACAAATACGTAAATATAAAACAAAAGTAAATCGCAAATTCCGTGAACGTGAAGGGGTCGCTACATTTTTTGCCACAATAGACGCACCAGATGCCCCTGTAGTGCAAGCGGACGAAGAAGCATATAATATCGTACGTACAAAACAGTTCGATTTAAAACCAATGGACCAAGAAGAAGCAGTATTACAAATGAATATGCTAGGGCATAATTTCTTCATCTTCACCGATGCTGAATCAAATGGAACTAACATCGTTTACAAGCGTAGAGATGGCAAATACGGCCTAATCGAAACAAACTAACTACACTAACTCCCCTCGAACTTGAGGGGAGTTTTTTCTGCTTGACGTCTCACTCCAAGTAAACTTGGCATTTTTAACAATTGATTGCTTTCATCATCAATTTGGTTGCTTTCGGAATAGAATTGATTGCTTTCAATGACTGATTTGTTGACCTAAACCATTTTCTGGATGCACACATGTGAAAAGCTGCGTAATATTTGGTTTTAGCTGAGACTTCGCAGGCGTACGTCTAAGCCGCGGTGCAGCCTCATCTCTTACCCGGTGGAAAGTGACCTACTGCAGCGAAAATCATAGCGTTCACTTCTTATGGCGCATTATCTCTAAAGTGTAAAACAGTAAATATAGCGCTTTTTTCTATCTCTTTTAGCATCTGTATTGCCAATTGTAAATTTGCTTATTTGCGTGACTTTCTATCGAATGGTAAAATGGGGAGTAAGACTAAATGGGAAGTGAATATAAATGCTTGGTGTATTGAATAAAGTATTCGATTTAAATAAACGAGAAATAAAACGATTAGAAAAAATTGCGGATAAAGTTGAAGCACTAGCTAACGAGATGGACGCAAAATCAGATGAGCAATTAACAGCAAAAACAGAAGAATTTCGTGCTCGTTATGAAAAAGGAGAAACATTAGACCAATTACTACCGGAAGCATTTGCAGTAGTGCGTGAAGCGGCTAAGCGTGTACTTGGTATGTACCCTTTCCGCGTACAAATTATGGGGGCGGCTGCTCTTCATGAAGGTAATATCGCAGAGATGAAAACAGGGGAAGGAAAAACCCTTACTTCTACCATGTCTGTCTATTTAAATGCGATTCCAGCACTTGGAGCACATGTTGTAACGGTCAATGAATATTTATCTAGCCGTGATGCTGCAGAAATGGGACAACTGTATAATTTCTTAGGCTTATCAGTAGGACTGAATTTAAATTCATTGTCAAAAGAAGAAAAACGAGAAGCATATGCAGCGGATATTACGTATTCGACGAATAATGAGCTTGGATTTGACTACTTGCGCGATAATATGGTGTTGTACAAAGAAGATAAGGTACAACGTCCTCTTCATTATGCCGTAATTGATGAAGTCGATTCCATTTTAATCGATGAAGCAAGAACGCCTTTAATCATTTCAGGGCAAGCAAATAAAGCAGCATTATTGTACAAGCAAGCAAATGCCTTTGTCCGAACACTCATTATAGAAACAGACTATACGTATGAAGAATCTACAAAAGGCGTTACGTTAACGGATGTTGGGGTAGAAAAAGTTGAAAAAGCGTTTAATATTGATAACTTATTTGATTTAACACATGTTCGCCTAAATCATGCGATCAATCAATCATTGAAAGCCCATGCTTCGATGCATTTAGATGTGGACTATGTTGTACAAGAAGGGGAAGTTGTGATCGTCGATTCGTTCACTGGTCGTCTGATGAAAGGACGTCGCTATAGCGATGGTCTGCATCAAGCGATTGAGGCAAAAGAAGGTTTAGAAATTCAAAATGAATCGATGACTATGGCAACTATTACGTTCCAAAACTTTTTCCGTATGTACGATAAATTATCAGGTATGACTGGTACTGCAAAAACAGAGGAAGAGGAATTCCGCAATATTTATAATATGAATGTTATTGCGATTCCAACAAACCGTACGATTGCAAGGGATGACCGTGCAGATTTAATCTATGCTTCGATGTCAGGGAAATTTGAAGCAGCTGCTGCAGATATTGCAGAACGAAACAAAAACGGCCAACCTGTTTTAATCGGTACAGTTGCAATTGAAACGTCTGAAATTATTTCCAAATTGTTAACAAAACATGGGATTAAGCATAATGTATTAAATGCGAAAAATCATGAGCATGAAGCGGAAATCATTGCAACTGCAGGACATTTAGGTTCCGTCACAATTGCTACAAACATGGCTGGTCGTGGTACTGATATTAAACTTGGAGACGGTGTTCTAGATGCTGGCGGTTTAGCAGTAATTGGTACGGAGCGACATGAGTCACGCCGAATTGATAATCAGCTACGTGGACGTGCTGGTCGTCAAGGAGATCCAGGGGTGACACAGTTCTACCTTTCGATGGAAGATGAGTTAATGCGTCGTTTCGGTTCAGACAATATGCGTAATATGATGGCTAAACTTGGCATGGATGATTCGCAACCAATTCAATCGAAAATGGTTTCCCGTGCAGTAGAATCAGCGCAAAAACGTGTAGAAGGTAATAACTTCGACTCACGTAAACGTTTATTGCAATATGACGATGTTTTGCGTCAGCAACGTGAAATTATTTATAAAGAGCGTAATGAAGTGTTAGAAACAGAAAATATGCGTGCACTTGTGGAATCGATGATTTTTGGTGCAATCGATCGTTTAGTAGGTTCTAATACTGCTTCAGACAATAAAGCTGAGTGGAGTTTAAAAGGAATAGTTGACTACGTACAAGCGAATTTATTGCCAGAAGGTATTATTACACTAAAAGACATAGAAAACTTATCTCCAGAAGAAATAATTGAAAAATTAAAAGAAGAAGTAATTCGTTTCTATGATGCAAAAGAGGAAGAAATGACTCCAGAGCGTATGCGTGAATTCGAAAAAGTTGTATTACTTCGTTCGATTGACTCTAAATGGATTGATCATATCGATGCAATGGATCAGCTTCGTCAAGGTATCCATCTACGCGCATACGGACAAACAGATCCACTTCGCGAATATCAAAGTGAAGGGTTTGCTATGTTCGAAGCAATGGTGGATTCTATCCAAGAAGACGTTGCAAAATATGCAATGAAAGCAGAAATCCGAAACAACCTAGAACGGGAAGAAGTAGCAAAAGGGCAAGCGGTAAATCCAAAAGAAGAAGGATCAGCTGTTAAGAAAAAACCAGTCCGTAAAGATGCAATAATAGGTCGAAATGACTTATGCCCATGCGGAAGCGGAAAGAAATTTAAAAATTGTCACGGAGCAGTGTGATAATCTAGAAAGTCGGAGGAATAAATAATATGGTAGAAGTAGCAGTAGTACGCAATGAATTGGATAGAACAGCAGGGAAACTAGAAGACTTTAGGGGGTCTCTTTGACTTAGAAAACAAAGAGGTTCGTATACAAGAATTAGAAGAGTTAATGACATTTCCTGACTTTTGGGACGATGCACAAGCTGCTCAAAAAATAATTAATGAACTAAATGCATTGAAAGCTATTGTAGAACAATACAATGATTTAGTATCTACGCAAGAAAACTTAGAAATGACGCTTGAACTTATTAAAGAAGAGCCAGATGAGGAATTACAAGAAGAACTTGGCACGGAGCTAAAAGAGTTCACTTCAGCACTTAGTGACTTCGAATTACAATTATTATTAAGCGAAGAATACGACAAACATAATGCCATTTTAGAATTGCACCCTGGTGCTGGTGGTACAGAGTCTCAAGATTGGGGTTCTATTTTACTTCGTATGTATCAGCGTTGGGCCGATAAACGCGGGTTTAAAGTGGAAACGCTCGATTATTTACCTGGCGATGAAGCGGGTATTAAATCGGTCACTTTGCTTATAAAAGGGCATAATGCGTACGGTTATTTGAAAGCAGAAAAAGGTGTCCATCGTCTTGTGCGTATATCACCTTTCGATTCATCAGGTCGCCGTCATACATCTTTCGTTTCTTGCGATGTCATGCCGGAATTCACTGATGAGATTGAGATTGAAATTCGTACGGAAGATTTAAAAATAGACACATACCGTGCAACAGGTGCCGGTGGTCAGCATATTAATACGACCGATTCAGCAGTTCGTATTACGCATGTACCGACGAATACGATTGTTACTTGCCAGACCGAACGTTCACAGATTAAAAACCGTGAGCATGCGATGAAATTATTGAAATCGAAATTGTATCAATTGAAAATCGAGGAGCAAGAAGCACAACTTGCAGCAATCCGCGGTGAGCAAAAAGAAATTGGATGGGGAAGTCAAATCCGTTCTTATGTGTTCCACCCATACTCAATGGTAAAAGATCACCGTACGAATGAAGAAAGCGGAAATGTGCATGCAGTCGTTGATGGCGAATTAGATCCATTCATCCATGCATTCTTACGTTCACGTATAAATTAATAGGCCAAAAACCCCTAATGTTTAAACTAACATTAGGGGTTTTTATTGACTAAAAATAGGACTGTGATGGGATTCAAGCATTAATGAAAAGGGAACAGCTGTAGCGTATAGAATAGAAAAACTTGAAAGTTAGCAGGAATGACGGTTCAGACTCTAGAAACATATAGTAAGAAAATAAAAGAGGTGTAGAAGGAGGATGGTATGAACATAAAAAAGTCGAAATTAAAAATAGCAATAATAGGTGCTATTGTAATTGCATTCACATTGGGAATTTATGTATTCTTTATTCATGGAACGAGACAACATGTAGACTGGCTCAGAGTAAGTAATGTAGTAGTTTCAGAAGATGCTATTGTTATAAGTGCTTTTAATCCATACAGCGAAAGAATGGTCAGCGGATATGACTATTATGTAAAATATAAAACAGTATATGTAAAACCTAGGGCAAAAATAGTTTTTAGATTGGAATCATTTGTAACTGAAAATATTGTGATTAATGATGATTTCTCAAATATTAATAAAATCATTTTTGTAGGTAAAAGCAGCCAAAATAAAACGATCTGGAACAAAGAAGATTAATATTAAGTACCTCTACTAAAGGAGAAATAGGCAAAAGTTATTTGTTTTATTTCATGAATGGACTGGAGTCTTGATGGGGAAAATATTATCAGTATGTTAAAATTTTATAAACAATAAAAAAACTCATTGAAATGTTCCTCTATGAGCCTCTTAACTTATTTAAATTAAGCATTATATTTACCATAATGCTTTTTGAAGAATTTTTGATTGTCCACTAGTATACGAGAATTTAATAAAAAGAGCTTATAGGTATAGAATATTAAAATGCTTAGACTTAACTTGGAACTTTTTTTGTGAAGTTTTTCGGAGTATTACAGATATGTTACTGGTGCCAGGCACCAGTAACATATCTGTAATACTTTAGTTGGTTAAAACGGTGCTGTGTTGAAGTTCACAAATTTTCTTTCTGTTGTTATACTAGTGCAATCAATGACGACGAGAGAGGATATTCGATGGAAACTAATCACAGACTACATAAAGAACTACCTCCAATTGTGGAGCATATGAAAGATTATTTGTACGTAATTATTGGTGCTGCTATTATTGCTATTGGTTTTAATGTTTTTTTATTGCCAAACCAAATTGCTTCTGGTGGCGTGAGCGGAATCAGTACTATTTTAAAAGGCGTTTTTGGTTGGGAACCGGGAATTGTGCAATACGCTTTTAATATTCCCCTATTTATCGCGGGTTTAATCTTTTTAGGTGCAAAATTCGGTATTAAGTCATTTGTTGGAACATTGACTTTGCCAGCAGTCGTTTTAATAACTGCTAGTTGGGAACCTTGGACAAGTAATCCATTATTAGGAGCATTGTTTGGAGGTATCGCAGTTGGACTTGGCTTAGGAATAGTATTTCGTGGTGGTGCTTCTACTGGAGGAACGGATTTGGCGGCCCAAATTATTACGAAATATACAGGCTTTTCACTCGGTACAAGTGTGTTAATGATTGATGGTTTAATTGTTATTAGTGCTGCGTTCGTTTTTGATATTGAAAAAGCACTTTATGCATTAATAGCTTTATTTGTGACGACGAAAACAATCGACATTGTACAATTAGGTTTTAGCCAATCGAAAATGATTTATATTATTACGAATAAACAGGATGAAATAAGAGATGCTATCTATAAAGAGATAGATCGCGGGGTGACAAAACTACCTGCTTTTGGTGGATATACGAATAAAGAAAGACCTATTTTAATGGTGGTGGCCTATCAGACAGAGTTCACAAAACTGAAACATATCATTAAGACGATTGATCCATCAGCTTTTGTCATTGTTTCTGATGCGTATGAAGTGCTTGGCGAAGGTTTTAAAAGGTATTAACTTTGGTATAATAATGAATGTAGTTCAAATTACGTTGAGGGAGGTAATAGTAATGAACAAAAAACTATTAGCTGTAATATTTGGAGCTGGATTAATGTTAGCTGCTTGTGGCGGTGGCAATGACAAAGCAACTGAAACGGACACAACAACTGACAAAGGGACAACTACTGAAACAACTTCAGTGGATGCAGAGAAAATCGTTAGTGCAAAATGTATTAGCTGTCACGGTGGAAATTTAGAAGGACAAGGTAGCTTCCCAGCTCTTAATGACGTTGGATCTCGTTTATCTGAAGATGAAATTTTAAATGTTATTGAAAATGGTAGAGGGGCTATGCCAGGTGGACTTGTAACTGGCGAGGAAGCTCAAGAAGTAGCTGCATGGTTAGCTGCTAAAAAATAATAAGTAAGAAAAATCAGTTGCTCAAACCGGGCAACTGTTTTTTTATTAAACGCAATATAAAGCTTTGTTAGATCACCGCTATGATTTCCGCTGCTTCGCTTTTTGGTGCAAAAAACATCGGCTATTCTGGCTAGAGTCTCCTCCTTCCCCCTAGTTGTCGTCGTCTCAATCCAAGTAAACTTGTTATTTTAAGAATAGGTTGCTTTCATCGGTAATTTGGTTGCTTTGCGCATAGAATTGATTGCTTTCAATGACCATTCTGTTGCCCTAAGCTATTTTCTGGATTAACTGCATAATAGTTGGTTTTTAGCGAGTGTTTTCTTTTTAAAATAGTTGTTATGCTTCCAATAATTTCCGCATATTCTTCCGAAAAAAGTAAAAAAACAATATCTTTCGCCAAAAAAATCGATTAATAGATTTTCTACAATTTTTTAATGAAAAGTAGAAAATTTTAAAAGAAAAGAAGGGTTTCGACCGAACAATGTAGAAAAGAAGAGAGGTAGGTCATTTGTATGAAGGTATTTTTTCTTATTTTTCGTGAAAAATTAATCGAACCATCGAATTTTCCCCTAATATTACCTATAAAATGAAATCTAATTGTAACAAACAAAGAAGCGTCTAATGTTATAATAGGCATGTCGCATTTTTAATTAAACGAAACTAATTAGGTGGTTTATAAATGATTGAAATGAAAAATGTCTACAAAAAGTATCCAAACGGTATCGTTGCTGCAAATGGAATTGATGTAGAAATTAAGCAAGGTGAATTCGTATACGTAGTCGGGCCAAGTGGTGCAGGTAAATCGACATTCATCAAAATGATGTATCGAGAAGAACGACCAACATCGGGTGATATATTCATCAACGGTACTAACTTATCGACATTAAAGAACAGTAAAGTTCCTTATTTAAGAAGACAAATAGGTGTAGTCTTTCAAGACTTTAAATTACTGCCACGTCTAAATGTGTATGAAAATGTCGCATTTGCATTAGAAGTAATTGAAGAAACGCCTAAAGTGATACGAAATAGAGTAATGGAAGTATTAGAATTAGTAGGTCTAAAACATAAAGCAAGAATGTTTCCTACGGAGCTTTCAGGTGGAGAACAACAACGTGTGTCTATTGCTCGGTCAATTGTCAATACACCAAAGCTTGTCATTGCAGATGAGCCAACTGGAAATCTTGATCCAGACACATCTTGGGAGATTATGAATATATTCGAAGAAATTAATGCTCGAGGAACTACAATTATAATGGCAACACATAATAGAGAAATTGTTAATACCATTAGACACCGTGTGATCGTTGTTGAGGGTGGATTAATCACTCGAGACGAAGACAAAGGAGAATACGGTTATGAAAACTAGAACAGCAAATAGACACTTCAGAGATAGCTTAAAAAGTATCAGTCGAAATGGATGGATGACCTTTGCTTCGGTTAGTGCAGTAACTGTTACGCTACTATTAGTCGGCGTATTCGTCATGATTATGATGAATTTAAACAAAATTGCAGATGATTTGGAAAGAGATGTAGAAATTAAAGTAATTGTCGAATTGACAGCGGATGAAGCTTCTATTACTGCATTAGAAGAAGAAATTAAAAATACACCAGGTGTAGCAGAAGTACAGTATTCGCCAAAAGAAGATGAATTAAATAAATTAGTAATGGATTTCGGGGAAGATTTGCGTTTATTTGAGCAACAAAACCCTTTACATAATGTATTTTATGCAAAAGCAGCAAATCCGCAAGAAACAGAACAGGTAGCTAAGAAAATCGATCGTTTAGATAACACATTCGAAGTGAAATATGGAGAAGGAAAAATTGAAAGACTATTTTCTTTCTTGAACACTAGTAGAAATGTAGGGTTAGTACTCATACTAGCGCTATTATTTACAGCGATGTTCTTAATATCTAATACGATTCGCATTACGATTGTTGCAAGACGAAGAGATATTGAAATTATGAAACTTGTTGGAGCGACAAATTGGTTTATACGTATTCCTTTCATACTAGAAGGAATGTGGCTAGGAATTCTAGGTGCAATTATTCCAATCACGCTCGTAACAACACTCTACTACAATATTCATAAAGTAGTAGCACCGAAACTTGCACAAGGAAACTTATTTGAACTGCTCGACTTTTCACCATTCATCTATCAAGTGAATGCGTTGATTTTATTGATGGGCGTACTGATAGGTGTCTGGGGAAGTTTCATGTCAGTAAGAAAGTTTTTGCGTGTATAAAAAAGAATGATGAAGGTAATTTGAAAGGAGCAAGAAGTTTTGAGAAAACAGTCTAAATGGGTGCTACGCGTCTTTGCGTTAGCTACTACTTGCGCGCTTTTATTCACAGGACCAAGTGCCCTTGCTAATTCATTGAACGATTTAAAAGATCAACAAAAAGAACTCGAACAAAAGAAAAATTCGATAAACTCAAGCATCAAAGAAACAGAAGGTAAGATAAACGAAAACGTCTCTAAAATCGAACAGATAATGGCTCAAATTCAAGCGCTAGACACGGAAATCATTACGACAGAAGATAAAATCTCCAAAGTGTTAAAAGAAATAGAGTTAACAACGACAGAAATTGAAAATTTACATGCCTCTATTGCAGAGTTAGAACGCAAAATTGAAGAACGTGATGAGCTATTAAAAGAACGAATCCGTGCAGTACAAGTTAGCGGAGGTTCCGTCAGTTATTTAGACGTTTTACTAGGGGCAAATAGTTTCATCGATTTTATCGATCGCTTCTCCGCTGTAAATACATTAATGGAAGCCGATCGTACGATTTTGAAAGAACAAGCAGATGATAAAAAGCAACTAGAAGAACAAAAGGCAAGCTTAGAGGAAAAATTACAACAACAAGAAGCAAGTAAAACTGAGCTATTAAATTTAAAAGCTTCTTTAGACAATCAAAAAGCATCTAAAGGAAATTTAGTTGATCAATTAGAAGCAGAGCAACAAAAATTACAAGCTGATAAAGAAGTAATGGAAACAGAGTATGATGAAGTATTAAATTTAAGTGAAGAAGTGACAAGTAAAATTGTTGCAGAACAAAAACGCCAAGCAGAAATTGCACGAAAACTAGCAGAAGAGAAAAAACGTAAACAAGCGGAAGAAAGAAAACGTCAACAATCTGCAAGTGGATCTTCTACAGCAATTCCAGCAGTATCTTCTGGAGATTGGACAAGACCTACAGGAGGCAGACTTACTTCCGGTTATGGATATCGAATGCACCCTATTTATGGAAAAGGGAAAATGCATTACGGAATCGACTTTGGAGCTCCGACTGGAACTCCAGTAGTTTCAGCGGCTGATGGTGTCGTTTCTTATGCTTCTCCACTTAGTACATATGGAAATGTGATTATGGTAACCCATTCAATCGATGGCCAAACGTTCACTTCTTTATATGCACATTTAAGTAGTATTAAAGTAAGTGTAGGACAAGCAGTATCAAAAGGCGATACAATTGGTGCTGTTGGGAATACAGGGAATTCTACTGGACCACATTTACACTTTGAGATTCATATTGGAACATGGAGTGGTATGTCGAATAACTCGGTAAATCCATTACGATATATTTCTTTATAATTTCATACTAAGACGCCTATCCAATCTTTGGAGGGCGTCTTTCTTTTGTCGCAATCAATAAATTAGTATACAACTGTGCATTCAGTTTATAATAAGAGCGATGACGTATTGAAAAATGTGTTGATGGAGGCACGCTGTGATGAAAAAAATAATAGGCTTATTAATTGTAGGTTGCTTAGTCGCAATTGCTACAATTTCCTTTGTAAGAAACAATATAGACGAAACAGAAGCATTTGCAGGAGAACAAATGGGAACCGATATGGCAGCAAACCCTGCAAACGAAGGAATTGGTCACGGGGATCGTGCTCCAAACTTTACGCTTACAACGCTTGATGGAGAAGAAGTGACACTTTCCGACTATCAAGGAAAAAAAGTGGTGCTAAACTTTTGGGCAACTTGGTGTCCTCCTTGTAAAGCCGAAATGCCTCATATGCAAAACTATTATGAAGATATGGCAGAACAAGAAAATGTGGAAATTTTAGCTGTTAACTTAACGAGCTCAGATGTTGGCATCGAGAAAGTAGAACTCTTTAAAGAAGATTATGGACTTAGTTTTCCTATTCCTTTAGATGAAGAAGGAGATGTTGGAAAAACGTATCAAGCAATTACGATTCCAACAACTTACATGATTGATACTACCGGGACGATTCAAAATAAAATAGTTGGACCTATGGATGAACAGATGCTTACAGACTATGTAAGCAATTTAAAATAAGTACCGATTTTTGGGCAAGTATTAAACTTCGCTTTTCACACATATATTAGTGGAAAAGTAGGAGGTTGAACTTGCGCAAAAGTCGGATTTTTTTATATGTGTTGTTATTTATTATTTTACTCGGATTCGTGTATTTTTGGTTTGGAAAATCTTCTAGCTCCGTTTCAACAGGGGTTAGTAATAGTCAAGTGATTGACGAAGCATTTCAATTAATCAAAAAAGAGGCGGTGTTTTCAAAAAATGAGAAGCTTTTAGTCGAGGGTGCTATTCGGGGAATGACCGAAGCGTTAGAAGATCCGCATAGTACGTATTTGACAAAGGAAGAAGCGGAGAACCAAGAAGCATCACTAGCAGAAGAACGTGTTGGGATTGGTGTAGAAATTATGCAATCAGCAGGGAAATTTATCGTCGTTGCACCGATAAAAGATTCCCCAGCTTATAAGGCAGGATTGAAGTCACAAGATGAAATTGTTAGGGTGAATGAGGAAAGAGTAGACGGAAAAACGATGGCTGAGCTTGTTCAATTATTAAGTGGAGACAAGGGAACGACGTTGAAAATGACGATTTATCGCGCAAGTGAAAATCGCCATGTAGAGTTACATATGAAAAGGGATATAATTGCAATGCACACGGTTTCAAGTGAAATATATGAAGTGGATGATCATTCCATCGGGATTGTTACTATTTCATTATTTGGCGAAAAAACCGGGGAAGAGTGGGGAAAGCAAACAAAATCCTTAGTAGAGCGTGGTATTGACGGACTAGTCATTGACGTCAGGGGAAATCCTGGTGGCTACTTATTTAGTGTTTCTTCTGTCATTGGTACGTTAATGAAAAATGGAACGACTTTTGCATATATGCAAAATGCCAAAGGTGTCTTAGAAATGTTAAACACAGAAAGTAATGAGGCCCCTTATTTAAATAAAGTACCTACTGTTCTATTGCAAAATGGTGGAAGTGCATCGGCGAGTGAAGTATTAGCAGGAGCACTTAAAGATAATAATCGAGCGCTAATCGTAGGAGAAACTAGTTTCGGTAAAGGGACGGTACAAGAGACACATCCATTATCAAATGGTGGCAAGCTGAAAATATCCACCCATAAATGGCTAACACCAAAACAAGAATGGATTCATCATAAAGGGATTGAAGCAGATTTAAAAGTAGAACAAGAAGAATTATTTGCAATGGACCAAAAATACTTAAGCGGAGAATTCCGAATGGGCGATTACGGGGAAGAGATTAAATATGTCCAACAAGTGTTAAGTGCGCTCGGCTATAATATCGGCAGAGAAGATGGCTATTTTGACGAAGGCACAGAAGATGCGATCGAAAATTATCGACAAGAAAGAAGTTTAGGTGAGGGGAGCGAAATAAACGGCGCTTTATTTCAATCTTTAACGGAAACAGTTTCGGAATATAAAGCTAAAAAAGAAAATGATAAGCAATTACAAGTGGGTATCGGCTATTTAATACATGATATAAAAAAATAAGACTATACGAAAATCCTATACGCAAAAGGCTCCTCGTTTGTTACAATAATAGGAAGGATATGTGCAAGCGAGGAGGATGCGTATGGTAGAGGAATTATTAATCGAAGTGGTTAAAGGAATCGGACGGTTTTTCCTTCATCCAGCAATATATATTACGGTCCTTTTCTCTATTTTAATCGGTTACTATCGTGTAAAACGAGAAAGAAGACAGTTGCGAACACGAATTTTATGGGGATGGACAGAAGCAAAGCGACTTGTGATTGATGGATACATATGGGCAATCATTTTATCAGTCATTAGTGTCGGAATTGGACTTGTAATGCCAACTCCATGGTTATACATATTTAGTGCGTGGATGGTTTTGATTGTTTTGTTGTTTATGTATCAAGTTGGTTCTGCCATTTTCGCAATTGCTTTAAGTGTAGCTACGTTGTATATAATTGATGTATATAACTGGTCGTTCAATATATTTTCATGGAAATTAACTGGACTTAATATAATGGATGAAGCAATTGTCCCAATCGCGATTTTAGCAGGATTGTTACTAATTGCAGAAGGGGCGCTCATTCAAAAGCACGGTGCAAGCCATGCTTCTCCGCGGTTAGCAGATACCGCTCGTGGCATTGAAGCGATGGAATATATAACGAAACGATTATGGTTATTACCGGTTTTACTCGTTATTCCAGGTGATGTGATTAGTTCGTATATTCCATATTGGCCTCAATTTACGTTAGGAGAATCTACTTTTTCCCTTGTGTTATTTCCATTCGTAATAGGATTCCAACAGAAAAGTAGACATACTCTACCGGCTCACTTTTTTCCTAGATATGGGAAAAAGGTTTGGCAGCTTGGAATTATCGTGACAATCATTGGGGCGGTTGGCTATGTAATGCCCCTCATTAGTGCAATTGCTATCGCACTCGCTGTATTAGCTAGACTACTCATTACTTATATTGAATATAAGAAAGAGACGTCTGGATCGTTTGCGGTGTCTCCACAGTCAAATGGTGTTATGATAGCAGCAGTACTTTCTGATTCCCCAGCAGAAAAAATGGGGCTTCTCATCGGAGAACGTATTGTGAAAGTGAATGGACAAAAAGTGACGAACGAGCAAGAATTATATGAAGCAGTACAAATAAATGCAGCGCATTGTCGCTTAGAAATATTGGATTTCAGCGGTGAGCTTCGTTTACGTCAACATATTTTGTTTAGACATGATCATTATCGACTAGGGCTGATCCTAGTAAGGTAGGAGAATTTATGGAAACATTATCTTTATCAACACAAATAATACTAGCCATTTTTGCACCTGCACTACTTGTTATTCTTTTTACACGCATCACGTTTAATCATTATGTGGCGCTAGTATTGACAGTCGCATTATTCGCAGCTTCCGTACAAGCTGGATATACGCACAGATGGTGGATTTATCTATTAGATGCAGCATCACTAACTGTAGGATTCTGGTATTCTACTAAAAGTAAGAAACCAAAGAAAAAATCCGTCTCTTGAGGCGGATTTTTTCTGTATGTGTGGAAATAGTGAGTGCAGCTAATCAAATCGCAAGATAAGGAGGCAGAATCGCAAGATAGACTTGGCAAATCGCAAAATAAGCCCTCCGAATCGCAAGATCCAGGTGAATCGCAAGATAGAGTCCCAGAATCGCAAAATAAGCCCTCCGAATCGCAAGATAGACCCGGCAAATCGCAAGATGCACCCTCGAAATCACAAGATCCAGGTGAATCGCAAGATAGAGTCCCAGAATCGCAAAATAAGCCCTCCGAATCGCAAGATAGACTCGGCAAATCGCAAGATGCACCCTCGAAATCACAAGATCCAGGTGAATCGCAAGATATAGACCTAGAATCGCAAAATAGACCTTGCAAATCGCAAGATCCACCCTCCAAATCACAAAATGATGTAATCAACAATCAAAATATCAAACTATATACGGCTAATACCCCAATTGTCCCTAAAACAACAACCATCACATTAGAAAAAAGAATAGCTAAAGTAAAGGCGACGACCGTTCCGATGAATCCGAACAAAAGATTCCCTTCTTGGACATATAAAATAGCAGGGAATATTAATGCTCCTAAAACTGCGAATGGGATATTGCGTAACACACCAGAAACAACTGGTGGTAATTCTTTTCCTTCTAAAAAAGTAAGCGGGATCGCCCGAGGAATATATGTAACTAGTGCCATGCCCAGTAATGTCCACCAATACCATGCTCCCATTTATTTAAGCTCCTTTCAGCTGCCCAGCAATACGCTTACGCTTTTCATGCTTAGCATAAATAATTTCTACAAAAATAGAGGATGCTAATGTTGCAACTAAAATGGACCATCCTGTTGATAAAACCCCGGTCCAAAAGAAAAATCCATTAATAGCAGCGGCAATCAGTGCAAGCATGACTACTTTTCGATTTCCGCGCATGGACGGTACGAGCAAACCTACAAACATCGCGTATAATGCAATGGACATCGCAGCTTGTAAAAATTGCGGTAGATTTGCGCCAATCACATGTCCAACAGCAGTGAATACAACCCAACTGCTATAAGCAATAAAGGCGACACCAAATGCAAAGGCTGTTCCAATCTTTGCCTCTTTTCTCGTCGCGAGTACAGAAAAAGATTCATCTGTAATGCCGAAAGCGTAAATTCCTTTAATCCATCTTTTTTCGCTCTGCATCTTTTCATTGAGTGCAGCCGTCATTAAGAAGTGACGTATATTAAGGACAAATGTATTTAAAACGATTAAAATAGGGTCAACCCCTTTTGAAATTAGCGTTAAAGACATGTATTGTGATGCTCCCGCATAAACGAAAATACTCATCGCAGTAGCTTCCCAAATGGACAGACCTGATGTTTTGGCAAGTAAGCCGAATGTTAATGCGACTGGGAAATATCCGATTGCAATACTTAACCCTGCTTTTAAACCTAAAACAAATGAATTATTATTCAACAATAGTCACCACCTAAAAAATCATAATAGACAAATTATACTATAACTGAATAGTTTTATGAATAAGAAATATGGGAATAGTATAAACATACATATGTTGGAGGAGAGTAACATGTTTGATTGGTTTTCAATGGATACGTTTACAAATTTAACGCAGGATTATCGTGCGCTAGGACCGATAATCGGTATCCTTTTACCCTTTTTAGAAGCTTTTTTGCCGTTTTTACCGTTAATTGTGTTTATCGTAGCCAATGTAACGGCCTATGGGTTACTCTTTGGATTTTTACTTTCTTGGGCGGGTTCCGTTCTAGGTGCATATACAGTCTTTTTAGTTATTCGAAAATATGGACGAGCACGTGTACTTGGCTTTGTAACAAGACATGAAAAGATTCAAAAATTAATATTATGGGTAGAGAGGAATGGATTTGGTCCACTTTTTTTACTTATATGTTTTCCATTTACTCCCTCTGCACTTGTGAATATTGTTGCTGGTCTTTCCAATATGAAGAAGAAGACGTATTTGTGGACGGTTACTTTGGGTAAGCTAATCATGATTTTCATCGTTAGTTTTATCGGTTCGGATATTAAAGCACTTATTACCCAGCCGATTCGAACAACGATTGTGGTCCTCATTATTATCATTCTATGGTTTGTCGGAAAAAGAGTAGAGAAGCGAATTGAAAAAAAGGTTGAGGCAGATTTACATAACTTTCCGAATGACAGAAAGATAATGAAAGAAAGGAGATAAATTTGAGTAAAACGAAAAAAGAAATAATAGAATGGCTTATAGCTTTAGCCATTGGATTTGTAGTCGTTTTGTTCGTTCGATCGTTTTTAGCAACAAATTATGAAGTTGTTGGAGAGTCAATGATGCCAACACTTCATGATCATAATCATGTTATCATTAGTAAAATAACAACGATTAAGCGAATGGATATTGTTATTTTTCATAGTGATGAAAAAGAGGATTATGTGAAACGTGTCATTGGATTGCCTGGCGATATCATTACTTATGAAAATGATGAATTATTCATAAACAATCAAAAAGTGGAAGAGCCATTTTTGAGGTCATATGAACCTTATATGAATACCGAAACAAATTTCACGGAGGATTTTGAGTTGCTAGAGCTAACTGGTAGTAAAACCGTCCCACCGGGCAAGTTATTTGTTTTAGGAGATAATCGAATTTCCAGTTTAGATAGTCGCTATTTTCATTTTGTTGATAAAAAAGAAGTCATTGGTGAAGTAAAACTAATTTACTGGCCAATTTCTGATTTTAAGGTGAATTTTCGTTCCGAATAATTTCCTTCCCTATTGGATGTTTTGTACAATAGAGTAAAGGGGTTATTCGGATTTTTTCTTGAAAGGAGTTTAGTTCATATGTCATTACGAATCATCAGTGGACGATCGGGAACAGGGAAGACCACATTGATGCAACAAGAAATTGTACATAAGTTAGAAAAAAGCCCGATTGGGGATCCGTTATTTTATATTGTGCCCGACCAAATGTCCTTCTCCAGTGAATACGATCTCGCGGCTGGAGCAGGTTTAAAAGGGTTAATACGTGCACAAGTGACGACATTTAAACGGTTAGCTTGGCGTGTACTACAAGAAACGGGTGGCATAGCAAAAGAAGAAATAAGTGGGTTCGGGTATCGCATGCTTATCCGAAGTTTACTAGAAGACCATAAAGAATCGTTTACATTATTTAATAGAACAGCAACAAAACGAGGCTTTACCGATCAAATAGAAGGACTCATGAAAGAATTTAGTCGCTACTGTTTAGACCATGCAACAATGGCAAATGCATTACATCAATTAGAAGCAGTCCAAGCACCTAAAACACTTCTCGATAAATCAGCTGACCTTATGCTAATGCTCGATTTGATGGAGCAAAAACTAGGGACAAGCTATATCGACGGGGAAGGGTATTTAACGCTGCTTGCCTTGAAAATAAAAGACTCCAGTTTGCTTGAAAAAACAGAACTTTACATCGATGGATTTACAACATTTACATCGAGAGAATTAGAAATTATCCAAGCATTAATGAAACAAGTAAAGCGTATTACAATCGCGCTTCCAATGGAGACACTTATTGATGCGCAAGACGAGCAATCGTTATTTTATCAGCCTGCAAATACTTGCGCCAGATTACTAGAAATGGCCCAAGCGGAACAGGTGGAAATAGAAGAAATTGTACATCAATTAGAACAAAAAAGATTTGTATCGAAAGAGCTTGCCCATATCGAGGCAAATTTTGATCAGTTACCACCGGCAGAGATGAAAATTGAAGGTAAGTTGCGAATAACGGAAGCGGCAAATAAACGAGCAGAAATTCATGCGATTGCAAGACAAATAAGGGAAATGATGCAACAAAAAGAAGTGCGTTATAACGAAATGGCCATTTTGCATCGAGATGCCGGAAGCTATGAAGGACTAATCGAAACAATTTTCCCGCAATATGATATTCCTGTGTTTATTAGTCAAAAAAAATCAATGTTGCATCATCCATTAATCGAGCTGAGTAGAACGGTTTTAGAAGTCATTCGAACTGGTTGGAAATATGAACCGATGTTCCGAGCGATTAAAACCGATTTATTTTTCCCATTAAACGCTTCTAAAAGTAAGTGGAGAGAACGGACTGATCGACTCGAAAATTTCGTTCTGTCATTCGGTATATACGGGGATAGATGGTTTGATACCAGACGATGGGTATATAAAAAATATCGTGGTTTAGAATTTTACTCGAAAGTGCAAACCGACGAGGAATTGAGCATGCAAGCAGATTTGCATGCAGCCCGTGATATAGTCGTCGGGCCTTTAAAAAACTTTGAGGACACCCTTGCACAAAGTAAAACAGGCTTGGAAATTGCAACCGCAATATTTACATTGATGGAGTCGCTCCAAGTATATGAGAAACTGCAAGTATTAAAGCAGGCAGAAGAAGAAAGCGGTCAATTACTACTTGCCACAGAACATGAACAAGCTTGGAATGAATGGGTGAATGTACTCGATCAATTCGTCTTAATGTTTGGTGAAAAAGAGATGACTGTAGAAGAAGCGGCGAAAATTTTAGACGAGGGTTACGATCAACTAGCATTTTCACGTATCCCACCAACAATTGATCAAGTAACCGTTGCAAATGTCGATATTGCACGTTTAACGAATATAAAAGCCATGTTTGTTATTGGGATGAACGATGGTGTATTCCCGAAACGAATGGATCATGAAGGTTTATTGTCCGATACAGAACGTGAATGGTTTTCGCAAGTAGGATTTGAGTTAGCGCCAACATCGAAAATGCGATTACTCGATGAAAATTATTTAGTATATAAAGCATTTGTCACAGCTTCCGATTATTTAGCGGTTTCGTATTCAATTGCAGATAGCGAAGGAAAAGCACTGCTCCCATCGATGTATATTAAAAAACTCCAACAAATGGTCACGGATGTAGAGATAGAGCTAGCTGTAATGGATCCAACTGATCACACGGATGTAGCATTCGATCTCCAATCGATTAGTCATCCAAGGACGACATTACCATATGTTGTCACGCAACTTCGAAAAGCACTAGAAACGGGGCAATTACCAGCAGTTTGGCAGTCGGTTTATCACTATTATTTGGACGATCCATATTGGTCTACCATTTTAAAGCGCGTTGTGAAACCTTTAATTCATGGCAATGAAACAGAAAGACTCCCGCAAGAAATTACATCCGCTTTATATGGAGAAACGATGATCTCCAGTGTTTCTCGTGTAGAACGATATTATAGCTGTCCATTTGCCCATTATGCGGCATATGGATTAAAGCTAGAAGAACGAGCGGAATATCGTCTAGAAGCCCCGGCGATAGGGGATCTATTCCATGCTGCCCTAAAATGGATTGCTGATGAAACATCAAGACTTGGTTTAACGTGGGCAGATCTTTCAAGAGAACAATGTAGCAAGCTTTCTAAACAAGCGGTCGATCAGATTGTGCCAGTATTCGTGCATCAATTGTTATTAAGTACAAATCGTTATCGATATATTCAGCGAAAACTAGAGCAAATAGTGGCATCCACCCTTTACGCACTGAGCAAACATTCCAAAGTATCGACTTTCGTACCAATCGCAATTGAAGCTGGTTTTGGTCCAGGAGAAGATTTACCTGCACTTGAAATACCTTTAAAGCGCGGACGAAAAATGCAATTACGTGGGCGAATTGACAGAGTAGATGCATCCAATGTAAATGGTAATCTGTTCGTTCGGATTGTCGATTATAAATCTTCTCGTAAAGGGATTGATTTGAACGAAGTGTATTACGGACTATCGCTTCAAATGCTCACTTACTTAGATGTAGCGATTGAAAATGCGGATATTTGGTTGCATGAAAAGGCAGAGCCAGCAGGGGTTTTATATGTGCATATGCATAATCCTTTTATTAAGACGCAAAAGGAAATGAATGACGCAGAGTTACAAGAAGAGATTTATAAATCCTATAAGATGAACGGATTACTGCTTGATGATCCAGATATAATTATGGAAATGGATGAACAAATCGAAGGATTTTCCAAAATCATTCCGGTACGTATGAACAAAGATGGAAACTTGTCTAAATCATCCTCAAAAGTAGTGGAGCCGGAGCAGATGAAACTTCTTCAATCGTTTGTCCGTAAAAGACATGAACAAGCTGGTAATGGGATGAATGCAGGAGATACACGTGTTTATCCGTATCGCTTGAAAGACAAAATGCCTTGTACGTACTGTGCGTATCGAAGTGTTTGCCAGTTTGACCCACAAGACCCGGCGCAACCTGTACGCAACTTAAAAATAGAACAACCAGATATGGTGACTGACAAAATTCGAAAGGAGATGGGTACAGATGAACATACCTGAAATGCCAGCCGAGTTAACATGGACACCTGCTCAGTGGAAAGCAATATGGGCAACCGGTTCAGACGTCCTAGTATCTGCAGCAGCGGGCTCGGGGAAAACGGCTGTCCTCATCGACCGACTCATCCAAAAAGTCATTGCGAAAGAAAATCCGATTAACGTCGATGAGTTATTAGTCGTAACATTTACTAATGCATCTGCTGCGGAAATGCGCCATCGAATGGGAGAAGCACTTGAAAAAGCAATTGCACTCGACCCAACGTCTACCCATTTACGCAAGCAGCTAAGTCTATTAAGTAAGGCACAAATATCCACACTGCACTCATTTTGCTTAAATATAGTAAAGCAATATTCGTATATGCTCACGATCGATCCCGGATTTCGTATTGCAAATGAAGCAGAGGCAGCACTTATACGGGACGATATATTAGCCGAAGTGTTAGAAGAAGCATATGAAGTAGAAAACCCAGAAGCGATGTACAAACTGTCAGACAGTTTCACATCGGATAGAGATGATCAGTCCATTGAGACGATGATTGAAAAGTTATATACATATGCACGAGTACATCCGGAACCCAAAAAATGGTTACTTGCGATACCTGAAGCATATACATTACGGGAAGATATAACGATAGATGAACTTTCTTTTATCGGACCTTTGAAACTCGCAATCATTTATCATTTGGAAGAAGCAATTGCCGTATTGGAAGAAATTCGAATGTTAGCGAATATGCCGAATGGTCCCGCTCCACTTGCGGATACTGCTGTAAAAGATCAGGAGATGATTGGAGAAGCCATCCGCCTCATGAAAATGAGTTCTTGGCAAGATGTATTCCATTATTTTGGGAGTATGTCATGGGTGAAAGCAGCATCTATCAAAAAAGATTCATGTGACGAAGCATTGAAAAAACAAGCAACAGCTAAACGAACGAAAGTGAAGAAAATAATAAATGATTTAAAAGACAATTATTTCACGAGAACACCCGTCCGTTTACTTGAAGAAATGAGACTGATGGCACCGCAATTACAAACTTTAGTCGATCTTGCCATTACATATGGGGAAAGATATACCGCTGCCAAAAATGATAAAGGATTAGTCGATTTTTCCGACTTGGAGCATTATGCGCTAGACATATTAACCGAACACGATGAAAATGGGCAACTCGTACCGTCAGAAATCGCAAAGGAATATCAGGTACGATTCAAAGAAGTACTGACAGATGAGTACCAAGATGTCAATTTACTACAAGAAACAATTTTACAATTAGTGAAAAGTGGCGATGAACGTACAGGTAATATGTTCATGGTTGGGGACGTAAAACAATCCATCTACCGATTCCGCTTAGCAGAGCCGATGCTATTTCTAGGAAAATACCTTGCATTTAGCGACATGCCGAAAGGTTCTGGCGTGAAAATCGATTTGAATGCAAACTTCCGAAGCCGCAAAGAAGTACTACACGCGACGAACTATATTTTCCAGCAAATTATGGGGGAAAAAGTAGGGGAAATAAATTACGACGATGATGCTTCTTTAAAGCCGCAAGCACCGTACAATGAAGCGATCGCTCCAGTCGAGTTAGCACTTTTATATGAAGTAGAAGATGGAAGCATAGAATCGTTAGAAGAAGACGACATGTTAAATGCCGAGGAAGAGTTAAAGAAATCACAAGCGGAAGCTCGTTATATTATTTCCAAAATTAAAGAAATGATGGAATCTGGAGCAACTGTATATGATCCTTGGAAAAAAATAAGTCGCCCTGTCGCGTATAGCGATATCGTCATATTAATGCGCTCGATGACTTGGTCACAAGAAGTGACGGACCAATTTAAAGAAGCGGGTATTCCGTTATATGCGGAGCTTTCAAAAGGGTATTTTGAAGCGATTGAAGTGCTTATTATGCTCCATACACTCCGAACAATTGATAATCCGTACCAAGATATATCACTCGCATCGGTTCTTCGTGCACCTTTTGTCGGACTGACTGAATCGGAACTTGCAACGATTCGTCTTGCTGCACCGAAAGAGCCTTTTTATGAAGCTTTGAAAGTATTTGTAGCGACTGGTGGTGCCGGGATTTCAACGGAAACTGGAGAAAAGTTACAACGATTTTTACTGCAATTTGAGGATTGGCGGAATATGAGTAGACGAGGTTCTCTTGCGGATTTGATTTGGCGAATTTATTTGGATACGCATTATTACGAAATGGTTGGGTCCATGCCAAATGGAATGCAAAAGCAGGCGAATTTACGCATTTTACACGACCGTGCAGTGGAATATGAAAAAACGTCTTTCCGTGGGTTATTCCGCTTTTTGCGCTTTATTGAGCGTATGCGAAGACGGGGGGATGATTTAGGAGCTGCACGTGCGATGAGTGAGAAAGAAAATGTCGTACGACTCATGACGATTCACGCTTCAAAAGGATTAGAATTTCCGGTTGTATTTTTAGCTGGAATGGGAAGACCATTTAACCAAATGGACTTTAATGAACCATACTTATTTGACCAATCATTTGGACTTGCGGTAAAAGCCATTGATCCAGAAAAGCGAATATCGTTTACCTCATTGCCGTTTTTATCCATGAAAGAGAAGAAGCAAATGGAATTAAAAGCGGAAGAAATGCGCGTTTTATACGTAGCGATGACGAGAGCAAAAGAGTATTTATACCTTACAGCGTCTATTAAAGATTTGGCTAAGACGCTCGCTAAATGGGAAGACGCCCAAGCACTTTTACCAAACGAAATGCTTCCGGAATACGTTCGTGCTAAAGCAAAAAGCTATTTAGATTGGATAGGACCTGCAATTGCAAGACACGCAAATTATGAGCAGTTAGCAGACGTAATCGAAGCAAATATGGTCGAAAGTGATTCGAAATGGCGAATTGTTGCAAAGTGTGTCGATGAGCTGAAATTGTCGACAGAAACAGAAGTGAAAGAAAAGCATTCCATCGACCAACTGATTGACGAGAAAAAAGCGACTGTTTTGGCACAAGTGAAAACACGCTTTGACACAATGTATCCTTTTGCACTCTCCACACAGAAACGATCGAAACAAAGCGTTAGTGAAATGAAAAAAATACAGCAACTGATGGCAAGAGAAGAAGATGCCTATTTTGAGCAGACAATAACTGCAAAAGGCCTATCAAGAGTTGCGAAGCGTCCGTTCTTTTTACAACAAGAAGCGAAACTAACAGGAGCGGAAGTCGGAACAGCCGTCCATGCATTTATGCAAAACGTCGATTTGATGGAAGTAAAAACAACCGAACAAGTACTGGCATTCGCAAGTGAGCTTTACGAGCGTGAAATTTTAACAAAAGCAGAGCAAGCAGCGATTAATCCCGAGAAAATGGTAGCATTCTTCCATTCGAACATCGCCGAAAGACTACGTGTCGCAAAAGAAGTGATGAGAGAATTCCCGTTTACTTATGCAATGGAAGATGAAGAGGGAGATAAGCAAATTATTCAAGGGGTTGTCGATTGTTTAATTTTAGAAGAAGACGGACGCTGGGTTTTACTAGATTATAAAACGGATCGTGTACAACATTTAGTAAACGATGAAACATTGTTACAGCAAGAAATGAATAATCGGTATGCTATCCAATTATCTATTTATGCGCAAGCAATTGAATCCATTATGCAAGTGGAGATTAAAGAAAAGATACTTTATTTATTTGATGTAAACAAAACGGTATCGATATAGGAGGAAATTAGGTTGTTAATTCGTCCAGTAGGGGAGAAAGAAAGAGTCATTTCAATTGACGTAATGAGAGGGTTTGCGTTACTCGGCATTTTTGTCGTTAATATGCTGTTTTTTCATAGTCCTTATATTTATATAAATCCATATACTTGGTTTCAAGTTCCAGGTGATTATGAAACGCATAAGTGGATTGATATTTTCGTGCAAGGTAGCGTATATCCGCTATTTTCCATGCTTTTTGGTTACGGACTTGCGATGCAGTTTATGAAGTCACAAGAAAAAGGGACATCTTTTAATAAGTTAGCCGTTCGTCGATTGTCCATATTACTAGTAATCGGGTGCATTCATGCGTTTCTCATATGGTCAGGGGATATTTTAATCACGTATGCAATTGCGGGATTTGTTTTGATATTAATGATTCGTTTGAAGCCAGTTTGGTTAGTATTAATAAGTGCGCTATTATTTTTAGTGCCTAACGGGCTATTAAATGGATTATTGTATTTCCTTGGAAAATTGGAGCCAGAAAGTTTGATTATTTATACTGCTATTCAAAAGATAGAGGAATCCATTGTTGCGTATTCACTTGGTTCTTGGGGGGATATTTTCTCGCAACGATTAGATGACTGGATCTATATGAGTGGCTATGGACTAATAGTTCTTATGATTTTATTCACGATTGTTCCGTTTTTAATGCTTGGAGCAGCAGCAGCAAAGCTAAAGCTAATCGAACGAGCACGAAGTTTGAAGGTATTTTGGATAATCGCCATTATAGTGGGGCTTGGAGCGGGAACGGCTATTAAGTGGTTGCCTTATCTCACAGAGCCAAACACGCTTACGATGACAGTACAAGATACATTCGGGGGACCACTTCAAGCCATCGCATACGCAGGTATACTGGCACTTGTATGTACAATCCCGTTCATGCAAAAACTGCTTTCTCCAGTGGCAAAAGCTGGACGTATGTCGATGACTATTTATTTAATGCAGTCGATTATTGCGACGACCATTTTTTATGCTTATGGATTTGGCTTGTATGGAAAAGTCGATATCACTACTGGAACATGGATGGCAGTAGGTATTTATGTGCTTCAGTTAGTATTTGCGGAAATTTGGTTTATGAAATTTAAACAAGGACCTGTGGAAGCATTGTGGAGAAAACTGACTTATCGAAATAATTTGTCAGAAAAAGATGAAAATGAAGTCAACTTGTAATAGACTAGGGATAAGCTATTAAACTACTTGAAGGGGCGGAGAAACGATGAAACTATTATCATATCGTTTAAATGATAAAATTTACTTTGGACCAAAAGTGAAAAAAGAAGAGGCAGTATGGGATGTATTAAGCATTCAAGAGACGCTACAAGTGTTACCTGATTTTCCAACTACTATCGTAGAAGGTATTGGATTAGGAATGGATTTTGTCGAACAAATTCGTAAACTGGTGGAAGCTGCATTGAAAGATGAAAATGTAAATACATTCAAAAGACAATTCACAGAAATTGAATGGTTATCTCCAATACCTCGCACACCGAAAAATATCATGGCAGTTGGAAAAAACTATGCGGATCACGCAAAAGAAATGGGTGGCGTAGCACAAGATTTTGTTGTTTTCACAAAATCACCAACTTCTATAGCAGCAGATGAACAAACACTTTCGATCCATGCGGATAAAACAGATGCCTATGATTATGAAGGGGAGCTAGCAATTGTCATTGGTAAAAAAGGAAAAGACATTCCTTCTAAACTTGCGTTTGATTACGTGTTCGGATATACGATTGCAAATGATTTAACTGCACGTGATTTGCAAACAAAACATCAACAATATTTCTTAGGAAAAAGTTTAGAAGGCTCTTGTCCTATGGGTCCTTATATTGTGACAAAAGATGAACTCCCACATCCGCAAGAACTTACAGTCGTAACAAAAGTAAACGATGAAATTCGCCAAAATGGTCAAACTTCTGACATGGTTTTTTCCGTCGAACAAATTATTGCAGAAATTTCTAAGTCCGTTATTTTAGAACCTGGAGATGTTATCCTAACTGGAACTCCAGCAGGTGTTGGAAAAGGATTCAATCCGCCGAAATTTATAAAATCAGGCGATATTGTGAAAGTTTCCATCGAAGGAATCGGTACTTTGGTGAACAAATTCGAGTAATATATTTCATTTAATGGTAGAATATAAATGATAATATACTCTCGAGGTGAAACAAATGAACTTTTTAGCATCGCCACATTTACACATTACAACTTGGGTAATTGCAATCATCTTGTTTTTAGTAGCATTAGCAATTACTAATCCAAAAGTAGTGCATATGATTTTACGCTTATTTTACATTTTAATCATTATTACTGGAATCGCGTTATTTATGAAAGGTATGGACTACGGTCAAGGAATGCTGTACGGATTGAAATTTTTAGCAGGTATTTTAGTCATTGGGATGATGGAAATGTCTTTAGTGAAAAAGAAAAAAGGAAAACCTTTTACAACTTTTGTCGTATTATTTTTCGTTTTCTTCTTCATCACACTTTTCCTAGGCTTCAAATTACCAATGGGCATCAACTTCTTAGCGTAAGCAAACGATGGGAATATCATTATTAATTTTTGTCGTTGTATTGATGATTATTTTTGTTGTTACTTCTTTGATGATCTCGCGTACACAAGCGGAATCATCAGACGAAGATGCGTTACATCATCATATTCTTCATCACACAAAACCACCAAAATAATTGGTGGTTTTTGTTATGTCACAGTTTGGACGAATTATCGGCTATTTTTAGGGCTTTCGTGCCGAAACGATGGCGATTACGAAAGAGCTTTGATAAAATAACTATGATATGTTTTGATTAATTATCTAGCATATGCTCTTTCCAAGATAGAGGAGGATTTACCTTGAAATTTAACAAGTGGCTAATGACCGGGTTACTCGTCAGTGGACTATGGATCACATCGACACAACCAATTAATGCCGAAGCAGACGCTTCTATACATAATGAAAGTATTTACGATTTATATGTGGATCGTTATTTCAATAAAGTAATTACGAATGACTACGATGTAAATGCAAAAGATCCAAATGCGTTTGCTGGCGGTGACTTTTTAGGGATTATCGAAAAAATGGACCATATTAAAGAGATGGGATTCACAACGATCTCCATCGGACCTGTATTCGCAACAGAAACCTATGATGGTAAGCGAATTTTAGATTTTAATACACTAGAAAAACGCTTTGGTACACCGGAAGAATTTCAACAGCTTATAAACGAAGCGCATAAACAACATTTAAAAATTATGATCGAATTTCCGCTAAACAATTACAGTGTAAATCATGTATGGAATGCGGAAACAGACTGGATACAAAGCACCGAAAATAATGTATTAACAGTCGATTTAACAAACGTAGAAGTCCAACAAGCACTTACCAATACATTGGTCGAATTTGCAAATACATATGAGATCGATGGTGTAAAATTATCTGCATTAAACGGAGCTCCGACATCATTTATCAACGATATGATTGCAAGTGTAAAAGAAGTGCGGGATCCAATGTATGTCATTGCACTAGAAGAATCGGATGCAAATTTTGACGTTCAGTTTTCCGATGAATTACTTGTACATTTTAGAGATGCTTTCAAAAATACGGATTTATCAACAGAAGGTATTGTTTCAACCGATTACAATGATTTACTACTAGTTGATCATCTATATACGGAAAGATTTACTTACTATAGTGCACTAGAGAATATGTTCCCGCCTACCCGTATTAAAACGGCACTCGGCGCAATGTTTACAATGCCTGGCGTGCCATACATGACATATGGTACAGAAATTGCGATGAATGGACAAAATGCCGGGGAAAGTCACCAAGTAATGAATTTTCGGGTAGATGAAGAGCTAATCGACTATATTAAAGACATTAATTCCGTTCGCAATAAATCGGAAACAATGCGATCTGGTAAAACAGAAATACTAGAAAATGAAAATGGTTATATTGTTTTCAAACGCTATTCAGAAGAGGAACAATTTATCGTCGTTATTAATAACACAAGCCACACAAAGCGAATTGATTTATCGAGTGATGTAGTTGGTGAAAATAAAGAGCTACGAGGATTATTCGAATCGGATATTGTTCGAGCAGACGATAACGGGGAGTATAGATTAGTACTTGATCGGGAAATTGTAGAAGTTTATCAAATAGCGGACCGTAAAGGGTTAAATAAATCGTATATTTTTGCTATGGGATTATCGTATGTATTGTTCCTTTCTTTTTTAGTAATCGTGTGGAAAAAAGGAAAGCAACGAAGAAACGAACAAAATAGCAAATAAAATTGAAAACTGCTGCCTAAGTCCATTGCTCTGGACATTGGCAGCAGTTTTTTTATTATTTATCTCTTAATCTAATTTATTTAAAAAGAATAATGCCAAAGTTCCGGGTCCTGTATGCGCTGCAATCGTAGACCCAATCATATAAATTTCAATACCTTTTGGTTGAAACTTTTCTTCAATCATTTGTTTTAAGGTAAGCGCTGTTTCTTCATCATCTCCATGACTAATCGCAACTATTTGCTCGTCAAAACGTTCGCCGCGTTCTTCCATCACTTCAATCATGCGTTTGATCACTTTTTTACGCCCGCGGATTTTTTCAATAGGTACTAGTTTACCATCCTCCACATGAAGAAGAGGCTTTATATTAAGCAAACCTCCGATAAAAGCACTTGCTTTAGAAACTCTTCCGCCTTGTGCTAAATAATCTAAATCTTCTACTGTGAAGAGGTGCTCCATATGCTCGGCTTGAAATCTAATTTTTTCTTCGATCGTTTGTAAATCCAAAGCTTGTTCTTTTAAACGAACTGCCTCTTTTACTAGCAGCCCATAACCTAGAGATGCGCATTTAGAATCAATGATCGTTAATTTTAAATCGGGATATGTTTCCATTACCTGTTCTCGCATCATAACTGCCGTACTATAAGTTCCGGAAAGTGCGGAAGAAAAGGCAATATACAAACCTTCTTCTTCCGATTTTGCTAATTCCTCAAACACACGTAAAAAGTTTTCTGGAGAAGCTTGTGAAGTTTTTGGGTGGGCTCCATTCCTAATTTCTTCATACACCTGTTTCGAATCAATTCCAATAATGTCTTCGTATTCTTGCTCGCCGATATGCACTCGAAGTGGGAATAACTCTACTTGATGTGATTCATAAAAAGATTTAGGTAAATCACTAGCACTATCTGCAAATAATTTCATTTTTATCCCCCTAAAACGCTACTTTGTTTTAACTTTAATCTCTCTATTAAGAAGTCAGCGATACCATCTTCATTATTTGTTTTCGTTATTTCATTTGCAATGTTTTGCAATGGTTTGATTGCATTTCCCATCGCAACTCCAACTCCTGCGTACTCAATCATTTCTAAATCATTGTCTTCATCACCGAAAGCAATAATTCGTTCTTGCGGGATGTCCAAATAAGAGGAAACATGAGCTAGGCCGACTGCTTTGTTTAAACCGTGGCGAACAATTTCAATGACGTCCCACGGCGCACCCCATCTACGGTGATCGATCACTTCAGCATGGACATCTCGTAAATGTTTGCGCACTAAATCGACCGAATCATCTTCTGCATGAATAAGTAAACTCGTAGGGTCTTTTTTTAAGAAAGTACGTAAATCACCTGTTGTTATGTTAGGATTGCCGAGTGCAAATGCGGACATCATTTGTTCATCATGATAATGTAAAAAGACGTCATCTAGCACTTCTGCAAGCATGTTTTTAATCGAGTATTCTTCCACAGCTTCCACTACTTCTTTAACGACTTTCAATTCGATTGGTTTGTGTACAGTTTGCCACGATGTATTCATAGGGTGATGTACAAACGCTCCGTTAAAATTGACAATCGGTGTAGTTAAACCAAGCTCTTTGTAATACATTTCACTCGATCTATACGGTCTTCCAGTAGCAATCATTACTTCATGGCCCTGTTCTTTTGCTTGAAGAAGTGTATTTTTCGTTTTTTTCGATATAACTTTTTCATCTGTTAATAAAGTTCCATCTAAATCTAATACTATTAAATGACGTTGCAATTGAAAAACTCCCTTCTATTCTTATATAAAGTGTATCGTGTTCACATAAGAAGGTCAAAATGTATAGTTTAAGCTTTTTGTAAATATTGAATTGCTTTGTTAATATAATAATATATACAGGAAGGTGGGGAAAGTAAATGATTGTCCAACAAGAATCATGGCGGAATATTCCTTTATTACATATTTATCATGAAGAAACGCAAAATAATGCACCAATCGTTCTTTTTCTACACGGTTTTGAAAGCGCAAAAGAACATAATCTCCATTATGCCTATCAACTAGTACACGAGGGGTGTCGTGTTATTTTACCTGACGCACATTTACACGGGGAACGAGATGAACAATTAGACCAAGTAGAAATAAGCCTGCGTTTTTGGGAAACGGTATTAACTTCAATCGAAGAAGTAGGCATTTTAAAAGAAGAACTTGTAAAACGTGGTTACTTAACCAATCAGAAAATCGGGATTGCTGGAACGTCAATGGGTGGTATTACAACGCTTGGTTGCTTAACTGCTTATCCTTGGATAGATGCTGCGGTCATTTTAATGGGAACTCCAGGCTATGTGGAGCTTGCGAAAGCACAGATGGAACAAGTGGAGCAGAAGGGCTTTCAAATACCATTAAATGCGGAAGAAAGAGAAAATATGCTCGAAACGTTAGCTACGTTCGACGCAACAAACCAAATGGAAAAATTAAAGGACAAGCCGCTGTTTTTCTGGCACGGGGAAAAGGATCCAGTTGTCCCTTTTTCACCTACCGCTCACTTTATTAAAACATTTGAAGAAGTATATGGAGATCAGACGATTGAATTCATGAAAGAAAAATCAGCAGGACATGCCGTATCGCGCAAAGGAATGTTAGCAGCAACGAAATGGTTTGCAAACAGTTTGGCATAAGTACTACTTGTTTGTTATGATGAATGAAAGCGATAAAGGAGGATTTTAAATGGATCAAGATATGAAAGACAGCATGATGGCTGCACTTGAAAATGTTATTGACCCTGAGTTAGGCGTTGATATTGTCAATTTAGGTTTAGTATATGATGTAGATTTGACAGAAGAAGGTACGGCAAACGTTACAATGACGCTAACTTCAATCGGATGCCCGATGGGACCAATGATTGTAGATCAAGTTAAAACGGCACTCGGTGAATTACCGGAAGTGAGTGAAACAGAAGTAAACATCGTCTTCAACCCACCATGGTCAAGAGATAATATGTCAAGATACGCAAAAATTGCTCTTGGTATTAGATAATGAAACAAAGCGCAAGGCATCTCGTGTAGATGGCCTTGCGCTTTTTTATGTCAAATATCAAGCTGGCTGTGGAATTAAATGGTGAAGGGAAACCGAATTGTGTTGAAAGCAACCAAATCAACCGCCGAAAGCAACCAGTTCGGAAGTGGAAGCCACCAATTAACCGGTGAGAGCAACCAACTTTAAAATAACAAGCATTGTTCCTATGAGATAGCGTGCGAAGTGTATATTGAGAGGAAAAAAGTGTCAAAGGGCAACCAGCTAACGTTGAAAGCCACCAATCAACCTCCGAAAGCAACCAGTTCAGAAGTGAAAGCCACCAATTAACCGGCGAGAGCAACCAACTCCAAAATAACAAGCATTGTTCATATGAGATAGCGTGCGAAGCGCATATTAGAAGGGAAAAACTGTCAAAGGGCAACCAGATAACGTTGAAAGCCACCAATCAACCGTCGAAAGCAACCAGTTCGGAAGTGGAAGCCACCAATTAACCGGTGAGAGCAACCAACTCCAAAACAACAAGCATTGTACATATGAGATAGCGTGCGAAGTGCATATTAGAAGGAAAAAAGTGTAAAAGGGCAACCAGCTTGCATTGAAAGCAATCAATCATCCGCCGAAAGCAACCAATTCGGAAGTGGAAGCCACCAATTGATCGGTGAGAGCAACCAACTCCAAAATAACAAGCATTGTTCATATGAGATAGCGTGCGAAGCGCATATTAGAAGGGAAAAACTGTCAAAGGGCAACCAGATAACGTTGAAAGCCACCAATTGACCAGTGAGAGCAACCAATTCCTAAACGAAAGCAACCAAATCCTCCACAAGAGCAATCAACCCCAAAATAAAAAGCACCTCCCTATGCAAAAGCATGAAGAGTGCCTTCATTAATCGATGCGGCAAATATGTAATGGACAATTGTCGCATTCGACTTCGGTACGTAAAAATTGCAGATCATGAATCGTAATAATCCCTTTATCGAAAGAAATGATACAAAGCTTTTTTAAATCATTTAGCATACGATTGACGACTTCTCTGCTCGTTGCACAAAAGTTTGCTAATGCTTGATTTGTTAAAGTATAGTCAATGATTATGCTACCATCCATTTGTTCGACGCCATATGTGTTAGAAAGGCGGATTAATGTAGAATAAAGCGCGCCTTTTTTGCCATGTAACAATAAGTCTCTAAAACGAGTTTCATTTTTTAAGTTATGGGTTTGAATAACTTTCATCCATTCCATTATTAATAAGGAAGAGGCGGATAGAAGTTTTTCGAGCAGATTACGGGGTATTACTAGTACATGAGTAGGTTCATTTGTGTGTGCCGAAACGGAATGATAAATAACTTCGCAGAAAACTGAAGTTTCCCCGATAAACGAATTTGGACCAGCAATACGAATAGTTAACACTTGGCCACTTTCTGTATCCTTTGTTATTCGGACAGAACCTGACTGGATAAGATAGACATCTTCCGAACGTTCTCCTTCTTGGAAAACAGGACGGTTTTTTTCTATTTTATGAATGGAACCAAATTGCTCAAATAATGAATAAATACCTTGTGGCGATGAAGTATTATCGTTCATATAAAATCACAACCTTTCCATCGATAAGATAATAATAGCATATTCACTATACGTATAGAGTTAAATTCACTTTTCTTTACAAATTTCATAAGGGGAGATTATAATTATATTAGTCAAATAAGGTCAAACAATTTCAGGAAGGAGATGTTTGGTTATGCAAATGAAACAACAAGATAAAAAAAGCCCTTTAGAAACGTACGGACGTAACCTAGTTACTGCAGTGAAAGAAGGAAAAATGGATCCGGTTATTGGACGAGACCAAGAAATCAGAGATGTTATACGAATATTATCAAGAAAAACAAAAAATAATCCGGTGTTAATAGGGGAACCAGGTGTTGGGAAAACAGCGATTGTAGAAGGACTAGCACAACGTATTGTCCGAAAAGACGTACCAGAAGGATTAAAAGAAAAAGAAATTTTTGAACTAGATATGAGTTCGTTAATCGCGGGTGCGAAATATCGCGGAGAATTTGAAGAGCGTTTACAAGCTGTTTTGAAGCAAGTGAAAGATAGCGAAGGGCAAATTATATTATTTATCGATGAAATTCATACAATCGTCGGTGCTGGTAAAACGGACGGTGCGATGGATGCTGGTAATATGTTAAAACCGATGCTTGCTCGTGGGGAACTACATTGTATAGGGGCTACCACATTAGATGAATATCGCATGTATATTGAAAAAGATCCTGCACTCGAAAGACGATTCCAACAAGTATTAGTTCGTGAACCTTCCGTGGAAGATACTGTTTCTATTTTGCGAGGATTGAAAGAACGTTTTGAATTGCATCATGGTGTTCGCATTCACGACCGCGCAATTGTTGCAGCAGCGGAACTTTCGAATCGTTATATTACCGAACGCTTTCTACCAGACAAAGCAATCGACTTAGTTGATGAAGCATGTGCAATGATTCGAACAGAAATCGATTCGATGCCACAAGAGCTCGATGAAGTAACGAGAAAAATGATGCAATTGCAAATCGAAGAACAAGCTCTCATGAAAGAAAAAGATGCTGCAAGTCAAAAACGTCTAGAAATATTACGTGAAGATTTAAAAGAACTAGAGCATTCTTCCAGTGAAATGCGCAACAAATGGACAGAAGAAAAAGAGTCTATTCAAGTCATTCAACAAAAACGAGAAGTATTGGATCGTTATCGAAGAGAATTAGAGGAAGCGGAAAATAAATATGATTTAAACAAAGCAGCTGAACTGCGCCACGGTAAAATTCCGACATTAGAAAAAGAATTACATGCTTACGAAGAACAAGTGAATGAAGACTCGGGCACTAGATTGTTACGCGAAGAAGTAACAGCAGAAGAAATTGCATCCATCGTTTCCAGATGGACAGGAATTCCAGTGACGAAACTTGTGGAAGGGGAACGTGAAAAACTACTCCGATTAAATGAGACGCTTGGTGAAAGAGTGGTTGGTCAAGACAAAGCAGTGCAATTAGTAACAGAAGCTGTTTGGCGTGCAAGAGCAGGCATTAAAGACCCGCACAAACCGATTGGTTCCTTCTTATTTTTAGGTCCAACTGGTGTAGGGAAAACGGAGCTTGCGAAATCCCTTGCTGCTAATTTATTTGATTCCGAAGAGCATTTTATCCGCATCGATATGTCCGAGTATATGGAAAAGCATAGTGTTTCTCGACTTGTAGGAGCTCCTCCTGGATATATTGGCTATGAAGAAGGCGGTCAACTAACCGAAGCTGTACGTAGAAATCCATATTCAGTCGTACTATTAGATGAGATTGAAAAAGCGCATCCAGATGTGGCGAATATTTTATTGCAAATAATGGATGATGGTAGAATTACAGATAGCCAAGGTCGAATCGTAAACTTTACAAATACCATTGTTATTTTAACTTCCAACATTGGCTCACAATATTTAGCAAATACTACAGGTGTTGTTGGTGAAGAAGAAGAGGCATTAGTAATGGCCGCTTTACGTGAACACTTCAAACCCGAATTATTAAATCGTTTGGACGATATTATTATGTTCCATTCACTTACTATGCATCATTTTGAAAAAATAGCGGAGAAGTATGTGAAGCAGCTCCAAAATCGATTAAAGGAGCAAGAAATCACATTGCAAGTGGAAGATTCCGTTTTTAAGTGGATTGTAGAAGAAGGTACAGACGCTGCATTTGGTGCAAGACCATTGAAACGATTCATTCAACGTCATGTAGAAACAGCGGTAGCAAAACTGTTAATCGGCGGTACCGTACTTCCGGGTGGAACAGTAGTTGCTTCCATTGAAGATGGGGAACTAATCATTAAATAATCGCAAGATAGGGACTGCAAATCGCAAAATCCCTGTTCACCAGCGGTTCTTTATAAAAAATTTCCTTTTTTATTCCAAAAGCAAAAATAAAACAGCTCCCAATATCGGGAGCTGTTTTTTAGTGTTGTTCTTTTGGAAGTGGATCGTTTGGAATAATTGCAACAATGATAAAAATCATAATTGCAACTGGTATCGACATAATTAGTCCGTTTTTAAATATAAAAGGTACAGCTTGTACAGAACTTACTACGTAATTTAACATGGAAACTAAAATAACCGACCATACTAATGTCATAATATATTTCATATAATTTCACCTCAGGAACTAATTTTTACTATTTGTATCATACCATAACAAAAGACTTTACAAAAGAATAATTAAAGAAGGAAACTCTGTTGTTGAAAAATGTTCATAAATTCGTTATTATTATTACCAGGTACTAATAATAGATTATAAGAAAAGAGGAACTTTCATGAATGCAGGAATTATTGGGTTAGGCACATACTCACCTGAAAAAGTATTAACAAATGAAGACCTTGAAAAAATGGTAGATACATCTGATGAATGGATTCGTACAAGAACTGGTATAGAAGAAAGAAGAATTGCAGGAGATGACCAAAATACATCACATTTAGCGTTTGAAGCGGCTAAAGAAGCGATTAAAGATGCAGGGATTACTGCTGACCAAATCGGACTTATTTTAGTAGCTACTGTCACACCGGATTATACGTTTCCAAGCGTTTCCACTATGCTGCAAGATCAGCTTGGCGCGACAAACGCAGCTGCAATGGATGTTTCAGCAGCTTGTGCTGGATTTATGTATGGATTAGTGACTGCAAAACAATTTGTAGAGTCTGACACTTATTCTCATGTACTTGTAGTAGGTGTAGAAAAGCTTTCTAAAATTACAAATTGGGAAGATCGTAATACTGCAGTATTATTCGGCGACGGTGCGGGAGCTGCTGTTGTAAGTAAAGTTTCAGAAGGCCGCGGCATATTATCATTTGAGCTAGGTGCTGCTGGAAGCGGCGGTAAACACTTATTACAAAACGGACCATATTTAGAGATGAATGGCCGTGAAGTATTCAAATTTGCTGTGAGACAAATGGGTGAATCAGCAGTGAATGTAATAGAAAAAGCGGGACTTTCAAAAGAAGATATCGATATGTTAATCCCACACCAAGCCAATATTCGTATAATGGATGCATCACGAGAAAGATTAGGATTACCAGAAGAAAAAATGTCTAAAACGATACACAAATATGGGAATACATCATCTGCATCTATCCCACTTTCCTTAAAAGAAGAAGTAGTAAATGGAAAAGTAAAAGATGATGACATCCTTGTGATGGTAGGTTTTGGTGGCGGCTTAACTTGGGGTGCCATTACGTTAAAATGGGGAAGATAATTAATGAACTTAGAAAGGATGAATATGCATGACGAAACGTAGAGTTGTAGTAACAGGATTAGGAGCCATTACACCACTTGGCAACGATATAGAGACAACTTGGTCTGGTATAAAAGAAGGTAAGTCGGGCGTAGGTATGCTGACAAGACTTGATGCAAGTCAGTTTTCAGCAAAAGTTGCAGCAGAAGTAAAAGACTTTGATATAGAAAAGTATGTGGAAAGAAAAGAAGCACGTAAAATGGATCGTTTCACTCAATATGCACTTGCTGCTTCTATCATGGCTGTGGAAGACGCTAATTTAACAATAACGGAGGAATTGGGTCTTCGAACAGGTGTCTGGATTGGTTCCGGTATTGGCGGAATGGAAACATATGAAAATCAGTTCCGCGTATTTTTGGAAAAAGGGGCTCGTCGTGTAAGTCCGTTTTTTGTACCAATGATGATTCCAGATATGGCCGCTGGTCAAGTATCTATTCATTTTGGTGCGAAAGCGATCAATTCATGTACGGTTACTGCTTGTGCTTCAGGAACAAATTCAATTGGCGATGCGTTTAAAGTCATCGAACGCGGAGATGCGGATGTTATGATTACAGGTGGAGCGGAATCACCTATTACGCATATGTCAGTTGCAGGATTTTGTTCGAATACGGCACTTTCATTGAATACAGATCCACAAACAGCATCTAAGCCATTTGATGCGAACCGTGATGGATTTGTTATTGGAGAAGGAGCAGGAATTATTATTTTAGAAGAATACGAGCATGCGATCGCTCGTGGTGCTAAAATTTATGGGGAAATTATTGGATACGGCTCTACTGGGGATGCTCATCATATTACAGCTCCAGCACCAGGTGGAGAAGGTGCTGCTCGTGCGATGCAACAAGCAATTGACGATGCAGGAATAAGCCCAGAGCAAGTCGATTATATTAATGCCCACGGAACAAGTACTCCATACAATGACCAGTTTGAAACGATGGCAGTAAAATCTGTTTTTGCAGAACATGCATATAATCTTGCGATGAGTTCTACTAAATCGATGACAGGTCACTTATTAGGAGCGGCTGGTGGAATTGAAGCGATCTTCACAGTGCTAGCATTAAAAGAAGGCATATTACCACCAACAATCAATTTAGAAACGCCGGATCCAGAATGTGATTTAGATTATGTACCAAATGTTGCGAGAACAGCAAATCTTGAGTATGCCATGAGTAACTCACTAGGATTTGGCGGTCATAATGCTAGTATATTATTTAAAAAAATATAGAAAACCAATGATAGATGTTTAAACACGTCTTCGGAGTACTTTGGACTTGAATGTCTAGTAACACCTTTATCGAGACTTAAAATAGAGGGGGGATGCGGCAAAGCTGCATTCCCCCTCTATTTTTTTCGATAATCTTGTTACTGTCATTCGTCCGTCGTACTCCTACCACGTAATTAAACAAAATTCAAAAGCTTTAGGTTAATGAGAGAATAGCCACTTTCCTTTTCATTAAAAGGCAGCCAAAGATACAATTTTGGCTGCGCAGCACCTCTCTATTGCTTTTTCACCTTCCTATTTTTAAAAATGTCACTTTTTTAGTTAGTATCACTAATCCAAGGTTTTCTTAGCAAAATAATAAGCAAGGAACTCCCTTTAAGATAGAAAATGTGCAAGCGAAATTGCATCTTCGCGAGCTCTCTTAATATTAGGAGATAATGGTGTAGCAATCATTTCGTCCAAAGAGAACCGAAAAATACAAGTAAAAGCTATATTCTTTAAAAACACATTAAAAGCATTTCCAAGTTAAAATTTGGGAATGTTTTTTTATATACATTACGTTTTATTGAGTTGAAGTGCTAGTTTGATAGAGCTGTAGCGTGTTGGTGAAAATTTTATTAAAATAATATGTCGAAAAATGATGTTTCATTCATTTTTCATAAAAAATATAAAATAATTTACAACAGCCTAAAACTGTTGAAAACACTGTGTTTTCACCTTATTATTAATTTTCTAAAAAGAGTAAATAAAGGGAATTTACAAAAAATAATATTGCGATTGTAAAGAGATTGTAATAGACTTTGTAATTAAGGTAACAAAACTGAAAAATGTAATAATTTAATTAATTCGTAGTTTCTAATTTGTGGTAAAAAAGATCGATATCATGAAAGGAGAAATACTTTGAACAGCACAGAGCAACTTTTATCGATTAATAATTTACATACTGGTTTTCGGATAAAGGATACATATTTTGATGCAGTCGATGGCGTTTCAATTTCTCTCAAGAGAAACGAAATACTAGCCGTTGTTGGTGAGTCTGGGTGTGGAAAATCAACACTGGCCACATCTATCATTGGACTTCATGATCATAACAAGACGAGAGTAGAAGGAGAAATTATTTATAAAGGTATTAATCTTGCAAAGCTAGATGAAGAAAAGTTTAACAAAATCCGTGGAGAAGAAATCGGAATGATTTTCCAAGATCCATTATCCGCATTAAATCCATTAATGCGAATTGGTGATCAGATTGAAGAAGGATTAGCTTTTCATACTAAGATGTCTAAGGAACAAAGAGAAAAGCGTGTTTTTGAGCTATTAGATCAAGTTGGAATTTCCAATCCTAAACGAATTGCAAAACAATTTCCACACCAATTATCAGGTGGGATGCGACAACGTGTGATTATCGCAATTGCCATTTCATGTAAGCCAAATATAATCATTGCAGATGAACCGACAACGGCTCTTGATGTAACAATACAAGCACAGATTTTAGATTTATTAAAAGATTTGCAAGCTGAAACCGGAGCAGGAATTGTTTTAATAACGCATGACTTAGGAGTTGTAGCAGAAGTAGCAGACCGAGTTGCTGTTATGTATGCTGGTCAAATTATTGAAGAAGCATCGGTAGAAGAATTATTCGCAAATCCATTGCATCCATATACACGTTCTCTATTCAATTCTATTCCACAAATGAATAGTGAAAATGAAAAGTTACAAGTAATTCAAGGGATCGTTCCATCTTTAACAAATTTACCAAGAACAGGTTGCAGATTTTCCGCGCGTATTCCATGGATTTCAGAAGGAATGCATGAAGAAAATCCAACGATGCACGAAGTTTCTCCGGGTCATCTAGTTCGATGTACTTGTTGGCAGCACTTTCATTTCGAAAGTGAAGAAGGAGGAATTACACGATGAGCTTTATGCAAATAAATGACTTAAAAGTATATTATCCAATTCGTGGGGGCTTTTTCAATACAGTAGTAGACCAAGTGACAGCGGTAGATGGTATCTCGCTAGAATTTGAAAAAGGAAAAGCATATGGCTTAGTTGGTGAGTCCGGTTGTGGAAAATCGACGACTGGTAAATCAATTATTGGGTTAGAAAAAATCACTTCTGGAAGTATTGTATACGAAGGGCAAAATGTTACACATAATCGCAGAGGACGTGGGTCTTCTTACAATCGAGATATACAAATGATTTTCCAAGATGCCCATTCTAGTTTAAATCCTCGTAAAAGAGTACAAGACATTATTGCCGAGCCGATTCGAAACTTTTTGAATCTTTCACCGGATGAAGAAAAACGAAGAATAAATGAATTACTCGCAATTGTTGGGATGAATGAAGATGCAAAATTGAAATATCCGCATGAATTCTCTGGTGGGCAGAAGCAACGTATTGGAATTGCACGAGCAATCGCTTGTAATCCAAAGCTCATTATTGCAGATGAACCGGTTTCTGCACTTGACCTTTCTGTACAAGCACAAGTACTAAATTTCATGAAAGATATTCAGCAAGAATTTGGTCTTAGTTATTTATTTATCTCGCATGATTTAGGAGTAGTGAAGCATATGTGTGATCATATTTCGATCATGTACAAAGGACGCTTCGTTGAATCGGGCAATCGTCAAGATATTTATACGAATCCACAACATATTTACACGAAAAGATTATTATCAGCAATTCCCGATGTGAATCCAGTAGGGCGAGAAGAGCGGAAAAAGGAACGAATCGAAGTAGAAGCAAACTATACGGCAAATCATAAAAATTACTATGATGAAAACGGAAAAGTATTTGATCTAAAAAAATTATCCACTACACATTTTGTGGCAATGAGTGCTCACGAGAAAGGGGGCATTTAATATGTGGAAAATAATAGTTAGACGAGTATTAATTATGATTCCGCAATTATTTGTTCTAAGTCTATTAATCTTTATCCTGGCTAAACAGTTACCTGGAGATCCGTTTACAGGATTGCTTACGCCTGATACAGATCCTAACCGTATAGAAGAACTTCGGGAACTTGCAGGTTTAAATGATCCTTGGTATGTACAATACGTAAACTGGATTGGAAATGCGGCGCAAGGGGATTTTGGGAAAAGTTACACCTATAAGATAAAAGTGTCTACACTTATCGGAGAGAAGGCTTTAAATACATTTTGGTTATCTCTTGTAAGTGCTATTATATTATACCTAATTGCTATTCCGCTCGGGGTTTTGGCTGGACGCTACCAAGATACAATTTTTGATAAGATCATCGTCTTTTATAGCTTCGTCACTTATGCCATTCCGACGTTTGTTTTAGCACTAATTTTCTTATTTATATTTGGTTATCAGCTTCACTGGTTCCCGACAGTAGGTAGTGTAGATGTTAAATATGACCCAGGAACTGCTGGTTACTTCTGGAGTAAGCTATATCACATGCTGCTACCAGCTATTACTACCGCAATTTTAGGTACAACTTCTGTTATCCAATATTTACGATCCGAGATTATTGACGCAAAATCACTTGACTATGTACGAACTGCTCGAAGTAAAGGGATTCCAGTAAACAAAGTGTATTCAAGACATATTTTTAGAAATTCCTTACTTCCAATTGCTGCCTTCTTAGGATTTACGATTACTGGATTACTTGTAGGATCGATTTTCATCGAAACGATTTTTGGTTATCCAGGAATGGGACAGTTATTTATTTCCTCGCTATTATCACGTGACTATAGTGTAATTACTGCACTTGTTATGTTATTTGGCTTATTAGCATTACTAGGTAGTCTACTGTCCGATATCATCATGAGTATTGTTGACCCGAGAATTAGGATAGAATAGTACAACTAAATGTTAAGGAGAGGAAAAATAACATGGTTAAAGAAGCGACAGTTGATAGTAATAAAGTAGAAATAAACTCTCCTCCTACAGGTATGCAAGTTGTTTTTAGAGAGTTTAGAAAAGATAGATTAGCAATGTTTTCACTGATTTCATTAGTATTAGTAATTGTAGGAGTCTTTATATGGGCATGGTTAATTGACCAAGAGGCTTTAATGCGTGTTAGTTTACGTGACAAATATGCAGAACCTGGAGAAAAGTTTTTTTTAGGAGCCGACCTAGGTGGAAAAGATATTTTAGGTCAATTAGTAATTGGAGCACGAAATTCCATCGCTATTGCAATAGCGATCACTATAATAACAGTCACTTTCGGAATAATCGTAGGTTTAGTTTGTGGTTACTTTGGAGGATGGATTGATAATATGTTCATGCGAATTATCGACTTCTTTATTACCATCCCTTCTTTAATGGTAATTATCGTTTTTGTAACGATTATTCCTAAATATACGGTTAAGGAATTTATTTTGATCATGAGTTTATTCCTTTGGACTAGTACTGCGCGTCTTGTCCGGAGTAAAGCATTGTCAGAGAGCAGACGAGATTATGTTAATGCATCTAAAACGATGGGGACACCTGGTATTTTAATTATATTTAAAGAAATTATGCCCAATTTAAGTTCGATATTAATCGTCGAGCTGACACTAAGCTTTGCAGGGAATGTTGGAATCGAAACAGGATTATCGTATCTTGGATTCGGTTTACCACCACAGACACCGAGTTTAGGAACACTCGTAAGTTATGCTAATAACCCACTAGTTTTACAGGAAAAATGGTGGGTTTGGATACCTGCAGCAATTTTCATCTTGTTAATGATGTTAGGAATAAACTACGTAGGGCAAGCATTACGCCGTTCGGCAGATGCGAAACAACGGTTAGGTTAACTATTTTTGGTATTAAACGCATAGTCGTTTGATATATATGAGTAGAGAGTAAAAAGGAGGAAAAGGAAATGAATAAAAAGCTTTGGGGATTACTAGCATTATTACTAGCATTTATGCTTGTGCTTGCTGCTTGTAGTAGTGATGGTGAAGAAACTACAGGTACAGATGATGGAACAAAAACAGAAGAGGCTACTCCTGAAGAGGGTACTGAAGAAGGTACAGAAGGGGAAGCAGAAGAACCAGTAGCAGAAGATTCGGATGCGTTATTCCCATTAGCTATTGAAAATGATGGGGAAGCTATTTCTGGTGGTACTTTAAAAGTTGCCCTGTCAAAAGATGAACCATTCCAAGGGATATTCTCGTATGTATTGTATGAAGATGCTTATGATGATGAAATTATGAAATACGCATCTAATTCACTTTTCGAAACAGATGGAGATTTCTTGTTAACAGATGAAGGTATTGCAAGTATTGAAGTAGATCAAGATAACAATAAAGTATTAGTAAAAATTCGCGAAGGTGTAAAATGGTCTGACGGTGAACCACTAAAAATCGAAGACTTAATCCAACCTTATTTAATTATTGGACACAAAGATTACACAGGTGTTCGTTATGATGTAGATTTCCAAAACATTATCGGTGCTGTTGAATACCATGATGGTAAAGCAGACACAATCTCAGGACTAAAGAAAATTGACGAAACAACTTTAGAGATGTCATTTAATAAATTATCTCCGGCAATCTTTAGCGGTGGAGATGGACTCTGGACTTACGCAGAACCAAGTCATATGATTAAGGATATTCCGATTGCGGAGTTAGTAGAATCTGATGCAGTTCGTAAAAATCCAGTAACATTAGGTGCATTCAAAATTGATAAAATCGTACCAGGTGAATCTGTTCAATTAGTAGCAAATGAACACTTCTGGAAAGGCAAACCGAAACTAGACGGCGTTTTAGTGAAAGTTGTACCAACAAGCTCTATTTCAGTTGCATTGAAACAAGGCGAGTACGATGTAGCTATCTCATTTAATGCTTCTAAAATGGAAGAAATTAAAGATGCAGATAATATGGATGTATTAGGTCGTCAAGAACTTTATTATTCTTACCTTGGCTTCAAATTAGGGAAATATGATTATGAAAATAATGTAGTTGTGACAGATATAGAAGGTTCGAAAACAGGAGATGTGAAGTTACGTCAAGCAATGGGATATGCACTTGATGTAGAGCAAGTTGCAGAAGTTTTCTATAATAACTTACGTGAACGTGCGAATTCACTAATCCCGCCAGTATTTGCATCTTTCTATGATGCTTCATTAGAAGGATATACGTATGATCCAGATAAAGCAGCTGCATTATTAGATGAAGCTGGTTTCAAAGATGTGGATGGCGATGGAATCCGTGAAGATAAAGCAGGTAAACCTCTAGAGATCAAATTTGCAACAATGGCAGGCGATGATATCGCAGAAGATATCACACAATTCTATTTACAAAACTGGAAAGATGTTGGCTTAAATGTAACGTTAACAACTGGACGCACAATCGAGTTCAACAGCTTCTATGATAAAGTACAAGCGGATGATCCGGAAATCGATATTTTCATGGCTGCATGGGGTACTGGAACAAACCCATCTCCAGCAGGTTTATATTCGAAAACAGCAGAATATAATTTCAGCCGTTACTCTTCTGATTTCTTAGAAGAGACACTAACAAATATTGACTCACCAAAAGCATTTGACGCTGATTACCGTGCGAAAGAATTCCGTGCATGGCAAGAATATATGGTTGAGCAAGCGCCAATCATTCCAACTATGTATCGTTATGAGTTAGTACCAGTAAACAAACGTGTGAAAAACTGGAGTATTGACTATACGAATGAATCACACTCTAATCTACAAGACGTAGAATTAGTTTCAGACACTGGAGTTAAATCTTCAAAATAATAATAAAAAAAACCGTTCCTAGACGAAAGTTTAGGAACGGTTTTTCATATGGTTTAAGAAGGATGTGATACATATGAGAATTCTATTATTTTTAATCAGTTATGGAATAGCAGTTATTAGCTGCTCCCAATTAGTATTGTTCTTAAATTTTTTGTCTTTAGGTTATTCGTTGAATTCTGTCCTCGTGTACATGCTTCAGTCAAAGGAATTTATTATGTTATGTGCATCGTTTTTAGCTTTAACGCTTATCGTCTTCTTCCGAGGCCCATTGCGGCTTCCATCTTAGCTAAGGTTGAATTTGCTAATGCATTTGCTTTTTCTGCTCCATGATCTAATATGTCGTCAAGCTCCGATGAATTTAATAATTCTTCATATCTTGCTTGAATTGGAGCTAGATGATCTATAATAACTTGAGCTACAGATGCTTTAAAATCTCCATAGCCTTTTCCTTCGTATTTTTGTACAAGTGCTTCTATTGATACGTCAGTTAAAGCTGCTTCTATTGTAAGGAGATTCGAAACGCCAGGTTTATTTTCAAGATCATATGCAACAATTCCTTCCGAATCCGTTACAGAACTTTTTATTTTCTTTTCAATTTCTTTTGGTGTATCAAGTAGGCGGATCGTCGCTTTTTTATTTGGGTCGGATTTACTCATTTTCTTCAATGGGTCTTGCAACGATTTAATGCGAGCTCCGTTTTTCGGAAGTTGGATATCAGGAATCGTCAGTACCTCTCCGTATTTTTTGTTAAATCTTTCCCCTAAATCACGTGTTAACTCGACATGTTGTTTTTGATCGTCTCCAACAGGTACGATATCTGATTGGTATAAAAGGATATCCGCAGCCATTAATGGTGGATACGTTAATAATGCGGCTGAAACAGCATCTTTACCTGTTGATTTGTCCTTAAATTGGGTCATTCTTTCTAACTCGCCGATATAGGAAATACATTGCATAATCCATCCAGCTTGCGCATGAGCTGGAACTTCCGATTGGATGAATAGTGTAGACTTATTTGGGTCAATTCCTACTGCAATATACAAAGCTGCAAGGGAGCGAATATGCCCGCGTAGTTCTTCCGGATCTTGTGGAACGGTAATGGCATGTTGGTCTACGATGCAGAACACACACTCATAATCGTTCTGTAGAGCGGTAAACTGTCTAAATGCACCGATGTAATTGCCGAGCGTAATAATTCCTGTTGGCTGTACGCCTGAAAAAATTTTCTTCATGTTTTTTTCCTCCTTAATAAAATCGAAAAAATAAAAAAACATCATGCATCCCTAAAAAAGGGACGAATGATGTAAAATCCGTGGTACCACCCAGCTTGCTAAAATAATTAGCCACTCTTCTTCTTAACGTGAAGGACACGGTCTATGCTACTACAAGTTCACATACACTGCTCAGAAGCCCATTCCATTTATCATATGTTCTGTTTGCACCAACCACAGACTCTCTAGACATACCGAGTTAAATGTACTTTTCTTCATCAAAGCTCAATTATTTAGTTTTGATAATTATATTATAGAAGAAACTCAAAAATCAAGCATAATAAACAACTAGAGCGATGGCCATACTAACTAAACAAGATAAGCCTAATATGACAATTGGCTTAACCGGAAACGAGAAAACCTCGGATGGTAACCGCATTTCATTCGCTGTTTTTTTCATATGCTTAGGTGTGAACACTCTGCGTGTACTTGTTACAAAAATATCAAAAAACCCACCGGAAACTACATATGTCATTAGCCCAATAAATGTAATAGAACCTCCAACGTAAAAGGAAATATTTATATAAGAAGTAAGCGTTAGAGATCCATATGTAATAAACATAATGATAAAAATAAATAGCTGTATGACTAAAAAACTAACAATTTTTTTCTTCATAATTCACCTCGACGAAATAAATTATAGAAGATTTACTTAAAATAATCAAAAATTAGACAATTCGAAATGTCAGAAATGAACAAAATAATTACCAATATTTCTCAAGTGTTAGGACATTGTAATGATTTTGTTACTTATTTGTAAAAAAATAATCGAAAAACCTGTACAAGTTTCTCTGGGAATGTATAATGATTATTGTAATGAATTTTTCTGAATATTTAAAGGGGGTTATTCTTTTGAAGAATAGCAAGTTTGCTTGGCTTTTAAGCCTATTGTTAGTTGTTGCTCTTTTCTTGGCTGCATGTGGCGGCGATAAAGAAGAAGGCACTGAAACAACTAAAGACACAGAAGATACAGACGCAACAACAGAAGAAGTAGCAACTGACGAGGAACAAGTTCTAAACTTAATCATGAATGCTGAAATTCCAACTATGGACTCTGCTCTTGTAACAGACGCGGTTGGTTTTGACCTTCTAAATAACGTAAACGAAGGTTTATATCGCTTAAATCAAGATAACGTTGCTGAACCTGCGATCTCTGAAGGTGAACCAACAGTTTCTGAAGATGGTTTAGTTTACACATTCACATTACGCGATGCTAACTGGTCTGATGGATCTCCAGTAACTGCAAATGACTTTGAATTTGCATGGAAACGTGCGATGAACCCAGATACTGCATCTGAATATGGTCCATATATGATGGATGGCGTTATTAAAAACGCTACTGCAATTATGGAAGGTTCTATGGAGTACACTGAACTAGGCGTTAAAGCGCTTGATGAAAAAACTTTAGAAGTAACTCTTGAAAAACCAACACCTTACTTCTTATCACTTATGTCATTCGGAACATTCTTACCACAAAAAGAAGAATTCGTTACAGCGCAAGGTGAAAACTATGCGAAAAATTCTGAAGCAGTATTATATAACGGACCATTTACACTTGCTAACTGGGACGGAACAGGATTATCTTGGCAACTACTTAAAAACGAAGAGTACTGGGATAAAGATACTGTAAAATTAACTGAAATTAACTATGATGTTGTTAAAGAACCAGGTACAGGTGTTAACTTGTATTCGGAAGGTCAAAAAGACAAAGCACCACTTACTGGTGAATTCGCAATGCAATATGCTGCTGACCCAGAATTAATTCATGAATCTGAAACATCTGTATTTTATTTCAAATATAACCAAGAACGTCTTGGAGAAAAAACACCACTTGCTAACGTAAATATTCGTGAAGCAATTTCAAAAGCTTTCAATAAACAAGATTTAGTTGATGTAGTTTTAGCTAATGGTTCTGTACCAGCTAACTACTTAATTCCAAAAGATTTTACTTTCGACGCTGATGCAAATGACTTCCGTGATGTAAACGGGGACATGGCTGAATTCAATGCTGACGAAGCAAAAGCTGCATTCGAAACAGGTTTATCTGAACTAGGAGTTTCTGAATTAACTATTGAACTTCTAAATGGAGATACTGAATCAGCTAAGAAAACGGGCGAATACCTAAAAAATCAATTAGAAACAAATTTACCAGGTTTAACAGTTAAACTAAAAGAAGTTCCATTTAACGTTCGTTTAGATCTTGATACAAACCAAGATTATGAAATGCAAATTGCTGGATGGGGACCTGACTATCAAGATCCTTACACATTCATGAACTTATGGTTAACTGGTGGCGGAAATAACCAAATGTCTTACTCTAACCCAGAATATGACAAGTTAGTATCTTCATCTGTTAATGAATTAGCTCTTGACCCAGAAGCTCGTTGGCAAGCACTTGCTGATGCTGAAAAAATTCTTATTGATGAAGATTTCGGAATCGGACCAATTTACCAACGTGGATTGATGCACCTTCAAAAACCATATGTTAAAGGTATCGTTGCTCACCCATTCGGTGGAGACTATAGCTACAAATGGGCTTATATTGAAGGTAAAAACTAATTTAGTGAATTTTTAAAATCACATAGTTTGAGAGTATATGGTATCCGTTCGGGACCATATACTCTCTTTTTAAATGAATCAGAATTCACCAAATATTTATTTTTTATAATTACTTTTGACAATTATAGAGTTTATCTGTTTATATATACTAGTATAGTTTTTAAAATTATAGAAATATATTATTTAGGAGGTGCAAAGATGACAAAATATATTATTCGACGTATCGTTTATATGTTTATTACCCTTTTCCTGATTGCGTCAGCAACATTTTTCTTAATGAAGGCGCTTCCAGGATCCCCGATTAGCTCTGCATCCAAACTACCCCCCTCACAACTCGCGGTGGTAGAAGCGAAATATGGATTAGATCAACCAGTTCCCGTGCAGTATGCAAAATATATGCTCAACTTAGCGAAAGGTGATTTAGGTAACTCATTCCAATTTAAAAATGCCAGTGTAACAGATTTAATCATGAATCGATTAGGACCATCTGTTTTAATTGGTTCACAAGGATTAATACTTGGTGTAGCTATTGGTATTTTGTTAGGTATGATTGCAGCGCTGAGGCAGAATACTATATGGGATTATGGTAGTACGTTAATCGCTATCATCGGTATTTCTATCCCATCTTTCGTTTTTGCAACATTGCTTCAATATTGGTTAGGTGTAAAATGGGGACTACTCCCAGTTGCTTTATGGAAAGACGGATGGATGTCGAGTATATTACCTTCTATTGCTTTAGCGATGGGACCTCTTGCAACGGCATCTCGATTTATCCGCACAGAAATGATTGAAGTGATAAGTTCGGATTATATTACTCTAGCAAAATCTAAAGGGGCGAGCGGATTTGAAATTGCATTCAAGCATGCTTTCCGTAATGCGTTAATCCCTCTTATTACAGTTTTAGGACCACTTGCAGCTGGTCTACTTACTGGTTCGCTTGTAATTGAACAAATCTTTGCAATACCGGGTATAGGCGAGCAATTTGTTAAAGCGATTGTTTCGAATGACTTCTCAATTATTATGGGAACTACAATATTCTACTCTGTATTCCTAATTGTTATAATATTCGTAGTTGACGTACTTTATGGAATAGTTGATCCTCGGATTCGTTTATCAGGAGGTAGTAAATAATGAGTTTAGATATAAAAAAAATACCTGCTGAATCTTTTGAAAGAGTTCATATTGATAGTAGTCAAGCGGAAAGAATTACGAAGCCGTCTTTAAGTTTTTGGCAAGATGCTTGGCTACGAATTCGTAAAAATAAGGGTGCTATTGCTAGTATTTTTATATTAGTATTTATCATAATCATGGCATTTGTTGGACCGATGGTTAGTCCACATGATGCGGAAACCCAAACGATTACACATGCCAACCTACCTCCTAAAGTTCAAGGACTTGAAAAGTTAGGAATATTCGATGGTGTTGGAACACTTGCGGGTAAAGAAGTAGATTTATATGAAATGAAAAAAGTCGATACGTATTATTGGTTTGGTACGGATGGTTTAGGGCGTGACATGTTCTCAAGAGTTTGGGAAGGTACCCAAATATCCTTATTAATCGCTTTTGTCGCAGCAATAATTGATATGGTTATTGGTGTTGCATACGGTGGTATTTCTGGTTACTACGGTGGTCGTGTCGATGATATTATGCAACGTGTTGTGGAAATTCTGTATGGTATTCCTACATTAGTTATCGTTATTCTGATGCTATTAGTAATGGAACCAGGTGTAACTGCAATAATTATTGCGATTACGCTTACGGGTTGGATTGGTATGTCTCGTATTGTTCGTGGGCAGGTTTTGAAATTTAAGAACCAAGAATTTGTACTTGCCTCTCGAACTTTAGGCGCAAGTAATGGGCGTATTATATCCAAGCATATTTTACCTAATATTTTAGGTGTTATCATTATTAATACAATGTTTACAATACCAACGGCGATTTTCTTTGAAGCCTTTCTAAGCTTTATCGGATTAGGACTACAGGCGCCTGATGCGTCTTTAGGTACACTTATTAACGATGGTTATAAACTAATTCGATTCCAACCGCATATTTTATTGTACCCATCGATTGTTTTAAGTTTATTAATGATTGCATTTAACTTACTTGGTGACGGGTTACGTGATGCATTTGATCCGAAGATGAAAGACTAAGGAGGAAAGCGAAAATGGAAAAAATATTAGAAGTAAAAGACCTGGAGCTTTCCTTCCACACTTTTGCAGGGGAAGTTAAAGCAATTCGCGGTGTTAACTTTGATTTAATAAAAGGAGAAACGCTTGCAATAGTTGGAGAGTCTGGTTCTGGTAAATCAGTAACGACTAAGTCCATTATGCGTTTATTGCCTGAACATAGCTCTGAGTTTAAAAATGGTCATATTTTGTTTAACGGAAAAGATTTAACGAAACTAACAGATAAAGAGATGCAAAAAATTCGAGGGAAAGACATTTCAATGATTTTCCAAGATCCAATGACATCTTTGAATCCTACGATGACGATCGGAAAACAAATTATGGAGCCAATTTTAAAGCACCGTAATGTAAGTAAATCAGTAGCTCATAAAGAAGCAGTAGATTTACTTCGTCTAGTAGGGATGCCTAAACCAGAAGCTCGTATGAAGCAATATCCACATCAGTTTTCTGGCGGACAACGTCAACGTATTGTAATTGCGATTGCACTAGCATGTAATCCACAAATTCTGATTGCGGATGAACCGACTACTGCACTTGACGTAACGATTCAAGCGCAAATTTTAGAACTAATGAAAGATTTGCAGAAAAAGATTAATACATCAATCATCTTTATTACACATGACCTTGGAGTTGTAGCGAATGTGGCAGATAGAGTTGCTGTTATGTATGGTGGGAAAATTGTAGAAATCGGAACAGTAGATGAAATTTTCTATAATCCACAACACCCGTATACTTGGGGATTACTAAGTTCCATGCCGTCCCTTGATACAGCGGATGAGAAACTTTATGCAATTCCAGGAACACCGCCAGATTTATTGTCACCTCCTAAAGGTGATGCTTTTGCTCTTCGTAGTGATTATGCTTTGAAAATCGACCTAGAGGAAACACCTCCATTTTTTAAAGTAAGTGATACTCACTATGCTGCAACTTGGTTATTACACCCTGATGCTCCGCAAGTAGATCCACCTTTAGCAATTATGGAGCGTATGAAAAAATATCCGGGTAGTCGTTATTATGAAGGAACGGAAGGAGGTACTTACTAATGGCTGAAAAATTACTAGAAATCAAAAATTTAAAGCAATATTTCAATCAAGGTAAACCAAATGAAGTTCGCGCTGTCGATGATATCAGTTTTGATATTTATAAAGGCGAAACACTAGGACTAGTTGGGGAGTCTGGTTGTGGGAAATCGACAACTGGGCGTACAATTATCCGCCTGTATGATGCGACGGATGGTCAAGTAATTTACGATGGTGTAAACGTACATGACAAAAAATCGAAAAAAGATTTAAAAGAATTCAACCGTAAAATGCAAATGATTTTCCAAGATCCTTATGCATCTCTAAATCCACGTATGAAAGTATTGGATATTATTGCAGAAGGATTAGATATTCATGGGCTTGTGAAAAATCCAAAAGAACGTAAAGAGCGCGTAGTAGAACTTTTAGAAACAGTTGGTTTGAATCGTGAACATGCGGATCGGTATGCACATGAGTTTTCAGGTGGTCAGCGTCAACGTCTCGGTATTGCAAGAGCGCTAGCTGTTAATCCAGAATTCATCATTGCGGATGAGCCAATCTCTGCATTAGACGTTTCTATTCAGGCACAGGTTGTAAACTTATTAAAAGAGCTACAAGAAGAAAAGGGATTAACTTATTTATTCATTGCGCATGACCTATCAATGGTAAAATACATTTCTGACCGTATTGGTGTTATGTATTTTGGTAAGCTAGTGGAGCTTGCAACTGCAGAAGAATTATATGCGAATCCAATGCATCCTTATACACAGTCTCTTTTATCGGCTATTCCACTTCCAGATCCAAATTATGAGCGCACACGTGTACGTAAATCGTACGATCCAGCAAATCATAATTATCAAGATGGGGAAGAAGTTGCGATGCGAGAAGTAACGCCTGGACATTTTGTTTATTGTTCTGAAAAAGAAATGAAATCATTAAAGGCTATTTCAAGCTCGAAATAATAAAATCATCGGTCATTCCTATGCGAATGACCGATTTTTTTATGGGGAAAGTGTTTATTTGGTGATACTTGGTTGATAGGTATGTCACTTTTTAGGGATAATGCGTCGTAGTGAGATGAATGAAGTGTTCGCCGGGATTTTCGCTGCAGTCGTACGCTTACCCCACGGAAAGCGTCCACCCTGCAGCGAAAATCCTAGCGGTCATTCCTTACCGCTCAGGATCCCTATTAAGCCCAACATAGGAAGGCGCACTTACAACATTTTAGGCCTCATATCTCTTTCATTCATTGTTTAGTATTGTTAGAATAAAGAAACATCAAAAGAAAGGAAGGGGTATTTTATGAAGAAACCTATGAAAATGCTAGCCCAATTAAGTGTGGCAGCGGCAGTACTTTTACCTAGTACAGTATTCGCTGCATCTGATTTATTTGCAGAAGACTTTACAACAAAAGAATATAATTTAAAAGCCATTGACGAAACAATCGTTTCTACATCCAAACTATTCGTATACGACTCTGGGCTAACATTTGAGTATCCAGACGCTGTGAGGGGAGTATATGTAACAGGACATTCGGCAGGAGGAGCTAGATTTGCTAATTTAGTAGATTTACTAGAATCAACAGAGCTAAATGCAATGGTAATAGATATAAAAGACGATTTTGGTAACTTAACATATATCCCAAACGAAGAATCACTGCTAACGAAATACGATATTGGTAAACCATACATAAAAAATCCACTTGCAATGCTAGAAACGATGGAAGAAAAAGAAATATACCCAATTGCACGTGTTGTTGTTTTTAAAGATACAGAACTAGCAGAAAGAAAACCAGAATGGTCATTTGTAGAAGGATCATCTGTATGGAAAAACGGAAGAGGGGAAGCTTTTGTTAATCCCTTTCTCCAAGAAGTATGGGATTATAATGTGGAGATTGCTATAGAAGCGGCCAAAATGGGTTTCAAGGAAATTCAATTTGACTATGTTCGTTTTCCTGAAGGATTTGAAAATAGAGAAGATATATTGAAATATTCGATGGGCAAATACGAAGCATCAGAAGAAGATACCGTTCAACGAAGAGTGACAGCAGTTACTGATTTCGTCGCATACGCAAAAGAAAAATTGAAACCATATGGGGCACAAGTGTCTGTAGATATTTTTGGATACTCTGCCACATTACCTGAAGCACCTGGCATTGGACAAAACTTCTCTAAAATATCCGAAAATGTGGATGTTATTTCTTCCATGATTTACCCAAGTCATTGGACTCCTTATTTTGGTATTGCAAAGCCAGATTTAGAGCCTTACCGCTTAGTGCAAGAATATGCAAAAGTAGAAAATGCAAAATTAGCAGAATTAGAAAACCCGCCTGTATCAAGACCATGGCTTCAAGACTTCACTGCTTCATACCTAGGTGCTGGCAATTATCAAACGTATGCTAAAGAGGAAGTAGAAGCTCAAATTAAAGCATTAAATGAAGCAGGGATAATGGAATATTTACTTTGGAATGCCGGAAATAAATATTCACCTGGCGTAGACTATACACCTTAAGTAAGAAAAGATAGGATTTATAAAAAATCCTATCTTTTTTGATATTTTATGAAACTTTATTTCATCGAATACGTATATATTAGTATAACAGTTATTTTCAATAGCATTCTTCTAAATGAGAATAACAAAGAATTTCATTTTTATGTTTAGAATGAAAAAAAGATGGGTATAATTTAAATGTATTTAATATTTATTTTAAAAATGTAAGTAGAGCTTATATTTTCAACGAAATTGTGACAGGTTCTTTTAGAGGGAAAAATTTTCTTGTAAACGTATTTTAAATGACTAAAATTTGGTGTATACTAAAAAAGTAAAGAATTACATTAAATTAATTATAAACTACTTCATATAACACAATTACCAATTGAAAGGAAGTGTTTTAAATGATGGTTACATTATTCACATCACCAAGTTGTACTTCATGTAGAAAAGCAAAAGCATGGTTAGAAGAACATGATATTCCATATACTGAACGAAATATTTTTTCTGAACCACTGTCGATAGGTGAAATAAAAGAAATTTTAAGAATGACAGAAGACGGGACGGATGAAATTATATCCACTAGATCTAAAATATTCCAAAAGCTAAATGTAGATGTGGAAAGTCTTCCTTTACAACGTTTATATGAGCTAATTCAAGAATATCCTGGACTTCTTCGCAGACCAATTATTTTAGATGAAAAACGTCTACAAGTTGGTTATAACGAAGATGAAATACGTAGGTTCCTACCAAGAAAAGTTCGTGCATATCAGTTACTCGAAGCACAAAGGCTTGTGAACTAAAAGTTAATCGGCTGGCTGTTTTCAAAGAACCTTTGAAAACAGCCAGTTTTTCTTTTGGAATGCTTGCATTCAAGAGAAAATTTTCACACAATTCACTTGTAATTAATAATTTGAAAAGAAAAGTTGGAATCCTTTTCTTTTTTTCACAAACAACATACAATAGTAATAGACACTACATTAATGAGGCGGTAGGAAGCGAAAGGAGATGTGTTAAATGGATATCGAGCGTATCAATGATAACACTTTCAAAGTATACATTTCATACATCGACATTGAAGAAAGAGGCTTCAGCCGAGATGAAATATGGTTTAACAAAGATAAGAGCGAGCAGCTTTTTTGGGAGATGATGGATGAAGTTCACGATGATGACCATTTTGAAGAATTAGATGGTCCATTATGGATACAAGTTCATGCGATGGAAAAAGGTTTGGAAGTGATTGTCACTCGAACGGAAATAGGGAAACATGAAGAACGATCAGATGATTTTGAAATGGATGACCTTTCTAACAAGATTTTTAAAAATGGTGTCTCCAGTTCTATAGGACCTCACGAATTTGATGATTTTTCGCATTACATGGATGATGGAGAGGAAATACCTTCTGAATACACATTCATGTTTGAGAATTTTGATGATTTACTTGTTCTAGCAAAGAAATGGGATAAAGTAAATTTCCAAACATCATTGTATCATTATGAGGAAAAATATTATTTACATGTAATTTTTAATTCGGATTTAACGGAATTTGAAGATGTATTAAATACACTCAGTGTTATTTCAGAATTTGCAAATAGTACAAAAACTACCATTCATATGATTCAAGAATATGGAAAAGAAATTATTGTAAATGATGTATTCCTAGAACTAAACAAACACTTTTAACCTTCTGTAAAAAGAAGGTTTTTTTTTGCTTGTTGATTCACCAATTCCCACCATTAATATTTCACAAGAAATGCGTAAGGATCCCATTTTGCACTTGTACGTTTTCGGATCGTTTTGGACGAAATGATCACTACATCATTACCGAGGGCTAAGTGTAGCAGGAAGTGACTGCGTCACTTCCTGCTACACTATTTTCGATAATCTTGTTGTGGATATTTGTCCGCCACGTACCTACAACATTCAAAAGAAAAAGGCAATTGCTTTGGAAAATGAAAGAATAGCTAGCTTACTATTCATAGTGGAAGTGCCAGAAGATGCAATTTCGGGCACTTTATCGCTTTCTATCATGTGTTTCTTGCTTATTTTTTGCAAAGTTCATGCTGGTAATATAGTGATGCTAAGTAGAAATGGGACACTTCCTTCCAATCGAAAAGGTGGATATACTATAGAGAAGGACTGAGCAGCCAAAATTGCATCTTTGGCTGCTTTTATTTAAGTAGGAAAGTGGCTATTCTGTCGTTCCCAAAAGCTTTGGCACTTTGATTACCCTTGTTTTTGTAGAGCGACGGACGAACGACTCTCATACGATTAGCGAAAAAATGCGTAGGGATGCGACTTTGTCGCATCTCTACGCATCAAGAAGTCTCGGTAATGGTGTAGATCTCGTTCCGTTCAAAGCACTCCAAAAGCACCTATACATAGAGTGCTTATCAAAATCTTAATAATCAATTTACTGGATACTTTTGGTTAATCAACACGTGTTTTTTTTTGCTTGATTTTTTCACTGAAAATTCGTACATTTATGAGTAGAGGTGATGATCATATTAACAGCAATAACAAAGCAAGGAGAAATTATCGTATCTGCCAACTATTCACGAGAATTTTTAAACAATTTAAAGCAAAAAAGTACGTTTCAGTGCCTTCAGTGCAACGAAGAAGTAATATTGAGAAGCGGACCAATTAAAATTCCACATTTTGCTCATAGGCAAAAATCTGCATGCATTCATTCTTTTTCGGAAGGTGAAAGTGAAGATCACCTAAATGGCAAACTCCAATTGCACGCATTTTTCCTACAACATAATAGCATACCTCAACTAGAGCCATTCATCGGGACGATAAAACAAAGACCGGATATTTTAGTTAACAACAAATATTCCCAAGTAGCTATCGAATATCAATGCAGCCAAATTTTACCTACTACTATAGAAAGTCGTAACATAGGTTATAAACAGCAACAAATAGACCCACTTTGGATATTAAGGACACCATCTATTTCAGAGTTCCCACCACAAGAAATAGGAACCATGCAATTATCCGCATTTCGTCAGCAATTTTTCCTGGAAACCCCCACAAACGGGAAAATGATCATCACCTACTGTCCACAAACAAAGCTCTTTCACTATATTTCCAACCCAGTTCACATACAATCGAATAAATACATCGTCAAAATAAAGAAGCTCCCGATGGAAAAGCAATCATGGCCATTTGCAGTCGTCAAACGAATATCCCAAAAAGAGTACGAAATGTATTTACGAATATATAGGAAGCAGCGTTTTAAGCATATAAGCAACTTATATTTCTATAATAGAAAAGGAGTCCAGAATCAGTTTTTACAAGTTTGCTATAGATGGAGTCTGTCCCCAAAAGAAATTCCTTTTTTTATAGGAATTCCTACTCCCAATGCAGAATCTTTTCATGTACATGCCGTTGAATGGCAAATACAATGGATCGACTATTTAAATCGGATAAAAATCCCTCTTGAGGAAGCCGATTGTTCGCATTGTAAATCATTCCTACTTAATCGTCCAATTGGTTCTACACAGACCCTATTCAAATTAGAAGCTGTCCAATCCTACTTGTCTATACTTCAGCAATGTCTCATAAAGTCAGATACATCGATTTATAGAAGCAAGTTTAATAATTCCAAAATGGTTGAGTTGCTATATAGTGATTTTCTTGCAAAGTGACCTGAAAATTGAGAAAATAAATAGTGATACGAATTTCGAAACAACTGGAAGGGGAGTTCATCTTGACAAAAGAAACAAATAACAAAGTATTAACGCGTGAGGAAGTAGAAGAGCATCTAACTTGGAGATTAGAAGACATTTTTCCTTCTAATGACGCTTGGGAAAAAGAATTTCAAGATGTAGCAAAATTAGCTGAAAAAGCATCCACATTTCAAGGGACGATTGCAAATGGTTCAAATGCTTTGTTAGAAGTACTAACTTATCGAGATGAACTTACGGGACGTTTACGTAAGTTGTATACGTTTGCACATATGCGTTCGGACCAAGATACTGCCAATAGTACTTATCAAGCGATGGATAGCCGCATAAAATCGCTGTATGTAAAAGTTTCTACGGAACTATCATTTTTAGTGCCGGAAATTTTATCATTGGATGAGTCAACTCTTTCTACCTACTTATCTGAAAATAATGATTTGCAATTGTACCGTCAACTATTAGAGGAAGTTAATCTAGAGCGCCCCCATGTACTGCCAAAAGAACAAGAAGCATTACTTGCACAGTTTTCAGAAGTTGCAGGATCACCGTCGGATACTTTTGGTAAGTTAAATAACGCGGATTTAGAATTTCCGTCGATCAAAGATGAAGATGGCAACGAAGTACAACTAACACATGGACGATATTCCCGCTTCCTAGAAAGCGAAGATGGTCGTGTGCGAGAAGACGCATTTAAAGCGATGTATGACACGTATGGCCAGTTCCGCAATACATTTGCATCTACATTAGCTGGGAATGTAAAAGGAGATAATGTAAACGCTAAAATTAGAAAATACGCTTCCGCTCGAGAGGCGGCAATGTCGGGAAATCATATTCCGGAAAGCGTGTACGACAATTTAGTTGGAACGATTAATAAAAACGTTCATCTGCTCCATAAATATGTAAGCTTACGAAAAAAAGTACTTGGATTAGATGAGTTGCATATGTGGGATTTATACACACCACTCGTAAAAGAATTGAAAATGGAATATACGTATGAAGAAGCATGTGATACAATGCTAAAAAGTTTTGCTCCACTTGGAGAGGAATATGTATCGATCGTAAAGCAAGGATTAGAAAGTCGTTGGGTAGATGTTGTAGAAACAAAAGGAAAGCGCTCAGGTGCATACTCTTCTGGTACGTACGGTACGAACCCATACATTTTGATGAACTGGCAAAATAACGTTAATAATTTATTCACATTAGCACATGAATTTGGTCATAGTATTCATAGTTATTACACACGCGCAAATCAGCCGTATGTATATGGGGATTATTCTATTTTTGTTGCAGAAGTAGCTTCTACTTGTAATGAGGCATTATTGAATGATTATTTATTGAAAACGATCGATGATCCTAAAAAACGCATTTACTTACTGAATCACTGGTTAGAAGGATTCCGTGGAACAGTATTCCGTCAAACTATGTTCGCAGAGTTTGAGCATATTATCCATCAGCTAGACCAAGATGGAGAAGCATTAACGGCGGATAAATTAACAGAAGAATATTATAAACTAAATCAAAAGTACTTTGGTGATGATATCGTCATCGATGAGCAAATTGGACTTGAGTGGGCTAGAATTCCTCATTTCTACTACAACTACTATGTATATCAATATGCAACAGGTTTAAGTGCCGCTACCGCATTAAGCAATCAAATTTTGACGGAAGGTAAACCAGCCGTTGACCGTTATATTAATGAATTCTTAAAAGCAGGTTGCTCAGATTATCCGATTGAAGTATTAAAGAAAGCTGGCGTAGATATGAACACAGCAGCTCCAATCGAAGAAGCATGTCGTGTATTTGAAGAAAAACTAAATGAATTAGAACAATTACTATTAGCGGAATAAAATAATAAGAAGAAGGCTAAACTGGAGATTGCACAGTTTGGCCTTTTTTGTATGATAAAGACATAGAGAGCTCTTAAAACAGTGATATCCGCACCTATGTGCACAAAATATTTAATTGTGCCAAGAATTACAGATGTATGACGTCTAATGTATGACGAATTTGTGAAAGTGAGTGCTAATATATTGTATTTTTTTAGATGACATGATAAAGTAAGAGTGTGAAATAAATCACAAGATAACATACACCCCTTTGTTTGAACGTGAACATTTCTCCCATCCCCTTTGTAAAACGAAAACACCCTTTCCTAACTGAGGAAAGGGTGTTTTCAATTTGGATTGTAAAAAAGCATAGACATATTTATCCTTATATAGAGCAAAATAAAGCTCCTCATCGATTGTTGATGAGGAGCTTTATGTTAGTTATTTTTCAATCGCCATATGACAACGTCAGGTAATACCAATCGTTCTACCTTTTGAAGTAAAAGGAGTTTTTTTAGTTCTCGTTCAGCTTGTTGTTCGGAAATATAATAATAGCTAGCAATTTCATTGGTTGTTAGGGAATGGAATCGATCAAAAAGCTTCTCGAGAGCAGGTGGTTCTTGTACTTCTGGTTTTTCATATAGCATTTCTTGTAATATTTGTACATAAATTTCATATGGATAAACACCCGATACTTTAATACCTTCATCTTCAATATTTTCATTAAAAAATACGATACTTGGAAATGTAGTAACATCCATTTCTGAAGTGATGGATAAATCGCTTTGGAAAGAACGTGCACACTCTTTTGACTTGAAGTCTTGTGTGAATTCATCCACATCAATGTTGACTTTACTTGCTATTTCTTGCAATACAGAAAAGGAAGTAACATTTTTCGTTTTAATGAAAAGATACTCTTGTATTTTATTGAAAAAACGAAGGGCGGCTCTTCTTCCCTGAAACTCTGCAGCTTTTACTGCAATGGAAGGGAATACGGTATGCTCTATATCCGGAAACTCACATTGAATCTTTGTTTTTTCTTCAATTGACGTTTTACAAACAGTATTTAAATTACTCAGCTGTGTACTCAATACTGTTCGAATCGTAAAATACTGTCCATATTGAACTTGCAATTTCCGAACAATCGGTTGCATTTCCCAACAAGCGGAGCAAAGTGGGTCTAGAAATACGTACATTTCAAGAGGCTTGTTTAGTAAAGGAGATGTAATCGGTTCAGTCGGAATTAGTATTCTTGTCACTCTCGTTCCTCCTCATGACTCATTTGATTGACCATGTGGTTGGCAGTAAGCTCAAGTCTTCGATAGAAAGTTTCACGCATTTTACCTTCTAGACCAACAGAATCCATTGCAGCTCTCATGCAAGAAAGCCAAGCTGCTGCTCTTTCAGGTGTAATTGGAAACGGATTATGACGCATTTTCATCATCGGATGTCCATGCTCTTCTGTATATAAATTGGGACCGCCAAGATATTGTGTTAAAAATTGTTTTTGTTTTCTTGCGGTTTCTGTTAAATCATTTGGAAAAATTGGCTTCAGCATTGGATGTTTTGCAACATTACTGTAAAACGTATCGACAAGCTGGGATAATTTCTCTGCTCCAATCTCATCGTAAGGAAGTATTGGTTTTTGTGTCATTATTCGTTACTCCTTTGTTTTAGCTCTAATATCATTCTATCAATCCTAAAGAATTATCTCAAATATTTAGACTGTCACTAAAAAACGACCTTACAAAAGGCCGTTTCGGGATTATGCTTGGTAATAGTTTAATACTTTTTGAACATAATTTTGTGTTTCTTTATATGGAGGGATTCCACCATATTTTTTTACTGCTCCAGGTCCTGCATTATAAGCAGCGAGTGCTGTTTCCATGTCTCCATTAAATTGATCGAGCATTTGGCGTAAGTATTTTGCGCCGCCCATCACATTTTGTTCGGGGTCTAAAATATCCGAAACGCCTAAATATTTGGCGGTTCCAGGCATCAATTGCATTAATCCAGAGGCACCTGCAGAACTTAGCGCGGAGGGATTAAAATTAGATTCTTGTTTAATGACAGATGAAATTAGTTTTTCGGGTACATGATATTTGTTCGCTGCACGTTTAATAATGTCATCCAAGTCAGATGTTCCCAACGAATTTGACGGTGTATAAGTGGCAATAGCATCCACCAAATTTTCATTTTGATATGCAAAGTTTGATGGCATAAAAACAGGGGAATCTCCATTATAATACAAAGAACTTCTATTATCTGAAGCAGTATTATTTTCGCCTGTTTGTAATACTTGTCCTAACATTTCAGAGAAAAAAGAAGCGGAGGAGCTATTTTGAGAGCTTTGCACACTTCCTAATGATTGCATTGCATTTATTTCCATTAGTGTTTTAAGGGATTGAATATCCATTAGGTATCAACCTTCCAACGAGTTGTTATATTTTAAAAGACGAGCAATTTTTTTATCCGTAGGTCGGATAGGAATATGATGTTCTTGTAATAATTGAAGGAAAACTTTTTGCCCATTTTCGACATCTCCACATTCATATTCTACCTCAAAATCTTCTTTACGACTATAAAGGGAGTGATCAAAAAAAAGTACGCCCTTGTTATACGCAATTTGTGCTCGATTTGTTTGCATACTGCCAATACATATTAATGGGTCTTTATCTTTTATTTGCTCCAAAAATGAGACGGTGGGGAAGCGATTTTCGTGAATGATAGCATCTCGTTCATCATTTGATAATATTACCGTTTTTTCTTCCATCACATGTTGTTGGACTGGTGTTTTTAAAGTTAATTCATTGCGGTTTGGTAAAACGCGTAATCTAAAACCCATTTTCTTTTCTTTAAAATAGTTATCTGGTGTATCGAAATAGTAATTTGTTTGTGTTTGGAAGTCAGCAGATGTTAAGCGAAAAACAGTAACTAATGTGTCAAATTCTTCTTGTGTCAGTAGGTTTTTAAACTCAATTTCTCGTTCAGATTGCACAATTTCACGACCTTTCCTATTATTTCTATTATAGACGGTTTGCAATGAGTTTCAATATGATAAAATAGTGGAAGAATGGACAGAAAGGAAAGAATTATTTTGCCTATTACTTATAACGTGCACAGTGGTGTGCAACTAGAAAATGATATTCGTTTTACATTAGAGGAAATGCCGAACCATCCAAATATTAAAGCAGGGGAACGAATGATTACCGATTCTGATTCTTTGTCTTTTGTCTACCTATTGGAAGATGAAACAGGGTATCACTATGTAAAGTTCGGACAAGATGTATGGCCATTATTAGTACATACTTTAAAAGCGGAAAATGATCCTACATTACAATTTGGGGATATGGAGCTAACTTTACATAAGTTTAAAGAAGAATTGGAAATGCTTATTTTTAATATTGAAGGAAATGATAACTACGGTGTTACGTTTTCAAAAGCAGTAGAGGAAGCATTTGATGCAATATTAAAAGCATAAGCAAAGTGTAAGTGAAATGGAGGTGAAGCTTATGGGGCAATGGGAACGTTTTTTAGAGCCTTACAAGCAAGCAGTTTCCGAGTTAAAAGTGAAGTTAAAAGGAATGCGTACACAATATGAAATTGAAAACACAAACTCGCCCATTGAATTTGTGACGGGACGTGTCAAGCCACTTGCAAGTATCTATGACAAGTCTCTGATAAAGGGGATAGTATTTGAACCTTCCGAGACGTTAGCAAAGGAAATACCCGATATTGCAGGACTTCGAATGATGTGTCAATTTGTAGATGATATCGAACATGTTGTGGAATTATTGCGTGCAAGAAAAGATATAAAAATCGTGGAAGAACGGGATTATATTTCCCATAAAAAGCAAAGCGGCTATAGATCGTATCATGTAATTATTGAGTATCCGGTTCAAACAATACACGGGGAAATCAATATTTTAGCGGAAATACAAATTCGGACGCTTGCAATGAACTTTTGGGCGTCCATTGAACATTCGCTGAATTATAAATATAAAGGGATTTTCCCAGAAGAGATAAAAAAGCGCCTGCAGTATGCAGCGGAAGCAGCTTTTCGTTTAGACGAGGAGATGTCTTTGATACGAGGAGAAATCCAAGAAGCCCAAAAATATTTTAGTGAAAATAAAGAACTATCTACGCCAAGAATTCATGAAGGCCATAAAGAAGAAAGGGGGCGCGCGCGATGAAATTTTATATTCAATCACGAAATGATGATTTATCCAATCGTTTAAGGGAAACTGCTAAAACGTATTTAGTTGATTTTGGACTAATATTTGATGAAGAAAACCCTGATATTGTGTTGTCAATCGGGGGAGATGGAACGTTATTACATGCTTTCCATAAGTACAAGCATTTAACAAGTTCTGTTGCTTTCGTTGGTATTCACACCGGGCATCTAGGTTTTTATGCAGATTGGAAACCGATAGAAATCGAAAAGCTTGTCATTAGCATTGCACAAAAAGAGTTCGAGGTCATTGAATATCCGCTGCTAGAAGTGACGATTAACTATCAGCATGAAGAGGATAGTTCTGTGTATCTTGCTGTTAATGAATCAACTGTAAAGTCTCCGGATGTGACATTAGTAATGGACGTGGAGCTAAATGGCAAACATTTTGAACGATTTAGAGGAGACGGGCTTTGTATGTCGACACCTTCAGGAAGTACGGCGTACAATAAAGCACTTGGTGGAGCAATCGTGCATCCGTCTTTAGAAGCTATGCAACTCGCAGAAATAGCTTCTATTAATAATCGGGTTTTCCGTACAGTAGGCTCCTCACTTGTATTACCCAAACATCATTCATGTTTACTGAAACCAGTAAAAGGTCCAGATTTTATGGTGACGATCGATCATTTACAATTATTGCATAAAGATGTGCAATCGATTAAGTACCGAGTAGCCGATGAAAAAATCCGTTTTGCACGGTTTAGATCATTCCCTTTTTGGCAACGAGTACATGATTCGTTCATTGATAGTGATCTGGAAAAATGAACAAGCATTCCATCACGTTATCTTTTGACATAAATGAACCGCACTTGTTACTTAGAGATGCTATTAAACAATACGGCATCTCTAAGAAAGCATTAACTAGTATTAAATATGAAGGTGGCACCATACTTGTCAATGGGGAAGAAAAAACGGTTAGGCATATATTGACAGTTGGCGACAAAGTGACGATTATTTTTCCACAGGAGAAGAAGAGTGAAGGATTAATCGCCGAAACAGGTGAATTCACCATTCTTTTCGAAGATGAACATGTATTAATATTTACGAAAGAAGCGGGATTAAGTACGATACCTTCACGTGAGCATCCAAGTGGAACTATTGCAAATTTCGTTGCTGGCTATTTAGAAGAAAGTGGACTTTCTGCGACCGTTCATATTGTAACAAGGCTAGATAAAGACACATCTGGTGTAATTTGTGTAGCGAAACATCGACATGCCCATCACTTATTAAGCGAAATGCAAAAAGCAGGTACGATTTCAAGGAACTATGAAGCAATTGTACATGGATTTGTAAAAGAAGATACGTTTGTAATCGATGCCCCTATCGGTCGTAAAGATGGCAGTATTATTGAACGGTTTATATCTCCCGAAGGAAAATATGCTAAAACTTCTGTACAAGTTTTAAATAGGTTTCACTTGCAAGGAGAAGAACTTACACATGTCCGGCTAAAGCTGCATACCGGACGAACGCATCAAATCCGCGTACATATGATGTCAATCGGTCATCCTTTAATCGGTGACGATTTATACGGTGGTAGTTTAAAGTTTATAGCTAGACAAGCATTACATGCAAGGGAGTTAAAATTCAAACACCCATTTTCAGGGGAAACATTAAAAATAACATCTCCTTTTCCAACAGATATGGAGGATATTATTCCATCAGAAGCCACTAAATAAGCCTCTATAATAGGCAGTTTAGTGGTTTTTCTTTTCGGGAGTGGGATATTGAATTATTTCCCTGCAAAATATTAATAAATAAAAAAATGCGTAACGTTCCATTCGTTACTCGCAACGTTTAGAGATACTGCGTGGTAATGCGTCGACTAGTGACCGCTATGATTTTCGCTTCAGTCGGACGCTTTCCGCCGGGTGAGCGATGAGCCACCCCCGCCGCTTAGGCGTCGTAGGGATGGCTCATTTGCTCACTCATCCGGCAGGAGTCGCCGACTGCAGCGAAAATCTATGGTAAAGACTAACTTATCAGAATCTAACATTACATTAAAAATAAATGGTTGAACGAGACAATATTCCCTTTGAACGCGACAAACCGGTCTAACAAATACTAGACTGGCGAGTTAAGCGAGCTTTAAGACACATTATTACT
>NZ_VDGG01000069.1 GCF_006861775.1 Psychrobacillus soli | reverse complement strand
TTCAATGTACAATCTGTTGCCCTAAGCCATTTATTGGATTCACACAGTCGAAAAACGAAGGGAATTTTGTTTTTAGCGAGTTGATACTGAATAAGCAAGCAACTTCCATTGATTATCTCGGCAAAGCTTCCATCTTAATTGAAACGCCATATAGCGAACGGATATGTACATGAGGCCGTTCGGGAGCTTATCGCGCTCTCCTACTCTATTTAAGCGTTAGGTTAAGGCATTTTAATTATTGTATTAATAATGTAAAACGATTGATATTCCTTCAACATAAACAGATTCGAGAAATTACTAAATCGGCCCTCTTAGATGAATTTGCTAATCCAAGAGCGAGACTAATTTTGAAAAAAGTATGCACTAGCTTAAGATAAAATTGGTCAAAGTCAATTATCAGATGAAGAAAAGAAAATGATAGAGAATGTCTATAAAGAAAAATCTATAAATCTGTCAACAGAGGATAAAACGTAATATTTGAGTATAGTGGTTAAGTTATCCAATTATCCTATTGATATAATCATATATAACAACATTTTCTTTTTAAATGGTTTTACTGGAATATTTTATTCTAATTTTTCTACTGATTTTGTGTTTACAATAAGGGGGCACAAAAGAAGGAGGAAACGAACATGAAAATGAATAAAAAACATTCTATTATAGTTGGGTTACTTGCAGGTGGCTTATTATTTTCAACTAATACAGCAGATGCAGCAATGACAACAGGAAATTCACAATCTACTCCCGAGGCAAAAACATCCGTTACATACCAATGGCAGTCTCAGTATAATTACAGTTTAAGTAACGCGGAAATTCAAAATCTTATAAATAAAGAATTAAAGAATCTAACACCGGTCGTTTTAAAAGAAATAAATGGAACTAAGCAACCTATCGTTATCAAGAAAGCTACAGTAGTTAAGAAACCTGTAGTAGTAAAAAAAGCGCCGGTCACTAAGAAGCCAGTTGTAACTGAAAAAGCACCAGTTAAGAAACCAGTAACACCACCAGTGGCTCAAAAACCAGCAACTCCAGTAACTCCACCAGTAGTGAAAGAACCAGTAAAAGAAAATAATGAATCAGTACAAGTACCAGCAGCAATTCAACAAGTAGTAGATTTAACAAATCAAGAACGTGCAAAAGCAGGATTAAAAGCATTGCAAATTGATACAAAGCTTACACAATCAGCACAAGCAAAATCGCAAGATATGAAAAACAGAAACTATTTCTCTCATACGAGTCCAACATACGGATCTCCATTTGAGCAAATGAAATCTTTTGGCGTTACGTATAAATCAGCAGCAGAAAATATTGCCAAAGGTCAACGTAGTGCAACAGAAGTTGTAAAAGCGTGGATGGCATCTTCAGGACATAGAGCAAATATTATGAATCCATCTTATACACATATCGGTGTCGGACTGTCAGATAGTGGATTCTATTGGACACAGCAATTTATTGGAAAATAAGTTTCTCTTACTATATTAGGTGAACATGCTTATCAAGAATATTCTTGATAGGCATTTTTGCGTTTACTTTTCATTTTTTTTGCAAAAACTTCGCAAGGAGGGGTGTGAATATGGTCCAACTAACAGATATTATCAAGCAAGAATTTTCTCAAACAGTTGATTTTGTTGCCAAAAATATGGAATGGAAAAATGAATCTGTGATCCTCTGTTATTATTCTACAATGATTGATATAGCAGTCGTAATGGAACAAATACGAATCATTCAAGAACGTTTTGAAGCAGGAGAAGTAGCATGGGGACAAACAGCATTTTCAGAAGAAAATAATTGGACGATGAAACAACTAAAAGAGAGCGTTTGTTCAGGAGAAACTGTTCTTATCTTTCCAAGTACGGATAAAATGCTTCGAATTATACTTCCAAAGACTGTATCTTGAAATCTAGAGTCCCCTGCAAACGAGTATGTCGTCCGAGGGGCCCACGAAGGATTCGTTGAAAGTGCAGAGGTTAATATAAATTTATTACGAAAAAGGCTTAAATCTACTGAACTGAAATTTGAAAAAAGAACACTTGGAACAAAGTCAAATACAAACGTTTCTATTTTATACTTAACTACTAAAGTTGATCAGGAGACCCTCAAAGATTTAAGAAATCGATTAGATAAAATAGAAATCGAAATGGTATATAGTTCAGGACAGCTAGAAGATTATTTGGAAGATTCTATTTGGTCTCCTTTTCCACAATTTTTAAATACGAAACGTCCCGATAGAGTAGTAGCTAATTTAATGGAAGGAAAAATTGCCATACTTTCGGATGCAAATACGGATGCGCTAGGCTTAGGTCGTATTGCGAGAGCATTTCACCCAGATTTATTTCAAGAGGGAAAATGGAATGAAACATATCCAACTTTAACCATCACTCCAAGCGTACAAGTTAAAATTACAGACACTGGAATTTTAGACTAAAAAAACGACGCAATTAAGCTGCTGCGTCGTTTTTTATTATTTTCTTTTGTAAATGTACAAGCCTTATAACTAGTGTAATGGCACCAACTGTTAAGCCAACAATAAGCCCAATCCAGTAGCCAAATCGTTCAAAAGAAGTGAAATTAGCTAAAATGTAGCCTGTTGGCAATCCAATAATCCAGTAAGAAATGATAGCCATGATGAATGTTACCGTAACGTCCTTATATCCACGTAGAGCCCCTTGAACAGGTGCTTGTATGGCATCTGATAACTGGAATAGCGCCGCAAACAAGAAAAATTGCACTGTTAATGTAATGACATACTGATCATCTGTGTAAATAGATGCAATTGGTTCTCGGAATATTAACAAAATGGACGATGAGATAAAACTGAAAAATATTGCTGTTCCAACACTTAACCAGCTATACGTTCTTGCATCTTTGTATCGTTTTGCTCCAACTTCATGACCAACTAAAATAGTAGCTCCCATTGCTATACTGAGGGGAACCATATAAAGAAGCGAAGTGAAATTCATCGCAATTTGGTGCGCTGAAATTACTTCTGTCGAGTATACACTCATTAAAATGGTAACTGCTGAGAAAATGGTTGTTTCCGCGAAAATAGATAATCCAATAGGTATTCCTATTTTTGTCAGACTACCCATTTTTGCGAACGATAGTTTACTCCAGAAGTTAAATATCTTTAATTCTGCGAACGGTTTATTTTTATAAACAACGAAGATTGCTATAAACAGGATAATCCAGTATGTAATCGCAGAACCAAGCCCCGCACCAGCACCTCCAAGTGCAGGAAATCCGAATTTACCGTAGATGAAAACATAATTTAAAGCAATGTTAATCGGAGCAGATAGTAAAGTAATCACCATCGAAACTCTTGTACGACCTAATGCATCAATTAAGGAACGAAGCACACTATATAAAAATAAAGGAATAAGACCAATACTCATCATATACAAATATTTCTTCGCAACTAAGCGTACACTATCTTCAAGAGGGATTAAGTTTAATACAGGATCGATCAAGAATAAAATACCAATAAAAACGATAAATGCTAGTAAAATAGCAATATAAAAACCTTGTTGCACAAAGGTGCGTACATCTTCCTTCTTTTTTGCGCCGATTAATTGTGCTACAATGGGCGTAATTCCTATTAATATACCAGTTAACCCGGTATAGACAGGAACCCAAATGGAGGATCCAATAGAAACACCTGCTAGATGATCAATACTATATTTGCTAGTCATTAATATATCAAAAAAGGTCATTAAATAAAGTGCAACTTGAGTGATTAAAATAGGTACTACAATTTTAATCATATATTTGCTTTTTCCGGGTAGCGATTTCGTTTCATGCATTTTGGCATACATCCTTTAAGTTTTAAAATAGTTAGGAGATTATGAATGAATAATAACACAATTGTATTAACAGGTGGGGGAACTGCCGGCCATGTTTCATTGAATGAAGCAATTATTCCCGAATTAATAAAAATTGGATATAAGATCCATTATATAGGCTCTCATGATGGGATTGAACGAACGATTATAGGAGAAAATTTTCCGACTATCCCTTATCATCCGATTTCCAATGGAAAACTTCGAAGATATTTTTCAATGAAAAACTTTTCGGATCCATTCAAAGTATTATACGGTACTTTACAAGCTCTGGCGATACTAAGAAAAGTAAAACCTTCACTCGTATTTTCAAAAGGAGGATTCGTATCAGTTCCAGTAGCTATTGCTGCAAAACTTGCGAATATCCCAGTAGTGATACATGAATCGGATTTAACGCCAGGACTTGCAAATAAAATTGCTTCGTCTTTTGCCGAACATATTTTTACAGTGTTTGAAGAAACATTAAAATACTTACCAAAAGAAAAAGCATCTTCCATCGGTGCAATCATACGACCAGATTTGTTATTAGGCAATGAACAAATTGCAGAACAATTAACAGGTTTTCAAGCGAATAAAGAAACGATTATCGTAATGGGTGGAAGTCAAGGATCTGCAAATATAAACGAAGTGATTAAAGTTAATATAGATGCTCTTACGAGTAAGTTTCAAGTTATCCATTTATGTGGAAAAGGGAATTTGGATCCAGCCTTAACCGGGAAGTCAAATTATATTGCTTTTGAGTATGTAACAGATGAATTACCTCATTTATTGAAAATATCTAATTACGTAATAAGTCGTGCAGGATCAAATTCTATATTTGAGTTTTTAGAGTTAAAAAAACCGATGTTGTTAATTCCTTTATCGATCCATGCGAGTCGAGGGGACCAAGTATTAAATGCCAAGTTCTTTGAAGAAAAAGGATATGCGCTTGTGCTCGAGGAAGAAAACTTAACAACCACTAGTTTTATGGAAACTCTTGGTGATTTAGTGAAATATAAAGAAGCTATTATTGATAAGCAATTTAATGCAGCTTCCTCGAAAACACCAGACCAATTTACAGAACTATTACTTACGTATAAGAAATAATAAACTCCCGTCAAATAAACTATTTGGCGGGAATTTATGTTTACGTTGCTTGTTCTTCTTTATTTATTTGTTATATCAAGAATTTTAGTGGTTTTTAAAGTTTTATAATTAGCATGCCTTCATCGATTATTAGGATAAACACAAATAAAAGAAACTTATTTAAAAAAATCTAAAAAATCGAATATCCATGGTTGCAAAGGAAAAACTGATAAAGATTAAAACGAAAGGAGTGTTCTTGATGAAAAATCGTAAACCACCGCATGAACAGTTCACAATGAAAAATAATGGTTTGTCATCAATGCAAGAAGTTTTATATCAAAAAGAATTCAATCGTGCTGACAATGCTACAACCAAGAAAAATCAAGAAAATCAAAATAAAAAGTAAAAGCTTTAAAGAACTCCGACCTAGGCAACTTGCTATTGGTAGCGAGAAAACAAAAGCAGCATCTCAATAATAGAGATGCTGCTTATATATTTATCATAGTTAAAAGTTAACTTTTAACTATGATAAATAATCCATCCGAAGTAGTTTATATTTACATCGCTTGTTCTTCTTCGTTGCTTTGTTGCATCATCACTAAATGGAACAAATCTTTTGGAATATAGTATAAATCATAAACTTCTTGTTTTTTGTTAATCTCCGCATAAATAAAAGGATGAGATTCGTTTGCTTTAATCGTGTAAGGAAGTTTTTCCGCAGCGCGAATACTTTTAGGATTCGTTTTACGAATGCGTAAAAACACCGTGTGAATATCTAGCTCGAAAAATAGCTCTTCAAGAAATTGTTCTTTTGCTTTTTTATTGTAGCCAAGTCCTTGGAATTGAGTACCAATCCATGTACCTAGAAATCCAGCTCCATCTTCAATATCAAACAAATTAATCGTACCAATTGGCTGACCGAAATCACTTGTAATTGTACGAGTAATGACAGTACCAGCTTCCTCTTCTTCCATTAATTGTTTTGTTGAAAACCAATATTCATCCACTGAATATGCTTTATGACGTACATAAGGCAGTACAGTTGGATCTGACATAAGTTCATAGAGAGAAGTACATTCATGCAAATCTCGTTTTTTTATCAAAAAAAGCGCCCCCTAAAAGAACCCAAAAAATGAGCATAGTCATCCTAGGTCCCAGAAATTTTTCATTTCGAATTGCATAAAAAATTTCGGGGTAGGAATCGAACCTACTAGGACCAGCTCAAAACTGGTGGCGCACCATTTGCCTTCCCTCGGCAAAGTGAACTTTGCCTTATAAAATTATTTGCATTAATAATATACTTCGTTTTTGCCGTTTTGCATAGTGTAAAATCGTGTCAAATTTATTAAATCTTCGTAAAGAAAATAATCTAAATACTTGTATGTTGTACTTGAAATACATATGATTATAGGATATAAGTACAAAAATGCGATAGGAGTTTGTTTAAGAAAATGTCTTCCCCTATTATTACTCAAAAACAATTCCATTTATTATATGATTTATTAGACGAATATGTGTTTTTAATGCGTAAAGAAGGAAATACTTTTGTCTATGAATATATCAATAAGAAAGCGGATGAAATCTTCACTGAAAATCCGCATGGTAAGCGATTAGAGCAATGCTTTGATGAATTTCATTGTCAGACGATTCTTTATCATTACAATAGAGCGTTTGAGCTTAAACAGTCGGTTTCTTACCAAGATCATCACTGTATAAAAGGCGCAACATTTGTAAACGAAACGTCGGCTATTCCTATTTTTGACGAAGAGAATATGTATATTTTAGCAACGACAAAAAAAGTAATCAAAACAAAAGAAATGCAAGAGTCAACTTATATATTAGAAAGTTACCGTAAAGGTGTAAATGATGCCGCATTAGTAGCGATGACGAACAAAGATGGTAAAATCGTGATGGTAAATGAGTTATTTGAAACGACTTCGAAGTTTAAAAAAGAAGAGTTGATTGGAAAATCATTTTGGATGATTAATTCTAATTTTCATGAAGATCGTTTTTTTGAACAATTGTGGGAAACAATTCAAAAAGGAGAGATTTGGAGAGGTCAAATACGTAATCGAACGAAATATGGTTCTTTCTATTGGGTAGATGCGACAATTATTCCGATTACCAATGAAAAAGGTACCATTGAGAAATATTTAACGATTCAATTTGACAACACAGAAAAGAAACGGATCATGACTGAACTACGTAATATTGAACGTTCATTCAAATTGATAACAGAACATTCCAACGATCTAATTGCCATTACAGATGAAGATGGCTATTTACTCTATTCATCTCCAAGTCACGAAACTATTTTAAATTATGAAAAAGAAGAATTGCTAGGGACTTATTATTTGCAGCTGATCGCAGAAGAATGCTCCAATCTATTAGAAAATATGGAAATGTCTCCAGCTCAGGGAAACCAAAACAAAATCCGCACAGAGCTCCTTTTAAAAACAAAAAACGGGTCCGCTATATGGACGGATACAACCATTACGACCGTACAAAGTACTGTAGATGATGTCGAAGAGAAATGGTTTGTTTTTGTATCTAGAGAAATTACGGAAAAACGTGCTTTAGAAGATCAACTGAAATTTTTAGCGTTCCATGATAGTTTGACTGGTTTACCAAACAGACGTATGTTCTATGAAAATATTCTAGAGGCAATTCAATTGGTATCTGTAAATCATGGAAATATAGGATTACTATATATTGATGGTGATAATTTTAAAGAGATTAACGATCAGTTTGGGCATGATATGGGGGATCGTTTCTTACAACAATTTGCAGAAAAATTAGAGCAAAGTGTTGACCATCAATTCAAAATATACCGTTTCGGTGGAGATGAATTTATCATTGTAATGGAACAGATTGGTGATTATATAGATGGGAGAAGTGCGACGATCGAATCAATCATTCAAGCGATTCAACGTACATTTGCAGAAGGTTGGACGATTGATGCCATTCATTTTTCACCGACCATCTCCATTGGCGTTTCCATTTATCCGCATGATGGCTGCACTGTAAATGAGCTACTAGAGAATGCGGATATGGCATTGTATGAGGCGAAGAAACTTGGTAAAAATAATTTTGTATATACTAGTACCGTTCATTCATAGTATGAACGGTATTTTTGAAAGGATTTGTCTATGTTGAACCGACATATTTTACTAATAGAAGATGAGATAAATATCGCTAAATTTGTAGAGCTAGAATTGAAACATGAAAATTTTCTTGTGACGGTTTCCCATGAGGGTAGGGAGGGAGCAGAACTTGCGTTAGAAAATGACTATGACCTGCTGTTAATAGACGTCATGCTTCCTAATTTAAATGGATTGGAAATTTGTCGTAGAGTTCGAGGAAAGAAAGAGACGCCTATTATATTAATAACGGCAAGAGATGCGATAATCGACCGAGTATCAGGTTTGGAAGCTGGTGCAGATGACTACGTTGTCAAACCATTTGCAATTGAAGAACTATTAGCGCGAATACGTGCCATTTTAAGAAGAGTTGAACGTTCACAAGAAGCGATCGATGAACTAACGATTAATCATTTTTCCATCGACCAAAAAGCACACCAAGTATTCTACAAAGATAAAGAAATTTTGCTAACGAAGACGGAATATGATTTGCTCGTTTACTTTATGGAAAATAATAATATCGTCTTAACACGAGATGTCATTTTGGAAAAAGTATGGGGATATGAAGCAGAAGTAGAGACAAACGTAGTAGATGTGTATATCCGGCACTTGAGAAAAAAGCTACCAGCAGAAATTGCTTCTCTTATTGAAACGGTTCGAGGGGTAGGATATGTGATACGCACATGAAACATTGGACATTGCAACGTAAATGGACATATGCTTCCGGTCTATCGATATTTTTGAGTTTTTTCATGATGTGCGTCATTTTATTTTTTTCGCTTTACAATTGGTTGCTTATTTCAGAAGAGAAGATGGCACAAAATACATTGCATGAAGTGGTTAACTTTTTCGAGTCTAAAGGGCCTATTATTTCGATTCAAGACATACAGCGGAATAAAACATTGCTAAATCAACTTGTGAACCAAAAACAATCAGTTCGCATATTAAATGCGGACGGAATTGAAGTTTTACGAATAAATGATGCAAGCCCATTCCCTAGCTTTTCACCAACATTAACAGCTGATTTTCAAAAAGATAAATTAAATAATCAATTACTTCTTCATAAAGTAGCAGAAACCGATTTTGGTTTGTTTAAAGGATATGTGGAGATTTCTCATAGTTTAGAAAATTTCTCACAATTAATGCGCTATATTCTAATAGCAATGGTTATTTTTACGTTCATTGCACTTGTACTTTCCGCATTAATTGGCTATTCATTGTCTTCGATATTACTAAAACCTTTAAAAGAACTTCGCAATGAAATGCAAGAAGCTAAACAGACAAAGTTTTCAAAAGAAGTAAGTTTTCAGTACGCAACGAACGATGAAATTGGGGAACTTTTAACGATTTATAAACAATTAATGAATGAAGTTTCAGAAACTATTACAAGGCAAGATGAGTTTATTCATAATGTGTCACATGAGTTACGCACCCCAATACAAGTGGTAGAGGGGCATTTGTCTCTATTAAATCGTTGGGGGAAAGAAGATAGAGATGTGTTAGATGACTCTTTGCATATTTCCTTAACAGAAGTACAAAAAATGAAATTACTAATAGAAGAAATGCTTAAGCTTGCCAAAAGAGAATATTCGACTGAACGGTTAGAATCGAATATTTCTATGGTCGTGTATGATTTGCAACAAAAGTATCGCATTTTAGCACCGACAGTAGAAATTCGATTCGAAGGAAAAGAAATATACACGCTTGCTATACCAGCTACTGCATTAGAACAAATAGTCGGAAATCTCATTGATAATGCGATTAAATACAATAATAATCAGCCGAAAATTGTTGTACAAGTCATGCAAGATGACACACAAACAATTCTAACGGTTATCGATAATGGGATAGGTATTCCAAATGAATTACTTCCTAAAGTGTTTGATCGTTTTTTTGTCGTAAATGAAGCAAGAACGAAAACAAAAGGGGGATCTGGTTTAGGGCTGAGCATTGTAAAACGTTTAGTATCCGAATATAACGGGAATATTTATATTCAAAGCACGGAAAATAAAGGGACAAAAATTGATATTATTTTCTCTAAAAAGACAAATGAGGAATAATAGAATTGGTATTAGAAAAAATATTATTTAAATTCTTATTTAATTTGAAAAAAAGCATTGTATTTTTTCCCTATAGTAGTAAGATGGATATGGAAAAATTGTTCTTTCAAACTATACTTTCAGTCTTTTTGAAAGAGTGGTAAACTATAATTGTGAACATTTTGTGTTGTTCATAAAATGTTTACATTCGGTATTATTTTACTTAGTTTATTTATGTAATTTTTTCATCAATGCCTAGAAGGCACAAAATGTTGGAGGTTTTTCTAAATGTCGAACAATCAAACACCTTGGTCAGCTTTTTCTGGTCCTAACCTTGGTTATGTGATGGAGCAGTATGATTTATTTTTACAGTCTCCGGACGAAGTGGATAGCGAATTAGTTAGTTTATTTCAACAGTATGGTGCACCAACACTTGCATCTACTCCATCCAGTGCAAATGCTTCTACATCTGCAATCGCGCCAAATAATTTTGAAAAAATTATTCGCGCTATTCAACTTGCAGATGCTATTCGCGCGCACGGTCATTTAACAGCGGATATATATCCACTGAATGATGGTCCAAAAGAGAATCCGAAAATAGATCCGAAAACATACGGTTTAACGGATCAAGATTTACGTGAAGTTCCAGTTTCTTTTTTAATAACCAATGCTCCAAGTAATATTGCAAATGGTTTACAAGCAATTGAACATTTACAAGCTGCTTATACGAACAAAATCGCTTTTGAAATTGCACATATTGTAAATTCTGACGAAAAATTATGGTTGCAAGAAAAAATTGAAAAAGGTGCTGTTTTAGAAAAACTTTCAGCGGACGACAAAAAAGCACTACTAAAACGTTTGACGCAAATAGAAGGTTTTGAGAAATTTATTCACCGTACTTTTGTAGGTGCAAAACGTTTTTCAATAGAAGGTTTAGATACACTAGTTGTACTAATGGATGAATTAGTACGTCAATCCAATAAAACAAATACAAAACAAGTAAATATAGGTATGGCACACCGAGGAAGACTAAATGTATTAACACATGTTTTACAAAAGCCATATGAAATGATGTTTGCAGAATTTGCGCATGTTCCAAGTGAATCGTTTTTACCGAAAGATGGATCATTAGAGATGTCAGAAGGTTGGTATGGAGATGTGAAGTACCATAAAGGTGCAGCATTCCGTTCACCATCAGGACTGACATTAAAGTTAGCATATAATCCATCTCACTTAGAAGTAGTAAGTCCAATTGTTACGGGACAAACTCGTGCAGCGCAAGAAACGACAGATGAAGCAGGATATCCTGTTCAAGATCAAAATGCAGCATTTGCTATCTTAGTTCACGGAGATGCAGCATTCCCAGGTCAAGGTGTGGTAACAGAAGTATTGAATTATAGCAGAGTGCGTGGATTCCAAACAGGCGGATCTATACATATTATCGCAAATAATATGATTGGATTTACGACAGAACATTATGATTCACGTTCAACACATTATTCTTCTGATCCAGCAAAAGGATATGAAGTGCCGATTATTCATGTAAATGCCGACGATCCGGAAGCAGTACTTACAGTAGCACAACTTGCGCATGAATACCGCCAAAAATTTGCAAAAGACATTGTCATTGATCTACTAGGTTACCGTCGATACGGACATAACGAGATGGACGAGCCTTTAGTGACGAACCCAACAATGTATCATAAAGTTCATAAACATCCAACAGTTCGAGAACTTTATGGTAAACAGTTAGTGGAAGAAAAGTTACTCGAATCTGCAGACGTGAAAACATTAGATGAGTCGATTTTCAGCGGAATGCAAGAAGCATATGACCGCGTGAAAGAGCTTCCACAATCTATTGCACACGACATCATCATTCCTGAAGTCGTACTAAATGGAATGCCTGAAATGCAAACAGGAGTAGAAGAAAGTAAGCTTGCAAAAATAAACGAAGAGCTACTTACTTGGCCAGCTGAATTTACAGCATTTAAAAAATTAGAGAAAATTTTAAAACGTCGTGAAGAACCATTTAAAGGAAAAGGTAAAATCGACTGGGGTCATGCAGAAACACTTGCTTTCGCAACGATTCTTCAAGATGGAAACTCGATTCGTTTAACTGGGCAAGATGCACAACGTGGTACTTTCTCTCATAGACATTTAGTGCTACACGATGAAAAAACAGGTGCGGAATTAACACCAATTCATGCGATTAGTGATGCAAAAGCTTCGTTCGTTGTTCATAATAGTCCACTAACAGAAGCAGCTATTTTAGGTTATGAATTCGGATACAATTTAGAAGATCCAAACTCTTTAACTATTTGGGAAGCACAATATGGAGATTTTGCGAATATGGCACAAGTAATGTTCGATAACTTCATTAGTGCAGCAAGATCCAAATGGGGATTAAAATCTGGACTTGTTATGTTATTACCACATGCTGCTGAAGGTCAAGGTGCAGAGCATTCAAGTGCGCGTCTAGAACGTTATTTACAACTAGCAGCGGAAAATAACTGGACAGTAGCTAATCTTTCAAGTGCGGCAAACTATTTCCATATTTTACGTAGACAAGCTAAAATGTTAGAAGAGGATGCAATTCGTCCTTTAATCATCGTGTCTCCAAAATCACTGTTACGTCATCCATTAGTTGGGGCAGATGTAGCGGAACTAACTGCGGGTCAATTTGAAACAGTAATGGAACAACCAGGTCTGGGTCAAAATGCTAAAAAGGTTGAGAAAATCATTTTTGCAAGTGGTAAACTTGCAATCGATTTAGCAGATAAAGTAAAAGACGGGGAAGGCTTCGATCACTTGCACATTGTACGTGTAGAACAACTATATCCTTTCCCAGCAGAGAAGATCCAAGCAATTGTAGAACGTTATCCGAATGCAAAACAACTTGTTTGGGCACAAGAAGAGCCTGAAAATATGGGTTCATGGAATTTTGCCCTTCCGTACTTATTAGAAATAGCAGATGGCAAAGCAATTACGTACGTAGGTCGTGTGCATCGTTCAAGTCCAGCTGAAGGTGATGGAGATACGTATAAAGTAGAACAAGCTCGAATCATTGAAGAAGCATTAAAAAGTTTGTAAGCTAGGATAGATTAGAGGAGGAAATTCAAGTGGCAGAAATTATTGTTCCAGAATTAGCAGAATCGATTACAGAAGGTACGATTGCACAATGGTTAAAACAACCGGGCGATACAGTAGAAAAAGGTGAGTTCATCGTTGAACTTGAAACAGATAAAGTAAATGTCGAAGTAATTTCAGAAGAGGCTGGAGTTGTTAGTGAGTTACTTGCAGCAGAAGGTGATACAGTTCAAGTAGGTCAAGTAATTGCTGTAGTTGGAGCAGGTTCTGGAGCAGCAGCTGCGCCAGCACCAAAAGCACCTGAGGCGGAAGCTACACCAGCAGCCCCTCAAGCGGCAGCAGCTCCAGTAGTAGAGGAAACTTCTTCTGAGCAAGACCGTACAATCGCAAGCCCAGCAGCTCGTAAGCTAGCTCGTGAAAAAGGCATCAACTTAAGTGAAATCTCACCAGTAGATCCAATGGGACGCGTTCGTGTACAAGACGTTGCAGCGCATGGTTCGGCACCAGCACCAAAAGCAGCTCCAGCGCCAGCAGCAGCTGCACCAAAAGAAGATGATGGTCGTACGACTCGCGAAAAAATGTCTCGTCGTCGTCAAACAATTGCATCTCGTTTACTAGAAGTAAGACAAAGCACTGCTATGTTAACTACTTTCAATGAAATCGATATGACAAATGTGATGGCATTACGTTCACGCAAAAAAGATCAATTCTTTGAGCAAAACGATGTACGTCTTGGATTCATGTCATTCTTTACGAAAGCTGTAGTTGCAGCTCTTAAAAAATATCCTTATGTAAACTCACAAATCGACGGAACTGATATCGTGAAAAACAACTTCTACGATATTGGTATCGCGGTATCTACAGAAGGCGGTTTAGTAGTACCAATCGTTCGTGATGCGGACCGTAAAAACTTTGCTGAAATCGAAGGAAACATTGGGGAACTTGCTAAAAAAGCACGTGATAACAAATTAGCTCTTTCTGATATGTCTGGCGGTTCATTTACAATTACTAACGGTGGAGTTTTCGGTTCATTACTTTCAACTCCAATTCTTAACGGTACACAAGTTGGTATCCTAGGAATGCACACGATTCAAAAGCGTCCGATTGCTGTTGGTAATGAAGTTCAAATTCGTCCAATGATGTATATAGCATTATCTTATGACCACCGTGTAATCGATGGAAAAGATTCAGTTGGATTCTTGAAAATGGTAAAAGAACTTCTTGAAAACCCAGAAGATCTAATGTTAAATTCATAATATATGAAAAGTGCAGCCCCTGGCTGCACTTTTTTTACTGCTTAGGAAACTATAAAAATTTTGACATATTGATAACTTTGTTCAAGTAACATATGGTATGGCAATTTTTATCTTGTGCAGTATGGTCCAATTTCGCAATGTTTAGTGATACTGCGTGGTAGTGCGTTGAAAATGAGTGTCCGCTGGGATTTCCGCTGCTGGGCGGACGCTTTCCGTGGGGTGAGCGATGAGCCTTCACCGCCGCGCCTGCGCGCGTCCGCCTGAGAAGTCTCATTTTGCTCACACAGAGGAACAAAGGCTAAAAACGCCACATCGTGTGGCAACGCCTTCGTGACCAACA
>NZ_VDGG01000068.1 GCF_006861775.1 Psychrobacillus soli | reverse complement strand
GCATAATGAGACTTCTCAGGCGTCCGCCCTAAGCGGCGGTGAAGGCTCATCGCTCACCCCGTGGAAAGCGTCCGCCCTGAAGCGAAAATCCTAGCGGTCATTACGACACAGTATCCCTATACTGTACAAGTAATCCTTTATGGGAAGCTTCGATAAACAAGATACACTTAAAATCCGCTTATCTAATAGTAAAAAAACGAGTCGTTTAGTTGCAATATGCATAAAATGGAACTCCATTTAAGCAAAAATAATTCGTTAAGGTAAAATATCCCAAGTAGTTCACTCCTTAATATTTCATGCGAAACATGCTAAACTTAGACTTCAGCTAATTTTTAACTAATTGAAGGACGTGTTTTGATGGTAAGACGTAATGATCCATGCCCATGTGGTAGTGGAAAAAAATATAAAAAATGTTGTGAGTCAAAAGAGACTATTACAATAGAAGAAGTACAAACAGAAGAAATAGAACGTATTTTACAGACATTTTATGATGAATATCCAGAAAGAAAAGATGTCCCAGCGTTCGCAGAACTCGTAAAAACTTGGAGCGATCCGTTGAAGCAGTACTTGGACGAAGAAATGATTGAAGCGATTGTACTTGATGAGTTTTTCTTCCATCATAAGCCAGAAATATGGACAAGCTACATAGAAAAACAACAGAAGAAAATCGTACGACCGTCTACATTAAACGCGATTAATCAGTGGAATGAACCACGTGTATTCGTTGGCGAAGTAATAGATGTAGATGATTCTTACATGACGGTAACGCATATTTTGACGAACGAGACAATAAGTCTAAGACGCGAAGGCGAAAAACCGGTACCTACAGGAGTACATTTGTATTGTTTCATCTTGCCAGAAGGGACTTCGAAAGAAAATCACTATTTGGCTATTTCTAGTTTAATCTTCTTCCCAGCAGATCATCATAACGTGTTTGCCTCGTTTATCAGTCAATTTGAATCTCAACAAGAATTATCAGCTTCGGAATTTTTGAAAGAAAAGGCTACTACATTGTGGACTTTGCTTGGTGAAAATGGTTACGAAGGCGGAGAGTATACGCAATTTGAAGCGGGAGTTCTACAAGTTGCAATAGATTTCTTAGAGAAAAATAATCGACAATATCAGAAGCTTGTAGAAATAGTGGAAGATTATTTAGTAGAGCAGCAGCCAAATGCGCGTAAAGAAGTGGCCATTTCAGCGGGTGCTATCAGGTTCGGTCAGGAAAATGGCTTTTTTGAACCGTTAGAAATGACGATCAAAGAAATTGCAGAATCATTTAATGTATCCACTTCTTCTTTGAATAAATACTATAACGAATTGAACGTGTACTATGAACGCATAAAAAATGTTAATTAAATTGGAAAATTGTATAGCTTCTCCTCTTTATTAAAATAGTCATCCACTATTGTTGGAGTCCAATTTGGTTATATTCCTCTCTTTTTGGCTATAGCTATAAATAGAAGTTCATCAAGAGAGGGGATTCATAATTGCGATGAAAAAGTATTCAATCTATGGAAGTATACTATTGATAGCTACTGTACTACTAGGGGCTTGTGGAGACGCTAAAAAAGTAGAAGGCTCATCGACACCAGAAGAAGCAGAGACAGATCTTGGGTTTACTTCTTTTGAGTTAGATGTAGATACAGTAGACCATAAAGGGGCAATTGAGGCATATCTTGAGATGGATGGATCGAAAATAGAAGCTGAATATGTGAATCGTATAGAGCCGAAAAAGTTAAAAGGCGATAAAGCATACGATGAATTAAAGCCACTATTAAAAGATCTCGAACTAACGAAAGAAATGAGTAAAGATGAAGTGATTGAAAAAGTATCCAAAGCTTTTGAAGTGGAAGATTATACAAAGTTCGATTTAGAAGTAGAATATTCCGATGGGGAAGAAAAAGAATATAAGGATACGAAAAAAGAATAAAACATAAAAAGTCGTGATGGAACTCACGGCTTTTTTTGTTTCAAGAAATTATAAGCTGTGGATAAATCGCAGAGAAGAGGAACAATGTTTAACAATCTAAAAATAGGCTAAACAATTAAAAACAATCAAGGGAGAGATTCATATGACAAAGAAACCAACTGAGGATTGTGAGAAACAGGATATTGCTGGTCGTATATTAGATAACCCTGATTTGGTGAACACAGAAAAAGAAAGCATTTTTGATACAGATGAGGATATGAAGAACGTGGATCCAATTCCCGTAGAAGAATTGAATGAAAAAGTAAAAGATGAAAAAAATAAAGACTCTACGAAGACGACGTCAGCTAGTGAAAAACGTTATCCCGATTAAGCAATACCACTTGATGTTTATGAAGCATTCATAATGGGAATAACTAATCTAACGGATAATTACGCAACAAGTGAGGAGAATTATTATGAAAACCAAAAAATACTCAGTAATCGGAAGTACACTACTAACAACCGCTCTTTTACTAGGGGCATGTGGGGATAAAGAAGAAGTAAAAGACGCACCGACTAATAGTGATATGCAAAATGAATTTGGATTTCAATCGTTCGACCTAGATATTGATACTGCAGACCAACAAGATGCAATTGATGCCTCTTTTGATATGGATGTATCGGAAACAGAAGCGGAATATGAAAACAAGTTAGAATCCAAAAATTTGACGGGTGATGAAGCATATGCTGAATTGGAACCAATTTTTAAAGATCTTGCTCTAACAAAAGATATGAGTAAAGAAGAAGTGATTGAAAAGGTTTCTAAAGCATTTGGAGTAGAAGATTATACGGAATTTGATTTAGAAGTTGAATTTTCTGATGGAGACAATCAAGAATTTAAAGACCTCAAATAAATAAAAGTGAAAGAAGTCGTGATTAAATTCACGGCTTTTTTTTATTGGCTAGGAAACTAAAAAAATTAGAGATGTGAGTAATTATTTTATTAATCATAAGGCGATATAGAGATAATGCCTCGTTGTTTCAATCCAAGTAAACTTGCTATTTTAAGAAATGGGTGCTTTCACTGGCAATTTGGTTGCTCTCGTGCTGATTTGGTTGCTTTCGGAATAGAATTGATTGCTTTCCGTGACCAGTTGATTGTCCTAATCCATTTACTGAAATAACGCATTTGAAAAACTGTATAAAATTTTGTTTTTTAGCGAGTAGGCACTAATAAGTAAGTACATTCCACTGATTTTCGCTGCAAGGGGCGGTGAAGGCTCATCGCTTACCCAGCGGAAAGCGGTCGATTGCAGCGAAAATGACAGTGGTCACCTGCTAAAGCTTCTTAAGGCATATTATGTGCGTTCTACCATTCTTCGGGCAAGAGTCAGGCTCTTTAGCGCTTTTGTTAGTGTGTAAAAAAATATTGATGTTAAATGAATAATAGTGTATTATACACAGTATAATTATAGTGTACGACATATAGTATAAGTATGTGAGGTGGAATATGAGTAAATTAATCAGTTCATTAATAACAGAATTACGTCGAGGTACTTTAACACTTGCTGTGTTGAGTCAGCTTAGAACCCCCCAATATGGATACTCTTTAGTTCAACTACTGGAAAAGTCAGGCGTATCAATTGATCAGAGTACATTATATCCTTTGCTTCGACGTTTAGAAAAACAAGAACTGGTTGAAAGCAGTTGGGATACAACAGAAAGTAGACCGAGGAAATACTATGTATTGAGCGAATATGGAATTGAAATTCTAGAACAGCTGAAGGACGAATGGGAAAAAACAACAAATGAACTTCAAACATTGTTGAAAGGAGATGTGGAAAATGCACCTGATTGATATTTATATACAGGAAGTAACACGCAGACTTCCAGAAAAGAGCAGGCAAGACATTGCGCTAGAGCTAAGGTCAACTATTGAGGATATGTTACCTGAAGATTACACAGAGAAGGAAGTGAAAGTAGCACTTGAAAATCTAGGAAATCCAGCATTGCTTGCAAGTGGATATGCTGATCGTCCAATGCATTTAATAGGTCCAAGATACTTTGATATGTATGTAACTTTATTGAAAATGATCATACCGATAGTGGCGACTCTCGCGTTAATAGTCGTCATTACGGAAAATGTTTTGACTTACAATGGGGAGGAAGCTATACTCGCCACAATTCTTTCTATTATGGGGCATGGTATTTGGGGAATGATCAGTTCATCGATTCAGACATTTTTCTGGATTACGATCGTGTTTGCTATTTTGGAGCGCACGGACACTTCAAAAGATAAGTCGCCACTAACGCCAAACTGGAAAGAATGGACACCAGATGAATTGAAAAGTATACCGTACATTAAAAAAGAAAAGAAAATTTCTAAAGCAGAGGTATTTGGAAATCTGTTATGGATTGCTATCTTTGTTACCATCTATTTTAATGCGGTACATTTAATTGGTGTATATGAAAAAGTACAAGGTAAGCTACAATTCATCATACCTACATTCGATCAAGATGTTTTACAATCCTATTGGTTTATAGTCCTCGTTGCACTTGTTATAGAAGTTATGTTAGTGTTCCATAAATTTCTCGCTTCGCAGTGGACTCATAAAGTGGCAATTATGAATACAGTACGACATGTAGTATCTACAATTGTATTGATCGTTATATTCAATAATAATAGTTTGGTTAATGTAGAATTCTATACGTATTTAGAGGATTTGTTTCATTTTACTTTTGAGCTTCAAAGCCCTGTTAAGTTAGCAGTTATTTTAATATGTGTAGTTTTTGCTGTGATTGATGTGATACAAGGGTTTCGAAAAGCGAATATTGGATAGTAAGAAGAGAGGCTGCGGTCGCTCTTCTTTTTTCGTGTCTAATATTACAAAAATATTAAAAAGGTATTAGAAAGGTTATGTTGAGTTAATAACGGGGTATCACATATATAAGACGAAAACTAGGAGGAAACACGATGGACATTCAATCAAATCGAAGAATTGAAATAGCTCGTTCAGAAGAAGAGATGTATGAAAAGTTGGAACTCCTGCAAGAACAAGGATATGCGGAAAGTGATATCCATATAATATCCCAAGAAGGTGCACATTTATATACATTAAATCGTCATTCCGAAGTATCTACTCATGAGGCTGGAACATTTGTGGATAGATTTAAATCATTATTTACTGGAGAAGATGCAATAACGGAAGGGCTCCGTAAGCTAGATCTGTCTACTGAAGAAACGGAACAATATGCAGGGGAAGTGGCGAGAGGGTCTATCATTCTATATACGGATGTTCTCACGTTTGCAGATGATCTGTCCACTGACCACTTCAATGAACCGCAAGATCGTTTTGCACGAGGGGAAACATTTACGACAGATCCTTATTTAGTTGGTGGAGAAAAGCGAATTTCCCCAGAACAATTTGAAGAAAGAAGAGAACTAAAAGAGAAGCTAGATGAAATTCCATCGAGGAATAGACTATATTAATAGAATAATAACATCTCCCCTTGTGCATAGTGCAAGGGGTTTTATGTAGCTAGTTATGTATGAGATAATAAGTATATTCGAACAAAGCAAGGTGGGATAAGATGGACTTCGTGGCGATAGACTTTGAGACTGCAAATAGTGTACGCTCCAGTGTTTGCTCAATCGGCATAGTGAAAGTGAAAAATGGTAAAATAGCAGATGAAATACATACATTGATCAACCCATTAAGTGAATTTAATTATTACAATACGAAAATTCATGGAATTACGGAATATATGGTACATAACGCACCGACATTTGAAGAGTATTGGCCCGATTTTAAACAGTACATCGACAACGAAACAATCATTGCACATAATGCAAGCTTTGATATAGGCGTGTTACGAGACTCTTTAAAAAGGATTTATGAACCAGAGCCGAACTTTCAATATGGATGCTCTTATCGAATTGCCAAAAAGGTGTGGCCGAATTTATACAATCATAAGCTCTCCACAGTCGCCAATTATTTAAGCATTAGCTTAAGGCACCATGATGCGTTGGAAGATGCTCGAGCTTCTGCATTAATTACACTAGAAGCGATGAAAAAAACACAGACAAGCTCCATCCAAGAGCTTTCTGCTTTGCATAAGCTTAAACTAGGAAGCCCGGTATCCGCCGGTAAAAAAACGATTCGCTCAAGAAAGAGTGCAGGAGATGCATTATTGCATTCGATTATCGCAGAAAATGTTCCGTTAAATACAAAGCATCCATTTTACGGTGCAAATATTGTTTTTACCGGAAAAATGGTATCCATGACAAGACCGATAGCTGCACAATATGCTTCCAATTGCGGAGCTATTTGTAAAGGGCAAGTAGATGCAACAACAAACTTTCTAGTAGTTGGAGATCAGGATTTATATAAATACGTACAAGGTATTAAAAGCACGAAAATGCAAAAAGTAGAGGCATTGATCGAACAAGGTTACCCCATTGAAATTGTCGGAGAACAAGATTTTTTGAGATTGGTGAAATAAAAGTTAGAAGGTGGTAAAGGGCAACCAAATGTAAGGTGGAAGCAATCAAAACAATCGCCAAAGCAATCAACTCGACCCTTAGAGCAATCATTTCTATAACGAAAGCAACCAACCGCCATAATTGATAAGAAAGTCGTAACTAAGCCACATACCATTGGCTTAGTTTTTTTGATTTTCCAAATACATACTTTACCACTTGGAATAATTTGATTATGATGATAGATAAGAAAAGAGGGATAGAAAATGAATATCGATCATTTGGAAGCGTTTATGTATGTCGTCCAGTTAAAAAGCATCCATAAAGCAGCGGATGCATTATTTTTGTCTCAACCGACTGTGACTGCAAGGATTAAAACATTAGAAAGAGATTTGAATACGGAATTATTCGCTCGCCAGGGAAGAGGGCTTTTGCTAACGGAGCATGGACGAGAATTTATCCCCTATGCTGAACAAATTATTCAATCATATAAAGAAGGAAAAAAAATAATGAAGGAAAGGGATGAGCAAGAAGAAGTGATTATTGGCGCTAATATCATTACGTCACAATATTTTATTCCTTTTGCGCTGCCATTATGGAAACGAGGAAATCCCCAGCTACGTTTTAAATTTATCTCAGCGCCAAATGAGCTATTAATTGAAAAACTACTTCAGAAACAAGTAGATTTAGCGTTTATAAAAGATACGACAAATGATGGACTCCAAAAACAACAGCTACTAGATAATTCCGTAAGGCTAGTTGTTTATCCAGATCATCCTTTGCAATACGAAGAAAATATAACTGCTAATCGATTGGCAGAAGAACCAATGGTATTTTTTGAGTGTGGAGCTTTTGACTGGAATCGAATTCATAAACTATTTGAAGTTGGGAAAGTGGAACCACGGATTGAATTCCAAGTGGATCATTTAGAAGTAGCGAAATCTATTATAAAAAGCCGCTGTGCCATTGGATTTTTACCTTATTTATGTATCAAAAATGAACTAGCAAGTGGAGAATTATTCGAAATTGATGTCGCACATTTAATCCAAATAAAGCAGCATGTCTTTCTGACTTATACAAATCAAGAAGTAACGAAGTGGCGGTTATGGAAAGACATCGAGGAAACAGTAAAAAAGTTTTGAACCTATCGATAGACTTTCTCTATCAATACAAAATTTTTTTCTATCGGTGAACGTATTGCAATTCACCTCTTTAAAGTGTTAGCATAAGACTCAATACAAAACATATATTAATCATATAAGTTAACTAGGTTTAACTTGAAGCAGCAGAAGTAACTCCCTTCTACAAATGACAGAAGGAAAGCCAAAATGCATTCAAAACAGATACACTGCTGATTCAAGTTAAGCCTCCGGCGGATGTCACAGATTTGCAAAAGGAGTTAATTACGTTTGCGCAATTCAAAATCTGGACGCAATTACGCCGAGGCGTAATTAATAAAAGGAGGAATTCACATGCCAAGCAATAGAAAAATTAGATTTGGTGCGATCATTCATGGAGTTGGTGGTAATATTTCTGGCTGGAGACATCCAGAAGTTCAAACAGATGCGAGCGTAAGTTTGGATTTTTATAAGCAACAGGCCCAAAAAGCAGAGGAAGGTAAGTTTGACCTAGTTTTTATCGCAGATGGATTATTTATTAATGAAAAGTCGATTCCACATTTTTTAAATCGTTTCGAACCTTTAACGATTTTATCTGCGCTTGCTGCTGTAACTTCTCGTATTGGTTTGGTAGGGACAGTATCCACTTCGTATAGCGACCCATATACAGTTGCTCGTCAATTCGCATCGCTCGATCATATTAGTCGTGGACGTGCGGGATGGAATTTGGTGACAACACCTTTAGAAAGTACTGCACTCAATTTCAATAAAACAGTTGAACAGCATCCAGATCATGCGACAAGATATAAAATTGCAGAAGAATATTTAGATGTAACAAGAGGTCTATGGGATTCTTGGGACGATGATGCATTTGTAGGAGATAAAGAAAATGATGTGTTTTTCGATCCATCCAAATTACATCATCTGAATCATAAAGGTGAGCATTTCTCTGTACAAGGACCTTTGAATATTGGTCGTTCCAAACAAGGGCAACCAGTAGTATTCCAAGCAGGATCTTCTGGAGCGGGAAAAACGATTGCTGCTAAAGGGGCAGATGCTATTTTTACAATGCATCCTACACTTGAATCTGCGAAAAGTTTTTATGAAGACGTTAAAAAACAAGCTATCGAGTTTGGAAGAAATCCAGATCAGTTAAATATTTTCCCAGGTATTTCTCCTATTATTGGGGATACGGAAGAAGAAGCAGAAAAGAAATATGAAGAGATTGCTAACTTAGTATCTATTGATCGAGCACTAGCATATTTAGGTCGTTACTTCGATCATCATGATTTTTCTCAATACCAAGTAGACGAAGCTTTTCCTGACTTAGGTGATTTAGGAAAGAATAGTTTCCAAAGCCATACGGATCGTATTAAACAAGAAGCAAAAGAGCAAAACCTGACGCTTCGTCAAGTGGCATTAAGAGAAGCGACGCCGCGTTCAGAGTTTATAGGAACTCCAGAAAAGATTGCAGATTTAGTACAAAAATGGTTTGAAGAGCGTGGTGCGGACGGCTTTATCATTGCAACGCAGGCGCCACACACATTAGACGATTTTATCGAAAAAGTTGTCCCAATCTTACAAAAGCGTGGTTTATATCGTGAAGAGTATGAGGCAGACACTTTAAGAGGGAATTTAGGACTTCCGTTTTTGAAAAGTCGATATGCGAAGCAACTTGTTTAATGCCTTAAGAGAAAGAGGGATAAAATGATTTCTATTTCTAATCTTCATAAAAAGTTCGGGAAAAATGAAGTTCTAAAAGGAATAAATATACAAGTTGATAAAGGTGACGTCATCTCTATATTAGGTCCAAGCGGCTCTGGAAAGACGACGTTATTACGTTGCCTTAACTATTTAGAACGACCAGATGAAGGCATTATTACAATAGACAATGTAACAATCGATTCTAAAAAAGTGCATAAAAAAGATATATATCATTTACGAAAAAAATCAGCAATGGTATTTCAGAGCTACAACCTATTTCAACACAAGACAGTTTTACAAAATGTGATGGAAGGGTTAGTAGTAGTTCAAAAAGTAAATGTGAAAGAAGCACGTGAAATTGCACTTGAAATGTTAAAAAAAGTTGGATTGGAACAAAAAGTAGATGCGTATCCTCTTCAATTATCAGGTGGACAACAGCAGCGGGTCGGCATTGCTCGAGCATTGGCTTTAAATCCAGAAGTCATTCTTTTTGATGAACCAACGTCGGCATTAGATCCGGAACTTGTAGGAGAAGTATTGGATGTTATTCGGAAAATTTCTCGCGAAGGTATTACAATGATCATTGTTACGCATGAGATGAACTTTGCACGTGAAGTATCGAATAGGGTTATTTTCATGGACGGTGGCGTAGTAGTGGAAGAAGGCGTTCCTAACGACATTTTTAGAACACCTAAAGAAGACCGTACAAAACAATTTTTGAAAAGGATGACACCTGAGCTAGAATATTCAATCTAAAAACAAGGTGTTTTTGAAGTGGAGGATAGTTTATGAGTTATAAATTAGGTATTTTAGATCAAAGTCCGGTCGTTGAGGGCGTATCTAACTATGATACTTTGCAAAAAACAGTAGATTTAGCTCAGAAAGCAGAAGAATGGGGATATGAACGATTTTGGGTATCAGAACATCATAATTCTGATATAGTGGCTGGTTCCTCTCCAGAAGTTTTAGTTTCCTATTTGTTAGCGAAAACAAAAACCATTCGAGTAGGTTCTGGTGGAGTTATGCTCCAACATTATAGTCCATATAAAGTAGCGGAAAATTTTAACGTGCTGGCCACGCTTGAACCTGGAAGAGTAGATCTCGGAATTGGGAAAGCACCTGGTGGTTTGCCTCTTTCAACAAAAGCGTTGCAATATGGAACAGTGAATACAGGGGAAGATTTTGAAACACGACTAGCTTTATTACAACAGCTTCTGCATAATAACGTTCCCGAAACGCATGAGCTTGCTAGTATTCAGGCAACTCCAATACCTCCTGTAAAACCAGAAACGTATTTATTAGGAGCAAGTCCTAACAGTGCAAAACTAGCTGCGGAGTTAAAAGTTTCATTTGCTTTTGCTCGATTTATTAATACGGATAACGAAGTCTTAAAAGAGGCTTCTAACTTGTATCGAGGGATTTATCCGGATGGAACGTTTATCGTTTCTGTTACGGTCATTACAGCACCTACTGAAGGGGAAGCTAAAGAACTTGCAAGCAATCAAAAAATTATAAAAGTCCATTTAGCAAGTGGTCGTACATTATCATTACAAACTGTGGAACAAGCGGAAAAGTTCGGAAAAGAGTCCGGCGAAGCGTATGAAGTGAAACAATATGATGCAAATATCATCTATGGAACACCGGAGCAAGTGAAACGAGTTTTGGATGAATTGCATCAAACATACGGAGTTGATGAATTTATCTTGCACACTCCAGTTCCAAATCCCGAACAAAGACTTCGCTCTTTTGAATTATTAAGTCCGAAAAATTTAACTAAACAAACAGTAAACTCATAAAATTGGAGGAAAAAGACATGGCAAAAGATTTATCAGTAGTTGTATGGTCAAAAGAAGGATGCAGTTATTGCAACGAAGTGAAGGAATATTTATCAGAGCAAAATATTGCCTATAAAACAGTGGATGTAACGAATCACGATGAATTCCGCGATATTTTAAATACTAAATATGGTGTGCGCCACGTACCAGTTGTTGAAATTGGTGAAGGAAATGTTTATCGAGCTGTAACCGAAGTTGGTTTAGAACACTTAAAAGCGGCTCTAGAACCAGTACATGTATAATTTTTTGTATAAAACCAACTAAATCTATACGAAAAGAGGATATATATTGAAAAAAGTATTAACACTTTTATTAGTAATAGCAGTAGCTTTACTAGGTGCATGTTCTTCAAAGGAAGCAAGTTCAAAAACATCCAAAGGTAATTCCGATGTACAAAAAATTATCGTTGGAACTGGTACACAATTTCCTAATATTTGTTTTCTAGATGAAGACGGTAATCTAACTGGTTACGATGTGGAATTAGTTCGTGCGATCGATGAGAAATTAGAGGAGTATGAATTTGAATTTAAAACGATGGATTTCTCTAACTTATTACTGAGCTTAGAAACAAATAAAATCGATTTTGTAGCCCATCAAATGGAAGTAAACGAAGAACGGGAAGCAAAGTTCTTATTCAATGAAGTACCGTATAATGTTTTTCCTTTAAAAGTAACAGTTCATCAAGACAATGATAGCATTCAATCTATCGATGATTTGGCAGGAAAAAAGATAGCTACTACAGCTACTAGTAATGCAGCGGTATATATGGAGAAATATAACAAAGAAAACAACCTTGGTGCAGAAATTATCTATACTTCAAGTACATCTGATATTATTAATCAACTTCGTACTGGTCGTGTAGATGCAACTATTTCAACGCCATTTGCAGCAGATTTTTTAAATGAACAATCAGACGCACAACAAAAAGTTGTAGGAGACACTTTACTCAATTCAAATGTTTACTTTTTATTACAAAAAGGAAACACAACGCTTCAAAAGCGTATTGATGAAGCATTAACTGAATTGAAAGAAGACGGAACTGTAAGTGCATTAAGTGAGGAATGGCTTGGAGAGGATTATTCGGTAGAATTCTAATCCTTCTCCATCTGAGGGAAGGGAGCAGAGCAAGTGGGAAAAGTATTTGATCCTTCATTAATTATTGAGTTTATTCCAACATTAGTAAAATATCTTGGTGTGACGCTAGAGATTTTAGTTGCATCTATCATTTTAGGAACAATCATTGGTATAGCAGCAGCTATACCAAAATTGTTCCATATTCCAATTTTAAAGCAAATAGTCACACTTTATATATCGTTTATCAGAGGAACACCGATTATTATTCAATTATTTTTAGTGTTTTATGGGCTGCCTGCTGTATTGTCGCTCATAAATATTGATATTACTAGGATGGATGCATTAATTTTTGTGATTATCACGTATTCATTAAGTAATGGTGCTATATTTGCAGAAATTTTCCGGGGAGCGATTTCTGCGGTAGAATTCGGGCAAACGGAAGCGGCGTATTCTATTGGAATGACGCCTTTTCAAAACTTTACTCGTATCATATTCCCTCAGGCGATTCGCGTTGCATTTCCAAATATCGCGAATACAGTTATTGGTTCATTGAAAGACACTTCATTAGCTTTTACGATAGGAGTAATGGACATGATGGGAAGAGGGGAAACGATCATCGCAGCTACTGCTCATGCTTTAGAAGTTTATATTGCACTATCTGTCATTTATTACGTGGTCGTATTAATACTTGAAAAAGGATTTAAAGTATTTGAAAAATATACAAATCGTTATCAGGGAACAGATGCTTCGGTTGCTTGATGGTGAAGGAGGTGTTTAACCATGGTAATTGATATTCCATTTATTTGGGTGGCATTTAAAGAAATTGCAAAAGCTATACCATTAACGTTAGTATTAGCCATTGTTCCAGTAGTAATTGGTTTCTTTATCGGCTTAGTAGTTACGTTCATACGGGAGTACAAAGTGAAGGGGATATATTCGATTGCCAATGGCTATGTATCTTTTTTTCGAGGCACACCAGCGATCATGCACATTATGTTAGTGTATTTTGGTATTCCGATGTTGCTAGATAGTATTATTAACTATTTTAATTTACCTTATGAAACAAATAAAATACCAATTGTCTTATTTGTGTTATTTGCACTTTCCCTTACAGCAGGGGCGTATTTATCAGAAATTATACGCTCTGGAATTTCCAGTGTTGCAAAAGGTCAGATGGAAGCAGCTTATTCTATTGGCATGAGCACTCCTCAAGCGATGGGGCGTATTTTACTGCCGCAAGCTTTAGCGAAGTCCATTCCAAACTTCACTAATCTCTCTGTCGGATTTTTACATACAACTTCCATTGCATTTCTAGTCTCTCAAAAAGAATTGACTGGTACAGCTAATATTGTAGCATCATCTAACTTAAAGTTTTTAGAATCATTTATTGCTGCTGGTTTAATCTATTGGGGAATCTCGATCATTATGGAAGGTATTTATTATTTAGTTGAAAAGAGAGTGCAGCAATACAGTAAAGGTGGAGTCGCATAAGGGCTCTAAAACGAACAGATGGAGGTTTCGCTATGACAAGTGTGCTAACAATAGATACATTACAGGAAAATGAAAAAGAAGCTGTTGGTAGATTACTAGTAGAAAGCTATGCACAATACAAGGGATCATATGCAAAACTACAAGATTGGTTCGATTACGCGTCTGATCTAGAGGCTTCTGTAAATAACCCGCAAGTAGCTAAGTTTTTAGTTGCTAAAGATGGTGAAGAGGTTTTGGGGACACTACAATTATTTTCCAACTCAGAAATGGCTTATAACAAACCTGATCTAGAAATCGACTCCCCAATTATTCGTATGCTTGCGGTTAGCCCGGCTGCAAGAGGAAAGGGAATCGCACAAGCATTGATCAAGGAAAGTATCAATTATGCACACGAAATAGGTGCTAAACACATCTATTTACATACAAGTGATAAAATGTCTAAAGCAATTCGATTATATGAATATCTAGGTTTTAAACGTGATACATCGAAAGAGTTTAATAAATTGAATTTCCTAGTAAAATGCTATCGATTGGATCTTCAAAGTTTTTGAGTCTCATTACGAGGAGGAATAATATGCCGAGTGTAATTACAATTGATATATTGAAGGAAGTCGACAAAGAGGCTGTAGCGGAGTTGTTAGTAGAAAGTTACGGGCAATATGAAAGTGAATTTAGTACAGCAGTTTGGCAAGCGTATTTGGAGAGTATTAAACATTCACTAGATAATCCGGCAATAGATAGAGTATTAGTAGCAAAAAGTGAAGGGAAATTCTTAGGGACATTACAATTATTCACGAACTCAGAAGCTGCTTATCAAAGGCCGGAGATCGGCATAGTTGATCCGATTGTGAGATTGCTTGCCGTTAGTCCAAATACAAGAGGAAAAGGCATCGCGAGAGCTTTGTTAAAGGAAAGTGCGAGCTATGCGAAAGAAAAAGGAGCTAGCTTTTTATATTTACACTCAGGTGCTAATATGACTCAAGCGATCCGATTGTACGAACATCTTGGTTTTAAGCGTGATGAATCAAAAGACTTTCATAATGCAGATGTGCATGTGAAATGCTTCCGGCTAGAATTATGAAGAAGGAAAGGGCGAATTCAAAATGACCAAAAGTTTTTATTCTGCCGTTCAAAGTAGACGCTCTATTTATGGCATTAATGATGAAAAGATTATTTCCGATGAAAGAATTCAAGATATCGTAAATTTAGTTGTAAAGCACACACCTACTGCATTCAATTCGCAAACAGGTCGAATTGTTGTGTTATTAGGTGAACAGCATAAAAAGTTTTGGAAACTAGCATTTGACTCAGTGAAACAAGGACTTGCAGAAGAGAAGATTCCTTCTACACAAAGTCGATTTGAAGGTTTTGCTAGTGGTTACGGTACGGTATTGTTTTTTGAAGATTATGCTGTTGTGGAAACATTCCAGGAGAAATTTGCAAGCGTAGAACAGTATTTTCCTGTTTGGTCTCATCAAGCGTCCGGTATGCTACAGTATTTGGTTTGGACGTCACTTGAACAAGAGGGCTTTGGAGCAAGCCTGCAACACTTCTATCCAGAACTTTCGAAAGAAGTGAAAGAAACTTGGGGAATTCAAGAAAAATGGGAGCTTATTGCCCAGTTACCATTTGGTAATCCTATTGCATCCCCTAAGAATAAGTTAATGGAACCAGTAGAACATCGCGTTGTCATTGTAAAATAAACTAGAATGGGAGTGTATTTTCATGGTAAGTGTAAATGTAAATGTAAGTTCAGCACAAGAGGAGTTCAAAAAAGCGTTAGGAAATTATCCGACAGGTGTAACGGTTGTTACTACTTTTGATGATGCAAATAATCCAATAGGGTTAACGGTTAATTCGTTTGCTTCAGTTTCTTTAGATCCTTTACTCATATTATGGTCTATTGATAAAAAGTCGGGTTCTTATCCTGCATTTATAGAGGCGGAAAAATTTGCAGTAAATATTTTGGCAGACGATCAAGCCGACATTTGTAGTTTATTCGCTTCTAAAGTAGAGGATCGTTTCAGTCAATGTAAATGGGAAGAGTCGGAAAGACAATTACCTGTGTTGTCTGGTTCACTTGCTCAATTAGAATGCAAAACTGCAAAGCAAATTGATGCTGGAGACCATATTATTTTCATTGGAGAGGTTATCCATATCCATAATGAAGATAAAAATCCATTACTTTACCATAAAAGAAATTTCGCGGCGATACCTACAAGTTTCTATAAGTGATCTTTGTTTATCTTATAAAAAAGACTTCCTATCATTTTGTGAATGAATGGGAAGTCTTTTTCTTTATGCTTTGGCAAATATAAAAATTTAGACATGTGTGTAATTTTTTTAAGTAACATAAGGTTTGGGATTCTTTGTATTGTACGTGATATAGGGATACTGCGTGGTAATGACCGCTAGGATTTCCGCTTCAGGGTGGACGCTTTCCGCGGGGTGAGCGATGAGCCTTCACCGCCGCTTAGGCGGACGTTGTGAAGTCTCATTATGCTCA
>NZ_VDGG01000067.1 GCF_006861775.1 Psychrobacillus soli | reverse complement strand
TAAAATTTACTACCGTCACACACAATTTGCTGGGTCGAAAAAACTGTAAAAAATTTCGTTTTTTACGAGCCGAAGCTGATAAGTAAGCAATTTCCGTTGATTTTCGCTGTAGGCGACGACTCCTGCCGAGGCCAACAGGATGTTGGTCACGAAGGCGTTGCCACACGATGTGGCGCTCTTAGCCTTTGTTCCTCTGTGGGCAAATGAGACATCCCTACGACGCCTAAGCGGCGGGGATGGCTCATCGCTCACCCGGCGGAAAGCGTTCGACTGCAGCGAAAATCCCAGCGGATACTTCATTCAGCGCATTACCACGCAGTATCCTTATTATGTGCTTATAATTCCCTAAACTATCAAAAAAGAAGCTGCCCCCACGATTACGTGCTTGGACAGCTTACAAGTATTATAAAATTCGATGCAAATAAAAGAATTTTTACTATAATTCGATCACTCGTTGACACAATCTTTGAACAAGCTTAGCTTCGTGACTGACAACGATAATCCCCATCTCTCTCTTTTTCGCAATTTCAAGAACTGCATGCCAAAGTTGGGCTTGCGTGATTGCATCGAGCATCGTCGTCATTTCATCAGCAATGAGAAAACGAGTATGAGAACCCAATGCTCTTGCTATACAAAATCGTTGCAACTCTCCTCCAGATAACTCACTTGGATACCGTGTCAGCCATTCCTGCTTAATCCCTAATAAATCCAGCAACTCTTGATCAGGTCTTCCACCTTCATTCAGCACCTTTTCCATTTTCCAGCGTGGATTTACTGCTTTTTCTGGATGTTGGAAAACTAATTGTACTGGATGTGTTCCTTTAGAAGATACTGGTATACCACCTATTGTAATATTCCCTTCCAAAGGCTTTTGATATCCCGATAAGATGCGGCAAAAAGTAGTTTTACCGCGTCCACTTGGTCCTGTGAGTCCTACAATTTCTCCTGGTTCCACCGTTAAATGGACACCTTGAAATAGCCACGGTCCATTCCCATATCGAAATCCGACGTTATTTGCTTCAAGTTGCATGAATACACCTCACCATTCCATTACGAAGTTCTCGCATCTCCGGTTGTTGTTGGCTGCATGCAGCAGTTGCCTTTATACAACGTGGTGCAAACAAGCAACCAGATGGCAAAGCACTCGGATGGGGCTGCGAACCGGGAATAGGGATAAACTCATTTTGTGGTAATGCTCTCCATAGTGCTTTACTGTATGGATGTCGTAGTCCTTCACCATCCCCAGTAAAATTTTCTACAGGTGCTACTTCTACCGTCGTACCTGCGTAAAATACAGCAATTTTATCGGCAATCGTTAAAGCAGATTCAATATCATGCGTAATTAGCATAACTGCACAACCATTGTCAGCAAATTCTCTGAAATTACTTAATGCCTCTTTTATAACAACTGGATCTAGACCCGGTGTAGGTTCATCCGCAATAATTACTTTCGCGTCACTTACAATTGCAGTGGATAGAAGCGTTCTTCGTGCCATTCCTCCAGAAAGTTGAAAAGGAAACATTTTCTCTACGTTTTGTTTTAAGTGAAGCCGTTTAAAAACCGCTCGTTGTGCTAAAGTAGCGTCACCTGTTCTTACGGAAGTACGAACTTGATTTCCTACGCGCATAAGTGGGTCCAAATAGTTTGTCGATTGTGGAATAAGTGCAATTTCTTTCCCACGTAACGAGGCTTGCTGTGAATTAGTAAGCACTTCCCCGTTGTATTTAATGGTTCCACTTATTGTTGCATTGTCAGGAAGTATGCCAAGAATGGCATGAGCGAGTAAGCTTTTCCCTGAACCACTGGCTCCTACTACTGCTAGTATTTCGCCTTCTTCTAACGTGACATTTAAACTTGAAATAACTTGTATATTTTTCTGCTTCAAACCAGTTGTATATTGGTTGAATGATATAGATAAATTTTCTACTTCAAGGATAGGCATCTTTTCCCCTCCTTCTATTAATTGTTGCTTTTCGTAGGATCTATCAGTAATCTAAGATTTTCTCCAATTCGATCAAATGCCTGAACGATAATGAGTAAGCAAAACCCAGGGAAAAAGGCGAGCCACCACATACCTGCTGACAAATACTTCATAGATTCTGACAGAATAATTCCAATAGCTGGTTCATGTGGCGATAACCCCAAACCTATAAATGTCACAGCAGCTTCATGTAAAATTACATGGGGAAACAGCAACATAAAACCAATTAGAACTTGCGGTGTCAAATGGGGAAGAATATGATGAATAGCAATCCACCATCTGGATTTTCCCATCTGCTGAGATATTTGCACATATTCGGCTGACCGAATTTGCATAACTTCTGCTCTGATGACCCGAGCTAAGCTTGGCCAATGGGTTAGCATAAGTCCCATAACAATTCCTTTAAATCCTCCGCCCAACGCAAAGGCAATCAGAATAAGGGTAACTAGATGCGGCACACTTAGAAAAAGGTCGATCAGCCAAGAAATCACACGATCTGCCACTTTTCCCATTGTTGCTGCAGCCATACCGAGCGTTAGAGCGATTAATGTACTGCCTACTGCTCCAATCATTCCTACCCCTATACTTAAAGAAAGGCCCATTATCGTTCGGGTAAACATATCTCTACCTAACCAGTCTGTTCCAAAAAGATGATCCAGTGAAGGTGCCAAATTTCGTTCGATAAGATTCGTAGCAATTAGATCCTTATCTAGTACTGCACCAACTATAACAACCGTTATTAAGAAAATAGCGAAGAAAAGGATGGTTAAAAGCGTTCTCTGTCTTCGATTGAGAGAAAACAGTTTCATCTTTTGTTCTTTATTTTTCACTTTGAGACTTGGAATCATAACATTCTACTCTCCCTCGTTCTCGGATCTACTATGTAGTAGATTAAATCGGCAATTAAATTTCCTGCAAAAACAAAGAATGTACTAAATATGACTAGGCCCAATAAAAGAGGAACGTCTCCTCTAAGACCTGCTTCGACTGTCGCTTGGCCGAGACCCGGATAAGAAAATACTTGTTCAGCAAGCACCGCACCACCAAACAATTCACTAAATGCAGCAAATTGTAAAGTGATGGCAGGCAACGCAACATTCCGTAACCCATGTCTCCAAAACAAAGTGAAGCCACGTTCACCTCTAGCTCTAGCAAACAACACATAATCACTCGAAAGAACATCGATTAACTTCTGACGCGTATGTAATGCTACATTCGCAACGCCTATGATACTAAGTGTAATCGCTGGAAGTACAAGATGTTCTATGCGGTCTGCTATCGTAACATCTTCTGCTAGAACACCAGCTGGCACACCTAGTCCGATCGGAAACCAACCGAGCCAAACCGCAAAAACAATGAGCATTAAAAGCCCCATCCAAAAAGTAGGCGTAGATGCTAGCGTGTAACAATACCATTTAATCATTCGGTCAATCCAAGTGTCCTTTTTCATCGCGGATACAACACCCATTATAAATCCAATCATTCCTGATAAAATCCATGCTGTTAACATTAAAACAAGTGAATTTAGAAACCGTTCGCCAATTATATCCGCAACAGGACGGCGATAAGTCATAGAATTTCCTAAATCCCCTTGCAGTAAAGCAGAACCCCAATTCAAAAACTGTACCATTACTGGTTCGTTGAGTCCCCAATACTCCGCTATCTTCTCTCGTTGCTCTGGACCTACTTTTAACATATCCGCGCCAATGTACGCTTGAATTGGATCAATCGGAGAGTTTTTTATTAATAAAAACGAGATTAAACAGATAGCGACTAATAATGTAAGCATTCTTAAACCTTTCAACAATAGAAAGATTCCAATCTTTAACCCAACATTTTTACGCAACTTACTTACTCCATTTCCAATCAACAATATTATCTGTAGCTGGCCATCCATGCCCATGTACATGAATTCTTTGTTGTCCAATATCTAAGTCATCTTTCACTAAGTATAAGTGATCAATATTAACTAACCACGCCCAAGGAGCATCTCCTTTTGCACTTAAACCTGTTGTTCCATCCCATTGTGCTTTTTGCCAAAATTCTATTGCCTCAGCTTCACTTTTAGCCTGAAGCGCCGCCTTAAAATATTCATCTACTTTGGCATTTTTATAATATCCTGTATTATAGTACTCTACTCCAGCATTACTGCTAGCGTATATGTTGTACATTTCATGTGGGTCATGACTTCCCCATCCCATTAGTACAGCCTCTGAATACATCTTCTGCCCAATGATATCCCAACTTCCACCCTCTATTTTTATATGAATACCGAGTGGTTTCATCATATCTGCAACAGCAATCGCAAGAGATTGTCTTACTACATCATCCGCAACATAATATAGACTAAATTCGGCTTTCAAAGAGTCTTTCTCTAGAATTCCATCGCCATCTATGTCTTTCCAACCTGCTTCTTCTAGCAGTTTACGTGCCCCGTCTAAATCGGCATCTTCAATAACTGTATCCGGATTCCACCAAGGTAGTCCATCAACAGAAGTGTAAGCCGGCGTTCCCTGTCCTTCTAAAACACCATCAATTAGAGCTTTTCGATCAACCGCAATATTAATAGCATGACGAATAGCTGGATCAGCTGTTACGTCATTACCAATCGGTAAACCATCTTCCGTAACGTCACCTGATTTTACATATGGGAATACAATTCCACGATTGTCCACAGTTTTAACTGCTTCCAGTTTCATGCCAGGCACTTTTCTATTACTAAATGCCGCTGGAATATAGGCAAGATCTACTGTTCCCGCTTGGGCAGCAGCAAATGCAGCATCCTCATTTAAGAATACAAAAGTTACTTTTTTAAAGTACGGCTTTTTACCATAGTATTCAGGATTTTCCTTAACAATCATCTGCTGTCCTTTGTCCCATTGGACGAGCTGAAAAGGTCCAGATCCTACAGGATTTTCACCATAATTCTCATCATATGCATGTTTTGGTACAATTCCAGTTGCCACTAGATTATTAACAAAAGTGGATTGTACTTCTTTTAACGTAAACGTTACAGTCGTATTATCAACTGCTTCTACTTTTACCAATCCATTTAAATCGATAACGGATCCACTAGCCGCTGCAGTTTCGAATGTAAATTGCACATCTTCAGCTGTTAATGGCTCGCCATCTGAAAATTTCACATCATCGCGTAATTTCACTGTCCACACTTTTCCATCTTCATTTACTTCATAACTTGTTGCCAAATCATTTACAATATTAAGCTTGTCATCTCTTTTTAACAGAGTACTCTGGAAGAGTGGTGAACCATAACGTCCCCAACCAGTAGTTGGATCGAATCCAGTTTCAGGTTCTGATCCAAAAGCTAAAACAAGCTCATCTTTTGGCTTATCTTTATTGGTATCATTGGTTTGACTAGATTTTGATGTGGAACAACCAGCCAATAGAATGGAACAAACTACTACTGCTATTACTATTAATCCGAAAAATTTCTTTGTCATATATTATTCTCCCTTAGTTGTTATTCTTGTAAACTTACACCTGTTCTACTGGCGCCACTGTAAAACTCCCGTACCCTACACCTTTTAAACTCGTCAACTTATTACTTAGCTCTTGCACTTCTTTTACTTTTCCTTTTACAACAATTAGTTCCAAGCAACTATCATGATCCAAATGGAAGTGTGTAGTTGCAAGGATGACATCGTGCACGCTATGTTGAATTTTTGTCATTTCTTCCAGTAGATTTCGTTGATGATGGTTATAAAACAATAGAATACTTCCTGCAATAATTTGTTCACTATCTTCCCATGTTTGTTTAACGATTGCATCTCGCACAAGATCCCGAACGGCTTCAGAACGATTTTCATAACCTTTCTGTTTGACTAAATCGTCAAACTTCCGCAGCAAATTTCCCTCCATTGAAACCCCAAATCTCTTTAATGACGAATCTTGCATATGGCTACCCCCATTATTTAATTGGATTTTAAAGTTCGTGACACGTTTTTTGTGTTTTGTAACACGTACATACGTATGGAATGGCAAATAAATATTCTTTCTCGTTAAGTAACTACTATTCGAACAGTTTTGAAATCATGTTGATGAATGGAATCATTCATATTTTAAATGGAAGATGGAAGAAAACTATAATCGGCATGATTAAAGTTATGTTTTGGTAATACGGTAGATTACCAGAGCGTGGGATTGGACTGTATGGAAATTAGTTCAGTGCTTATTCTACTAAAGTATTATACGATTGTTTCCACAAGGTATCAACAACTAAATAGGATTGAATAAGGAATAAGGCCCTATAAATCAGAAAATTTGTAGAGCCTTTTACATTTCTACGTTAAAAAATACTCAAATCCCATGTATTCGCTATTTTTTCTAGTAATAAAACACCCGCCACACTACTCCCGTACTCATCGATTGCAGGTCCATAAATACCTATCCCACATCCTTCGAGTAGAGGTGAAGCAACTTGTCTAACACGGGGAGGTACTGCTGCCATGATTCCACCTGATACCCCGGTTTTTGCTGGAATTCCAATGAATGCAGCAAAGCGACCTGAATTATTATAGACTCCACAAGTAAGCATTAGACTCTTTGCTAATCTAGCAATTTCTTTCGGAAGAATTTGCTCTTTACGAATAGGATGATACCCATCATTCGCTAAAACTAACCCGATCAAAGCAATGTCTTCTGTGTTTACTTCTATCGAGCATTGCTTCAAATATACTTCTAATGCTTCCTCTACATCCATATCTAAATAGCCTGTTTCTTTTAAATAATAAGCGAGCGCTCTGTTTCGGTTTGCCGTTTCCCATTCTGAGCGAAATACTTCTTCATTATAGGTAAAAGGTTTTCCTACCATTTTCTCCATTAACGTTAATACGGATTCTAACTTTGCTTTTGGGGTTTCCCCTGGAAGAATCGAAGAAACCGTAATGGCTCCTGCATTAATCATCGGATTAAATGGTTTTCCATGCTTATGCATTTCTAAACGAATAATCGAGTCAAAAGGATCTCCAGTTGGTTCTAAATCAACTCTTTCTAAAACATAAGGAATGCCATGATGCATACATGTAACGATAAAACTAATTACTTTGGAAATGCTTTGTAGCGTAAATGTTACTTCCCAATCACCAGACTTTATAATGGTTCCATCTGGCTCTATGATGGAGATGCCTAAATGCGATGAGTTTGCCTTTTCTAAAGCAGGTATGTAGGAAGCATTTTTTCCTTGAGAAGTAAAAGGGCGATAATGTGTAATCCAGTCGTCGATCAATTTTGCATGTTGATTAGTTCTTTGGTCCATTGCATCTTTTTTCATTTGTTCCACAGTTTTTATCCCCTATTCTATAACGACTTCCTTTATTTTAAATAGCAAAAAGACTACAATAATCGCTCATTACGATAATTTTAGTCTTTACTTCATTCATCCAATTTAAACTATTCGGTTACTCCCCATCACTATCGTCATCTTTTCCTCTTGATTGTAAGATTCCCAATTTCACCACAAGTTTTGGTAAGTTCATTGCAATGAACATTAAGATTGCGGTGATGATAGCTAAGTCATATGCTCCATACCCTATTGTCAAACCGACACAAGCAGTGATCCATAGATTTGCAGCAGTAGTGAGTCCACGTTTTACATTCCCCTTATCGATCCAAATTACCCCAGCTCCAAGAAAACCGATTCCACTAATTACTTGGGCTGCTAATCGCATCGGGTCCATATAAGGTCCTTGGTTTAAAGTAGATAAAGACATTGCTAATGTTGATCCTAAACATACTAATATATGAGTTCTAATTCCCGCTGGCTTATTTTTAATCGCTCTTTCTAAACCAATAAAAAATCCGAGAACCGTTGCGACAACTAGTCTTATATATAAGTCAAAATGTGAATCAAATAATGATGTAATAAAATTCATCGTGCATTTCTCCTTCGAAGTTTACTTATATCAAGACTTATTCCCAAAATCACGCTTCCATCTTGCTTCATTATAGACATAAATAGATTCACTGAACACTAAAATGGATAGTAACCGAGCCCCACTTATCCCCAATAATTCACCATCAGATCAGTCGCCCACTCGGGTTGTTTTACTTCTCCTTTTGGTAAAAATTCGTTCATCACAGGCTTGACATCGATTATTGGCGTACCATCTATTGCATCTAACCCTCTGACCGTAAGAGTATTGCCTTTTCGCTTAATTAGTTCAACAACTGTTAGACCTATTTTATTTGGTCTATTTTTTCCTCTTTGCGCAAAAATACCGACTTTTGTATACTTTTTATTATTTCTAGGATGTCTCGATGTATATTGAATCTTGTCATCTGAAACAAGATGAAATAAATAGAGGATTTCCAAATGGCTAAAAGACTCTATGCCATCTAAGCAGCTCGTATCCCACTCATTATTTAACTTAATTTCAGAGATGACATTACCCCAATAATCATCTTCCGGTGTTTTTCTTTCATTATATACTGTTCCAATAGAACTGATAGTAAACTTATCCATTCCCCTCACTCCTTCCTAGGAAAATAATAACATATAAAAAACAAATGAAAATTACATAGTTTTTATGAAGAGTAATACAAGGTATATGTCGGTCCCTCTTCCTCCTAAGTCTAAGGTCGTAGATAAAGATAATTCTCAAGATCAATGTGGAATATTTTTCTATTTTCTACAATGAAGATGCGAATGAAACAATAGAAAGGAGTCTTTTTGTTCCATTTAATTAACAAAAAATATCTAATTTTATTTAAAAATCCATTTTGTGTTTTCTTTAAACAAATCGTCATTTTTAGGAGGAATCATTTTTATGTCAATATTCACCAAGTGGGCTTTTGGTAACAAAGCCGCCATCACTGTATTAACCGTTTTAATATTAGTAATTGGTGTTGTTAGTTATTTTAGATTGCCAATGGAATTTTTACCATCTGCAGATAATCCGCAAGTGACCATTATTTCCATGGGCCAAGGAACCGATTCTAAAACAATGGAATCGGAAGTCACCACTCCGATAGAAAGAGCAGTAACGGGATTGAATGGAAAAACATCGGTCTTTTCTAGAACCGGTGATGGATTTTCCCAAGTAGACCTGTTTTACGAGGCAGGCTATGATATGAAACAAGCAAAACAAGATGTAGTGGATGCGTTAAACAATGTAGCTTTACCTGCCTATGTATCCAAGCCAATCATTTCTCAGCTGAACACTTCCATGATTCCGATTGTGAATATCGCGGTCACTTTTGATGATGGGCTGACAGCTAAAAATATAGATTTTGCACGCAATGAATTACGTGCTCTCTATCAAGATATTAAAGGTGTCTCAAATGTCGATATATATGGAACTACCGATTCCATCATATCGGTCAAAATAGATGATGAGAAATTGGCTGAACATCAAATCCCGCTTCAAGCAGTTATGGGTGTTTTGAATGGTCAAAACGCTTCCGTTGCAGTAGGGGAAAAAATGATCGATGGCAAAACAAGCAATATTAAAGTGATCGGTGACGTCACAAGTATTGAAAAACTAAAAGGAATAACGGTAGCTCCTGATGTAAAGCTTGGAGATATTGCGACGATTCAAGAAACGACGGATGCGAATTTCATTAGCCGTTTCAATGGAAAAGATGGCTTAGATATTAGCATTACAAAAGATAGTCAATCAAATGCAGTAACGATTAGTAAAGAAATTGAAAAAGTAACGAAAGAAATCAACGATAAGTATGATCAACAGGAATCTGTTATTTACGTATCCTCTTCTGATTTAGTCGAAAATTCCGTTCATACAATGATAAAAGAAGTGTTACTAGGTGCACTATTTGCAACGATTGTCATCATGCTTTTCTTACGAAATATCCGTACTACTTTTATAACAATTGTATCTATTCCTTTATCTCTTTGTTTCACCCTATTTTTACTATCGTTATCAGGTGTAACACTGAATATCTTAACGCTTGGCGGTGTCGCTGTTGCAGTTGGACGTCTTGTAGATGATAGTATCGTCGTGATCGAAAATATTTTCCGCAAAATGCAAACAGAGAAATTTTCTGTTCAAATGATTATAGATGCAACAAAACAAGTCGGAGCTGCAATTACGGCTTCTACCTTAACAACTGTTGCCGTTTTCTTGCCGATGAGTTTACTAAATGGAGGGCTTCAAGAATTTCTTTTACCATTTGCTTTAACGGTTACGTATTCTTTACTCGCATCTTTAATCGTCGCTTTAACAGTAGTTCCTTTAATGAGTGCGGGATTATTAAAGAACACGAAAATTCCAGAACATAAACCGGCTGTTCGTTTTCCAAAAGTAGTGACATGGTCATTGAATCATAAGTGGATTATTTTCACGATTTCTATCCTGCTATTCATAGGTTCGATCGGTACTTATTTTGCCATTCCAAAAGGAGCAGTCGATAACTCCTCTGCCGATTATGTTGTGGCTACATTAAGTTACCCAAATGATACGCCAATTGATGAAATTAAGGAAAAAACAATCGAACTTGAAACCTCTATTTTAACAATGGATGAAGTACAACATGTATTTTCACAAGTAGGTTCCCCAGCAGAAGCTGCACAATATGGCTGGGTTGGGTCTCCGACAGAAGCATCTTTCAGTATTTTATTGCATGATAAAAAAGATACGGATGTTATCGTGAAAGAAATGGAAAAGAAGAAAGACCAATATCCTGACGCCATTTTAGAAGTAACAGCAGCTTCCTTTATGATGGGAGGAGCTAGCGCAACTATTACGATTGATGTAGTTGGTGACAATTTAGCCGATTTGGAAAAAACGGCGACAACAATTAAAGACAAAATGGAAACTATAGACGGCGTAGAGGAAGTTACGACCAATCAAGATGAAAAGAAAACCGTACACTCTCTTGTTGTCGATCCTTCCAAAGGAAACACAGAACAAATTGCACAACAATTGGGTGTCATGCTAAATAAAACACCAATCGGAACAATCAGTTTAAATGAGCAGCAAAAAACGGTATTCTTAGAACCCCTTCTAGATACGAAAACCCCGGAAGATTTGGAAAATATACCGGTTATGACCGAATCAGGCCCTGTTCCAGTCTCGTCTCTTGCTACATTACACAGCGAAGAACGTTCTACGAACCAGTTCCATAAAGACGGGGATGCCTACCTTCGAGTAACAGCATCCGTTGACCCTGCAAAGCTATCGGAAATTTCGAGCGCTATTAATGTAGATATTTTCGGAGATCAAAAAGACAACAAAGGCATGGATATTCCAGAAAACGTAGAAGTGCTAATCGGAGGATCTAGCAGTCAGCAAGCAGAAGATTTTACAGATTTATTCCTTATTATGCTTGTCTCGATCGGGATCGTATTTTTCATAATGGTCATCACATTTAAATCGATCAAAGCACCAATCGCCATTCTTTGTTCGTTACCACTTGCAGCAATTGGAGCTATTTTAGGAATTCTTATTAGTGGAATTTCTGTTGATATCACAGCACTTCTAGGTGCATTAATGCTCATCGGTATCGTCGTAACAAATGCGATTGTACTTCTAGACCGAGTGAAACAAAACGAAGAAAAGATGATTATCCGCGATGCACTTGTGGAAGCAACCGCAACAAGAATGAGACCAATCTTCATGACCGCACTCGCAACCATTTGTGCAATGCTTCCATTATTATTAAAGCAAGCCGAAACAGGTAGCTTAGTATCCCAAAGTCTTGCGATTGTTGTTATTGGGGGATTAGCTATGGCCACACTACTTACACTGATTGTCATTCCTTGTATTTATGAATTGCTTTATTTTAGAAAGGCTAAGAAACAGCGGATGGCTCAAGTATATGAGCAAGAGGCTTCTTCTTAATTTGAACATAGTAAAACCAGACTTTAGCTAAAGCGCTAAGGTCTGGTTTTTACTATTCGTTCTTGTTTCCTTTGAAAAGTCTACCGTAATGGTCTAGCATATTGATACTTCCGATAGTTTTCGAATTTAACCGTTAAAGAAGTTTTGGATACTTTCCTTTTCAAGTTAATGCTGTGTCATTAAATCAATTAAATTCTTCATTAGAAACTCTTTTCCTATATCATTGAAGACAACTCGTTCATATGCTTCTCCATTATAGTAACCTTCCATACTTTCAATGCCGTATGCAATGGAATTTCCGTTTACTACCGTACGCTTTCTATTATCATTAATCTTTTCTTCACTTAACACACCAATTTCCTTCAACTTTTTATTTATTGCTGCTCCTGTTAATTTTTTTGAAACGGTTTCATCAATTACTAGATTTACCGCACGTGCAAACTCATTTATACCTATGAGTCCTTTTGGTAACTCCACTCTCTCTAACTGCTCTGAAGTAAGCACTACTTTATTAGGACGTTTTCTTCTACTCGTTTTTTTCTGTTTCTTTTCAAGTTCACTATCTAAAAAATTTAACAGGACAAAAAAATGTCTAATCACTTGAGGTTTGTTCAACAAATGGTCCCCCACTATGGCTGATCCATCTATTGGGTTAATACCATATGCTAACTTTTCTATTGCTTGTTTCGACTCCAATAATTTCGCCTGATTTTCCTCCATCCTTATCACCCTAGCTTTTACGCCCTCGTGCACGAAACTATTATGACTTATTTTGGACACAAGGACATTTTTTTCAAATCGTTTCTTCACATCGAAGCTATCTCTTTTATCTGTTGAACTGTTAATCCTGTCACTTCTGCGATAAAATCTACATTCATTTTTTTACTTAGTAAATTCCGGACCATTTCTTCTGTTTTTTCCCTCTGTCCTTCTTCAATCCCTTCTTCTCTTCCCTTTTTTTCAGCCATGTATTTTACGTCTTCTAACTTTGCTTCTTCGTCCAAGATGTATTTTAAGCGAGATTCATAAGCAAGCACATCTTCTTTGGATTTGCTTAGTTCCTCCCAAGCAGAGAAGGCATTGGTTAAGACTTCATCTTTCATCGCTAATTCCTCCAATTCTTGATAGATTTGATCTCTTTCTTACACGATACAATAACTACATTTGGAAGTAAATTGTCATAAATGTTCAAAATACACAACAACTTCATTCTCCATGCAAAAACAGCACCAAAATTTAATTTCCCCCCCTTTTTATGCTCCAAAATAAAATTCCTGATACAACTCATAGTTCCATATGTACGAGACAATTATGAATTGTTTCTCACGTAGGGACATTTTTTACATTGACGTACGAAAATAGAAGAAGTAAAATAATAACTCTAAAGCGTAGTTATTACGATTTACGTGTTAGCATACAATTAATAAGCATCTATTTTGTTATATATTAAAAGAATTGCAGCAGATAGGAGAGGTTTAATGAATATAAATTCGAAAATTCCTGTATATATTTTGAGCGGATTTCTTGGAAGTGGAAAAACTACAGTCTTAATAAAAATGCTTGAACATTGTAAGGCGAATGGACAAAATCCAGGAATTATACTTAATGAATTAGGTCAAGAAAACGTAGAAGGCCATTTGTTTGAGGATAAAAAAGTAGTAGAACTACTCAATGGTTGTATTTGTTGTACGATTCAAGATGATTTAAAAGAAACAATGAACGATTTAGTTGCAGAGATGGAAAGTAATCCTTTAGATGTTTTATTTATTGAAGGGACTGGCGTAGCAAATCCGTTAGAAATTCAAGAAGTATTATTAACCGATCCTTATATGAACCAATTTGAAATTATGTCCATCATTACGGTGCTCGATGCTAGCCATTTCCGAGAGTATCAAAGTATTTTCGCTAGCTCTAGTGAAGTTCGTAAGCTCATAAAAGAACAAATTATATGTGGCAGCCTCTTATTGTTAAACAAGACAGATCTTATCGGACAAGAAGAAATACAAAAGGTCATACGTAAAATTATACAAATAGGTGGAGACGAGTCGAATATCATCCAATGTAAATTTGGCCAAGTAGATAACGATTTATTGTTTGAAAAACGATTTCAATCCTTTATGATGAACCCACAAAATACCGATATTGTTCAGGAGCATGAACATCATCACTCTTTTATACAGGCGATTAAATTAGAAGATATTCCATCCTTTCCGATAAAATCTTATGAAAAATGGTTTAAAGGACTTCCAAGTAATGTTTTAAGGGGGAAAGGGTATATCGAAATCGAACAGACAAAGGAGCTATTAAACTTTCAATATGCTTCGAACAAAGTGACATTTACTAAAATACCTACTTCCGTCCCCAAAAAATCGATCATTATTTTAATTGGAACTGACCTAAATAATGAAGCGATAAATGAACATTGTAAATACTTATTAGAAGGAATTTTATAAAGGAATATTTTTCCAATGGAGGTTGTTAACCCATGCGTTCGAACAGAATCTCCTTGTGGAAGGAAACTTTTATCTTCCTGATTTTTGGAGTAATCGTCTTTTCATTTATGGTTGCTGAATATATAGAAATACCTTTCGAAATCTCTAAAACTTGGTTAAATGCTGGCACTATATTTTTAAGCATCGTTTTAGAGGCATTACCTTTTATTTTTTTGGGGGTATTTGCGTCTGCCCTTATCCAAACTTTTGTATCGGAAAGCACTGTTCAAAAATGGATTCCTAAAAATCCTCTTATCGCAATAGTACCAGTAGCATTATTAAGTGCACTTTTTCCTGTTTGTGAATGTGCCATTATTCCTGTAGTGAGAAGACTGATCAAAAAAGGAATGCCGTTGCATTTAGGCGTTATTCTGATCATCGGGGCTCCTATATTAAATCCTATCGTTTTCGCTTCAACCTACTATGCATTCCAGTCAACACCCGGTATTGCTTATGCTCGAATGATCTTAGCATTTATTTTGGCAATAATAATAGGTATTGTGGTGTTTCTCTGCTATCGAAATACGAATCAGTTGAAATGGACAACAACAGAGTTTGTAGATAGTCATGTGAAAATGGTGAACGCAAAGAATAATTCCAAGTTAAAAATTTTATTGTTTAATTCGACCGACGAGTTTTTTGATATGGGAAAATACTTAATTTTCGGGACAATCTTAGCCAGTTTATTTCAAACCTTTTTCAATCGAGAGACATTAGTTAGTCTTGCTTCTAGCGACATTGTCTCCCCACTCGTCATGATGGGTCTTGGCTTTATTTTGTCTTTATGCTCAGAAGCGGATGCATTTGTGGCCTCTTCGTTTGCCCATACATTCTCTACTGGTTCCCTTTTAGCATTTTTACTATTTGGTCCTATGTTAGATTTAAAAAGTTCCTTTATGCTCTTTGCCTATTTTAAATTTAAATTTGTCATTGGCTATATGGTGATTGTTACCGTATCCGTTTATGCGGTTATTTTGATTTTTCAACATTTTATTTTGTGAGGTGAGTTATGCGAAAAGAACCCGATTATAAGTTTCATGTATTTTTGAGAGGCGTTATTTTGATTGGTTTTTTCTTGCTCCTCTTCAAATTACTAATCTCTGGTGATATTCAAAACTTAATTGCTCCTAAAATGATACCTTTTTCATATTTTTCTGTTTTGATATTACTAGTTTTAGGCATTATACAAATATGGCGCAGCGGCTCCAAAAATAGTACAGATTTATTTTGTAATTGCGGTTTTGATCATAACAACACGGGATCTTTCTTTGGAAACTTTTTCATTTATTCTTTATTTCTATTGCCTTTACTTATCGGCTTTTGGTTTCCAGATACTGTATTAGATAGTTCTATTGCAGCTAAAAGAGGTATCAACTATGGTGCCAACTTGTCTACCCAAAATGCAATTTTGTCAGATGACGCTTATGTTAGTGCTGATATTACTAATAAAAATAATGATGGTTTCGAAGGAGATAGCCGAGTTGTAACGGATCCTCTAATCGAAAATAACTTATATGCAGGCTTGGATGAAAATGAGGAATATAAAAATAGAGAAGAGTTAAAAAATGAGCTTTTAAATAGTTCAAAAATCGTCGTAAAGGATGAGTATTACTTAGACACTTTAGATATAATCGTTAATAATATAAACGCTTTCGTTGGAAAAGAGATAGAACTGATAGGCTTCGTTTTTAAAGAACCAGATTTACAAGCAGATCAATTTGTTGTTGCAAGATTTGCTATCTCTTGTTGTATCGCAGACTCTACTGTTTTTGGTATTATTGCCTCTGCTAATATGTCACATCCCGTTGTTAGCGACGAGTGGATACGCACAACTGGTATCATATCCAAAACAACTGTAGATGACTGGGAACTGCCAATGATCCAAGTAACGGAAGTTGAGCGAATAGATCAACCGGAAGATCCATATGTGTATGAAATCTATATGCCTTACTAGCCTCTCTATTATTTCTTTAAACTAATAAAAATTCTTACAAAAAAGCATGAGCAAATTTGCATCATGCTTTTTAGAACGTTCCAAAAGTATTGACTCATCTTTCAGGAATAAAAGTGCTAACGCGCGCCTATCCCTTCCTAGATATGGTAAATGAAAAGGATTAATTTTAATGGGATGTCGCCCAAATAGGGAAAATGTGTAGGAGTGATGAGAATTGGTTGCTTTCACTGGCAATTTCGTTGCTCTCGTGCTGATTTGATTGCTTTCCGAATAGAACTGGTTGCTTTCACTGATTAATTGGTTTCCCATAG
>NZ_VDGG01000066.1 GCF_006861775.1 Psychrobacillus soli | reverse complement strand
TGCACTGCACCCCATTTATTAGACACATGAATGGGATGTCATAATATGAGAAAACGATTTAGCTTAGAAGAAAAATATCAAGCTGTTCTGCTCTATTTATCCGGTCGTTATTCTTACCGCGAAGTTGCCAAACAAACAAATGTAGACACAAAATCAGTGATTATGTGGGTAGCGCTATATCAAAGACATGGAAAAGAAGCATTAAATCCGAAAAGAAGTTTTACTTTCTATGAGACTGCGTTTAAACTAGACGTACTAAAATATCGTACAGAAACAAACGCCTCATACATTCAAACTGCTGTTCATTTTAATTTAACCTCTCCGTACACAGTCCAACGTTGGGAGGAAAGGTTTAAGAAAGCTGGTAGTGATGCCTTTGTATCTAAGAAAGAAGGTCCAACTACTATGCCAAAAAATAGGAATACAAATGAAAAAGATAAGAATGACATGGCTGCTGAAATTGAACGCTTACGTATGGAAGTTGCCTATTTAAAAAAGTTGAATGCCTTAGTTCAAAACAAGGAAAAATCGCCACTAAACAAGACAAAGCACAAGTAGTCTATGAACTAAGGCATGAATTTCCCGTAATGGAATTGGTGAAACTCGCTGGTATTCCACGTAGCACGTATTATGATTTAGTCAAACGAGTGAATCAACCGGATCCAGATGCCGACCTAAAGGCTGAAATCAAAGAGATCTACGAGGAACACGATGGTCGTTATGGATACCGTCGTATTCGCGATGAATTAACAATTCGTGGACAAGTTGTAAATCATAAAAAAGTGCAACGAATTATGAAAGAATTGGGGTTAAAATGCCTTGTCCGTATGAAGAAATACAAGTCCTATAAAGGCACCGTTGGCAAAATTGCGCCGAACATTCTAGATCGTCAGTTTACAGCAGAACAGCCAAACGAGAAATGGGTAACTGATATTACGGAGTTTAAATTATTCGGTGAAAAACTCTATTTATCACCAGTATTAGATTTATTTAATAGCGAAATTATTACGTATACAATCGGCTCTAGACCAACCTATTCACTGGTTTCAGAGATGTTAGATAAAGCGTTAGAATATTTACCCGAAAATCATTCCCTTTTAATGCACTCTGATCAAGGTTGGCATTATCAAATGAAGCAGTATCGAAATGCCCTTAAAAATCGTGGGGTTATTCAAAGTATGTCACGCAAAGGAAACTGTTACGACAATTCAGTCATGGAGAATTTCTTTGGGATTTTGAAATCAGAATTTCTCTACTTAAAAGAATTTGAAAGTGTCGACCATTTTAAACAAGAACTCCAAAATTATATAAACTATTATAACCATAAAAGGTTGAAATCTAAATTCAAGATGAGTCCTGTACAATACCGTACTCATCTTGCGCAAGCCGCTTAACTAAAAAATCATGTCTAACTTTTGGGGGTCACTACACGACGCCTAAGCGGCGGGGATGGCTCATCGCTCACCCGGCGAAAAGCGTTCGACTGCAGCGGAAATCCTAGCGGTCACTACCACGCAGTATACCTAAACTACATCGTAATAGTACTACAACTAATTACGGTGTTTTGAACATTTTGCTGTAATCGATAATTTACATACAATTTACACTAGCTAGATATTTTCAAACTATAATATAGATTGAACATTAACTGTTCATTTTAGGGGGAATTAGTAAAATGGCAATTGAAGATCATGATTATGGAGAGTTATTTTCGTATATATTAAAAGAGAAAGCAATCCAAACAGTGTTTCAACCAATTGTTTCGTTACATAGTGGTCAAATTTACGGTTATGAAGCATTATCGAGAGGTCCGGCAAATACTGTATTGCAAAATCCCGAAATGTTATTTGATTATGCGTTGAAAAATGGACAACTTTGGGAACTCGAAAATTTATGTAGAGCCAATGCATTAAAATGTGCGGTTGATCTAAAAGCGGAGGGAAAACTTTTTTTAAACGTGAATCCAAATATTATGAACGATCCTAAATTTAAACAAGGATTTACGAAAGAATATTTGTCCATGTTTCAGATGGATACAGATAGCATTGTTTTTGAAATAACGGAACGTGAAGCGATTAGCAACTTAAAAGATTTTATTAATACTATCGAACATTATAAAAACCAATTTTATCAAATTGCGGTTGATGACGTAGGGGCTGGTTATTCGGGTTTAAACGTCATTACGGATGTGCGGCCTCATTTTATGAAACTAGATATGAAACTCATTCGCGATATTGATAAAGACCGAACGAAGCAATTGCTTGTAAGCAGTTTATGTGAATTTGCAAATTACTCACAAATACATATTATTGCAGAAGGAATCGAAACGAAAGAGGAACTTCGTACGTTAATCGAACTCGGCGTCCATTTTGGTCAAGGTTATTTTATTCAAAAGCCGAATCCACGCTTATTTCCCATTCGGGAGGAAGTCAAAACCATTATCAAAACCGAAATTTCTAGAAAAAATCGTGTAAGTAGGAACCGATTAACCGATACTTCCATCGAACAAATAGCAACTCCTCTGAACACCATTTCTAGTCAGATGCTTATTTCCAAAGTAAGCAATTTAATGGAGTCAAACGATGCACTCCCTGGATTTTGCATACAAGATGGCAATAAATTAATCGGCGTCATTACAAGAAATAAACTACATTTAAAGTTTAGTGGACCATATGGATATAGTTTGTATAATAAAAAACCAATCTCCACCATCATGAGTCGAAACTATATGAAAGTAGACGCGGAAACAGCGATAGATGTAGTGGCAAAAATTGCGATGAGACGGGATCCGCTCCACTTATATGATTTCATCACCGTTACAAAGGATGACCAGTATTTTGGAGTTGTGACAGTAAAAGATCTTCTCGAAAAAAGTATGCAACTGCAAATCGATTATGCCAAGCATTTAAATCCGTTATCGGAGTTGCCAGGTAATCTGATGATTGAGCAACAGCTACAAAGCTGTATCGACTCCGATATGGATATGACCGTACTATACTTCGATATTGATAATTTTAAACCTTATAATGATGTATATGGTTTTGAAAAAGGTGATAAAGTCATCATGCACTTAGCGGATATAATAGAACAATGCTGCCCTTCCGACGGGTTCGTAGGTCATATTGGGGGAGATGATTTTATCATTATCGCCGGAACATCCAAAAGCAAACAACTTTGCGAAGAAATTATTCAACAATTCGATGCATCCGTAGAAAACTTCTATCATGCACAAGATTTGCTAAAAGGATGTATCATTTCAAAAAACCGTCACGGTATCGAAGAATCATTTCCACTTCTCACTATTTCTATTGCTGGAGTATCAAACAATAACTGCCAATCGATATACGAACTATCTGAGCTCGCAAGTCAAATCAAAAAACAATGCAAACAAATCCCAGGTAGCTACTATATATTACAAGTTCCCGCTATGTTATGATAATGGTATACATAGTTAGTACGGAGGGAATAGTATGACAACCGTTTTTATCATTGGAGCAATTACTTTCATCATTGTATTAGTGCTTTCTATATTTACGATTAATAAAGGCTATGCATACAAGCATACAATTGACGAACGCCCGAGTGAACAGAACGACTCTATAGAAAAAACGCATCGCCAATAGGCGAATGCGTTTTTTTAGTTCTTCACTTTTTCTTTTTTGATTTGCTTGCTTCGTAATTGACCACAAGCTGCGTCAATGTCTGTTCCTTGTTCCATGCGGACTCCACAATTAATACCTTTGTTTTTCAGTGTTTGGAAAAACGCACTAATTGATTTTTCAGAGCTACGTTGATATTGTCCATGTTCATCTACAGGATTGTATGGAATTAAATTAACATACGATAAATGACGTTTATTTTCCAGTAACTTCGCTAGTTGCTGTGCTTCTTCTACATGGTCATTTACGTCTTTTAGTAGAATGTATTCAAATGTAATACGGCGATTTGTTTTTTCTAAATAATAATCTACTGCATCCATTACTTTTTCAATTGGGAATGCTTTATTGATCACCATGATTTTTGTACGAAGTTCATCATTTGGTGCGTGTAAAGATACGGCAAGATTTACTTGAATATTTTCATTTGCAAAATCAATAATTTTCTTCGCTAAGCCACTTGTCGAAACAGTAATATGACGAGCACCGATTGCAAGTCCTTTTTGATCATTTACTGTACGTAGGAAGCTCATTAAGTTTGTATAGTTATCAAATGGCTCACCGATACCCATCACAACGATATGACTTACACGTTCGTCTTGTTGTAATTGATCTAAATGCTCTTGCACTTTCATAATTTGACCAACAATTTCTCCTGCGTCTAAATCACGATTCTTCTTCAGTAAACCACTTGCACAGAAACTGCAGCCAATATTACAGCCTACTTGTGTCGTTACACAAACCGATAAACCGTATTTAAAACGCATAAGTACCGTTTCGATTAAGTTGCCGTCTTGCATTTCGAACAAAAACTTAATCGTGCCGTCAGCAGATTCTTGTTTAACCGATTCTTTTAACGTTTGGATGACAAAGTTTTCTTTTAATATGTCTAGACATTCTTTACTCACGTTTTTCATATCATCGAAGCTTTGTACTCGTTTAATATATAACCAGTCCCACACTTGTTCGGCACGATATTTCTTTTGACCGTGCTCTAGTAACCATTCTATTAACTGATCTCTTGTAAGACCATATATCGATTTTTTCATTATTAGCCCTCATTTCATCCGTATACAATTCGCCTATTATACTCTAATTGTTTACATACGACAACTTATTATAACGGAAATAAAAGAAAAAAGAAATCGTTTTGCTTACTCACGGAACTTTCCAACAATAAAATGGGGAATTTGTGGATTAATTTTAATTTCGCTTGAATAGTATATTAAAAGAGTTAGAATCCGCTGGATATACATGTTGAAACGAGGCAAAAAAGAATTGGGGATGTTTTAAATGGCTAAACGAATTATTTCTTATAAAGTACGTAAAGGTATTTTCAAGTTAGTTGTGCTTATCGTCGGCATTTTGGCTTTTCTACCTTCTCATTTATTAGAAACAAATATACAGAATATTGAAGATGGTAGGACGAAGGATTTTGCAGCATATGCATTAGAAACGACTGCCGCTACTATTAGTAACACGGTAGACCAACTACTAATTGTTTCCTATGAAATTGAATCGATTGAAAAAGTCGACGGGGAACCTTTATCTTCTGTTATTGTTGCTTACACCGCTTTTGGACTTCCTTACGCGGAAATAATCGCAGATGAGAACGGGGCATATATTAACAAGAAACTACTTTTTCAAAAATAAGAAAAGGCCAACAGTGCCCATGTCTATCACGATAGACATGGGCACTGTTGCTTTAAAAAATCAGTCTTGTTCTACTTCATTTTCCCGGATCCAGTCACTATAACTTCCTACATATAATTTCACATCCGAATAACCCGCTTCTTTTAAGCTTGCATATAGTGGAGCTGCAGTAACACCGCTACCACAGTATGCGATGACTGGCTTGTTTTGATCGGTTACATGTTCTAACTGTTTTGCAAGCATTTCTTTCTCTAAAAATTGACCGTCTTGCTTCAACTGCTCCCAATCAAAGTTAACCGCAGTCGGAATATGCCCGGCAACAGGATCTATCGGTTCACTTTCTCCTTTAAAACGAAATGCTGCGCGAGCATCTACAAGCTGCCCCGCCGACTCCCCTGCTACTACTTTCTTCACATCTTCCATATCCAAATAAATAGCATCTTTCCAATTTGGTACTATATCGGAAACAGGGATCACAGGTTCTTCCTGGGAAATTCGGAATAATCCTTTTATCGCTTCATACCCTTCACGTAATACATGAACATTCGTAAATCCAGCCCATTCCAATAAAAAATAAGCTCTTAGCGCAAAAGGAGAAGCTCCTTGATCATAAATGACAATAGCGTCCTCCAGTTGAAGTCCTGCTTGTCTGCAAAGCTTCGTCATCTGTTCCTTTGAAATCATCGGATGACGCCCCTTTACACTGGTCATATCCGATAAATCTTGTTCCAGATCCCAATAGATCGCTCCTTCTAAATGACCTGCCTCATACATTTCACTCCCCGACGCAGGATTACTTAAATCGAATCGAGCATCAATGAAACGTACTAGTTCCGGCTGTACTTTTTCCCAATTAATAAACACGTTTGTCATATTGTTCGCCCCTTTAGTTTGAAATGATGATATATAGTTCTTTCCACTTCGCTAACATTTCTTCTTGTTCTAATAGTGCACGCTCTGCATCTAGTTGACTAATCGAATCGTTTAGCCATTTCAAACGAACTGCTTCGGCTTCCATATCCGCATATTGCTCCGCCCATTGAAAAAGCCTTGTTTGTTGCTCGTTCAAATAGCTTTCCGCCTCTACTTTCGTTTGTTCCGAAAGCGAGTCTCGCAATTTTTCTTTATCATTTTTCTCGAAAAAGGATTTATTGTTTTTATAGAAGGATTTTACTTGTTCATATTTTTGAGTTTGTCCAAATGGCCCTTCAAAGTCTAGTAAATCATGATTCTCGAATTCATGCGGTGTGTAAGTAAAGCTTTCGTTCCAGTCTTTCAATACGCGCATTTCCTCTTTTTCTAGCTCTGTCAGCTGTTTTTGAATGAATTGCAATAAACGGAAGTTCGTTACACGTAACTCTTGTTCGATATCAAAACGCAACATGTTCAATATATCTTTTAATGCGATTTCTAAAGCGATATTTGCTGCACGATTTGAAAATAAAGACGGATTATACGCTTCTTTAAAAAATTCATTGAAACGATAATAGACTCGTTGTAGCAAATAGTAAAGCAATGTTTCCAGCTCCTGCTTCGCTTCTTTTGCAATGAATGACCCTTTCGAATTGGTGTAACGCTTACGAATATTTTGTTCTAATGAACGTAATTCTCCTAGCCTTTCATCTTTTCTAGCTAAGTTCGTTTCTGTTTGTTCAATCATCTGATGTAGTTTCACTTGTTGACGTATTGTCTCTTCTTCTAATGAATTAACAGACATTCGTTTTAAATCATGTTCTAGAAATTGATAAAAGGATTCTTGAAACTGGAACATACCTTCATGTAAAGGAGTATTTGTTTGTTTTTCATGTAATGCTTGCAAACTAGAAACGCCGAATACACGAGGGAATCTAATTCCGAATCGTTGAAGCTCCCCTTGCACATAATTTTTGACAAGTGCCTCTTCTTCCTCATTTGCAGCAAGATCGATCGCATTGACGACGAAGAACATTTTATCCAGCTCAAAGGAATCTTTCACTCGGCCAAGCTGGATTAAAAATTCACGGTCGGCTTTTGCAAATGCGTGATTGAAATACGTTACGAATAAAACCGCATCTGCATTGCGAATATAGTCAAATGCAACACCTGTATGACGTGCATTAATAGAATCTGCTCCTGGTGTATCAACTAATGTCACGCCTAGTCTTGTTAGCGCACAATCGTAATAAAAATCAATAAAATCTACAAAACAGCTACGTGATTCTTCCGCAACAAAAAGGCGGAACTCTTCGGCATCTACGCGTAAAGTTTGTCCAAGATTCGCTTCATATTGGGCATATCCTGTATGAAAAGCGACAATGAACGATTTATGCACCTCTTCCGTTACCGATTGTTCGATAACTCCAGGTGCTTTTTCGAATGCCTCCTTCAAAGAAGAAACAGTCACTCCAAGCATACTATACGCAAATTGGACATCTTCTAATAGCTGCTGTTTTGTTTTTAGCGTAACATCTGCTGTATTATGCGGATGATCTTCGGACATAGGGTGAATTTTATTTATCGTAGCAGTTGTTGGATTTGGAGATACCGGTAACACGAGTTCCCCCATTAATGCATTTGAAAAACTCGATTTCCCAGCACTAAATGCTCCAAATAACGCAATTGTAAACTGTTGATGTTCCACTCTACTTGCTTTTCTTTTTAAATAACTTGCAGCTTCTTTAAAAGCAGGAAGTTGCTCGATCGCTTCTGCCACTTTATTCGCTCTTGCAAGTACCCTTTCCGGCGAAATTTCTACTTCCTCTACTTCTTGCTGTTTTTCTTCTTCTATTATTTGTACGGCCTTTTCTTCTGTGTCTAGCTCCGTTGCATCATATTCGGTGATAGCATTTTCAAACGCATTTCGTTCTTTTTCCCATTCGATTAATAGGTTGTCTCGCTCTTTTCGAATAGCAAGTGATGGTGTTTTGACTTCCTTTGTAAAGGCTTGCATTTTTTCTTCCATTTCTTCAATCGTATGAATAGCAAGCAGTTTTTTATTCAATTGAAGAATCTTTTGCTCCACTTTTTCATTTTCTTCCATTGGATGTTCATTTATTTGTGTTGCTATTGTATCTTTCCATCCATCTGTTTCTCGCATGTAAAAGCGATTAATCGCCTCTTGCACCCGGTTTGCATAATGTAATATGGCATCTCCAGTAGTGTTAGCACCTTCATGAAGTGTCGCTTTTAAAATAGATACTGGTAACTTAAAATCTATTTGTTCTATTTCAAGTGCTCGTTCATCTGAAAGTAATGATACATTTTTAAGCATATGTTTCATTAATTGTTTTATATGTGCAGTAATGTTCGTCTCTACAATTTTTTCTAATAATTCATTGGCTAACTGCAATCGATTGGCTCTTTCTTCTTCGGTTTTCTTTTTACTATTTAAAAAGCCGACTTTAAATGAGCTTTGCATTGCTTCAGCATATGTTTTTAGCGCATCTCTCATCTCATAAGGCATAACAGATGCATTTTGTAAAATGGATTTTCGTCCCTCTTCGAATTCTGTTTTCCAAAGACTTGCATCTTGCAATTTTACATGTGTCTCGGATAGCTCTAGTTGCTTCTTTAACTCTTCTTTATTTTCCCATTCTTCCTTTGTCAGCTCTTCTTCGAATGTTTCGAAACATGTTTCTTTTTCGTCTTCAAGAAATTGCATATGCTCATCTTCTAGTTTCTCAATCGTCGCTTTCGCAGAAGTGATAAATAGTTCTTCTTTATGATCGATGGAATGATGGACAATTTGTTGCACTTTCGGAAAATCATTATGTACGAACGTTTTATCTTTTAATGAAGTGAAAAAGATATCTTTTGGCTCCACTGACCATGCCAGAAAAGCATTAGCCACGGATTGTTTAAATGCCTCAAAGGATAGTTCTTCTTCTCGATGTTTATCGACTTGGTTAACAATCAGATAAACATTTTCATTATAATGAAGTAATTGCTTCGTAAACTGGAAATTAAGTTCAGACTGGACATGATTATAATCCATTACGTAAAACACAATATCTGCTAAATGGAGTGCTGATTCTGTTGAAACTCGGTGCGCATCATCTGTCGAATCCACTCCAGGTGTATCCATCACACTAATGCCTGCAGGTAATCCAGATGATTCGTGGCCAATTTCAATTTGAGAAACTTGACTGCCATCTTTGGAATACTTTTTAACTAATCCAATATCATACTCACCTGAAAATTTGACAGGTGCTTGGTCGACAAAATGAACAAGCGCATAGTTTTCCTCTGTTTTTTGAACGGTTACGATATTGGCAGAAGTAGGTATTGGGCTTGTTGGTAACAGCTGTTCTTCTACTAGCGCATTGATCATACTCGATTTCCCTGCAGAGAAATGCCCCGCAAATGCAATCGTAAATGTGCCTTGTTCTAATTTCTGTGCAAACAATTTTGCCTTCGCATATCGTTCTTCATCTTGATGCTCGTGAAATAATGTAGCAAGTAAAGCGTTTTGTTCTTTTATGTTATGTAAATCTGCTGAATGGACCATTTGAAAAAACTACTCCTTTATATTTCGACAATGTAGTTTAATAATAGCAGAAAATGATCAAAAAAAGACCCTATTTGAACGGACAAATAAGATTCTCTCGATAAGTATTTTAAATAGTGAGGAGATTTTTTATACAAAAAGAGAGGGAAGCAGAATAATAAAAGCGCAAACACCTATCTCTGCCCCAATATAGTAAATGGAAACGATGAATGGCATGACGTACATGATAAAGATAGTGCGTCTTAGTGAGTTGAATAAAGTATCCGCTGGGATTTTCGCTGCAGGACGGACGCTTTCCGTGGGGTGAGCGTTCGACTGTAGCGAAATTAAATGAAAATTGCTTACTTACTCAGTATCGATTCGCTATAAACAAAATTTATTGCAGTTTTTTCGATGTGTGCATCCAGTAAATGGATTAGAGCAACCAATCGATCAGTGAAAGCAACCAATTCCTACAATAGCAATTTTACTTGGAGTGAGATGACAATGACTGTGACACATTCTGTTTAAAACGTTGCGCAAATGGATATGATGTTGCGAATTTCAAGGCGAACGTTACGCATATGCACTTCAACTTTGCGAGTAACGGCTGTTATGTCGCGTTCTTATAAATTGACATTCTTCTCCAGGTAACAATAGTGAAGATACTTTACCGTAAACATTTATGGAGGATGAAATCCGTGAAGAGAAGATAATCGCCAAAACGATGAACTAGTGTGCTACACAACGTAAAGAACAGGAGCTAAGAAAAACACTGGACCACACATCAGCAGCTGCGAGAAATCTATGAGCAATGTTTTGATAATGCGAGCTCAAACCATTATAAGCATTTTGAGATAAAGACCAATAAAGGCGGCCTGAAAGAAAAACGAAGGGACTTCTTCCTATGTCTAAAAAAACTAAAACAGTCAAGCAAGAAAAAGTTATCACGTGAAGAACAATTAGAACGTGAAAATGGACTGTTATGTTTAGAGATTGCCTATTTTAAAAAGTTAAAGGCTTTTCAGGAAAATCCGAGTGCCTACCTCGAAAAGCATAAGCAGCGTTGGCATTCGAGCTCAAAGAAGAAGGATATCGATTAAAAGATGTACTGGAAGCGGTAGGTATTCCAGAAGCGACGTATCATTATCAAATTTAAAAACTATGGGTCAAGACATTGAAGCAAAATAAAATTTTTCAGAGTATGTCCGAAAAGCAACTTGCGCCGATAATGCGATGATGGAAAATTTCTTTGGGCTTCTAAAACAAGAAATGTATTATAGGGAAGATTTAGTGTCATATGATTAATTGAAAAGAAAAATTGAGGCATACATCAATTACTATAACAACAAGCGTATTAAGCAAAAATTGGCTGGCTAAAGTCCAGTGCAATACCGAACTCAAGCTAGCCAACTAGCAGCTTCTATTAGCTGGTTTAATTGAATAACACTATTTATCTTATTATATCTTCAAATCAATATATGCCTTGGTGACCAAAATTCCCCAGCAGAATGTTGGCAGACACTTATCGCTCTGAAATTGAATTATTTATTCATAAAAGCTTTGATTTCTTCTTCTGGCATGGATGAATCACATTTCACATTTACTGTGTGACCATTAGTATAGATGAAACCAGGAACCGTTGGTATGTCGTATTCGTTACGAAAGGTCGTAATACTTTCCATATCAGATTCTTCCACACTATTGACATAATAGATATGAGTATCAGTTTCTTCAGCAACTTTTTTTAGTTTTTTAATGAATATTTGACAATAAGGACATACAGCTTTGCCAATATAGATAACAGCTTCGCCTTCCCCTTTTACCAATTCCTGTGCTTTTACCGAATCAATTTTTTTAAAACCAGCTACAATTTCTTCATAAGTAGTAATCATCGCTCAATCTCCTTTCCCTAATGTCATTATCCATATAACAGTGTGTAATTCCTCAAATAAATTACACTTACATGTTTGAATGTCGAACCTTATCGAAAATAGATGTCAAAAATTAAATCTCAATCAAAATATTACGAGACTGAAATGTAAAAACATAAATCCTTTCGCTTATTGTAAAGAAATATATAGATTCAAACGATTTTATATTTATATTTTTAAGTGTCAAAAAACATTATACACAATATTCAAACAAAACACCCCGCCCAGTGTAGGGACTGGGTATTTGTTTGAGATTAGAACAGTAAATAACTTTATTGTCATTCAACAGCTTACCGTTGTAAATCCAAGTTTTGCTAGTGGTATCCCTAATTTATTGATTCCTGACTTTGTAATAGTTCAGGGAATAAATAATGTATGATATGCATAGTTAAACGTCGAGATTCCCCTTTATATGGATAAATATGCATATACATGGATGGATTAAAGTTGGCTTCAATAATTCCGTAAGCATTTTTATTATCTGCAGGAACTTCTGTATTTTCAATAATCAAATCAATACCACAAATTTTAGCTCCAAGTGCAGCTACTGCATCCACTGCTATTTTTTTATAATCATCAGGAATTTGATCTGTCACATCAATCGAGTCTCCACCTGTACTAATATTGGAGTTTTCACGTAGAAAGATGATTTCATCCTTTTTAGGAATCGAATCGACTTGATATCCTTGAGCTTTAAGCATAAGCTTCTCCAATTCACCTAACTGGATACTTTCTAAAGGTGTCCGATGGTCTCTTCCTCTTAACGGGCCACGATTCTTTTGAATGACTAACTCTTCGATTGTATGTTTACCGTCACCTTTAACATTCGCAGGAACTCTTAATAAAACAGCATAAACTCGATCATTTAATACAAAAAATCGATATTCTGTTCCATAAAGAAATTCTTCTACTAATATGGAAGAGTCTTCTTTAAATGCTAGTGTAATGGCTTTTTGATAATCTTCGTAATTTGCGCCTTCTTTGAAGATAGATATTCCTAATCCATAGTTTGTTGTTTTCGGCTTCACAACAAAAGATTTGGTGGAAAATATATCATAGGAACGTAAAGCTTGTTCTATGTCATTAAATTCCTCACCTTTCGGCACACGGAATCCATGTTGTTGAAGAATTTTCTTTGTTACTGTTTTATTTTCCATAATTAAAGTGGATACATAAGTATCTTTACTTGTCATATTCCCATTTTTCACATATTCAACATGATCTTTAAATTGAAGTTTCAAAAATTGATCTTGTCGATCCAAGATTTCTACTTGGATTCCTTGTTGAATCGCATCAAACATTAAAATCTGAGTGGACAACTCCATGTCAGTAAATCCTGTTAATTGATATGGCTTATCCCATGATTTTTTATAATTTTCTTTAGCAATCGACGTAGCCACTTGACCTTGACTGCTTTTTTCACTTTCTTTATAAAGTCTTCCAGCTAAAGTCTTGCTCGGGTCCATTAGCATTTCTCTCAGATGAACAAATAACGTATCTGAAATAGTCAAATTTAAAATTGCTGCTAAATGTTCCATCTCATCAATCATACTTTTAGCTTCTATTTCAAATTGTGTATGCTCTAATGGGTGCTCAAGAGCCACTATATCATTGTAAAATTCACCCATTTTTACCCACTCATCACAATTTCTCCCTTCATCTTTCCATAGTAAATAAATTAAGAAAAGATGGAGAAATTCTGCTTGTTTATAGCTAATGCCACACGTTTCAAAAGGATTTAAATCTATATTTCGCAATTCAATATAACTAATACCGTGATCCTCTAGCTCTGAAACATGATGTCCGCCTCTTAAACGGACAGGTGAATAAAATTCTCTTTCTGCTGATAGAAGCCCTCTTTTTACCATCAAAGAAAGATCTGATACATAGTTCTGTATACTGCTATATGACACTTGAACATCATCCGAATTCGTATAACCATATTTACTGCTTCTAATGCTTCTTACTACCTCATTCAACGAATCTTCTTCAAAAAAATTCTTTTCACTACTAGGAGAAGCTCCATAAAAATAAGTGACTAACCATCGATAGTGTAAATAGTTTCTTGTGGCTTTAAGATAAATCTCTGTTTTAAAATGCTGATAATCTTTAATTTCCGATTGTGCGTTAAATAACGCTTGAATTAACTCATCGCCAAATTCAAAGTTAAAATGAACACCACAAAGCATTTGTTTACGACGGCCATAAGAATTCGATAAAGATTGACGATATCGAACATTTTCAGCACTTTTCAATTTCGCAATCACAATATCTTCGTCTTTTTCTGGTAACTGTGGCGGCATGCTTAATGGCCAAAGCATTTCATTCTCACCCATAGAACGATAAGCAACATCATGGATCGCAGCTAAGTAATTAAAAAGTTCCTCTAATGTCTCAGTAACAGGTGTGATTAATTCCATCTGTAATTCTGAAAAATCCCGCTGAATATACGGATGATCATCTTGTTGCGAAATACTTTTAGGATGATCCGTTTTAGCTAAATTTCCGGATAAGTCAACTCGTTTACTTTCTTTTTCAATCCCATAACGAGCTTTTAATAAATATGGTTTAACACGGTCATTAACTAACATTTTTTTATATTCCATTTTAACAATATCCCCCAATTAGCTCACCCCTTCAGACTATTTCTTATTTTTTAGTTAGTTAACTGGAATACACGACAAAATGCAGTAATCGAGAATATCCACATGTAGCTACAATGTGGATATTCTCGTAAAAAGGAATTATTTTAAGTACTCCATATGGAAAGCGAAATGCTCCTCTAAAAAAGTAGCAATAAAGAAATAGCTATGATCATAACCTTCCGCTTTCTTGTAATGTACTACTTGATTATTTTCCCGAGCATTCTTTAAGAAAGTAATTTCGTCTAATTGTTTTGGATAAAACTCATCTTGCGTTCCTTGCGTAATGAGAATAGGCGGCATGCCAGCTTCTTTGACCAGTTCTGAAGCATCCCATTCTTTCCAGGAAGTTTTATCTTCACCTAAATAAGTTGAGAACGCTTTTATTCCCCATAGGACTTGACTTGGACTTGAAATAGGAGAAAAGGCAGAAATCGCTTTAAATCTGGCAGCATTTTTCATACCAATCACTAAAGCGCCATGCCCCCCCATGGAGTGACCCATTATACTTTGCTCACCTGAAAAATGAGGTACTAAAGTTGTCGCAGTGGCTGTTAATTCATCTACTATATACGTATACATGTTATAGTGCTTTGCCCATGGATCTTGTGTCGCATTTAAATAGAAACCTGCACCTTGTCCAAGGTCCCATCCTTCATCATCAGCAACATTTTCCCCACGTGGTGAAGTATCCGGAATAATGACTGCCACTTGATATTTTTCAGCTAATCTTTGAAATCCACTTTTTTGACTAAAATTATCATCTGTACAAGTTAAGCCAGATAGCCACCAAATAAGGGGGATTTTTTTCTCTTCTTTATTTGATGGTAAGTAGATACTAAATGTCATATCACATTGTAAACTTTTTGAATAATGGCGGTACTTATATTGCTCTCCGCCGAAAGAGCGATGTTTTTCAATAAGTTTAAGACTCACTTTCTCACTCTCCATATGTTAACATCGTACGGATTGACTCACCCTTATGAAGCAAATCAAATGCCTCATTGATGTCTGTAAAGTTTAAGTGGTGAGTGATAAACGAATCGATATCGATTTCACCATTCATATAATCTTCAACCATTCCTGGAAGCTGCGTTCTTCCTTTCACACCGCCAAAAGCTGATCCTCGCCATACTCGCCCTGTTACTAATTGGAATGGACGAGTATGAATCTCTTTACCTGCGCCTGCTACACCGATAATAACACTTTCACCCCAACCTTTATGACAACATTCAAGAGCAGACCTCATTACTTCAACGTTTCCAATACACTCGAAGCTATAATCTACTCCTCCATCCGTCATTTCAACAATGACTTCTTGGATTGGTTTATCAAATTTAGCAGGATTTAAAAAATCGGTTGCTCCCATTTTTTTAGCTAATTCATACTTATCCTCATTTAAGTCTATTGCAATAATTCGGCTTGCTTTTGCTTGAACCAATCCTTGAATAGCGGCTAATCCAATGGCTCCTAAACCAAATACGGCTGTCACAGCTCCTTCTTCTACTTTTGCTGTGTTGTGTACTGCGCCAATACCTGTAGTCACACCGCATCCAAATAGACCAACTTTATCAAGCGGCGCTTCTTTGTCAATTTTTGCTAAAGAGATTTCAGGAACGACTGTATATTCACTGAATGTGCTTGTTCCCATGTAATGATAAATAGGTTCACCATTATAAGAGAAACGAGTTGTACCGTCAGGCATTAAACCTTTGCCTTGAGTTTCTCGTACGGCACTACATAAGTTTGTTTTACCAGAACGACAGAATTTACATTCTCCACATTCAGCCGTGTATAGTGGAATAACATGGTCCCCTGGTTTTACTAAAGTAACTTCATCACCTACAGCAACGACTACACCAGCACCTTCATGCCCTAGTACAGCAGGAAATACGCCTTCTGGATCATCACCTGATAATGTAAAAGCATCTGTATGACAGACTGAAGTATACAGAATTTTTACTAATACCTCTTTTGCCTTTGGTTCTTCAACATCTATTTCTACAATTTGAAGTGGCTCTCCCGGTTTAAATGCCACAGCAGCTCTACTTTTCAAATGAATGCCTTCTTTCTTTTTAATTTCTAATTTACATTTCCCATAATTACATATTATAATCAGTTGAACAATACTGACGTTTTTGTCACTATAAACAAAATAATAAAAGAGAAGGGAACATAATAAATGGAAATCGAATATAAAGAAAAAAATTTTTTTACTAGCAAAGATTTGGCTTTATCAGTGATAGGCGGACGCTGGAAGATAGCAATTATATGGTGTTTACTTCAACAAACCCCATTAAGGTTAAGCGAAATACAAAAATACCTTCCAGATGTCAATCAACGTATGTTAATTAGACAATTGAGGGAATTAGAAGATGATAAAATAATTACTAGATGTGTATACCCGGTTGTACCTCCTAAAGTGGAGTATGAACTAAGTGAAATTGGTTTACTTCTAGAACCCGTGGTAACTTCCATTTGTGATTGGGGAGATAATTTTAGAACATTTTTGGAGGAAAATCCCAATGAAACATCAGTTGAATAAAATTTTTAAGTCGATTAACTAGTAAACAATCCGCATACAATTTACTATTATATTTTACCCAAATTTGCAAGAGGATATACACAGGAAGGAATCGAATAATAGTACTCTAATCTCTCATGTATTCGCTAGACACACAAAAAGGGAAAAGATTTTTTAATGATGAGTTGGAAACATTCAAAAAGCCAAGAAACACTTTAAAATGTACCCTTTGTAAAGGACATTTTTAAAAAGCCCTTAGGCAACTTGAAGATGATGTCTATATTGTGCGAGGGCACTGAAAAACTTACGTTTTTAAATTCATATCGTTTTTTCAAACAAAAACAGGCAACTTCTTGTTCGATTTTGAACAAGAAGTTGCCTGTTTCTTTAATTTTTTCTATTCTTTTTCTTTTAACAATGTGAGTATTCGCTTGAGATTGACCGCAAACATCGCTGTGGCACCTTGTATTTCCATGCCAAATAGACCCGCAGATGATGCTGTATCATACCCGTGTACATGCTTTAATTCGCTATTCTTCGCTTCAATTTTATAGCGTGATTTGGCGATTTCTTTAAATTCAGTTGTCTGTTGAAATACCTCTTGTTCGCTGTGTACTGTTGATTTAATCGTCACAGAGTAAGTTTTACTTTTTGCACCTTCTTTATAACATCCCTCTCGCATCGGGCAGACTTTACATTTTTCGATATCAAAATAATACGTCTGTTTTTGATTATTGTTCGTTCCTTTTTTACCAGTGCGTCCTTTTCGAGTAGCCAAGTGACCTGCTTTACAAACAAACATACCCGCATCTTTATTAAACTCAAACTTATCTTCTTCTTTTCGTGGACCTTGCGTAAGAATTGGATTCAACTTTGCGACGAGCGCCATTCCGTTTTCTTTCGTGTATTCAATATTTGCCTTTTCAGAGTAAGCTGCGTCCCCAATTACCGTATCAATTTCCATACCTGTCTGTATACTTTTTTCAATCAATTCTTGAAGATATTTCCCATCGCTTTTTTCCCCTGTTGTCACAATCGCAGCGGTAATGATTCGTTCGTCGCTCATGGCGATATTTGTTTTGTATCCGAAGAAAGAAGAATCTGCAGTTTTATGGCCAACACGTGCATCATCATCTGCCGAGTAGTGAAGCCGCTCATGATAATCTTCCACAACCTCTTTTAAAACATTTAGTTTTTCTTTTACAGCGGGAATATGGGCGATTTTTGGTTCGTTTTCGATGACTGCGATAACTGCTTCACAGTAAGCAACTTCATCTATTACTTCGTTAGTAGTGGTTTTCGGTGGGAATTTCTCTTTCATTGCTTCATCAAATTGATAAACGGCTTTTCGAACAATTTTGGATTTCTCTTGTAAAAACTCTTTCGGTGATTTTTGATTATAACGTGCTTTGGTGTGAGTGGCATCCACAATAATGGTTTTACTTTTGATGATTTTCTTTTCAAGCGCGATTTTTACTGTCTTCCCAATCAGCAAGTCTAATAAGCTTACGTCTTTAAGACGAAGCCTGCGGAATTTTGTGAGTGAACTTGGATCGATAACTGGGTCTTCTGGTGCCATATCTAAGAAGTATTTAAAGGACATATCGTATTTTGAACGTTCCACTATGTCTACATCTGATACATCAAAAATGGACTTTAACAATAAATACTTAAACATACGAATCGGAGGAATTGCATTACGTCCATTGTCTAAACAGTATTTTGTTTTCAATTCTTCTAATATGAATGTAAAATCGACTAGCTCATTTATTTGACGAAGCATATTATCTTTTGGGACGACAATATCGTAAATCGCCAGGAAAGGACTTAAGCTGAGCGTTTCTTGGTTTGAAATCATCTGGAACACCACCTGCATTTAATAATTCTATTATAAATGAACAAAGCGAGGTATTCGACGATTGAATCGTCGAATACCTCGCTAAGTTAAATTATCTGGACTTTTTCAGTGCCCTC